>JBDTRA010000036.1:0-44305 GCA_039931915.1 Flavobacterium sp. | reverse complement strand
AAGCAGGTGCACATGTCCAAGTGATAATGACACCTGCTTCTAAGGATTTTGTAACACCACTTACGTTATCGACTTTGTCAAAAAATCCTGTTTATTCTACATTTTACAATGAAGATGATGATCCAAAGCAAAATGCACAATGGAATAATCATGTTGAATTAGGACTTTGGGCTGATTTAATGCTAATTGCTCCTGCGACTGCAAATACCTTGTCTAAAATGGCTAACGGGAATTGTGATAATCTTTTAATCGCAACTTATTTATCAGCTAAATGCCCTGTTTATTTTGCACCTGCAATGGATCTGGATATGTACAAACATCCTTCTACAATTGCCAGTTTTTCTGCTTTAAAGCAATTTGGGAATATTATGATACCTGCAGAGAATGGTGAATTGGCAAGCGGTTTATCAGGTGAAGGAAGAATGGCAGAGCCTGAAAATATAATTGCTTTTTTAGAAGCCGATTTAGAAAGTAAATTACCTTTAAAAGGAAAAAAAATTCTAATTACTGCGGGACCAACATACGAAGCAATAGATCCTGTGCGTTTTATAGGAAATCATTCCTCAGGAAAAATGGGGTTTGATATAGCAAATGAAGCAGCTAATTTGGGAGCGTCAGTTATACTGGTTTCCGGTCCGACAAATTTTAAAGTTAAGCATTCTTCAATTGAGGTCGTTAATGTAGTTTCTGCACAGGAAATGTTTGATGCGTGCCATTTATATTTTAATGATGTTGATGTAGCTATTGCAGCCGCTGCAGTTGCGGATTATAAGCCGAAAGAAGTAGCTTTGCAAAAAATAAAGAAAGCCTCACAAGAGTTTTCAATTGAACTGGAAAAGACAAAAGACATATTATTATCGTTAGGGAAAATCAAAAAAAATCAGTTTTTAGTTGGTTTTGCATTGGAAACTGAGAATGAAATTGAAAATGCCAAGTTGAAAATTCAGAAAAAAAACTTAGATTTGATTGTTTTAAATTCTTTACAGGATAAAGGAGCTGGTTTTAAAACGCCAACAAATAAAGTTACTTTTATAAACAAAGAATTTAAAATTGAACCAATGGATTTAAAATCTAAAGAATTTGTTGCAGTTGATATTTTAAACAAAGTTATAGAACATTTTTATGCGTAAATTAGTTGTCTTTTTAGCATTTTTTATTTTTAGTTTTGCACAAGCACAACAGTTAAACTGCACTGTAACAATAAATACCGAGAGATTGCCAAACCCAAACCAGCAGGTTTACAAAACGCTTCAGTCATCGTTATCTGAATTTGTTAATAAAACAGACTGGAATGGTGCAGTTTTAAAACAAAATGAGCGTATTAACTGTTCGATGTATATTACACTTTTTACAAATAGTTCAGACCAGTTTAGCGGAACGATCCAGGTACAATCATCAAGATTGATTTATAATTCGACCTATTCTTCACCAGTTTTGAATTTCAATGATAAGGATTTTAATTTCAGATATACAGAGTTTGAATCTTTATTATACAATCCTACTTCTTTTGAGTCTAATTTAGTTTCTGTGATATCATTTTACAGTTATATGATTTTAGGCATGGATGCTGATACATTTCAATTTGGAGCAGGAAGTCCTTATTTCGAAACTGCTCAGAATTTAGCTAATATAGCGCAGCAGGGAGGTTCTAAAGGCTGGAGTCAGTCTGACGGAGTTCAAAATCGTTATTTTCTGATAAATGATATGATTTCTCCAACTTATTCTGATTTGAGACAGACCATTTTTGCTTATCATGCCGGATTAGATATAATGAATCAGGATCTAAAAGGAGCAAAAGAAAAAATTAAATCTTCATTAATGTTAATCAGCAAATTGAATTCGGTTAAACCAAATGCTTTTTTAACAAGAGTTTTTTTTGATGCAAAATCAGATGAAATAGTTTCTATTTTTTCAGGAGGACCAAATATTACAATTACAGATTTAACAGAAACTTTAAATAAGGTTTCTCCGTTAAATTCAACTAAATGGTCACAAATTAAGTATTAATTGATTTTAATCTAATTTTTACCTACTTCAATAATTTTTTACTTTAAGCTATATGATTACTTCGCTGTCAATTAAAAACTATGCACTGATTGAAAAACTAACAATAGATTTTTCGACGGGTTTTTCTATAATTACAGGTGAAACAGGTGCTGGTAAATCAATTATTCTAGGGGCCTTAGGATTGGTTTTAGGAAAAAGAGCCGATTTGACATCTCTTAAAAATAAAGAAGAAAAATGTGTGATTGAAGCACAATTTGAAATTTCTAAATATAATTTAAAGGAATTTTTTGAGGTAAATGATCTGGATTATGAAGATGAAACTATCATTAGACGTGAAATCCTTCCTTCCGGAAAATCAAGGGCGTTTATTAATGATAGCCCGGTAAACCTTCAGGAATTGCAGGATTTAAGTTTGTTTTTGATAGATATTCATTCGCAACAACAAACTCAGGAACTTTCGGATGAAAATGTTCAGTTTAAAATTATTGATGCTATTGCAAATAATTTCGAAACAATTTCATCTTATCAAAAATTACTCAAAACATATAAAGCAGATAAGTCTAAACTGAATGCTTTGTTAAAAAAACAAAGTGATTCAGGAAAAGAGCAGGAATACAATACTTTTTTATTGAATGAATTGGTTGCAGCTAAATTAAAATCAGGTGAACAGGAAGAATTAGAAGCTGATTTTGAAAAACTGAACAATGTTGAAATCATAAAAGAATCAATTGACAAGTCTTTGTTAATTGCTAACGAAGAACAATTTGGGGTTTTTCATAACCTGAATGAAATTAAAGCTTCATTGCAAAAAATAGCTCTTTTTTCACCGGAATATCAAAGTTTATTTGAAAGAATTACAAGTGTAGCAATCGAATTTGATGATGTTTCGAGAGAATTACAAAATGCTTCTGAAAAATTATTAAATGATCCTGAAAAGTTAGAATTGACTAATCAAAAATTACAATTGATTTATAATCTTCAAAAAAAGCATCAGGTAATTTCAGTTGATGAATTACTTGAAATTCAGGCTAATCTTGAAAATTCAGTTTTGGAATTAGGCAATATCGAAGAAGAGATTGCTGTTTTATCAAAATCAATAGAAGAAAAAACACAGGAATTAGATGCTTTTTCAGCGACAATTCACCAAAATAGAGAAAATGCAATTCCGGTTTTAACAAATCAGTTGATTTCAATTCTTGAGACTTTAGGAATGCCGAATGTTCGTTTTAAAATAGAGCTTTTACCATCAGAAACCTATTTCCAAAATGGGAAGGATGAATTGCAATTTTTGTTTTCTGCCAATAAAGGAACTGATTTCGGATTACTGAAAAAAGTAGCTTCAGGTGGAGAAATGTCACGTATTATGTTGGCAGTAAAAGCGATTTTGGCGAAATATTCAAAACTTCCAACATTAATATTTGATGAAATTGACACAGGCGTTTCGGGAGAAATTGCCATCAGAATGGGAGAAATCATGAAAGGAATGAGTAATAATATGCAAATATTTGCCATTACGCATTTACCTCAAATAGCCGCAAAAGGTGATTCTCATTTTAAAGTTTTTAAATCTACGGTTGATGATGATACGCAATCGGAATTAAAATTATTAACTCAGGAAGAAAGAGTTTTAGAAATTGCTCAAATGCTTTCGGGAGCAAATATTTCTGATTCGGCATTAAATCACGCAAAACAATTACTAAATTAACATAACTTCAAATATGGAAAGTTTAAGTTTTTATGAAAATCAATTTATTAAAGCTGATTCATTAATTTCTGACGGAAATATTGCCGATGGAAAAGAAATGCTTGAAGAAATATTATCCCAATATCCGGATTTTGGAAAAGCGCACAATCATTTGGGATGGATTTATTATAATAAGCTAAGTAATTATGATAAAGGGATTTATCATTATAAGTTAGCGATGAAATTCGAACCAAAATATCCTGCACCTTATTTAAATTATACTTATCTGCTTATTGATATTGGCCGATATGCTGAGGCTAAAGAGCATATTAATTTTACAATGCAGAATTTAGAGAATTTTGATCACTCATCGTATAATAGTGAATTAGGGAGAATGGCAGAGTATGAAAGCCAATATACAGCAGCTTATAATTATTATAAACTAGCGAAGAAAAATGCCCTGAATCCAAATTTTATAGACAATATGGATGCCAACATGAAAAGGGTTAAGGATAAAATGTCTATTTTTGAAAAATTAAAACTCAAATTGAATTAATACAATAAAAATTACAAGATGATTATAGAACCTAGAATGAGAGGATTTATTTGTTTGACATCTCACCCAAAAGGATGCGAGCAAAATGTAAAAAATCAAATAGAATATATAAAATCAAAAGGGACAATTGCAGGAGCAAAGAAAGTACTGGTTATTGGTGCTTCAACAGGTTTCGGATTGGCTTCAAGAATAACAAGTGCTTTTGGATCTGATGCAGCAACAATTGGTGTGTTTTTCGAAAAACCACCGGTTGAAGGTAAAACTGCTTCACCAGGCTGGTATAACTCAGCAGCTTTTGAATCTGAAGCGCATAAAGCCGGTTTATATGCAAAAAGTATTAATGGTGATGCTTTTTCTAACGAAATAAAAAGACAAACCTTAGATTTAATCAAAGCTGATTTAGGTCAGATTGATCTTGTAATTTACAGTCTGGCTTCGCCAGTGCGTCAGCATCCGACTACGGGAGTTTTGCACCGTTCAGTTTTAAAACCGATTGGACAAACATTTACAAACAAAACAGTAGATTTCCATACCGGAAATGTTACTGAAGTTTCTATAGCACCGGCAAATGATGAAGATATCACAAATACTGTTGCAGTAATGGGTGGTGAAGACTGGGCTATGTGGATGGATGCTTTAAAGAATGAAAATTTATTAGCAGAAGGAGCTAGAACGGTTGCTTATTCTTATATTGGGCCATCATTGACAGAAGCAGTTTACCGTAAAGGTACAATTGGCCGTGCAAAAGATGATTTGGAAGCTACTGCATTTACAATTACGGATAGTTTAAAATCAATAGGAGGAAAAGCTTATGTTTCTGTAAATAAAGCATTGGTAACACAAGCAAGTTCTGCAATTCCTGTTATTCCTTTATATATTTCTCTTTTATATAAAATTATGAAAGAAGAAGGGATTCATGAAGGATGTATCGAGCAAATTCAGCGTTTGTTTCAGGATAGATTATACAAAGGATCAGAAGTGCCCGTAGATGAAAAAGGAAGAATCAGGATCGATGATTGGGAAATGCGTGATGATGTTCAGGAAAAAGTAGCTAAACTTTGGTTAGAAGCAACAACAGAAACATTGCCGGCAATTGGAGATTTAGCCGGATATAAAAATGATTTTTTAAACCTTTTCGGATTTGAATTTGCAGGAGTAGATTATAAAGCTGATGCAAATGAAGTAGTTCAAATAGAAAGTATCAACTAAAATATTTGTAGTATTATAAATGAAAACCATCAACCCAAAGTTGATGGTTTTTTTATGAATATAGCCTATCTTTGCACAAAATTTGAAATTTATAAGATTGTCATTTTAATACCGCAAATTCTCCTATGATTTTTTCTTTAATTATACCCGTGTATAATCGCCCGGATGAAGTTGATGAGCTTTTAGAAAGCTTGTCTAAATCTGATTATAATGAAGCTTTTGAAATTGTTCTTGTTGAAGATGGATCATCAATTCCGTGTAAAGAAGTGGTGAAAACTTATCAGGGAAAACTAAACATATCCTATTATTTCAAACCTAATTCAGGACCGGGAGATTCCAGGAACTTCGGGATGCTAAAAGCTGTAGGTGACTACTTTATTATTTTTGATTCGGATTGTATTATTCCTTCTAATTATTTAACGGAAGTTCGAAAAGAATTAGATAAGAAGTATGTAGATTGTTTTGGAGGGCCGGACAAAGCCCTGGATAGTTTTTCGGATATCCAAAAGGCAATTAATTTTGCAATGACTTCTTTTCTTACAACAGGAGGTATTCGTGGCGGTTCTGAAAAGATTGGTAAATTTCAGCCAAGAAGTTTTAACATGGGGATTTCAAAGAAAGCATTTGAAGCATCAAAAGGCTTTGGCAATATTCACCCCGGAGAAGATCCGGATTTGTCAATCAGATTGTGGAATTTAGGTTTTGAAACCAGATTGTTTCCAAATGCATTTGTTTACCATAAACGTAGAATTGATTGGGAGAAATTCTCTGTTCAGGTTAATAAATTTGGCTTGGCAAGACCAATTTTAAACAGTTGGTATCCAGAACATAATAAACTGACTTTTTTCTTTCCTTCATTCTTTATATTAGGTTTATTATTAGCTTTTTTACTATTAATTTTTAATTTTGACATTTTATTACAATTATATTTCGTATATTTCGTTATAATTTTTCTTACTTCCAGTATTCAAAATAAAAGCCTTAAAATAGGATATTTATCTATAATTGCTGTTTGGAAGCAATTCTATGGCTATGGAACGGGATTTTTGAACTCATTTATAAAAATTATTCTTTTAAAGAAAAAACCACAAGAGGCTTTTCCTCGTATGTTTTTTTAATTGATTATGACAAAAATTATTGGCTTGACAGGTGGAATAGGAAGTGGGAAAACAACCATAGCGAACTATTTTAAGGAAATGGGTGTTCCGGTTTATATAGCAGACGACGAAGCCAGAAAAGTAATGCAGTCAAAATTCATAATTGAAAAAATCAAAGCATTATTTGGTGATTCTTTATTTGAAGATAATATTTTAAACAGAGGAAAATTGGCAGAAATTGTTTTTAGTGACAGCAGTAAACTCGATCAGTTAAATGCTATTGTTCATCCTGCTGTAAGAAAGGATTTTGAGGCATGGCTGGAAACAAAAAAAAAATATGCTTATGTGGTTTACGAAGCAGCAATTTTATTTGAAAGTGGAAGATATAAAGACTGTGATATTGTTATAACGGTTACCGCTCCTGAAGAGACAAGAATCGAGCGGGTTATGAAACGCGATAAAACGAATAGAGAACAGGTCTTAGACAGAATGAAAATGCAATGGAAGGATAGAGAGCGTATTTCTAAAAGCGATTTTATTATTTTTAATGATAATCTTAAAAAAGCTAAAGAAGAAGTTGTTAAAATTCTTAAAATTTTAAATATTAAACAAAATCAGTCTTAAATGTTAATATTTGGTTAATGTATTATTTAGTATATTGTTAAAATATTAATTTTGTCTCGATGAATAAATTTTTTTTTAGAATACTTGTTTTACTTATGAGTCTATCCTTGATAGGGATAATTTTGGTTCAGGTATATTGGTTTAATTCCTCATTAGAAAATAATGATGAACAATTTAAATATCATGTCACTCAGGTGATCAGCAATGTAGCTGATAAACTGGAACAGCAGGAAGAGTATAGTTTTTATGATAAAATCAACCATATAAAAGACAGTACCGGTAAAATTCCCCAAAAAGAAGACTTATTAGAAATTTTATTTGTTCAGAGAAATACTAAAACAAATAAAACTATAGTTTATAAAAATAGCATTACATCTGAAAAATTCAATATTAATAGTCCGATGTTTAATAAAAAATTCAATTCAGATGGATTTAAAAGCTTTAGTTCCAGAAGGTTAACAGAGGTTTATAATAATAATATTATTGATAATTCAGTTTTAAATCAAAGTACAATTCCGGATTTAAGAGATGAAAAAGAAGGAAACTTAGATATTTTAAATAAGGCTCAATTACAAATTTCATATAAGGATTACGCTTCAGTATTACCTATAGACGAAAGAATTACAAAAGAGAAATTGAGGAATCTCTTGAAAAAAGAACTTGTTGAACATGAAGTCAAAACCAAATTTGAATTTGGGATTTATAATAATCAAATACCAACAAAAATCAAATCAGATGGTTTTCATTACAATAAAGATGCTACTTATAATATCCCTGTTTTTGCCGATAATGAAGGTAATAGCAAATATCAATTATTAGTAACATTTCCGCATAAAAAGAAATTTTTATTGTCACAACTTGTAAGTATTACCATATTATCTATAATTTTTACATTGATTATAATAATTGCTTATACGAGTGCTTTAAACCAATTAATACGTCAAAAACAAATATCTGAAATAAAAACAGATTTCATAAACAATATGACGCATGAGTTTAAAACTCCGATTGCTACAATAAATTTAGCTCTTGATGCAATTAAAAACCCTAAAATTATTGAAGATAAGGAAAAGGTATTTCGATATCTTCAAATGATCAGGGATGAAAATAAAAGAATGCATGCTCAGGTTGAGAATGTGCTTAGAATTTCTAAACTGGAGAAAAAAGAACTTGATATAAGTAAGGAGCCTACTGCTATTCATGATGTAATTGAAGATGCAATTGAGCACGTGAATTTAATCCTTGAAGATAAGCATGGTACAATTGTAAAACATTTAAATGCGGCAAGAACAACCTGTTTAATTAATGAAGTACATTTTACAAATGTTTTAGTTAATATATTAGAAAATGCAATTAAATATTCACCGGATGTTCCTGAAATTGAGGTTTTCACCGAGAATATTAAAGATATGATTCTTGTAAAAATAAAAGATAACGGTTTAGGAATGAGTAAAGTGGCTCAAAAAAGAGTTTTTGAGAAATTTTACAGAGAACATACAGGAGATATTCATAATGTAAAAGGGCATGGTTTAGGTCTTGCGTATGTAAAAAGAATTGTTGAAGACCATAATGGTCAGGTTTATGTAGAAAGCGAAAAAGGAAAGGGTAGTACCTTTATAATAAAAATACCACTAATAAATTAAAATATGGAAAATATTAATAAAAGAATACTTTTAGTAGAAGACGACCTTAATTTTGGTGCGGTTCTTAAAGATTATTTAATGCTAAATGACTTTGACGTTACTTTAGCAAAAAATGGTATGGAAGGTTTCGAAAAATTCAAAAAGGATGTTTATGATTTATGCATTCTTGATGTAATGATGCCTTATAAGGATGGTTATACATTAGCGAAAGAAATCAGAGAAAAAAATAGTGAAGTGCCAATAATTTTTTTAACAGCAAAATCTATGAAAGAAGATGTGTTAAAAGGATACAAGGCAGGTGCTGATGATTATTTGAATAAACCTTTTGATTCTGAGGTTTTATTAATGAAAATTAAAGCTATTATTCAAAGAAAATCTTCTGATACAAAAGCAGAACAAGTTCAGTTTGAATTTAATATTGGTAAGTTTCATTTAAATTCAAAACTTAGATTTTTAACATTTGAAAATGATGAGCCAATAAAACTTTCCCCAAAAGAAAATGAATTGCTTAAAATGCTGATTCTTCATGAAAATGATTTAATGCCAAGAGAATTAGCCTTAACAAAGATTTGGAGAGATGATAATTATTTTACATCAAGAAGTATGGATGTTTACATCGCCAAGCTTAGGAAATATTTAAAAGCTGATGAAGATGTTGAAATTTTAAACATTCATGGTGAAGGTTTTAGATTAGTAGTAAAAACTAAAGCCGTATCTGAATAAACAATAACACTTTAAAATATAAAAAAGCCTCCAAAAAGTTAGATATTTTTGGAGGCTTTTTTAGTAATTATTTGGATGTTACGTTACACTTCTGAAACTATTTAAACTAGATTGGCACTTAATGTAATTTCAGTTTTCAATAACTTCGAAATTGGGCAAATTTCTTTAGCTTTAGTTGCTATTTCAGTGAATTTTTCTGCTGTTATAGAAGGTACTTTCCCCTTTAATTCTAAATGAATTAAAGTGATTGTCCCATCTTCAAAAGTAACTGTCGCTTCAGTAGATAAATCATCAGCAGTAAACCCTTCTTCATTTAATAAGAAACTTAATTGCATCGTAAAACAGCCTGAATGTGCCGCTGCAATAAGTTCTTCCGGATTCGTTCCGACTCCATCAGCAAATCTTGTTTTAAATGATAACTGAGCATTATCCAATGTTGTACTTTGTGTGCTAATCGTTCCTTTTCCTTCCATACCGGTTCCTTTCCAGCTGGCATTTGCTTTTCTTGTAAATTTCATGTTCTAAATTATAAAAGTTAATAAAAGTATCTGTTTTAAATATTGAAAATCAATATTATCAAATATAAGAAATATTTTATATTTTCGTTTTATTAATGTGTTACTTAAAAGTAAAAAACAAAAAAAAGGTGTAATAAATATTATTTTATTACACCCTTAAAATTTAATCTTAGAGACGTTTTATTGCTGGTTTAAATTTCGCAGCTGTTTCAATTTATCTTTCCAAACATCAAGGCTTTCTTTGTGAATAGCTATGTTTTTACGAACTTCAAGAACTATAGAGTTTTCTTTTTTGGCATTTTTTGTATTGGTAAAAAACTGAATGTTGTTTTCTAATTGGAAAATTTCATTTTGGACTTCTTCAATTTTACGCATTAGGAAAATCTTTTCGTTGTCTAATTTTCTTGAATCATTACTTTCAGATAATGAATCAATTCTATTAGAAAAACGCATCATTTCAGTTTCTTTTTTGCTCAGGCTTAATTTGTCAAAAAGAGCATCCAGAATTTTATTGAATTTTCCTTCTATATGGCGTCTGGTAAAAGGAACTTTTCCAAATCCTTTCCAAGTTTCAATATGCAGTTTAATAGCGTCTAAATCTGTTTTATGATCACCTGTAAGCTGATAATCCCTTAAAGTATCCAAGTACGCTTTTTTATTGTCAAATGCAGCAACTTCATCAACGTTTTCTTCTGATTTATGCTCTTTTAGCTTATCGAAATAATGATTGCAGGCATCCTTAAATTCTTTCCAGATTTTGTCAGAATACTTTTTTGGGACATGACCAATTAGCTTCCATTCTTCCTGAATTTGTTTCATGATGGGAGTAGTGGCAGCAAAATCAGTACTTTCCTGTAGTTCTTTTGCTTTTGCAACAAGAGCCATTTTTTTATTTAAATTGTCGTTTTGGTCTTTTTTAATGTCTTTGTAAAATGAATTTTTAAAAGAATTAAAATTTCTAACGGCAGTTTTAAATGCAGCCCAGGTTTCCTCGTTAACTTCTGATGGGACTTTTCCGGCAGCGAAAAACTCATTTCTAAGTGCCTCTACTTTTTGTATCTGAACCAACCATTGTGAATGAGAGTTTACTTTTTCAGTACCTAAAACTTCAATTTTCGCAATGATTTCTTTTTTAACGTCAAGATTTTGTTGCTCATTTGCTCTTTGACTTTCAAATAAAACCTCTCTTTTGTCATGGATTTTTTTAGTCAGTTCGCTAAATTTATTCCAGATTGCATCACGATGCTCTTTGGAAACAGGTCCAATATCTTCTTTCCAAATTCGGTGCAGATCCTGTAATTCTCTAAATGATTTAGTAATATCGGTTTCGTCTACTAAAGCCTCAACGCGTGAAATTATTTTTTGTTTTTGTTCTAAATTATATTTAAAATCTAAATCCCTTGCTTCACGGTCTAAATGAAGATAATCATAAAAATTCTCTACATGAAAGTGGTAGTTATTCCAGACATGGTTGTATTTGTCTTTTGGTATTGCTCCAGCATTTCTCCATCTGTCTCTTAAATCATTAAAATGTTTAAGTGTATCCTTGATGTTTTCCTGAGGGTTTATAAGTTCTTTTAGTTCCTCAACTATGGTAAGCCGATTTTCTAAATTTGATTTTAAATTGGTTTGAAGATGCTTAAAATGTGCATTTCTTTTTTCTCTAAATACGTTGTAGTATTCGTCAAATTTAGATTTTAAAGGAGAATGATATTCAAATTCTTCATTCGGATCTTGGTTTGAAGCGTTAAATTCTTCTTTTTTCTCTTCTAAAAGATGGTTGTAGTGTAGTAAGAATGCTTTTTTAATCTCTTCAATATGATCTTTTACAGACATTACTTTATCTGTATTAATCAGCTTTTTTAATTCGTCTACAAGAGCATCCAATGAAAATGTATTGTAATCCTGCATAGGAATATCATTACGCTCTTTTAACGTTTCATCTTCGCTTTCTTCTGCGTTCGAATTGGCTATGGCATCTAATGCGATTTGGTGACTGTTTTCAATACTGTTTTCAGTATTTTCAATATCATTTTCTTCAACTGTAATCACATTTTCAGGTGCTGATTCCGGACCTGAAGTTTGAGCTGGTGCATTAGTTTGTATAGAATCATTTGCATTGATTTCTATTTCTCCGTCTGCTTCTTGCAGGTTATCATTCTTTTCTTCTAACATTTTTAAATGTATAAGGTTTTTATTTTAAACAATGCGAAAGATAGTAAAGGTGTTTCTAAATACAAAATAAATCGTTTGTTTATCCTGATTTTGATTTAAAAATCTTACTTACTAATATTTTTGAAATATAAAAGTGGTTTAGCTCTTGAAAAGAATAAAGTTAGGAAATTATTTTTTAAAGTTTCTTTTTGAGGGATTAGAAGCTCATTTTGAAATGATTTGATTTTTTTGAATTGAATTAAAATAAAAAAGGACTGCATTTAAAATGCAGTCCCCAAAAATCTTAATTTGTAGATATTTTATTTGTTCCAAATTTTCCACGCTTTCTCTGCCTGAAAAATTAACATGTCATATCCGTTTTTTATTATGGCTCCATTCTCTTTGGCTTTTTTCAGGAATGTAGTTTCTGCAGGATTATAAATCAAATCGTATGCAATATGTTTGTTTGTAAAAAACTCGTACGGAATATCCGGAGAAGCTTCTATATTAGGACTTGTACCAATAGGCGTGCAATTTATGATGATTTGAAAATTATCAAATGTGGTTGCATTAATTAAGCTATAATCAATAATGTTTTCTTTTGCTTCTCTGGAAACAAAAGTATAAGGAATATTAAGCTCATCCAAAGCAAAAGCGACCCCTTTTGAAGCGCCTCCGGTACCTAAAATAAGTGCTTTTTTATGATGTGGCTCCAGTAATGGTTTTAATGATTTTTTGAAACCATAATAGTCTGTATTATATCCTTTTAATTTTCCTTTTTTGGTAAACTTAATAGTGTTTACTGCGCCAATTAAAGCTGCTTTTTTTGAAAGTTTATCTAAAAATGGAATTACCTGTTCTTTGTAAGGAATGGTAACGTTAAGTCCTTTTAGGTCTGGATTGTTTTTTACTAATTCAGTAAAATAATTAATTTCCGAAATATCGAAATTTTCATAACTGTTGCCTGCGAAAACTTCATCACTAAATTTTTCAGTAAAATATCCTTTTGAAAATGAGTAGCTAATATTACGGCCTAATAAGCCAAAACGCCTTCTTAAAATATCAATCATTATTGCTTTCTATGTTTTTCAATATAATTTTTCACCATTTTTTTTGCCCAGACAACAGGGAATAAATCTTCGATCAAGATGTAATTGTCAAAGTTTAATCGTAATCCGTTGCTTAAGTGGAATTTAGCTTTCGTATTGTCCTGAATCATAAAATATAAGCCGGCAAGACGGTACTCAATTTCATTTTCTTCCGGAAAATATTCAGAAGCTTGTAGTAAAGTTTGAACAGCACTGTCAAATTCTCCTAAAAATTGCAAAATATCAACCCAGAATAACCAAGTGTCTAAGGCATAATCACCAAATTCTACTGCTTTTCTATAACCAAATTCTGCTTCTTCAAAAAAGTTCATTTGTTTATTAATGGTTGCGTAGCGTTTCCAGTACAAACGATTTTGATTGTCGATAGCTAACGCTTTATTGACAAAAAATAATGCTTTTTGGAAGTTTTTCTGACGAACATAGAAATCAGTTATGGCAATCCATCCTTTGTCTAAAAGAGGATCTTCATGAACTGTCTGATTGAAATATTTTAAGGCTAAAACGGTATTGCCTAATTTTTCATAACATTTACCAATTCGCAAAAGAGCATAGGAAGTTGCATCGTCCAACTCGATTGTACGGTTATAGCTTTCAATAGCTTCGGTATATTTTTTCAGGCGTTCATAAGCTTTTGCTTTTTCCATGAATGCACCTAAAAACTCATCATCAATCAGGGTTGCATAGTCAAATGCACGAATTGCATTTTCATATTCTTTTACACCATAATGCAGGCGGCCAAGCTGATGCCAGGCGATTTCACTGTAAGGATTTTTATTAATATAGTCATTAAGATATAAAATGGCTTCCTGGTTCTGATCTAAAAATTCAAAACAATAAACCACATTATACAAAGCTGACTGATCTTCTAAATCTTCTTCAAGACATTTTATAAAACTGTCTTTTGCCATCTCGAGGTTATCCATAAAAAGATATTCCATTCCGATTAAGTTATACACATCAGCGTAATCGTCAGTATATTGCAAGGCAATTTTAAGCAATTCTACTGCTTTTTCGTGTTGGTCTCTTTTAGAACAGATATTTGCTTTCTGGATGTAAATTTCCTCGTTGTTAGGTTCGATTGCATACAACTCATTTAAAAGCTTCTCGGCGATTTCTAATTTATCGTCGTAAACCAGCATTTCTACTTGTACTAATTTTAAGCCTGTAGATTTTGGATGTTGGTCTAATGCAAGTTTTAAGGCTTTTTTTGCTAAATTAGCCTTACCTATATCTAAATAATGAAGAATAATTTCTTCGAATTCTTCAGAATCAAAAAAGAGAACTTTGTTAGTTTTTAACATCGACTCAAATTTGGATAGGGATAGGTTATAATCTTCTTCTTCGTTGCTTAATTGCATACTTTGTTTTTTTGAAATTAGCCTGTTATAAATTTAGGCAACCATATTCTTTTGAGCGGAAAGGAAATTAATTGTTTTGAACAATTTAATTAACAATATGGATAGAATTTCTATTCTTTTTTATGTTGTAATCTTCTGACATGCAAGAGATTGATTTTATTATTATTCCGGATTTTATTTTAACTGAATGCCTAGCCCTGATAGCAGCGGTTATCCTTTTGTTTTTTTCTTAAAAAATAAAAGATAGAAGCGGATAGCAGGAAATAGCTCCTAATTAAGCTTTTTGTTATTTTTCATTATTTCATCCATAACGTCTAAAATTATGGCACAGCCTTGTTTTATTTCTTCTTCAGAAATGGTCAATGGCGGTGTTATTCGTATGGCACATCCTTCAAACAGCAGCCAGAATAATATGAGTCCTTTGTCCTGACAGTTTAAAATTACCTGATTGGTTATCTCGGCAGTTTCTGTCATCGCGGCAAGCATTAATCCCTTTCCTCTAATTTCCTGTATCAAAGGGTGTACCAAAAGTGCTCTGAAGAGTTTTTCTTTGGTTAATGCTTCTTCTATTAAATTTGTCTCAGTTAATTCCTGCAACGTCGCTAAGCACGCTGACGCAATGACAGGATGGCCTCCAAAAGTAGTAATATGCCCTAATTTTGGGTTTTCGGTTAAAAGATCCATTTTTTCAGCCGAAGCGGTAAAAGCGCCAACCGGCATTCCGCCTCCCATACCTTTTCCCATTACGACAATATCAGGAATAACATCGTAGTTTTGAAAGCCGAAAAGCTTCCCGGTTCTTCCGAAGCCCGGCTGAATTTCATCAACAATCATCATGGCTCCAACTTCATTACAACGTGCGCGAACTTTTTGCAGAAAGTTGTTTTCCGGCTGAATAAAACCGGCACCACCCTGAATAGTTTCTAAAAGTATTGCAGCTGTTCTGGATGTTATTTTTTGTAAATCGGCTTCGTTATTAAAAGTAATAAAATCAATATCAGGGAGCAGTGGACGAAAGGCTCGTTTGCGTTCCTCAAAACCCATTACACTCATGGAACCCATTGTATTACCATGATAAGCATTGTGGCATGAAATAAGCTGACTTCTTCCGGTTGTTCGTTTTGCTAATTTGAGGGCTCCTTCAATCGCTTCTGTGCCTGAATTTACTAAATAGGTTTTGTTTAAAGATTCGGGCAGGAGCGAAGCCAGTAATTTGCAATATTCAACGGCCGGACTTTGTGAGTATTCCCCATAGACCATTACATGCGAATATTTGTCTAACTGATCTTTAATAGCCTGATTGACTCTTGGGTGCTGATGTCCAAGTGTGCAAGCTGAAACCCCAGCTACAAAATCTAAATATTTTTTATTATTTGTATCGTAAATATAAGAGCCAATAGCATGTGAAACTTCCATTCCCAGTGGATATGGAGAAGTTTGTGCCTGGTATTTTATAAAATCTGGATTCATTTTTTGAGGTTCTGATTTAGAAAGTCTCTTAGGTTTCGGGTTTAAAGTTGGCTGAAAACCGAGACAGAGAACTATTTCTTTGTTTTCTCTCTCTCTGCAGCTTTTTCTGCAGCTTTTGGTGGAGCCTTTGCTTTAGCTTTTGGGTTCTTTTTATCGTAATCTAAAGTTTCTTTCCGGACTTTCATGGGAACATTTTCTTTGGCATCTTCATCTTTTCCTTCTTTGATTAATTTATCGTTGAGTTCATTTTCTTCTGCAGAAAAAATATCATCTTTAGATTTTATTCGTTCTTCACCACGCCAGACAAAACCTTTTAATTTACGTGCATTTTCGGGCAAATCGGCTTCAGGATAAATATCGCCATCAACATTGTTGAAAAAAGTAATGGTTTCGACTGCATTATTTTCTAAAATAAGATTGATTTTACTGCTTACATTTTTATTGATTCCGATAAGTTCATTGGCGTCATTCCGCATATAATAAATAACCTCGGTATTTTTTACCACATCTACATCATGCAGTTTTCCTTCTCTGAATTTTCCGTATAAATTGAGACCCTTGACCTGATTATATCCTGTGCCCAGAGTATCCTTGGAGACGAGAAAAGTATTATTGAGTACTTTAAGGGAATCTAATTTCCGGGTAGTGTTATCGCCAATTAAATGCATTAGATCACCTGTAATCTGGCTTTCTCCATTCCATATAATTGGGTGTCCAATTAATTTTGTAAGTGCTATTCTTGTACTGGAATGTAGTGAATCACATTTACCGCTCATATCAGTTTTGTAAAAACGAACATTATTAAAAGCTCTGATAATCCTGTCGCCTTCCTTGCCTGTCACCATCAATTTTTTTCCGTGGATATAAACGGAATCATTTTCAACAAAGTTTACGGCAACCGCTCTTTTGGTTACAAACATAGAGTCTTTTAGTTTGTATATTTCAGCATAATGGCCTTTCACTATTCCGCGATTAACAGAATCGGTAATTTTTACATTTCGTGTTGCCGAAGCGAATTCTGTATTCCGATTGTAAAATAAGCTATCGCCTTCAATTAGTCTGTCGTCATATTTTATATAGGATTTTCGGAGGAAATGCGCGACGTTCTTTTTGGTGTCATAAAAGCCTTTTTCGGTATAAATATAATTGGTCTTACTTGTAATGGTAGAGGGGCCAAATAAATAACTGTGACCTGAATTACTGTAATAATCTAAATGATTTGATTTTATGACGTATTTAGGATTCGTAATCGTTACTTCCGTCAAAAATTGAAATTTCTTTTGTGCTACATAATACCTGCCTGATTTACTAACTAAAATGTTGTCTTTGTTGACAATCGTACCTTTAGTATTGTAAAAAACTTCCTGAACATTTCGGTCAAAATTAATGGTATCAGTTTGTAAAGTTGCATCGGGAGAGGTCATAACTGCATTTCCGGTGGCAAATGCTTTTTTTACATTTCCGCTGTATTCGGCATATTTACTGTTTAAAAATAAAGTATCTCCTTGCACAAGTTGTACATTTCCAAAAGCTTTAATGTAATTTTCTTTCTGAAAGAAATAGGCTTTATTACAAGTAAGAACTACACCGTCGTGATTTATTTTTACATTTCCAGTCAGCAAAAGCGCACCCGGAATTTCTGTTTCGTTGACATCTGAAAAGTCTGAGTTTTCTACTATTATTTTTTTAGGTGCCTGTGCAAAAATGCTTTGTACACTTAATAAAAACAAACAATAAGATATGAAAAAGAGTGATTTCTTCAATTGATTTAATTTTTGTCAAATTTATGAAAAAGGTTATAACCTTAACCGATATTAAGATTTATTTATAATGCTAAAAATTAGTATCGGTTTAAAAATTAAAAATTGATAATTGCAGTTCTTTCTTCTGAAAGTATTAAATTTTATTCTTCAGTGCTTCAGCGCCAATATCACTATGTGAAACATCATAAACCGCTTTTCCGTCTTTAATCAATATTAATTGAGGTGATTCATGATAAACATTAAATCTGTTCGCTATTTCGTTGGATACATCACGATGCGCAATCAAATCCAGAAAAAAAGCATCGACTGTTTCGTCTAAATCGTATTCTTTTTCAAATTGTTTTAAAGCCATTCGGCTAATGCTGCATCTTGTACTATGTTTAAAAATTACAATAGGCTTAACATTAGACATGCTCTCAATATCATTTATCTGTGCTAAATTTGTAAGAGGAATCCAATTTATATTGCTTTTTTGAGAATCCGAACTATCCGAATTTCCGAAGATTGAATTTAAAAAACTCATATTTTGTCTTATTTTATGACTTTTTGACATTTAAAAATGATATATATCATAGTTTTAACGTCATTTTGTCTGTTTTTTTACTGTGGAATATAATTTGACTATTTCTGCAAAGTTATATCATTTAAAGTTAAATCTTAACGCTATAAATTCAAATTTTGATGATATTAAATATTAATAATTAAAACCAAACCTAAATCATACAAAGATGAACATAAATAAATTTACGACTAAATCTCAGGAAGCCATTCAGCTGTCGCAGCAGCTGGCTCAGCGATACGGGCAACAGCAAATAGAAAACGAACACATTTTTAAAGCCATTTTTGAGGTTGATGAAAATGTGGCACCATTCATTTTGAAAAAACTCAATGTAAATGTTCCATTGTTTTTGCAGGTATTAGATTCCACTATTCAAAGCTTTCCAAAAGTTTCCGGTGGTGGTGATATTGTACTTTCCAGAGATGCAAACAAAGCATTGAATGAAGCTGAAATAATTGCACAAAAAATGAGCGATGAATATGTTTCAATCGAACATTTAATTTTGGCTATTTTCGATTCTAAAAGTAAGGTTGCCCAAATTTTAAAAGATCAGGGAGTTACCGGAAAAGCTCTAAAAGCTACTATAGAAGAACTAAGAAAAGGAGAAAGAGTGACTTCGGCTTCAGCTGAAGAAAATTACAATTCATTAAATAAATATGCTAAAAACTTAAATGAATTAGCACGCACGGGAAAATTAGATCCTGTTATTGGACGTGATGAAGAAATTCGACGTGTGTTGCAGATTCTGACCCGTAGAACAAAAAACAATCCAATGCTGGTTGGTGAACCCGGAGTTGGTAAAACTGCTATCGCCGAAGGTTTAGCGCACAGAATTGTTGATGGTGATGTGCCTGAAAACCTAAAAGATAAAATTGTTTTCTCTTTGGATATGGGGGCATTGATTGCCGGAGCCAAATACAAAGGTGAATTTGAAGAAAGATTAAAATCGGTAGTGAAAGAAGTTACTGCTGCCGAAGGGGATATCGTTTTATTTATTGATGAGATTCACACACTTGTAGGTGCGGGTGGAGGTGAAGGCGCTATGGATGCGGCAAACATCTTAAAACCGGCTTTGGCGCGTGGAGAATTAAGAGCTATTGGAGCGACAACTTTAGATGAATATCAAAAATATTTTGAAAAAGATAAAGCGTTGGAACGCCGTTTTCAAAAGATTTTAATTGACGAACCGGATACGGAAAGTGCGATTTCAATTTTACGTGGAATCAAGGAAAAGTATGAAACGCACCATAAGGTTCAGATAAAAGATGAAGCAATTATTGCAGCTGTAGAACTTTCACAACGTTATATTACAAATCGTTTTTTACCGGATAAAGCGATTGATTTGATGGATGAAGCCGCTTCTAAATTGCGTATGGAAATCAATTCAAAACCAGAAGAATTAGATGTTCTGGATCGTAAAATCATGCAGCTGGAAATTGAGATTGAAGCCATCAAACGTGAAAAAGAAGAGAGCAAGCTTAAAATTTTAGGGATGGATCTAGCCAACCTTAAAGAAGAGCGAAACGAAATCTATACGAAATGGAAAACGGAAAAAGATGTTGTTGATGGCGTTCAGGCTGTAAAACTGGAAATTGAAGATTTTAAACATGAAGCAGAACGTGCAGAACGTGAGGGTGATTACGGAAAAGTAGCCGAAATTCGTTACGGAAAAATCAAAGAAGCGCAAGAGCGTTTAGATGTTTTATTGAAACAATTACAGGAATATCAATCAGGGCATTCTTTGATTAAAGAAGAAGTTACCCGCGAAGATATTGCTGAAGTTGTAGCAAAATGGACAGGGATTCCTGTAATGAAAATGCTTCAGACTGAAAGAGAAAAACTCTTACATCTTGAAGACGAATTACACAAACGTGTTGTTGGTCAGGAAGAAGCGATCGAAGCTGTGAGTGATGCTGTGCGCAGAAGCCGTGCAGGTTTGCAGGATATGAAAAAACCTGTTGGGACATTCTTATTTTTAGGAACAACCGGAGTTGGTAAAACAGAGCTGGCAAAAGCTTTGGCAGAATATCTTTTTGATGACGAAAATTCCATGACCCGTATTGATATGAGCGAGTATCAGGAGCGTCATAGTGTGAGCCGTTTGGTAGGAGCGCCTCCGGGATATGTAGGTTATGATGAAGGCGGTCAATTGACAGAAGCCGTTCGTAGAAAACCCTATTCTGTAATTTTGCTGGACGAGATAGAAAAAGCGCATCCGGATACTTTTAATATTCTGCTGCAGGTTTTGGATGAAGGCCGATTGACAGATAATAAAGGCCGTCTGGCTGATTTCAAAAACACAATTATTATTATGACATCCAACATGGGAAGTCAGATTATTCAAGAGAAATTCGATAATTTAAAAGGAGGTATTGAGGCTGCAACCGAAGCTGCAAAAGTGGAAGTTTTAGGTTTATTGAAACAAACGGTTCGTCCGGAATTTATAAATCGTATAGATGAAATCGTATTGTTTACACCTCTGACAGTCGAAAATATTTCGAGAATTGTAAGCTTGCAGCTTAAGAGTGTGACCAAAATGCTGGCTTTACAAGGTATCACGATGGATGCGACTCCTGATGCAATTCAATATCTGTCTGACAAAGGGTATGATACTCAATTTGGAGCAAGACCGGTAAAACGTGTAATTCAAAGAGAAGTGTTAAATCAGTTGTCAAAAGAAATCTTGGCAAATAATATTACAACTGATAGCATTATTTTGATAGATGCTTTCGATGGAAAATTGGTTTTTAGAAACCAAACTCATGAAGTTTGATGATTGTTAGTTAATTATTAATTGAAAAACATCAGTCAGTCCAAAAGGCTGATGTTTTTTGTTTTAAATACATTCAGAATCCGTAAATCATGAAACTTTTCTCCAAAGTAATATAAACCGTATCATTAATTAATTTCTGAAATTTACTAACTAACTTAAAACATAAGATTATGAATAACATATTTAGAGGATTGATAGCGGGTTACGGTGCGAAAAAACTTGGCGGAGGATGTTTTGGAACTATTTTAGTTTTCGTAATTATCTGGTTGCTTTTAGGGCAATGCAGTTAATTTTTTAGAAAAGAGTTTGACAAAAAAGTAGTAGATTCGCGCATAATAAATATTTACAATGTGTAGGTTGAAATTTGGTTCCGAATCAAATATTTACGCAGTTTCTTAACCAAATAAATTTATAATGGCGTCAGGTTTTTTTGTACTATTGGATGATATCGCAGCAATCATGGATGATATTGCAGTAATGAGTAAAGTTGCTGCAAAAAAAACAGCAGGTATTTTAGGAGATGATTTAGCTGTAAATGCTGAAAAAGCTTCAGGGTTCGCTTCTTCAAGAGAACTTCCTGTTTTATGGGCAATCAGCAAAGGTTCGCTTCTCAACAAAATCATTATTTTGCCAATAGCATTTTTATTAAGTGCGTTTTTACCAACTGCAATTATTGTAGTTTTAGTTCTTGGCGGATTGTTTTTAGCTTACGAAGGAGCTGAAAAAATATACGAATTTATATTTCCTCATTCACATGAAGAATCAGAAGGAATAACAGAAGAAACTTTTACCGAAGAAGAAATTCTGGCAATGGAAAAAGATAAAATAAAATCAGCTATTGTAACCGATTTTATTCTTTCTGTCGAAATCGTAATCATCGCTTTAGGGACTGTAATTGGAAAGCCTATTTCACAGCAAATAATTGTCGTATCAATTATCGCAGTAATCGCAACAATTGGCGTTTACGGGATTGTAGCTCTAATTGTACGTATGGATGAAGCAGGTTATAAGCTTATTAAATTTAGTAAAAGAGAAAAAAGTATATCAAAATTTATTGGTAACATTTTAGTAAAAGCCCTTCCGTTGGTTATAAAAAGTCTAACTGTAATTGGCACAATGGCGTTATTATTAGTTGCCGGAGGAATCTTTGTACATTACATTCCATTTTTCCATCATTTAGCTACTAAAATTAATATCCCTTCCATTATAAAAGAATTTGTAGTAGGTTTAGTATTAGGACTTATAGTTTTAGGTATTGTAAATTTGTTTAAAAAACTGTTCAGAAAGAAAAAGGCTAACTAAAGAAAATCTTTTCATAATATAAAAAAAACACCAGCATTTGCTGGTGTTTTTTTTGTCATCTTATCTTAAACTTGCTCCAAGTTCGGTCTCGAATGTCTGTTTCAATTTCGACATGATCTTGTCAATTTGAGAATCTGTAAGTGTTTTGGTATTGTCCTGGATCGTAAAACTCAATGCATACGATTTTTTACCTTCCGGAAGGTTTTTGCCTTCATAAACGTCAAATAAATTGACATCTTTCAAAAATGCCTTCTCTGTTTGTCTGGCCAGATTATAAATACTTTCGTAAGTTGTGCTTTGGTCAATTAACAAAGCTAAATCTCTTCGTACCTCTGGATATTTAGGGATTTCGCTGTATTTGATTTTTCCGGTAATAATTTTTAAAATTAGATCCCAGTTAAAATCAGCATAATAAACATCTTGTTTTATTCCGAAATGTTTCAAAATCGATTTTTTAATAACTCCCATTTCAACTAAGGTATCGTTGTTGTAGCAAATCGAAGTCCCTTCAGAAAAAACATCAGATTGTACCGGGGCATTAGAGATTTTATCGATTCCTAAACGGGATAAAATTGCTTTTACATATCCTTTCAGTAAAAAGAAATCAGTAGATTTTTGTGGATTTGTCCAGCTTTCTTTATTTCTGTCTCCTGAAATTGACAAAGTCAAATGTTTATGTTCTTCGTAACCGTTAAGGTATTTATGATATGTTTTTCCGAATTCAAATAGTTTTAAATCAGAATTTCTTCTGTTGATATTATATGAAATAGCTTCTAAGGCAGAGAACAATAAAGACTGGCGCATGGTTGCCAAATCACCACTTAAAGGATTTAGCATCGTAACATTATGTTCCTCTTTAAGTACAGTTGACAATTTTGCATAAGCGGCTGTTGTTAGAGAATTCGCCATCATTTCATGAAAACCTTGTGAGTTTAATTGTGAGGCGATGATATTCTGTACTTTATAATCTTCTGTTCTTGGCGAATTGGAAACGGTTGCATTGAACTTTTTAGAAAATTCAATATTGTTATAACCGTAAACTCTCAAAATTTCTTCGATTACATCAATTTCACGTTGTACATCTACACGATAAGCCGGAATAGTTAATCCCAAACCGGAATCAGAAACGCTGTTGACTTTAATATCTAACGAAACTAATATTTTTTTGATGGTATCTTTTGGAATTTCCTGCCCGATAATTTTTGATACGTGGCTGAAGTTTAGTAAAACAGAAAAATCTTCTACTTTTTTAGGATACACTTCTACTACGTCAGATGTAATTTTTCCTCCTGCAACTTCCTGAATCAAAAGGGCCGCACGTTTCAAAGCATATTCTGTAATAGTTGGGTCAATTCCTCTTTCAAATCTGAAAGAAGCATCTGTATTTAATTGATGTCTTTTAGCTGTTTTACGTACACTAACAGCATCAAAATAAGCACTTTCTAAGAATATTGAAGTTGTTCCTTCTGATACTCCTGATTTTTTTCCGCCAAAAACACCAGCAATACAAAGTGGCCCTTTTTCGTCACAAATCATTAAATCTTCTGCATGCAATGTTCTTTCAACATCGTCTAAAGTTGTGAATTTTGTACCTTCAGGAAGTGTTTTTACAATTATTTTTCCGTTGATTTTTGCAGCATCAAAAGCATGTAATGGCTGTCCTAATTCGTGTAAAACATAATTAGTGACATCGACAATATTATTTTTTGGAGTTAATCCGATTGCTTTTAAGCGGTCTTGCAGCCAGGCTGGCGATTCCTGAACAGAAATTCCCGAAATTGTTACGCCACAATATCTTGGTGCCAAGGCAGGTTCTTCTACACTTACATCAATTTTTAAAGTACGCATGTCAACTCTGAAATTACTAACTGACGGAGTAATTAATTCTACGTTTACACCACGTTGTAGCATTCCGGCCCTTAAATCACGGGCAGTCCCATAATGGCTCATTGCATCGGCACGATTTGGAGTCAGTCCAATTTCGAAGACTTCATCATTTGCAAGCTTAAAAACTTCTGAAGCAGGAGTTCCCGGGATTAAAGTTTCTTCTAAAACCATAATTCCATCATGTCCTGTGCCAATACCTAATTCGTCTTCTGCACAAATCATTCCGTGGCTTTCCTGTCCGCGGATTTTACCCTTTTTAATAGTAAATTCTCCTCCTTCTTTATCATATAAAATGGTTCCAATAGTAGCTACAGGGACTTTTTGTCCTGCTTCAACATTTGCAGCACCACACACGACCTGAATTGGAGCTTCTAAACCAATGTTTAAGGTTGTAACTTTTAATCTGTCTGCATCAGGATGTTTCTCGCAAGTCAGTACGTGTCCTACAACAACTCCTTCTAAACCACCTTTTATCGATTGATATTTTTCGACAACTTCAACTTCCAGACCTAAATCCGTTAGTAACTCAGAAGTTTGCTCTGATGTCCAGTCTGTTTTAATGAATTGTTTTAACCAGTTGTAAGATATTTTCATGTTAACTTTAGTGTTCTTGAATAAAGGTGTAAATATAAGGATTGATTGCGGGAGTTGAAAACTATTTTTTTGTTTTTTGTCTTTAAAAACTACCGTTTAACGGAATTGTGAATAACAAAAATGAGCAAAAAAGTTATTGCAATCGGCTTAATAATCAATTTTTAAAAAAAATCAGATTGAAATTTTTAAATTAATTCTTCCACATGTTTTTTAATGTTTTCTGAAATCTTTCTGATTGGCAAATCATTTTCATCATCACCAAATGGGTCTTCAATTTCTTCAGCAATTAATTCCAGACTTGCTAAAACATAGAAAATAAAAACCACGACAGGGGCAACATAATATCCTATGCTTAAAGAATAACCAAATGGTAAAGTCATTGTGTAGAAAAAGATGAATTTTTTAAGAAAAGCACTGTAAGAGTAGGGAATGGGTGTGTTTTTTATACGTTCACAAGCACCGCAAATATCTGTAAAAGCAACTAATTCAGCATTTAAAATAATGAGCTGGTCACCGGTTATTTTTTTTGCTTCATATAAGTCATTTATTTTATGAAACATCATTCTTTTTACCTGATTAGGTTTATGTTTATGATGGTCTAATTCCAAATCAACATCATCAAAAAGCTGTTTTGCAGTTTCAGAATTGTTTAAATGCTTGTATAAAATTGAGGCATATGCGGGAATAAATTTTCTAAAAAACTTTCGGTCATTTTCATCTTTTAAAATAGCTGAAAGTTTTATGGCAAAATTACGGCTATTATTTACCAATCCTCCCCAGAGTTTTCGTGCTTCCCACCAACGATCATAAGCAGTATTGGTTCTAAAAACTAATAATAGGGAAATTACGAAACCCAATATTCCGTGCATAATTGGAATATTTTTGATATAATGATTTTCGTCAATTCCCAGGTAAACGACTTCAAAGTATCCAACAAATGCAGAGTAGATACCAATTCCAATCATAACAGGGAATAATTTTCTTACTGTATCAGATTTGTGAAAATGAAAAATAAAAGAGAACCAATCTTTAGTATTATATGAAATCATCTAAGTGTGTTTTCAAACAAAATTAAACTAAAAACTGATATTTCCGGCTAATTCTTTCAATGCAATTTCAGATAATTTTGCCTGATATTGAGCATTGCTGTAACTGACTTTTGCATTGACATAATTCAGTTGAGCCGTTCTAAATTCTAAGGTGGTGATTGTTCCAATTCTAAATTTATCCAACGTGATAGACAAATTTTGTTTCGCTATTTCTACATTATCATCTACCAGGCCTATTAATTCAATGTTGGTTAAATACGTTTGAAAAGCAGTACTTAATTGCGTATTCAAAATCATATTTTGCTGATCGATTGCAATTTGGGAATTTTCAATATCTAATTTGGCCACTTTTTCATTTCGATGCTGATTGAACCCATCAAATATATTCATTGATGCACTAAAACCATAACTTAAACCATGTGAAGAAGCCTGACTGGTAAAACCCAGACTTGACTCACTTTTAGCAAAATTGTAACCGGAATTTAATTGTACAGTAGGATAACGGCCCGCTTTTACTTGTTTTAATTGTAACTCGGCAATTCGTTTATTAATGATTTGTGCTTCTAAGTCAGGATTTTGTTTTTGTGCCAGATTCAATAAATCGGCAAAAATTAATTTATCATCAACTGTGACTGCATCTGTTACTCTAAAATCAATTTTAGGATCACGGGCCAGATATTGGTTTAATAGAATTTTTGCATTTGCGTAAGATTCTTTTTGACGCAATAAAGCTACCTGATCCGAATTTAAATCGACCTGAGCATTTAAAACCTCTAATTTAGAAGCTTTTCCGATCGTAAAACGGTTTTTTGCCAAATCTAATCTCTGATTTGAAATAACAATTGTTGTATCTAAAGCAGCCAATTGCTGCTGTTGCTGTACCAAATCATAATAAGCCGAATTAACCTGTCCGATTTTTTCTAAAATGGTTCTTTTTAACTCGGTGTCACCTAATTTTTGAAGCTCTTTTAATTGGTCTAATTTCGCAAACATCTTCATTCCGTCAAAAATTGTCCAACCAAGACTTACACCATAATTTAAACTGTTGTTTTTTGCATTATTCAATGATGTTGTTGTTCCGTCCTGACGTGTCTGAGAGGAGTTTTGAATACTGTTGTTATCGACTACAGATGCCGAAGCAGTTGGCAACATACCGGAATTTCCGATAGTTACGTTGGTTTCGCTTATTTTTGAATTGTTTTTGGCAATTTTAATTTCAAAATTATTTTCTAATGCAATTTTCATGGCATCTTCAATAGTGAGGATTTCCTGTGCATTACTTTTTGCTATACAAAACAAAAATAAAATCAGGCTTTTTAATATTGTTTTAGTTTTCATATTATGAATTATTGACTGCGAATTACCATTTTAAAACAAAACCCACAGCTTTTAATATTATTTCAAATTTAGAATCTACGATTTACTTTCTTTTTCATATTCTTCGATATGATCAAATTCCGGATAATGCTTTCGGGCTTTAGACCACATTAAATAAATTGCAGGAATTACAAAAAGTGTTAATGCCAATGAAAAAATAGTTCCTCCAACGATTACAACTCCCATTCCGATTCTGCTTGTAGATGCTGCTCCAAGTGACATCGCTATTGGTAAAGCTCCTAAAGCAATTGCCAGACTCGTCATTAAAATAGGTCGTAAACGGGCTTCCGAAGCTTCTAATATAGCTTCTAATTTAGGTTTTCCCTGTTCCCGCAGCTGATTGGCAAATTCTACAATCAAAATACCGTTTTTTGTTACCAGACCGATAAGCATTACGGTACCAATCTGACTGAAAATATTCCAGGTCTGATTGAATAACCATAACGAAAATAAAGCTCCTGCAACAGCCATAGGTACCGTTAAGATAATAATAAACGGATCTATAAAACTCTCAAACTGAGCAGCAAGAATCAAAAAGATTAGTAATAATGCCAACCCAAAAGCGAAGGATGTATTGGAACTGCTTTCAACAAAATCACGTGATTCTCCACTTAAGTCGGTAGTGAAACTTTCATCCAAAACTTTAGCTTTTATCTGATCCATCGCCTGAATACCATCGCTGATGCTTTTTCCCGGCGCTAAACCAGCCGAAACAGTAGCAGACATATAACGGTTGTTATGATACAATTGCGGAGGATTACTTTGCTCTTCCACATTCACAACGTTATCCATCTGAATCAATTCCCCATTTTTGTTTTTGACAAACATCGAAGTCAGGTCCAATGGTTTTGAACGGTCTTTTTGATCAAACTGCCCAATAACCTGATATTGTTTTCCGTTTTTGATAAAATATCCAAAACGTTGTCCACTTAATGAAAGTTGCAATGTTTGTGCAATATCCATAATAGAGATGCCTAAACTTTCGGCTTTTTCACGATCGATACTTACATTGATTTCAGGTTTGTTAAATTTCAGGTTCACATCGGTAATCGAGAAAACATCACTTTTACCAACTTCATTCATAAAAACAGGAATTTTTTCTCTTAATTTTTCAAAAGTAGGCGCCTGAATTATATATTGGATCGGTAATCCACCACGTCTGTTTACGGCAATTGTAGGCTGCTGAATTACTGATGTTTTGGCATCAGGATATTGTTTGGTCCATTTCGTTAATTTATCGGCAATATCTTTTTGAGATCTTTTTCTTTGATCAGGTTCTTTTAGTGAAAGTCTTATAAAACCGCTGTTTACGGATGAAGACCCAAATCCTGGAGAAGTGATAACCAAACTTACTTTTTTCTCGGGAATAGAATCATCAACCAGTTGTGATATTTCCTGCATGAAGCGGTCCGTGTATTCGTAAGAGGAACCTTCCGGTGTAGTCATACGCAATGTCACAGAACTACGGTCATCATAAGGAGCAGTTTCTTTTGGAAGAATGGTAAAGAATAAATAAATCAAACCAAAACAGACAATCAAAATAGGGAAGCTGATCCATTTTTTTGCCATGAAACGATTTAAAGCATCGGCATAACCGCTGTTTAATTTTTCGAAAAATGGTTCTGTTTTAATATAGAATTTTGACTTTTTTTGTTCTCCGCCTTTCATTAAATAGGCATTCAGCATTGGAGTTAAAGTCAATGATACAAAGGCCGAAATCAAAACGGCAGCTCCAATTACAACTCCAAATTCCCTAAAGAGCCGTCCTACGAAACCTTCTAAGAAAATTACGGGTAAAAATACTGCAGCAAGCGTTACTGAGATCGAAATTACAGCATAAAAAATCTCATTAGAACCTTTAATGGCTGCTTCAATCGGAGACATGCCTTCTTCGACCTTCTTGAAGATATTTTCAGTTACAACAATTCCGTCATCGACCACCAAACCAGTTGCCAAAACAATTGCTAATAAAGTTAATACGTTGATTGAAAATCCGAAAAGCCACATAATAAAGAAAGTCGCAATTAAGGAAACCGGAATATCAATTAAAGGTCGGAAAGCAATTGCCCAGTCCCTGAAAAACAGGTAAATAATAATGATTACAAGAATTATTGAAATCCCTAACGTTTCTGCTACTTCTAATACCGATTTTTTTACGAAAATGGTATTGTCAAGTGCAATATTCAGTTTAATATCTTTTGGAAGATCCTTTTTTAAGGCTTCGTACTTTTTATAAAATTCAGATGAAATATCTAAGTAATTTGCTCCAGGCATTGGAACAATAGCCAAACCGATCATCGGAAGTCCGGATTGGCTTAATTTTGTTTCAATATTTTCAGGACCTAATTCAGCACCCCCAACATCACTTAAGCGAACGATTTTATCTCCGTCTGTACGAATGATAATATTATTAAATTCTTCCGGTTTAGAAAGATTCCCAACCGTTTTTACCGTCAATTCGGTATTGTTTCCGGTTAATTTTCCCGAAGGTAATTCTACATTTTGTGCGTTTAAGGCATCACGAATCTCAGCAACGGTACAACCGTAAGCAGCTAATTTTGCAGGATCAATCCATAAACGCATTGCATAACGCTTCTGTCCCCATATCTGAACACCACTTACACCAGGAATTGTTTCTAAGCGCTGTGAAATAACATTTTCAGCATAATCACTTAATTCTAAGGAGCTTCGGCTGTCACTCTGCACAGTCATCGAAATAATAGCATCACTATCAGCATCGGCTTTAGAAACTACCGGCGGCGCATCAATATCCTGCGGTAAACTTCTGATGGCCTGCGAAACTTTATCACGAACATCATTTGCAGCTTCTTCTAAATCTTTATCTAAATTAAACTCAATTGTAATGTTACTGCTTCCCTGATTGCTGGAAGAAGTTATGTTTCTGATTCCGTCGATAGCATTTACGGCTTTCTCCAGAGGTTCTGTAATTTGTGATTCAATGATATCAGAATTGGCCCCGGTATAGTTAGTCCTGATAGAAACCTGCGCCGGGTCAATTGAAGGGAATTCCCGAACACCCAAAAAGGTATAACCAATAAAACCGAATAAAATAATCAAAAGATTCAGTACAATGGTTAAAACGGGTCTTCTTATACTTGTAGTTGATAAACTCATTATGATGTGTGATTTTAGAGTTCAGATTTTAGATTATAAAATGTGGAATACATTATCCAAATTCAAAACTCATAACTTAAAACTGCTATTTTTTTACTTTAATTTTTATTGGAGCATCATTTTTTAATGACATAACGCCACTGGTAATTAAGGTGTCGCCAGCTTTTAATCCTGATAAAATCAAAATAGAAGCATCGGTTCTTGTAGTAGCATCCACCATAACTTCTTTGGCTTTGCCCATATTTGCTATATAAACTTTTTTACCGCTTTGAACAGGAACAATAGCTTCTGAAGGAACTACAATTGCATCTTTGATAATGTTTAAAGGTAATTTTACATCGGCAAAAGTTCCCGGCAAAAGTTTTCCATCGATATTATCAGCAATAGCACGAATTTGTAAAGTTCGGGTTGCAACCGCAATTTCCGGTTCTGTTGCATATATTTTTGCATGATATACTTTATCTGATCCCGAAACAGTAAAATCGATCGTTGAGCCTGATTTTACTTGTGTTGCGTATTTTTCAGGTATAGAGAATGTAATTTTTAATTTGCCTGTATTTACTAATTTTGCAACAACAATTGCCGGAGTGATATAGGTTCCCGGTGAAATAGAACGCAAACCAATTTTTCCTGAAAAAGGAGCTTTTACAGATGTTTTGGAAATTTGAGCTCTAATCAATTGGCTTTGGGCCTGCGCTGAAGCAAAATCTGCATTTGCAACATCAAATTCTTCCTGACTGATAGCTTCTTTCTGAAGTAATAATTTGGCTCTTCTTTGATTTTCAGCAGCCAGGCTTTCTTTGGTGGAAGCTTGTCTTAATTGGGCTCTTAGTTCAATATCATTTACCTTAAAAAGAACATGGCCTTTGTTTACATAACTTCCTTCGGTAAAGTAAATTCCTTCTACAATTCCTGAAACTTCACTGTGGATTTCTATTTGTTCATTTGCTTCAATAGAACCTGATAGTGATAAATTATTATCAAAAGTGGTTGTTTTAACAATAATTCCGGTTACAGTTGTTGGTGTGTCTTTATCGCCGGATTTTTTAGATTCGTCATTTTTACTTTTGTTAGATAGCACTCTGTAGGTAATAAATCCTCCTAGTAAGATAATGAGTAAGGCGTAAATTAGGTTTTTTACTTTCATAAATTGAGGTAAATGTGTTTTATAATTTTCTTGTTTAGTAGCATACAAATTTAGTTTTTTGAAACTAAAACTTGAGATGTTGGCTGTTATTTAACAGTTGTATGTACAAGTATTTTTAACCCATCTTTTAATATTAAAAAGTTTAGACTTTCATTTAAAAAAAAGGTTTAATCGGAATATTGTTTTTAATTAAAGTTAATGCAGGTAATTTGAGGCTTTAAAACGAAAATAATCAATGTGCTGTAATGATAACTACTCTTATTTCATAAAGAAAAGGGCTTCGACTCCATTTTGCCTGACATTATTTTTTTATACAGATGGTAACCCGTTGGGAGGAATTATTAAAAACGTCAGTTCAAGTGTTTTTTGTGTAGTAAAACGGAACAAACTTCTCGGTACGCTTCGCACTCGAAGTGACGTGTATTGAGAACCGTTTTTAATGAAATTTTTTTTGTTCTCGATACGATTTTCTATCGGAAATCACTCGAACTGACGAAAAATTATCATCAAAAACTAATTTACCCACCGGGTAGATGGCAATAAAATTCAAAAAAAATGCAATAAAACGTTTTCCTTTTATTGCATTTTTTTGATTTTAAGCTTTGCTATGAATTGCTGAACTGAAGATTGCTCAGGTTTTTATAGATTCCATTTTCAAGATTAATCAATTCCTGATGCGTTCCTTCTTCTGTGATTTTTCCCTCGTCTAAAACTAAGATTTTATCAGCACTTCTAATGGTCGAAAGACGGTGTGCGATAATGATACTTGTTCTTCCTTCCATTAAAATCTCTAATGCTTCCTGAACTAATTTTTCGCTTTCACTATCTAAAGAGGATGTTGCTTCATCTAAAATTAAAATACTCGGATTTTTAAGCAATGCTCTTGCAATTGCAATACGCTGGCGCTGACCTCCGGATAATTTAACACCTCTTTCGCCCACTATAGTTTCAAATTTCTCAGGGAAACCTTCTACAAAGTTAAATGCATTTGCTTGTTTTGCAGCTAAGACAATTTCTTCATCGGTTGCATTTGGTTTTCCGTAGGCGATATTTTCCTTGATGGTTCCTCCGAACAAAATTACATCTTGCGGAACGATACTCATATTTCCACGAAGATCCTCAAGATCGTAATCATAAATATTTTTTCCGTCAACGGTAATTTCTCCTGAAGTAATATCGTAGAAACGCAATAATAAGGATGATATAGTCGATTTACCGGCACCGCTTGGACCAACAATCGCTATTTTTTGACCAAATTCGGCTGTGAAACTTACATTTTTCAGTACTTCAACTTCTTTGCGCGAAGGATAATGAAAAGCAACATTTTTGAAAGCAACATTTCCTTTGATCTTTTCTACAGCCGCTATTTTTTCGGTTGCTTTAATATCTTCGGGAACTTCTTCTAATAATTCAAAAACACGTTCAGTTGCCCCAACTGCTTTTTGTATCTGGGCATACATTTCAGCTATTCCACCAAAAGAGGCACCTATAAAAGTGGTGTAAAGTACAAATGAAATTAAATCTCCAACACCTTGAACTTCGCCTTTTATGGTCAATGTAATTCCGTACCAAACTACAGCTACCACACATCCAAAAAGGCATAAAATAATAAATGAAGCAAAATAGCCTCTGTATTGGCCTCCTTTGATCGCTATTTTTACAATTTCCTTAATCTTGTTTTTGTAACGCTGAATTTCGTACCATTCATTGGCAAAGGCTTTTACGTTGCTGATTCCTTGCAATGTTTCTTCAACAATTACCTGGCTTTCCGCTACTTTGTCTTGTGTTTTTTTTCCGTATTTACGAATAAATCTTCCAAAAATTACGGCAGCAACAGCAACAACCGGAACTATAGCCAGCATCATCAGAGTTAATTTTGGACTAATATTTCCTAAAATAACGAACCCTCCGATAATCAGGATAAACTGGCGTAAAAACTCAGCAATTGTAGTGGTCAAAGTGTCCTGCAATTGCGAAATATCAGCACTGATTCGGCTATTGAGTTCACCAACACGTTTTTGAGAGTAAAACGACATTGGAAGCTTTACCAGGTTCTCATAAAGTGCAAAACGAATATTTGATAAGGAGTTCTCAGTAAAATTCACAAAAAGAGAAATTCTGAAAAAAGAGAATATTGCCTGTAAAACCAGAATTCCCATGAGGGCGACTGCAATTTCATTAGCCTTGTCGAGATCTTTATTAGTAACACAATCTACTAACATACCCATTAATTTAGGAAAGGCGAGGGCAGTGGCGCTGGTTAATAATAAGAAAACCAAACCGAGGAAAAATTTCCATTTATGGTTTTTAGCATATTTAAAAATTCGGAGTGCTTTTTGAAGTGAATTAGAGTCTAATTTAGCTTTCGGTAAATCATTTTCTTGAAATCTTGCCATTTGAATATACAATTAAGGTATGCAAATGTATGATTATAGCAAATGAATACAAAAGAATAATGGAAATTACCTTTTCAGATTTTGTTATTTAACTAAATACTAAGAAAAAATCAGGATTTATTTCTTTTTTAAGAAGTTGAAATATAGGTTGATAAAGAATTGTGCTAAAAAATATTTGACTTTTTTTCTAAATATGCTTGCAAATACAAATTCTAGCTGTATATTTGCACACCTTTAACAAAGGGCGATTAGCTCAGCTGGTTCAGAGCACCTCGTTTACACCGAGGGGGTCGGGGGTTCGAACCCCTCATCGCCCACCACTTATTTTAGGAATGAGTACATAACATTCCACAATCTTTTTAAAACCCTGCAAACATTACATTTGCAGGGTTTTTTATTTCTACCTGTTTCCTCCAGAATTTGCAAAAATGCGTAAAGTTTAGATGCAATTTCGTGGCACAATTAAATTTAAAAAAAAGTGCCACAAATATGGATTCAAGTAATTGATACACAACATGTAAACCAGCTTAACGACTTGATTTTAAGATACTATAGTTCGATATTTACTATTTAAATTGTTGAATTATGTTAGAAAGCAGCTATGGATTAACCTTCTTTTTGAAGGTTCCCCGAAAAAAAAGCAATATCAGGTATATCTACCTGAGAATTACGGTTGATTGCATTCCCAAGGAAACTTCTACCAAACGTAAATGGGATATTACCAGATGGGATCAAAAAGCTGAAAGAGCTATAGGAACAAAGGAAGATGCCAATGCCATTAATTTTTTCCTTACTTCAATTGAATCTAAGGTCAACCAATATAGGAATGACTTACTTTATGCGGAACATTCTATTACATCACAAAAAATAATAGACTTTATTATGGGACGACTAGCTCCCAAAGTAAAAGTGCTTGAAGAATTTCTTAAGCATAATAACGAATTGCGCGCACTTGTGGATGTGGGGGAATATGCCATTGGAACACATAAACGATTTGAAATATCGAAAAAACATGTAAAAGAGTTCCTTTTGTACAAATTTAACTTGGAAGATATTGAGTTTCGTGACCTGAATTATGAATTCATAAAAGATTATGAGTTTTATCTTAAAACAGTAAAGAGTTGCAATAACAACACAGCATTAAAGTACATTACAAATTTCAGAAAAATTGTAAGACTAGCAATTGATAAGGAAATCATCAAGGAAGACCCTTTCAAAAAGTTTAAAGGGAAAAAGACAAAAACAAGGAAAAAACCACTAACAGCAGTTGAATTGCATAAGATTGAAAATTATACTTTTTCTACTCCAAGATTGACTGTTATACGTGACGTATTTATCTTCCAATGTTATACTGGCCTTGCGTACATTGATGCCTTCCAATTAAAAAAAGAAGATATCAAGATAGGCATAGATGGTGAATACTGGATTATGTCAGAACGCCAAAAAACAGAATCAGAAACAAATATTCCATTGCTACCCAAAGCCCTTGAAATTATAGAAAAATACAAAGACCATCCAATTTGTATTAGTAGAGGGAGTGTTCTTCCAGTGAAATCAAATCAAAAAATGAATGAGTATCTGAAAGAAATTGCTGATTTGTGTGGGATTGTTTCTGTTTTAAATACCCATAAGGCAAGACGGACCTTCGGTAGTACCGTGACACTTGCTAATGATGTGCCAATTCATATCGTGAAAGAGATGCTTGGTCATCAATCTGTACAGCAAACCGAAGAATATGCGATAACTACACAACAATTAGTTGGCCGGCAAATGAAAGAATTGAGAAATAAATTAGATAAAAAAGGATCAATGGATTCAGTAAATAGCTTATTAATAGTAGAGAGATTGGAAAAAGAAATCCTAAACCTGAAGGAGCAGTTTACTTCTAACAAAAGCAGATGAATTAATGTTCGAATAGTCTTCTCAGTGATAAGAATGCTTAACAGTTGAAAGTTAAAAAGATCGTTTTAATTGATTTATGGTACAATTAATAATTCGACTTTACTCCTGTAACCTGGATGATAAGAAGGAATATATTTGATATATCCCATTTCTTGTAATTGCTTAAAATACTTATGATAAGTTGGTAGAGTCTGGATATGTGCCAGTGTCATAATTTTGCTCCGGCTAACATGTATAACACCTTTTTCACCTTGTCGGCATCCTAAATACAGAATAGCACTAAGCAAGGCAAAATGCCAGACATTAAGCCGGCTGTCATTTTCTAAAACAACTAGATAATCCAACAGTCCATCTAAATTCATAGCCTTATTTGTCACTAAATAGATCCATTAAATCTGTTTTATTATAATAATAAGAGCCTAATACTTTCTTGAATCTAATTTTTCCTGTCACCCTCAAATTCTGCAATGATCCTGGGGACATATCCATCAACTTTCTTACCACACGGCTTTTAAGCCATTCAGGATAAACGGTGTCTTTTTCAATCGTTTCAACTTTCTCTACTATTTCACGGATGTCATTTATCAAGAGCAATCCAAATTGTCTTAAATCATCTTTTGTTACTATATCACTCATTATCTACTACCTTTAAATTAATTATTTGCAATTACCAATTTGGTTACGCAATAAAATTAATTAAGGAGCAGTCGTCCTTAAACGTAATGTCTTTTTTTGGAATTGTTTGGCTTGATATGTCAAATGGATGCACCTACGGGCAATAGATAATTTTACAGTTAAATCTTATTTTCGATAAAAAAAAGCCGAACAGTATACTTAAATTTTTTTATTATCTACGCAATTATTTTATTAGATAGTTGACAGTCGTCTATTGTACAATTGTCTACTAAATGCGATTTTGGCTATATGGAAGATGTTAGAATAAAATTTGGCGCAAAAATAAAAGCATTAAGAATCTCAAAGGGATATTCTCAAGAAAAACTTGCTGAACTCGCTGATTTAGACAGAACTTACATTCCTGGTATAGAAAGTGGAAAGCGAAATGTTTCAATTATTGTAATAGAGAAAATAGCAAAAGCTTTTCAACTTACCATCTCTGATTTGACAAACAGCTTATAAGCATTGAATCGTATTGTCAAATTTTGGGACATATTCTGCATTTTAGCCACATTTAATCTAATAAAAATTCAATGTCATTAAATCCATTACTAGAAGAATTAAAAAAGCTGAGGGATTCGTCAAAGTACGCTGTGGCGCAAGGTGCTTATTCAAATTTAAATGAATTTAAAAAGTATCTACATGTTGAGCGAGACGTTGAGAAAAAATTAAAAAAAATCATCTCAAAAGCAAGTGAAAAAGATGATGCTCAATTATTGCTTGTTTGTGGCAATGTTGGTGATGGAAAATCACATATACTTTCGCATCTGCATGATGAGCTTAAAAGTGTTATCTCACAATTTAGAATTCATAATGATGCAACAGAATCGCATAACCCTAATGAATCTTCCAATGAAACGCTTTATAAATTATTACACGGATTTAAGGATGAGAATATAACTGCTTCAAAAGACAAAATTATTCTGGCAATCAATTTAGGTACTTTAAGTAAGTTTATTGAAGAATTTGGTGAAGAATTTAAAATCTTAAAAAACTATATTTCATCAAGTAAAATATTAGATACAGATTTAATTCATGATGATGAATTTGATAGCAAAAGCAATTTTCACCATGTGAATTTTACTGATTATCATATGTATTCACTGACTGAAAATGGGCCTACCTCTAAAGTCATTTCTACCCTACTTGAAAAAATAGTTGCTACTAATGAAGCAAACGCAATACATAAAGCCTACCTGGAGTATAAAGTTATTAATTCGAACAAAGTATGTTGTCCAATACTATACAATTATGAATTTCTATTTAGTGAAAACAACAGAAATATCATATCACAACTGATAGTAAAATCCATAATTAAAAGTAAAGAAATAGTATCAATCCGTACTTTATTAAACTTTGTATATGATATAATTGTCCCAGTTGATCTATCTGTTTTTAATGAAGCTGATTATTTCAAAGTAATCGAAAGAATGAATGGTCCTCAATATATTTCAAATTTAATTCCTAACTATTTATTTGAGCATCCGGAGCTTTCCAGTTTATTTGAAAAAATTGAGAGTTTGGACCCTTGTCTTCATAGAGATGCTGCTACCGATGATGTATTATTAACCTTGATAAATGCAGAGAATGCACTTGATGTTTTTTCAAAGCATATTGAAAAAACATATTTGGAGAAAATTGAACCAAAACTAATAAAGGTAACAATTTCAAAACCTGACCTCTCTCGATTCTTTATGAGGTTAAACTATTTTAGTAACTACTTTGAAAAAGATTATTTGAAAGACACTGATTATAATGAGTATTTAGTTTGGCTCTTCCATTATAACAATCATAACCCTATTTACATTAAAAAGATATATAACCTTGTTGAAAATGCGGCCAGGAATTGGAATGGGGATCCAAAAGCAGATGATAAAGTAGTTATTAATGTTGGAAAAAAACAAACTCAATATAGAGTATTTAAAGATTTTGAAGTCATTCCAGATGTGAATCCGTTAAAAGAAAAAAAGGATTCCTTAGTTAATAAATTTACACAAGAATTTTCTTTATCCTTTAAAATAAATAATGAAAGAGAAACCATAAGGGTTCATGTCGATTTCAGTTTGTTTAAAATACTGAAAATGATTTCGCAAGGATATAGGCCTAATAAAAAAGACAACAATAACTATGTTTATTTTGTTAATTCTATCAATATTTTAATCAATCAGAACAACAATAAAGCGGCATTGTATATTGACGAAGTTAACATTGGAAAACCGGTTGATTACAAATTTTCCAAAGACGCTTTTAGCGGCTATAAATTCCAAGTGATATGATGCAAATAGAATTAAATAAATCCGGATCAAACAGTCTTGAAAAAAGATATTTTAAAAACAAAACTTTTAGTCATGTCACTGGAAATCAAATAAGATTATTGCCATTTAAAACGAATCCCAGTGGTGATACTTTTACTGAAGATTTTAAATCCTTTCAAGGTATTATTGGTGAATTATTTAGAATTTTAAATAACAAATCACAGGTTGAATTGAAACAAACTGATAGTTCTTTCAAGATTGAGCTTAAAGAAATTATTGTAAAAAAAGCCATTTCTAAAGTCGAAACTCAAAATATTGAGGAATTAAAAAACATGCTTTCCAAAATATTCTTTGATGAAGAAAATGGATTAATAAAATTCAACATTAAGACTCTTTCTTATATGAATTTTATAAATTCTAATAACGCCATAAAAGAAGTTTCAAAATTTATTTTTGATATTTTTTTAAATGACAATTTTGATCCAAATAGTTTAGATCAGGATACAAATCATGAAAACATATTACATCAATTAATACTTCAATGTTTACCTGAACTATCAGTTTTAACATCTAAATCAAAGGGTTTAACATATCATAATTTATTTCCAGAGATAAAGGAGCGGTTTGTAGAGGACTTTGCATTTTTAGCAAAAAATAGTTCTTTTCTATTAAAACACGTTGAAGACTTTTTTAAATATTATTATTTTCATTATTTAAGCCAGTTAATACTTCGTTTTAATGATTTTGGTATTACAAAAGCAAGAATAAAACCTATCTATTACACAATGGATTGGGAAACTATATCAGAAACCAGATTACTAAGTCATACAGTTGGTTGGAAGCAATTAAACAAATCTTCAGAATCTGTTTTTGCACATGTAAACACTATAGAATTGTTAAATTATATCTATGTTGATGAAAAACCAGTTGAAGACTATCAAAACATTATAAATATTTGCAACAGCTTTAGTCCTGATGAAAAAGAGAAATTTCAAGATTGTTTAAATGAATTAATCATTTTTTACACAGAAAATATTACTGTTTTTGATACAGGAAAAAACTGGGCAGATTGTGACCGTTTATTAGAACTTGATCTATTTTATAACAATCTTTCAGATAATATCCTTAAGGGTATTTATTCACTTTGGTTTAAAATAAAATATCAATTTGAAAACTCGTCCAGGAGTAAACCTTATGGCGACTATTCAAAGTGGTACTCCCAGTTTGGAAAAGTAAATTATACTAAGTTCAGAGGTAGATTAGGTAATACAACGGTTTTATCACAAGAACTTTTATTGTTCTTAACAAGAATATGCATCGGAAGCGAAGATAAGATCCGATTAAAAACATTGTGGGATAAATTAAAAGACAGAGGAATTGTCTTTGATGAAACGACAAAATTGGAAATTACCAAATTGTTTGAAAAAATTAATTTAATTGAGAAAAAAAGTGATAGCGGAGATGCACAATACGTCAAGTCAACTATATAAATATGTTTCGAATTTAATAATCGGATATTTTAAATCCCAGAAAATCCAACCTGGGGACCGTTTCAATCTATATCTGGAAGACAAGGAAAATATTGAATTTCTTTATGAGTCGTTGGAACATACTTCAACGGTAACTATTCAACCATTTTCATATACTCATCCTGAAGGAGGTGAAGCTTACACTACTTGTTGTCTATTAATTGGCGATACTAAAGTAATTATAGCTTCCAGTACTTTTGCGTCTGAGGATTACTTTACCATGCTTAGAAATAAAGTAGCTGACCAAAATGATCTTTTTGAAGGAACTGCTATTCTAATTTTATTTAGCGGAAAATTGGATAGTTTGCTAGGCGGCAGTAGTAGTTTAATTAAAGAAGGAATGCCTTTGCATTATTCAAGATTTAAAAATCAAATTGAATATGATATTGAAAATAGTGCTACCTTAAAAAAGTACGAGAAGCAAATTTTAAAATCTGTATTAGATAGAAAAACAAAAAGTGTTGTTGAAGATAATAACTCTATTTTTGATTATGAACAAGTCATTAATTCACTGCAAAAAGGCACAATTGATTTAAAAGATTATCGGTTTTTAGGGCTTTTCCCGCAAGAAGAATTAGGCAGTAAACATGGAGACCTTTCAAAAGATTTGACTAGTAACTTTAGTCTTTATGAAAAATTTGAAAATATTTTTTTAAACGGTAATCCTGCTTCAGATTTAGAACAAGATTTACCGAGTACCGCGCTTACCAGAATTATAAAAGAGGACTGGCATGACTTTGATTATTCGGAAATAGTTAAATGGATGGATAAGGAGAAAGAGAAAGCGCCACCTGTATTTCAAAATATTGAAGGGGACAATTTACTTCAAACCATATGGTACAATACCGATGGTGATTCAGCATCTAAAAAGAGGAATGTAAACATTATTGTGTTTAATCCTCCATTGGAACTTCCATTCAAAATAAATGTAAAATATGATCAATTTATAAAAAAAGAAGGCCTTAGCATTAAGCTAGGTTCAAATTTAGTGTCGTTTTAGAGTTTAAAGAATTTGATGCTCAGAACTTATTTACTTTGATTGAGTACAAAGATTCTGAAACAGATAAAAAATATGTAATTAAGATATTGCACCTACCATTTAAGCCAGATATTATTTCGCAATTTGAAGGAAACTTTCAGTTAAACATACAAAAATCGAACTCTTACCTCCAAATAAAGGAAAGTTCATCATTAGTTTTTAATCCTGATGGTGAAATACCTATTACAGAACTTTTAAGTTTGAACAAAACTTTTCAAATAAAAGAAGATAATAAATTAATAATAAACAACGATTATTCACTGGCTCAAGAAGATCTAATTCATTTTAAAATAGAATTATTTGACGTTATAATACCTATTGCTTTCAAGACAGATTTTGAGGCACCAAAACCAATTTCTGGACTTGATGTATGGAAAGAAAAAAGAGTTAATTGCCTTGATTTTAAGTACAAAAAAGAAGGGAATATAATTAAGTTGCTGTTTAAAAATAATGAAAAAACAGTTAGTGGTGAATTTAGAAATAATTTGATTCAGGAAGAACAGATTATAAATTCTGAAGGATATTCCTGGCTCTTAGGAAATGAAAATAGCATTTCAATTAATGACTTGGAGTTAAGTGATGACATGAAATTAGCTTTTAATAAACTCAAAGCTTATTACAAAACTAAAGAAACCCAGCCTAGTTTAGTATACCTGAATGAGGAACTGAAGCAAATTGCATTAGAATATGTTAGCTGCTTCATAATGCAGTTGGAACAGTTAGAGGAAAACAAGCCGTTAACCTATAAACAAAAAAATCTTTTATGGTTAGGGGTGGTTAAGGAACTTGGGGGTGAAGAAAAAATTAAATTTAGTCCCTTACATCCGCTCAATGTAGCGTATCAACTTCAATTAAATAATGATTTAAAAAATGAAGAAATTTATAATGCTATATTAAAACGTTTAAATCCTAGTAATTTGATTCCTTATATTGAAGGAAAGCCAAATGAAATCTATATACCGATTGAATCGAGTCATTCTCCAGAATGGCTTTATTACACCGTTTATTTAAATTCAGAGCAAGCTGTGCCAAAGAGTTTTGTATCTAATTTAGTTACTGATAAAATTAAGGACTTCACCACAAATTTTGAATTCCTTTTTGATCAATCTAAAAAATCCCCCATAAAAATCAATGTTATAAATCTTGGGGATTGTAGAGAAGTTGTAGACGGAATATTTGAATATTACAGAAAATACTTGAACAACAATCTAACTAAACGTTTAACTGACTTACTGCCTATTGAAGTAAGTATTTATGGCTCTGAAAAATTAGTTACTAAATTTGAAGAACTTACTTTTTACGAAAAGGTTGATGACATAGAAAAACATTTGAAAATAGAATTGAAAACGAAAAATTTTGAAAAGGAAGACCTTTTGAATTTCTTTCTCGAACGAGTAAAATTCTATTCTAAAAAGCAGCCGAAAAAAGCAGAGAAGTACGAGTACGCCCATATTACTTTTTATCAGTTTGATGTAACTAAAACTGAAAAATCGTATGACCAAATGAGTTTGGTAAAAACTGGTATTTCTTTTAATGGATTAATGGCTGATGTCGCTTCTACTCCCGGGCCTGAAAATTACAGGACTGGATTTGGTACTTTAGATTTGCCTGAAAATCAAAATGAATTAATAAAACTTACTTCTTTATTTAATTCATTTGTTCGAGTTGCATCTAATAATCACCCTTATGGACGTAATAATGCACTTTGTACCACTATTGATTATGATATTAAAAAGCAATTAGAAAAGTTATATCATGACTCACAATGGGTAACCTATATTGATCCTAAAGTTGACTTAGATTTTTTTAAGGAAAATAAGGACTTAGTTATTATTCATTATAGTGACCAATACAATAATTCTAATGGATATGATGCTATAACCGTTAGCCGTAAAACCAGTCAATATGAATTTGTAGTTAAAGAATTTTTAGAGAAACATCAAGTCCAATTTAATGCGGTTACAGATACAATTAATATCATTAATTTTTTCAATGCTATCAATGGCGAATGGCTATTAAAGTTAATTCGTCAACACAGTCAGTTCCCCAGAGAAAAATTAAGTCTTTTGTCCGGTATTAAAACTTCATTAACTTTTTTACATCATCCAAATATTATTTGGATTCCAATCTCATTGGAAGAAATTTTAAGAGTTTCCGGTAATGCCGGCTTAAATATGGGAGAAGGTTTATTTTCTGCTAAAAATCTGGGTGCAATAGGTTCTTTTAGTGACGATTTATTATTTATTGGACTGGAAGAGTTAGACAATCAATTACTAATGCATTTATACCCTGTTGAATTAAAAATAGGTGGCTTAGGTATCGTAAAAAAAGGAATTGACCAAGGTAAACGCACCGCTCACTTACTTTATGAACACTTAAATAAGGAAGGCTTCTTAAGTGAATTTTACAAAAATTTCTTTGCCAAAATTGCTCTTACGAATGCCGAGAAAATGAAGCTTTTTCACGTATGGGATAATCAAAACTGGGATACTATAACCAAAAATTATCGTAATGATTTATTGAATAATAATTTTACAATAAGCAATCGACTGAACAATACAATTGGAACTTTTGGATTGATTCATTTTGGAAATGATGTCTTTAAAAGAAAAATCACCATTACCAAAGAATATATGCGAGTAGATTTGCAAGAATCTGATGGGTATAACTTTCTTGTAAAATCAATCGATGATTTAATCCATCTCTTTCATAGCACCGAAACTACAATTGATAAAGACTGCTTGTTAATAAATACCTTCTCAAATGCACAT
>JBDTRA010000035.1:0-45211 GCA_039931915.1 Flavobacterium sp. | reverse complement strand
AATACTAATTTTAAATTTTTTAATTTAATTCATAAAACTTACATTTGCTCAAAACTAATTATAATGGCAGGAAATAGCTACGGTACACTATATAAAGTTACCACATTTGGAGAATCTCATGGGGAAGCTTTAGGCGGAATAATTGATGGTTGTCCATCAGGAATTCAGCTTGATTTTGAAGCGATTGAAGTTGAAATGTCCCGAAGAAAGCCAGGGCAGTCAGCAATTGTAACCCAAAGAAAAGAACCGGATGCAGTTCAGTTTTTATCCGGTATTTTTGAAGGAAAAACCACAGGCACCCCAATAGGTTTTATTATTCCGAACACCAATCAAAAATCAGATGATTATTCGCATATAAAAGATAATTACAGACCAAGCCATGCTGATTATGTATACGATCAAAAATATGGTTTTCGTGATTATCGCGGAGGCGGAAGAAGTTCCGCGAGAGAAACAGCAAGCAGGGTAGTAGCAGGTGCAATTGCAAAACAAATGCTGCCTGAAATTAAAATTAATGCCTACGTTTCCTCTGTTGGACCAATTCATTTAGAAACTCCATATCAGGAATTGGATTTTTCAAAAACAGAAAGTAATCCTGTTCGTTGTCCTGATGAAAAGTCGGCAGCAATTATGGAAGAATATATTCGCGACATTCGCAAACAGGGAGATACCGTTGGAGGAATTGTATCTTGTGTGATTCAAAATGTACCAGTTGGTTTAGGTGAACCTGTTTTTGACAAATTACATGCAGAATTAGGTAAAGCCATGCTTTCTATTAATGCTGTAAAAGGTTTTGAATACGGAAGCGGTTTTTCAGGTTCAGAAATGAAAGGAAGCGAGCATAATGATTTATATAATCCTGACGGAACTACAAAAACCAATCTTTCAGGAGGAATTCAGGGTGGAATCAGTAATGGAATGGATATTTATTTCAGGGTAGCTTTTAAACCGGTTGCTACTATTATGCAAACCCAGGATTCATTAGATAATAAAGGGAACATTACTCCAATGACAGGAAAAGGCCGTCATGACCCGTGTGTGGTTCCGCGTGCAGTGCCTATCGTTGAGGCAATGGCAGCAATTGTTTTAGCGGATTTATATTTAATCAACAAAACATATTAATTTAAAAGCAGGCAGTGAGGGTCTTAATTTTAATTAAATAAAACAATTAATGAATACAATTCAAAACCAAAAAAAATCATTTTTTTCAGGACTGACAGGTCAAATTTTAATAGCAATGATTCTGGGTGCTATTTTAGGAATCATTTTGCATAATTCGATTTCGTCTGAAGCGGCACAATCGTTTAGCAATAAAATAAAAATGTTGGCGACTATTTTTATTCGTCTGGTTCAAATGATTATTTCGCCGTTGGTTTTTACAACTTTGGTTGTGGGAATTGCAAAATTAGGAGATATTAAAGCAGTTGGAAGAATTGGAGGTAAAGCTTTAGGCTGGTTTTTTACAGCTTCTTTTATATCGTTATTGATAGGATTATTTTATGTAAATATACTTGAACCTGGTGTGGGTTTAAAATTAGGACAAGTTGATGTTTCTGCAGCTTCTGAGGTAACTGCAAAAACACAATCATTGTCTTTTGAGAATTTTGTAGAGCATATTGTCCCTAAGAGTATTATTGACGCTATGGCAAACAATGAAATTTTACAAATTGTAATTTTTTCAATCTTTTTTGGATTGGCTGCAGCTTCATTAGGCAATACTGTGAAGCCGGTTATAAATGCTTTAGATAAAACATCACACATTGTTTTGAAAATGGTAAACTATGTGATGAACTTCGCTCCAATTGGAGTTTTTGGAGCCATTGCAGGAGTATTCGCTGTAAGGGATTTTCAGGAACTGGCTATCACTTATTTTAAATTCTTTGGATCATTTTTAATCGGAATAAGTACTTTATGGGCCGTTTTGATTGTTATCGGTTATATTTTTCTGAAAGGAAGAATGAACGAATTATTAAAACGCATCATTGGTCCTTTAGTAATTGCTTTTGGAACAACAAGCAGTGAAGCTGTTTTTCCTAAATTAACTGAAGAATTAGAAAATTTTGGGGTAAAAGACAGAATAGTATCGTTTATGTTACCGTTAGGATATTCCTTTAATCTGGATGGAAGTATGATGTATATGACATTTGCCAGTATTTTTATCGCACAAGCCTATGGAGTGCATTTGGATATAGGTACTCAAATGGTAATGCTTCTGGTTTTAATGCTTACAAGCAAAGGAATTGCGGGTGTTCCAAGGGCAAGTCTTGTTGTTGTAGCAGCAACATGCGGTATGTTTGATATTCCCGTTGAAGGAATTGCCTTAATTTTACCAATTGACCATTTTTGCGATATGTTCAGAAGTGCAACAAATGTTTTAGGAAATGCTTTAGCAACTTCAGTAGTTGGACAATGGGAAGCTGATAAAGAATTAAAAACTACTATGCAAAACGATATTTAAATGCTTTAGGTTTAGTTTTTTACGAATAATTAATTTATAAAAAAGAGTTGTAATTTGTTTATCAAATGCAACTCTTTTTATTTTAAAGTGTATATTTGAAAAAAATATCCGAATATGCCCCGAACGTGGATTTTTTTATGTGTATTATTACTGAATTGCTTTTGTAATTCGGCGATTGCACAATCTAAAGAAATTTCAGACGCTAGAATTAATGAATTAATTAGTCAGGCATGTTTACATTTCAATAAATCAAATTTTGAAAAATCATTAATTAATTCCAGGGAAGCTTTAAATTATGCTTTTTTAAAAAAAGATGATTTTTTAATTGCCGACTGCTATAGGATTATAGCTGATAATTATAATGAATTGTCAGAATTTGATAAAGCTATTTTTTTCTACAACAAAAGCTTGTCCTATGCTAATAAAATAAATGCTGATTCAATAAAGTATAATATTTATAATAATTTGGGAAACATCTATTGTTTTGAAAAAAAACAGTTAGATAAAGGTATTCGTTATTACAAAAAATTAATTGCTTACGGTTTAAAAATTAATGATTTTAAGAAGGTTTATCTTGCAAATATAAATATTACCTGGGTTTATTTTGATATTGAGCATTTTAATGAAGGTGCTCCTTTTTTGAAATTTATAAATTCATGTCAAAAAAGGGACGGGGATAAAGGATCAGCAATTGTTGTAAATATGCTTAATGGTATGTTTTACGGCTATAAAAATGATTATAAAAATGCAGATGCTTATTTTAAAAAAGCAATTGAATCAGGAAAAAATAGTGATGAACAATCCGACTTGTCCTATGCGTATTTAGAATATTCCAATTTTTTGCTTAAAAACCGAAAATATAAAGAAGCTTATGAAAATCTATCTCTTTATAATAAAATCACTGAAGAGTTGTATGGTCAGGAAAAGTTAAAAAAAGCTTCTGTTGCAGGATTTAATTTAGAGCTGGATGAATACAAAAGGCAAATAGATAAAATTGAAAATGAAAAAATAACACAATCTCAAAGTCTTAAAAAATCCAAGATAATTGTTGTCTTGTTTATTTTAATATCCTTTATTTTTTTAGTTCTAATTTTTACTTTATATAAAAATATTGTTATTAAGAAAAAAGCAAATGAAGAGCTTTTAAAAGCTAAAGAAATTGCAGAAGAAGCATCATTATTAAAAACACAGTTTATTTCGACCATAAGTCATGAATTACGTACTCCTTTGTACGGGGTAGTAGGAATTACCGATATGCTGCTGGATGAACATAAAGAATTATCTACAAGCCAGTATTTGAGTTCATTAAAATTCTCTGCCCGTTATTTATTGTCTTTAGTAAACGATGTTCTCCAGATCAATAAAATAGAAGAAAACAGGGTTGTGCTTGAAAATTCAGCTTTCAACATCAGGGAGGAAATCAATATGATTAAAAATTCATTATCCTTTTTATCCAGGAAAAACAATAATCAGATTTTAGTAAATATAGACTCAGATATTCCCCAGGATTTAATTAGTGATAAACTCAGACTTGGTCAAATTTTGATGAATTTGGTGAGCAATGCACTTAAATTCACCAAAAATGGTGAAGTTGTAATAATTGCTAATCTGGTTAAAATTGAACAGGATAATTATTTTATAGAATTTCAGATAAAAGATAATGGGGTTGGAATAGCAATCGCTGATCAAAGTAAGGTCTTTGATAAATTTGTTCAAGTTGGCAAAAAAGAAGAAGATTATCAGGGGACAGGTTTAGGACTGAGTATTGTGAAAAAACTTTTGCAGCTGTTTGGAAGCACAATTTCCTTAAAAAGTGATATAGGTGAGGGAACATTATTTACTTTCATAATCCCATTTCAATATAGTTCTGAGAAAGCCCAAATAATTACTGATGAAATTAATCCTGATTTTGAATCAAATAATCTATACAAAATTTTGATAGTTGAAGACAATATCATTAATCAATTAATTACAAAGAAAATTATAGAAAAAAATAATTATAAATGTAGTGTTGTTAATGATGGTTTTTCTGCAATTGATTTATTACAAAAGGAAGACTTTGATATTGTTTTAATGGATATTAATATGCCTTTAATGAATGGATTTGAAACTACAAAACGAATTCGCTCGATTGGGATTTTAACCCCAATTGTAGCTCTTACAGCTTTTGATAAAGATGAAATTGCAGATGAGGCTGTTTCTTCAGGGATGAATGATATTATCATTAAGCCTTTTGAACCTGAAAAATTATTTAAGATTATAAATAATCTTATTTTAGAAGAAAAAAACGTTGGTTGTTAATACCAACGTTTTTTATTTTGTTTAGAAGCATTTGATTTTCTCGATTTATGAGCACTTCCGCTTCTGTTTGAATTTTTGGGTTTTTCAGCAGTTACTTCAGGACTGCCGTCATGCCATTGATACTGATGATCGGTAATCGTTTTTACATCTACTTTTATTAATTTCTGAATGTCTTTCCAGTAGGCAAGCTCATCTTTACCACAAAATGATATAGCAATCCCGCCATTTCCTGCACGTCCCGTTCTTCCAATTCTATGAACGTAAGTTTCAGGGATATTAGGGATGTCAAAATTAATAACAAATGGTAACTGATCAATGTCAATTCCTCTTGCAGCAATATCGGTTGCAACTAGTACACCAACTTCTTTATTTTTAAAAGCATCTAAAACGCGTTGTCTCGCATTTTGAGATTTATCCCCATGAATTGCTTCCGCAGCGATATTATTTTTGCGAAGTGCTTTTACCACATTATCGGCACCATGTTTGGTTCTCGAAAAAACCAGCACATTTGATAATTCTTCTGTTTTTATTAAATGATAAAGTAAATTTCTTTTTTCGGTTTTATCAACAAAATAAACACGTTGTTCCACATTTTCAGCTGTTGATGAAACGGGCGATACGGTTACCGTTTCCGGATCTGTTAAAAACATTTCGGCCAATTCACGAATAGCGATAGGCATAGTCGCCGAAAAAAGTAAAGTCTGTCTGTTTTTAGGTGTTAGCTTTACGATTTTTTTCACATCGTTTACAAATCCCATATCCAGCATTTGATCAGCTTCATCTAACACCAAAGTGTGTAAATGGTCCAGATCAAGAAAACCCTGTTTTTGCAAGTCTAATAACCTCCCGGGAGTAGCCACTAAAACATCAATACCTTTTTTTAAGGCATCAACCTGAGGATTTTGGGAAACACCGCCAAAAATAGTCAACTGTGTTAAGTTGGTATATTTGCCATACGTTTCAAAATTTTGCCCAATTTGAACCGCTAATTCACGGGTTGGTGTAACTATTAAAGCACGAATTTGTTTGGCTTTTTTTGTTGAACCAACAATGCGGTGTAATTGATGTATAATTGGAATAGCAAATGCTGCCGTTTTTCCGGTACCTGTTTGGGCACATCCAATTAAATCCTTGCCGGATAAAACTATCGGAATAGATTGCTCCTGAATTGGAGTTGGATTTAGGTAGCCTTCTTCAAATACGGCTTTTTGTATACTTTTTGAAAGTGATAAATCTTCGAATAACATAACTTAGGTATTAAGAACTTAGTTTTAAGTACTAAAATTCTGTGCAAAGATAGGTTTATTCGGTTAATCGTTTAATTGAATCTTGGTTTATTTGGCAAAAGTGTCAATTTCAGATGATTAATATCACTTATAATTAAATTTTTTCGTGATTTGCCTTGATGAAATCAGTTACTAAATAACCAATTAATTTACCAATCAAATGATTATTTGGCGAGTTGTCCAAATCTGGTGCTCCCTCACAAATATGCAGATAAGCAGCATTTTTATGTTGTCCAAAAAATGAAATGAACTGGCGTAATTCTTCAATCGAAAAGCCACTGATTGTCATGGCGCTGCTGGGAATATTTGGAATAGCATCCAGGTCAATTTCGATTCCGAACAAATCTGTTTTTATGAATTCTAAAGCAGAAACCATTTCTTTGTTAAAGTCTTTTTCTTTACGGATATTGATACTGTCATAAGTATTATAACGTACACGGTCTTCCAGTTTTTTTATTATATCCAGAACGCTTTTTGAAGTATAATTTTCGTGCAGGCCAAATATGAAGTATTTTTTCAGGAAGCCTTCTTCATAAGCATAGGAGAAACCATTGCCGCTGTGGCGTCCTTCTAAAATTCTAAAATCAGAATGTGCATCAAAATTAATAGCATTTATCGGTTTTCCCTGGGCAAGGGCTGAACCTTTTATGTTGCCATAAGCATTATTATGACCACCTCCGATTATAATAGGTGTTTTTCCTGCCTTAATTAAAGTAAAAATAATATGGGAAACTTCTTTGTCAATTTTTTCGACCAGCTGACTTAATTTTGATCGGTCGTCAATATCATTGAAATCAAGATTTTCAACATCCCGCATTTCTTCAGATACATTAATATGGCCTAAAACAATAATCTGGCTTCCTTTAGAAAAACGATTATGCTGAATATTTGCAATACTTTTTATAGCACATTCCCACGCAGATGCAGCTCCCGGTCTCCCATAATTAGCTCTTACACCAATGTCTTCAGGGATACCCAAAAGCACATATTTAGCTTCAGATTCTTTCAGGAAATCAATTATATCAGCTCCTTTAGGAATGATAATCATTTTTTCCCCAAATTTTATTTCACCGCTTCTGTGATTAGTCACTTTTGCTAAATCATTAATCGTAAAAGGGATTAACTTATCCATAAAAAAAAAATTATTCTCCAAAAATACTATAATTGTGTTAACTTACGTTATAACCTTATATTAATTATTAAATTTGTTTATTAAGAAAATTATTAAAATATGGAAAACCCAAACAAAAACAACTCCAGCCTAAAGGCGGTAATCGCAGTTTTAGCAGTCCTACTAATTGGTAGTTTAGTGTACATTTTTAAACTTTCTTCTGATACTGATGTTGTAAAAACCGAACTTACATCAACTTTAACAGAAAAAGAATCTGTATTGAAAGATCTTCAGGAATTGAAGGCAACTTATGATGCAGCCATTGCTGAAAATACTTCAATGTCTGATGAATTAATTCAGGAAAGAGACAAAGTTGTGGCTTTGATGGATGACTTGAATAAATCTAAAGGAGATTTGTCTAAATTCAAATCTCAAGTACAGGCAATGCAAGGTAAAATGAAAGTTTTAGTTGCAGAAAATGATGAATTGAAAAAACAAAACGGAACTTTAACAGTTCAAAGAGACAGTACTATTGTAGTATTGGGAGAATCTAAAAAATTCAATGAGGTTTTAGTTGGCCAAAATGAAGAGTTATCAAAAACTGTTGAAAAAGGTTCAAAATTATCTGTTTTAAATACAAAAACTGCTGCTTACAAATTGAAAAGCTCAGGAAAACAAGTAGAAACAGATAAAGCCAGCCGTGCGGATGTTTTAAAAGTAAGCTTTACTATTGCTGAAAATCAAATCGCTAAATCTGGAGATAAAACATATTATGTACAGGTTATCGATGCCAAAAACAATGTTTTAGGAGATAAAAAAACAGAAAGTTTTGGTGATACTTCTTTAACTTACAGTTTTAAAACAACTGTACAATACGAAAACAAAACTGTAAATGTTACTGAAGATTTACCGGGTAAAGATTTTGCTAAAGGAACTTATTTTATCAATGTTTTTGATAATGACGAGTTAGTTTCTAAAACCAGCTTTTCTTTAAGATAAGAAAAAATTTTCACATAAAAAAAGAGGAGCTTATAAACTCCTCTTTTTTTATGTGAAAATTTTTCCTTCTACAAAAACACTTTCAATTAAATTACTTCCAAAAGCGTAAGGTATTTGATAGTATGAAGAAATAGGTTTTGTGAGAATTAAATTGGCTTTTTTGCCTTTGGTAATACTTCCGTGAGTTTCTGAAATCCCCATCGCATAAGCGCCGTTTATAGTAGCTGCATTTATAGCTTCCTCAGGAGTCATTTTCATTTTGATACAGGCGGTAGCAACAACAAAATTCATGTTTCCGGATGGAGTAGAGCCGGGGTTAAAATCTGTAGCTAAAGCTAAAGGTAAACCGGCTTTTATCATTTCTCGCGCCGGTGTGTATGGAATACTTAAAAAATACGAACAGGATGGTAAAGCCACAGGCATCGTTTCTGTGTTTTTTAAAGCTTCAATATCTTCAGGGGTCATAATTTCCAGATGATCTACGGAAAGGGCCTTAAATTTAATCCCCGCCTGAATACCTCCAATAGAATTAAATTGATTCACATGAATCTTTGGTTTTAAGCCGAATTGAATCCCGACTTCCATGATTTTTTCGGTTTCTTCTACAGAAAAATAACCTGTTTCACAAAAAACGTCAATATAGTCAGCGAGTTTGTTTTTTGCAATTTCAGGAAGCATTTTAGTAATGATCTCATCAATATAACCTGCTTTGTTTTCTTTATAATGCAATGGAAAAGCATGAGCTCCCAAAAAAGTGGCTTTTATAGTAATTGGATGATTTTCTGCCAGTTTTTTTATAACGCGAAGCATTTTCAATTCACCTTCAAATGTTAATCCGTAACCTGATTTTATTTCCACGGCTCCGGTTCCCAGATGCATAACTTCTTCTAAACGAAGTTTGGACTGCTCATAAATTTCTTCTTCAGAGGTTTCGTTGAGTTTTTTAGCTGAATTTAAGATTCCACCACCACGATTTGCGATTTCTTCGTATGAAAATCCGTTGATTCGGTCTACAAATTCCTGCTCGCGGTTACCGGCGTATACAATATGAGTGTGACTGTCGCACCAGGAAGGCAAAACAATTCTGTCGGTTGCATCAATTACTTTGTCAGCTTTGATTTCGGGAATATTTTTCATCTCTCCAAAATCAGCAATTAAATCATCTTTTATAAGTAAGAAAGCATTTTTGATAGTAGGAAGCACAGCCATTTCTGCTCCGGAAACTTTAGAAATTGAAGTTTCGCGAACCTGAAGCAGTTCTTTTATATTTTTAATTAAAGTGATCATTTGAATAGATTTAAAACACAAATTTCACAAATTGACACTAATTAATTCGTGAAAATCTGTGAAATTTGTGTTGATTGGAATTTGAAAAATTTGGAATTTAATTCTTTTTATTCCGAAACTGTTATTTCAAACATTTTACTCCAGTTCTTACCTGTAACAAAAATGGTTTTGGTTTTTGGATTGTAAGCTATTCCGTTTAAAACATCATCTTTCGTAATGTCTTTCATGAATTTACGCAAACCTGACATGTCTAATATACCTTCGACCGCTCCTGAAGTTGGATTAACAACCGCAATAGCATCTTTTAGCCAAACATTTGTATAGATTTTTCCATTAATCCACTCTAATTCATTAATGGCTTTGATTTTGGAAGATCCAGAATAAACATTGATATAGTCAACCATTTTTTGAGTTGCCGGATCCATTTTCCAGATTTTTTCTGTTTTATCTGTTTGATAAATGAATTTTCCGTCATTTGTCATTCCCCAGCCTTCAATATCTTTTTCATAAGTAAAAGATTTTTCTAGTTTTAATGTATTGGCATCATATATGAAACCAGTTTTATCTTGCCAGGTCAATTGAAATAATTTACCATTAATAAAGGTAATTCCTTCTCCAAAATATTTTTTATCTAAGTCTATTTGCTTGAAAACTTTTCCTGTTTTGTAATCATACTTTCTTAAATAAGAAGTGCCTTCTTTTCCTGTGCTTTCGTACAATGTGTCTTTGTAGAATTCTAAGCCTTCTGTAAAAGAAGCTGTGTCATGAGGGAAAGTATTGATGATTTTGTATTTTAATGGTTTAGCTTCAACGTTAGAAATCAGTTCTACGCGTTTAGTGGCATCTGAAGAATCTCCACCAAAATAAACAGTTGCTTTTAAGTATTGATAACCTAATTTTTGATTTTTTAATTCAAATTTAAATTTTTCAGCACCTTTTGTGCTTCCCACTTTTTTGTCGTTTACAAAATAAAAGGTACTGTCAATTTCTTTAGAATTTGGGTTTAAAATAGCTATTGAAACTGCTTCTTTAGATGTAAAATGTGCCGGAAAAGCCGAATCATCGATCGTAAATAAAGAATTTTCACCTTTTTTAGTACCGTTGCAACCAATTAATGAGATTCCTAATAAAATGACAGCTAGGAAGTTATATTTTTTCATAGTTAAAATTTTGAATAAGCCAATATACGACGATATTTTTATAGCAACAAAGCTCTTGCAAAAATATAAAAAGATTGTATATTTGCACCGGCAAGTCCTACACGACCAGCTCCTGCAGACTCCCCCAGGATGGGAACATAGCAAGGGTACGTGGTTGAGCGGTGCGATGTAGGTCGCTTGCCATTTTTTATTTTATCGAAATTCTTTTTTAGAATTAATACAAAAGCGGTCTTCCTTATGGAGGATTTTTTTATTTTTGGACATTTCTAATACAGTATAAATTTATAGTCTGCACCATGAGTAAAGTCATTTTAATTACCGGAGGATCATCAGGAATTGGAAAATCTATTGGAGAGTTTTTACATCAAAAAGGTTTCGTAGTGTATGGAACCAGCCGAAATCCTGAGAAGGTACTTAATTCTGTTTTTCCTCTTGTAACTTTGGATGTTCGAAATATGGAGTCTATAAAGACTGCTGTAGCAAAAATTATAGCCACAACAGGGCGTTTGGATGTTGTAATAAATAATGCCGGTGTTGGAATTACCGGACCTTTGGAAGAAATTCCGATGGAAGAAATCAAGAATAACTTCGAAATTAATTTCTTTGGCCCAATTGAGGTTATGAAAGCCGTTCTGCCACAAATGCGTGAGCAAAAATCGGGTTTGATTATTAATATTACTTCTATTGCAGGTTATATGGGATTGCCATACAGAAGCGTTTATTCGGCTTCAAAAGGGGCGTTGGAATTGATTACCGAAGCTTTGCGTATGGAAGTAAAATCTTTCGGGATTAATATTACCAATGTTGCACCAGGCGATTTTGCAACAAATATTGCTGCGGGACGTTACCATGCGCCTTTAATTTCCGGATCTGCTTACGAAAAGGTGTATGGAGAAACGCTTTCTACCATGAATGAGCATGTTGATGCAGGAAGCAACCCGAACAAAATGGCCGAAGCAATTTATAAAATCATGCAGTCCAAGAAACCAAATGTACATTACAAAGTAGGGGTTTTTATGCAGAAATTTTCAATTGTATTGAAACGGGTCCTTCCTGATACAGTTTATGAAAAGATGTTGATGAATCATTATAAGCTATAATACTTGGTTTGAATTTTATCGCTATATTTTAATAATGCACAGATGTTTTTTTGACTTTGTGCATTTTTTTGTTATTGTTATTTTATTTTAAGTTCAAATACATTAATGAATTGCCCACTGCTTTAGCTGGAGATAAATATAAAATTGAGTTTAAATGGCTTTAGCCAAAAAGATCAAGCTTTGGCTAAACCATTTATTATTAAATTTTCAATTAAAGCGAGGCAATTCAAACTGCCGGATGCTATTCTTTTATCTTTAAATTGTTTCGGATAAAAAACTTAAATTCAGAATTATTTTTTGAGATTTTAATTTTTGGAATTATTAATTGTAATTTTACGCCGATTTTGCGTGAGGGATAGGCGGAAACTACCGAAGTAGTCCAGATAGCCCGACTGCATTTGCGAAAGGCGCTAGTATGCGGCTTGCTGCGTGCGCCTTTTGAAAATGGGGTCACGCCCAAAGTATGAACACAATTAAATTTAAATAAATATGAAATTTTTTATTGATACAGCTAATTTAGCTCAGATTAAGGAAGCACAGGCTTTAGGTGTTTTGGATGGTGTAACTACAAATCCGTCATTGATGGCAAAAGAAGGGATTACCGGAAAAAATAATATTTTGAAGCATTACGTTGACATTTGTAATCTTGTTGAAGGTGATGTGAGTGCTGAAGTTAATGCGCTGGATTATGACGGAATGATTAAGGAAGGTGAGGAGCTGGCTGATTTGCACGACCAAATCGTGGTAAAATTGCCAATGACGAAAGAAGGTGTTATGGCTGCTAAATATTTTTCTGATAAAGGAATTAAAACGAATGTAACTCTTGTGTTTTCTGCTGGTCAGGCATTATTGGCTGCAAAAGCGGGTGCAACTTATGTTTCGCCTTTTATTGGTCGTTTGGATGATGTTTCGACTGATGGTTTAGCATTAATCGAAGAAATTAGATTGATTTATGATAACTACGGTTATGAAACTCAAATTTTGGCTGCTTCTGTGCGTCATACCATGCATATTGTAAATTGTGCTAAAATTGGCGCTGATGTTATGACAGGACCTCTTTCTGCTATTTACGGTTTATTGAAACACCCATTAACAGATATCGGATTGGCTCAGTTTGTTGCTGATTTTGAGAAAGGTAACAAATAAGTTTTACTGAATAATGATTTAAAAATGCCTGTTTTTCTATAATGAAAAACAGGCATTTTTTAATGAAAAAAATCCCGTAATTACTCACATAACGGGATTTCTTTTTATTTATACCTGTACATTACAAATTGTACATCTTTTTTCTCAATTGCTGAATCTTTTCATCATCCAGATATTCATCAAACGTCATATAGCGGTCGATAACTCCGTTTGGTGTAAGCTCCACTACCCTGTTACCTACAGTTTGTGCAAACTCGTGGTCATGTGTGGTGAAAATTATAGATCCTTTGAAGTTTTTTAATGAGTTATTGAAAGCTGTAATCGACTCCAGATCTAAGTGATTCGTTGGTTCGTCAAGCATTAAAATATTAGCGCGTTCCATCATCATTCTGGATAACATACAACGTACTTTTTCTCCTCCTGATAATACACGGCTTGTTTTTAAAGCTTCTTCTCCTGAGAAAATCATTTTACCAAGGAAACCCCTAATAAATACCTCATCACGCTCTTCTTCTGTTTTTGCGTATTGACGCAACCAGTCTACCAAGCTCAAATCATTTTCAAAAAACGAATGATTTTCTGCAGGTAAATATGCCTGGTTCGTTGTAACTCCCCAATCGAAAGTTCCGGCATCTGCTTTTTGCTGATTGTTCAGAATTTCGTAGAAAGCGGTTGTAGCCCGTGAATCTTTAGAGAACAGCACAATTTTGTCACCTTTTGCCATATTCAAATGAACATCTTTAAATAAAAGATCTCCATCAATAGAAGCTGCTAAACCTTCAATATTCAAAATCTGGTCTCCGGCTTCACGATCCTGATCAAAAATAATGGCAGGATAACGACGGCTTGAAGGTTTAATATCTGAAATATTCAATTTAGAAATCATTTTTTTACGGGACGTAGCTTGTTTTGATTTTGCAACGTTGGCGCTAAAACGACGAATAAATTCTTCCAGTTCCTGTTTCTTTTCTTCTGCTTTTTTATTCTGTTGCGCACGTTGTTTTGCCGCTAATTGACTTGACTCGTACCAAAAAGTATAATTTCCTGAATAGTGATTTATTTTTCCAAAATCGATATCAGAAATATGGGTACAAACCGAGTCTAAAAAGTGACGGTCGTGGGATACTACGATTACTGTATTTTCATAATTTGCAAGGAAGTTTTCTAACCATGCGATCGTTTCAAAATCCAGATCGTTGGTAGGCTCATCCATAATAAGCAAATCCGGATTTCCAAAAAGTGCCTGCGCCAAAAGAACACGAACTTTAAATTTACCCTCAAGATCGCCCATTAAAGTATAATGGTGCTCTTCGTTGATTCCTAAGTTAGACAACATTGAAGCAGCGTCAGAATCTGCATTCCAACCGTTCATTTCTTCAAACTGAACCTGAAGTTCCCCTATTCTGTCTGCGTTTTTATCGTTGTAGTCTAAATAAAGCTCGTCCATTTCTTTTTTAACAGCATACAGCACTTTATTTCCCATCAAAACGGTTTCCAAAACCGTATGCTCATCGAACAAATTGTGATTTTGGGTTAAAACCGACATACGTTTTCCCGGTTCTAAATGAATATGTCCGGAAGTTGGGTCAATATCGCCTGAAATGATTTTTAGAAAAGTAGATTTTCCAGCACCATTGGCTCCAATAACTCCATAAATATTTCCGTGTGTGAAAGTAGTATTTACTTCGTCAAACAAAATTCGTTTGCCAAATTGAACTGATAAATTATTGACTGTTAACATGAATGTCTTTTTAATTAATTTTGTGCAAAAGTACTAAAAAAGGTTCAGAGGTGCAAAGAAACTAAGGAACTAAGTTTTTTATAATACTTAACTAACCATATAAGTAATATAAGTTCAATTAAGCTAAAATTCAATCTTCGCAAAGGCTCAAGTTTACAATTTACTTTCTTTCTCCAAAGCAACTTCTAAACTTTTATAATTATTTAAAACTTTAGTAATCACACCTTCTTTGTTGAGAATAAAATGCGTTGGAAAAGCATTCAGATTAAGTGTTTCATTCATATAAACTTTCATATTCGGAATTACTGAGTACGATAATGGTTTTCTGGCTAAAAACACTTTTAGCTGTTCCGGTGTGTCTTCGGCCAGACTAACAAAAATAATATCATTTCGGTTTTTATATTTTGCTGCCAATTGATTCACATCCGGAAATTCTTTAATACATGCCGTACAATGGATATACCAGCATTTTACAACTATGATTTTGCCTTTCATGGATTCGTTTGAAACTAACTTTCCATCTAAATCCTTAAAAGAGAATTTAGGAAAAGGTTTGCCTTCCATTTCGAAATTTTTAAGTACATCAAAAGCTTCCTGATTAATTGTTGCTTTTATACTGGTATCAGAAGCTGGCAGAATTTTAAATAACTTATAATAGTAAACGGAATCATTTGATTTTAGCCGAATTGGAATATAACTCCCATTTACTAATTGATCCAAAAATGATTTTTTTGTTATTTCTTTTGATTGAAGGTCAAGCGCTATGAAATCCCTTGAAAGCATAATGCTTTTACTTTGATATGTCCACCAATCGATAAATTTATTTTGAATCTGAATTGGATCAACTTCCGGGTTTCCGAATTTGGTTTGACCTGAACAAGAGGAAACCAATAAAAACAGGGTTGTGAGATTAATGAATTTATACATGGATTTAAAAGAATAATTTTGTTTCAAAAGTACTTAAAAATTAGTTTGAAAATCTTTAATTTGATTTCCCTATATTCGTCAAAAATCATAAGCAAAATGACATTCCCTTTTCAATTTAAAATCTTTGAAGAAACCTTTTACTGGCATTTTGTGTTTGAAACTTTAGCTTTTTTTGTTGGTATAAGAATCTATTATTTTCTTAAAAAAAGAACATTGGATCCTATATCAGACACTAATCGGTTAATTATTATGATTGGCGCCATGATTGGCGCCTTAATAGGATCAAGAGTAATTGCCTTATTAGAAAACCCATCTCAAATTGCCAATCAGACTTTTCTAACATTTTATCAAAATAAAACTGTTGCAGGGGGATTTCTGGGAGGATTATTTGGTGTTGAAATCATTAAAAAAATCATTGGCGTAAAAATAGCCTCCGGGGATTTATATGTGATTCCAATTATTGCAGCTTTATTTATTGGTCGAATTGGCTGTTTTTCTATGGGAATTGCCGAACCGACTTACGGTAACGAAACTACTTTTTTTACAGGAATAGATTTAGGCGATGGGCTGCAAAGGCATCCTGTCGCTTTGTATGAAATGCTATTTATGATCTTGCTTTTTATCTTTTTTCAAAGCATAAAAAATAAAAAGCTGATTAATGGCGATCGATTTAAACTCTTTATGATTTTATATTTTTTATTTCGCTTTTTAGTCGAATTCATAAAACCTTACGAACCATTGTTTCTTAATTTAAGCAGTATACAATGGAGTTCTATTTTTATTTTTAGTTATTATTGGAAATTTCTTTTCAGAATGTTTGCTTTTAAAAACAAATAAAATCTTACTTTAGACCATAAAACGATTCTAATGAAAACCCGCGATTATATCTTTTACGATTATACTAAAAGTTTATGCCATCATTGTTTAGCGCTTGTAGATACTAAAATTGTATTTCAGGATGATAAAGTCTGGATGCTGAAACATTGCAAAACACATGGTGAAACAAGATCGATGATTGCTGATGACGTCAATTATTATAAGCAGTTGCGTAATTACAATAAACAATCTGAAATGCCTTTAAAATTCAACACAAAAGTGCATTACGGCTGTCCTTATGACTGTGGCTTGTGTACAGATCATGAACAGCATTCGTGTTTAACTATTGTAGAAGTTACGGATCGCTGCAATTTAGCCTGTCCAACCTGTTATGCCAATTCAGCTCCCAACTATGGGAGACATCGTACATTAGAAGAAATTGAAAAAATGTTTGACACCGTTGTGGCTAATGAAGGTGAACCGGATGTAGTTCAGATTTCAGGTGGAGAACCAACTGTGCATCCTGAGTTTTTTAAAATTTTAGATATTGCCAAAAGTAAGCCTATCAAACATTTGATGTTAAATACAAACGGTATCCGAATTGCAAAAGATATCAAGTTTGTAGAAACACTGGCCAGTTATATGCCTGACTTTGAGGTTTATCTGCAATTTGACAGTTTTAAACCTGAAGTGTTACAAAAACTTCGTGGTGAAGATTTAACCGAAGTTCGTAAAAAAGCAATCGAACATTTGAATCAGTTTAATATTTCGACTACATTAGTAATCACGCTCCAGAAAGGAGAAAATGATGATGAAATTGGAAAAATAATTGAATATGCCTTACAGCAAAAATGTGTTCGCGGTGTTACGTTTCAGCCTACACAAGTTGCCGGCAGGAATGATAATTACGATGATTTTTCAGGAAGAATAACATTGACTGAAGTACGCAGAAAAATTTATGAGCAATTTCCGCTTTTTACACCACAGGATTTAATTCCGGTTCCTTGTAATCCGGACGCTTTATGTATGGCTTATGCATTGAAAATTGACGGAGAAGTTTTCCCGATGACTCATTTGATAAACCCTGAGGATTTATTGAATAACTCCAAAAACACAATCGTTTTTGAGCACGATGAAAAACTAAAAAACCATATGCTGAATTTATTCAGTACCGGTATTTCTGTTGATTGTGCAGAAGGAGAGTTCAATGAATTAATGTGCTGTTTACCACGGGTCCAGTCAGATACATTAAATTATAATAACTTGTTTCGAATTTTGATTATGAATTTTATGGATGCGCATGATTTTGATGTCAGAGCAGTTAAAAAATCATGTGTTCATATTGTAAGTGATAAAATGAAAATTATTCCTTTCGAAACAATGAATCTATTTTACAGAGATCATAAAATTGATCAGATACGAGAAAAATTAAATGTTTAATTTCTAAAAACAATTTAAAACATGGAAGAATTTTTAGTTTTAGGTGGAGGGATAATAGCCTTTATAAGCGTAATGGCATTTTTATTTGGCATTGTGCGTTTGATATTTATATCAGATGATAAAAAATTGTCATTGAAAATCATTTTATTTGCTGTGATTGCCTTTGTAATTGGTTTTGGAACTTGTGCTGCAAATTTTTCCATGAGCGGTATGCATTAATAAAAAAGCCTGACAATTGCTTGCCAGGTTTATAATGCTCTCCTCTAAGCAAAAACCAAATAACAAATTACTTAAAATCGATACATTTCGGAAATATAAATCAGATTAAAACATAAATAACCAAACTCAATTTTAACCGTCTAATTTTTTATTTCCTTATTTTTAAAACGTTTTTAACTCACTTAATTCGGTCATATATCTCTACCAGATTAATTCTCTGGCAGAGATAATAAACACTCCTAATAATCACAATTTAACTTAAACTACTTACTCAACTATATTAATTTCTTTAAACTTGCATAAACCGCCAGTTCAACATCGGCATGGTCCTTTGTATTGCATTTCTCGATTAAACTTTTTAAATCTTCAGCTTTTAAAGTTGATTTATTATCCAAAACAAGTAACAGTTCTTGTGATGCATCGTTTAACTTTTTAGCTAAAGGCAAAATTGGCTGTGCCAAAGGTGCATTTGTACTTAACTCATTTAATCCTTTATTTATGGCAATCCATTTATTGAAAAATGCAGCAACTTTTGCCTTATTTTCAGGGGTTTTATTCGTTAAATATTGATTTACTGCGTCATCAAAAGCCAATGCATCTTTGGCGTCCGGTGTACAGGCATCTGCAAAAAGTGTCAGCGGAGAATACATCTGATATTCTGTTCCGTCCTTATTTCGTGAATATCCTTTTAAGGGTTCGCAAACATTTGAAAAATCATTAATTGCCTCAATATTTTGATTATTGACAATATTTCTAAGGATAACAGCTTTGTTGCTAATATGTGTCAAACCTAATTCTTCTAATCTAAACGAAACGGTTTCAAGGCGTTTACGCATATTAGCCACATCCGTAATATTTTCTGCAGACCAAAGCCTTTCAGCAATTGCAGCTGTTCTTGGCCAAAGTCTTGAATCTATTGTCGTTGGTGATACAAGCTCTGTCCACATAGTAGCTTCTCCGCCTAATATTCTTGCTTTTTCTTCTGTAGATAAGTCAGCTCCTTTTGGCATTGGATCATTCAGATAATGACTTTCAACCGGATACATTAAATCAATATAATACCCGTTTGACAAAACCGTTTTATATCCTTTTTTTACCGCATTTATTAAGGATTGGCCTGCAGGTACTCCTTCGTTTGGTCCTCTCCACGAATGGATAATTGCTTCTTTTGACATATTTTTTGTCAAAATTTCTTCCCAACCCATCAATTGTTTTCCGTGTTTTTTAAGCATTGGCACTAATTGCATGGTAAAATATGTCTGCAATTCATGATTGTTGGCTAATTTATTTTTCTTTTTAAATTCCTGGATTTTAGGATTTGCGTCCCAATCTTTTCCTTCATTTTCATCTCCTCCGATATGAAAATAAGCTCCCGGAAACAATGGACAAACCTCATCAAAAATTTCACTTAACAATTGATATGTTTTTGGGTTTGAAGGGTCTAATGTTGGTGAAAAAATTCCTGCATTTCTTTCAATTCCATAGGTTGCGATTGCCGTTCCCTGAATGTTTTTTTCGGAAGTTCCTCCAATCAGTGTAATCACCTTGCTTCCAATTTCAGGATAAGCTGTTAAAATAGCAGATCCGTGACCCGGAACATCTATTTCCGGAACAATTAAAATTCCACGTTCATCAGCGTATTTTACGATATTTTTAATTTCCTCTTGCGTGTAATATTGTCCATCCGAAGCTAATTCAATTAGTTTTGGATGTTTTTTCATTTCGATTCTCCAGCCCTGATCATCAACCAAATGCCAGTGAAAAACATTCATTTTCATAGCTGCCAATCCGTCAATATTCCTTTTGATCACATCAACCGGCTGAAAATGTCTTGAAGCATCTATCATCAATCCTCTCCAGGTAAATCTTGGAAAATCAGAAATTTGTGATGTTGGGAAATAAAATGAAGTACTGTTATTTTGTAACATCTGCAATAAAGTTTCAAGACCATGCAAAGCTCCTAAATCGCTGGTTGCGTTTATGGTAATTTGATTTTGTTTAATATCTAAATGATAACTTTCGTCTTCGTACAAACCAATCTTTCCGCTTTTTGTACAGTTTATTTGAAGCTCAGCATCTGGAACTTCGTTTAGTTTTGTAATAAAGCCCTGTTCAAAAAAAATACCGGTCCTGCCATCTAACCTTCTTAAAAAACGGGTTACTCCTCCAAAAATTCTTGGATTTGGATTTCCGGTAATGTTTACTTTAAAATTTTTATTCAAAGTAAAAGTCCCATCACTTAAAACAATATTCTGAGGCCATGGCATAAGGTTTAATTGCTCTTTTTGAATTTGGGCATTAGACATTATACCTGCTAATAATAGGACAAATAGATATTTCATTTTCATTTTTTTTGAAAAGATGGTATCCTGAGATAACATCCATAAATAATAAAATAAGCAAAATTCAGAAAGACCTCATTGATCCCCACTATCGGTATGAAATCAATCTGATTTTGCAATTTGATCCGCCTGAGCGAATCCTTAAAAAATAGTTTTAATAATCAAAACGTTTAAAAGCCTCAATTGCTTCGTATTCTGACAACCCTAATTCATCATACAGAATGGCTGTATTTTTATTACGATCTTCTGCCCTTACCCAGAATTCCCTGGAATCATTTCCCTGAAACATAACTCTGTCTTTTTGAGACTGGTGATACAAAATAGCATGACGTTTTAACAATACTTCAGATGGAGAAAGTGGAACAGCCATATCAATTTCGTGAATGTCCCATTCGTGCCACGCACCTCTATACAGCCATAACCAGCAATCATCCATATACTTTTGCGGTTTCAATGCTGCCATCGCTGCAAATATGGCATTCAGACAAACTTCGTGTGTACCGTGTGGATCAGCAAGATCGCCTGCTGCAAATACCTGCTGCGGTTTTATTTTGGCGATAATATCCTTTACAATAGCAATATCTTCCGGACCTAACGGGTTTTTCTTTACTTGTCCTGTTTCATAAAAAGGAAGATCTAAAAAGTGAGTGTTCTCATCTTTTAAACCAATGTATCTCGTAGCTGCATAAGATTCTCTTCTTCTGATAAGTCCTTTTAATTTTCGAACTTCCAAAGAATCTACCTGATCTTCTGATTTGTTATTCAGAAATTCAATTACAGATTTAAAATTTATTTTACCCTCTGCATCTCCAACAAAATCGTTACATACTTCAGCAAATTTTAATGCTTCATCATCTGTAACGGCTATATTTCCGGAGGTTTGATATACAACGTGTACATCATGTCCTTGTTTTATCAATTTTGAAAAAGTTCCTCCCATAGAAATTACGTCATCATCAGGGTGCGGACTAAAAAGAATTACTCTTTTTTTAGCTGGATTGGCTCTTTCCGGACGATGTGAATCATCAGTATTTGGCTTTCCGCCCGGCCATCCGGTAATAGTATGCTGCAAAACATTGAACATATTGATGTTCAAATCATAAGCTGAACCTTCTTGTGCTAAAAGATCAGACATTCCGTTATTGTTATAATCACGGTCTGTTAATTTTAAAATAGATTGTTTTGTTTTTTGGCATAACCAAACAATCGCTTTGCTTTTTAATTCTTGTGTCCAAATACATTCTCCAACCAGCCATGGTGTTTTAAAACGGGTCAATTCTGAAGCTGCAGACTGATCTAAAACGAAAGTGGCATTAGGATGATTTTGTAAAAATGTTGCCGGAACTTCAGAACTAATATCTCCCTGAATAGTTCTTTTGATGATTTCGGCTTTATTTTGCCCCCAGGCCATTAATACAATTCTCTTAGATCTCATGATGGTAGAGACTCCCATGGTAATTGCTCTTTTAGGAACATTGTCTATACCATTAAAATCTGAAGAGGCATCTATTCTTGTAATATGATCCAGTGTAATAATTCGGGTACCGGAGTTAATATGTGATCCCGGTTCATTGAAACCTACGTGACCTGTACGCCCGATACCTAATAATTGAAAATCAAGTCCTCCTGCACTTTTAATATGCATTTCATAGTCGATACAATATTGGTTCAATTCATCAATTGCTATAGTACCATCCGGAATATTAATGTTTTCAGGTTTGATATCAATGTGATTAAAAAGATGCTGGTGCATGAAATAGTGATAGCTCTGATTGTTTTCTTTTGTCATCGGGTAATATTCATCCAGATTAAAAGTAATTACATTGCTAAAACTAAGGCCTACTTCTCTGTGCATTCTGACTAATTCCTCATATACTTTTACAGGAGAAGAACCCGTTGCCAGACCTAATACACAAGATTTATTTTTTTCCTGTTTAGATCTAATTAACTGAGCGATTTCGTACGCCACAATTACTGAAGCTTCTGTGGAACTTTTGAAGATTTCATTGTGAATTTTTTCAAATCTGGTTTCTTCAAATTTTCCCGCACTTTTATAGCTGATATCAGGTTTTATTTCTAAAGCACTTTTCATTTTTTTCTTTTTATAGTATTATAAAGGTAAATTTTTTAAGTAATGGCATAGACAATTTGCACTGCCTATACCATTTACAAACCACACTTATATTGTTTTAATCTTTGTTTCTTTTATTAGAAGTTAGCTCCGGTAGTATCCCACCAAAGTCTTGTTCCTCCATTGTCAGGACCTCCTAATTTTGCTACACCTGTAGCTACACCACCAGAATTTCCAGCTTTTTCTGACTGTACAAAATTTATTCTTCGTACTCCAAATTGAGTAGTAATTGTTCCTCCACTGTAATTTTTAAGTACCGGAAATAATTTAGGATATCCTGTTCTTCTGTAATCAGACCAGGCTTCCTGACCTTCCGGGAAACCGGAAATCCATTTTTGAGTAATAATTTTTTGTAATTTAACTTCGTTTGTTGCTGTTGCATCCCAGGCAACAGTTACATTATTTACAGGAGCAGAATTATTCACCGGAAAATTAGGATCTACATAAGCTTTTGCCATTTTTGTATTATCAGCAATATAAACAGCAGCTCCTGAAGCTCCTCTTTGTTCAAATGATATTGCAATACCCTGTTCATATAATGATTTTGCGTCACTGCCCATATTCCAGCCTCTTAGTGCCCCTTCTGCTCTTAAAAAGTAGGCTTCGGCAGTAGTCATTAAGACAATTTCTTTGGATTTGACAACAGCTCCAATTCCTGAAAAATCTTGATGATCTGATTTTGCCGCAATATCGATACCTGTACGAACCCCTTTGTATTCTCTGGGGAATTGAGTTGAAGTATCAAAATAAGTTGATAATCTTGGATCTTGGTATCCACCCAAAATTGATTCCATATCAGCTGACATACGAATATCTAACCAAGAATCACTAATTGTTGCAATTGGGTTTGTATAAACCGGAGATACAATTTTAAATAAATCAGCATTTGTAGTAAACACTCCAAATTTTTGAGCAACAGCTTTTTCAGCTTCCGTTTTTGCCAATGTTGGATCAACTTTAACGATACGCATAGCCAATCTTAAACGCAGCGTATTGGCAAATTTAACCCATGCCTTATAATCTCCTTTGTATCCTGACATATCTGTTGAAACGAAAGTTGATGGCTCAGCTGCATCTACTCTTTTTGTTAATTCGGTTACAGCAATGTCTAATTCACTAAACATTTGGTTGTACACTTCTTCCTGGGAATCATAACCAATAGTTGCATCCGATGTACCAAATTGAGAATATATTATCGGGCCAAAAGTATCAGTCATTCTATGCATGCCTTCAACTTTCAAAATCAATGATAAAGCATAGAATTGATCATATTTCCCTTTAGATTTATTTGCAATATCGTATGCATTAAACATTACATTTTTATATCCATAATCCCAAATAAATCCATTCCAACCATCAACTAATGAATAAGTTGTATTGTTTATACCTCCGGCAAAACCTGTTGGTGTAGCCATATAACCAGACCAAATATCAGAATTTAATCCTTGTTGTAATTGATATACCCATTCCGGAGTTAAGACCTGAATATTATTAAACATTGGAGCAAATCCTCCTTTAATGTGATTAAAATCCTGTTCAAATAATTCTGGTGTGATACCATTTGGATTGGTATTAATTTCCTCAAAATTATCTGTACAACCTACTGCAGCAAATAATGACATGCAGATAGCCGCTTTTGTTATTTTATATAGTTTCATGTTGTTAGTATTAGAAAGTTACATTTAAATTAAGACCGATACTTCTGGTAGACGGTAAACCATAAATATCTACTCCTTGTAAACCCTGACCCGTGCTTAATGCAATATTTGGATCAAAAGGGGCATCTTTGTAGATAAAGAATAAATTTCTCGCAATTAATGAAACACTTGCTGTCTGAATAAATGGTAATAATTTAGGATTGAAATTATATCCGATAGAAACCTCTCTAACACTTACATTAGTGGCATCGTAAACATATTCTCCTGTAATTCCGGCTCTTCCGCCAACCTGAGTGTAATAAGATTGAGCATCTATAGTTGTTACTGAAGTTCCATCAGGCTTAACAGCGTTTACTTTAACTCCTCCGGCATTTCTTGCATTCCCTGTAGCTTTAGATACTCCAAACGAATCATTTTGTGCTTCTGTTAAACTCATTACATCACCACCAAAACGGCCATCAATTAATACATTGGCAAAGAAAGAACCTAATTTAAAAGAGTTAGAAAAACCTAACATAAAATCTGGATTTGAATTCCCTACTTCTTCAAAATCTGTTCTTTGAATTGTACCGTCATCATTCAATAAAATTCTTCCTTGTGCATCTTTTTTAAAGTTGATCCCTTCAATTACACCATATGGCTTACCTTCAACCAAAGCATATCGATAACTATTTACACCTGCTTCAGTTAAATTAACTCTTCCTCCTAATTCAGTAGGAATTTCTTTTACTTTATTCTTGTTTTGTGAAAAGTTAACAGCTGAATCCCATGAAAATTTATCTCCTCTGATAATTCCGGCATTTAACACAATTTCAAAACCTTTATTTTCAATACTTCCAGCATTAATACTGTAAAAATCAACACCTTCCTTATTTCCAACCGGTGCTACAACTTGCAAATATTGATTTTTAGTTTCTGAATTATAATAAGATACCTCAAAACCTAATCTGTTATTAAACATTCTCCACTCAGTACCGAATTCATATTCTGATTTAAGTTCTGGTTTTAAAGTGGTTCCCTCTTTTGGACCCGCAACAGGATTATATTTGGTTCCTGTTCCCGGAAGGTAATAATTTGACGGAATACTTATATAAGGATAAATATCATTACCCACTTGTGCGTAAGTAGCACGAACTTTACCAAAATTGATCCAATCTGGCAATGTTGTCATTTCACTAATTAGTGCTGTTAAACCAACCGAAGGATAAAAATAACTTGGCGTACCCGTATTTACTAATGTAGACGACCAGTCATTTCTTCCTGCAAGATCTAAGAATAACATATCTTTATAACCAAATGTTGTAGCAGCAAATACAGATTGGATTTCTCTTTGAGAATCAATAGTTTGATAATTACCATCGTTATTATTAAAATTATGCAATGTAAACCAGTTTGCATATTTTAATCCGCCACCAATACCTGAATCTAAAATTGTTTTTTGATTAATTAGTGTATTATTAATACTAGTACCCATGTTAGCATTAAAACTAAAATCAGAGCCAAATTTTGTATTGATTGTAGCAATTAAATCTCCATAACGTTGTGTACTTAAAGCATTCTCATTGATATATCTACCATTAATATTTGAAAGGGTGCCTTGAGTTGTCGCATATATTTTTTTATCAAAATTACTTGTTACTCGATTATAACTATATCTGGAAGCAATACTTAGCCAATTATTCACTTTATAAGTAAGTGACAAAGCTCCGTTAAAAAAATCATTTTTATCTTCTGATTTATTTCTGTTGATTGCCCAGTATGGATTTTGCATAATATCTCTATTAGTCATCCAGTTTTGCGCCATTAAATTTCTGGAAGAATCAAAAACTTCAAAATTATTTTTGTAATAATCAAAATCGTTTCCTCTTGGCATTAAATAAACTCCTGTTAATGGATTAAAATAAAATCCGTTTACTGGCTTATTTGCAATTGTTTGTGAAGTATAGTTTGCATTAGCGGCAAAAGTCAATTTATCATCAAAGAATTTAGCCGTCTGTCTAATCCCAAAGTTATTTTTCTTTAAACTGTTCCCCGGAATAATTCCTGTAGCAGATGTATTGGCATAAGAGAATCCCGTAGAAGAATTTTCAGAACCAATTGAATACCCAACTGAAGTAATCTGAGTAGTTCCTGTATTAAAGAAATCTTTTACATGATCTGGTGATTTTTGTTTAGCTCCCCAAGACTCATCAGCACCTGGTGCAGCAATATAACCTGTTTGAAATTTAGGCATATAGGCTGCTGTTTCAAAAGTAGTTACAGATGAAGCAGAAATATTTGCCTTACCTGTTTTAGCTTTTTTAGATGAAAGTAAAATTACACCATTAGCTCCCTGAGATCCATATAATACAGAAGCTGCTGCTCCTTTAAGAACTGTCATTCCTTCATAATCATCCGGATTAATCAAAGATACAACGTCCCCACCATCACGGTTACCTCCTGACAAACTACCAAATGAATCATTCGGCTGGCCTGAACCTGAATTCAGCATCGGAATACCATCAATCACATATAATGGCTGGCTGTTTGAAACTGATGAATTTCCCCTAATAATCACTTTTGTAGAACCTCCGGTACCTCCTGCACTTTTCGTTACAGCAACACCTGCAATTTTACCGGCAATAGTATTAATAACGTTAGCATCTTTTACACGGGTTAATTCTTCTCCTTTAAGCTCTTGCGCTGCATAAGTTAAAGATTTTCTTGTTTTCTTGATACCTAATGAAGTTACAACAACTTCGTTAAGTGCGTTTGATGCTCCCTGTTTCATTTTAACATCAATTACAGCAGCATCGCCTACAACTATTGATTGTGTTTCAAGACCTACATAAGTAAAAACCAATGTCTGTCCTTTTTGCACTTCGATTGTGTACAAACCGTCAAAATCGGTAGTAGTACCTCTTTGACCTCCTTGTACAGCAACAGATGCCCCTGGTAACGGCATCCCATCAGAATCTGTAATAATACCCTTGACATTTTTTACCTGAGCAAGTGAAACCTGCACCGTAAAAACAATCATAAAGATTAAGAAAATTTTTTTCATGTTTATTTTATTTTGTTAGTTATGACGTAAATTTATTCTTAACGTATTGTTAAAAAAAATAATTTATACAAACAGCTTCAAACTTTAAACCAACGACATAAAACAATCAATAATCCGTTTTACGAAAACGTTATTTAAATAAAAAAATATACAGTATTGTGTTTTTTATAAAATTTAATTCAAAAAAATTGCGTTTTACTAACTAATTGTTTAAAGTTGCATATAATTTAAGCTATAAATCACGTCTGCAAAACCATTATTAAATTGAGCGAAATTCAAAAATTAAAGTTTGATATTAAACTTCAAAATCATATTTGGTTTTGGGGAACTTATTTTATGTTAAACTTTTTAAGATGGGGAGCTTATTTCAATGATTATCCGTACTCATTCAAATCCAATTTAATCGAATTTTCACTGCACATCCCTTTAGTATACTTTAATCTTTTCATTCTGGTACCCCATTATGTCCTGAAACAAAAATATATTCAGTACACGATTGCTTTACTGTTAAGTCTTTTTGGAATCTACTTATTAAAAACAGCTCTGACGTATTATATCATTTCTGAAAATATCTGGCCGGAAGCGAATCGCGAATATCATCCGTTTGAGATAAATCATGTTGTAGCCGTATGCATTGGGGAATTATATGTGTTAGCCATGGCATCCTCTGTTTATCTTACCCTGACATGGTTGCGTGAGCGGGAAAGAAACAGATCATTGAGAGAAAATCAATTTAAAATCAAATTAAAATACCTTGAAAATCAGATTCAGCCTCATTTTTTCTTCAATACTTTAAATAATTTATACGCATTATCACTTGAATCATCCGATAAAGTTCCTGATGTAATTATTAAACTGTCAAACCTGATGGAATATGTATTATACGATGTAAAAGGAACCAAATTTGTCCCTCTGATAAAAGAAATTGATTACATCCAGAATTACATTGAAATTGAAAAACTTCGTTTTGAGAATGTGGAAGTCACCATCAACTTAGAATCAAATATTGAAGACATAAAAGTGCCCCCTTTAATATTTATTTCATTAGTCGAAAACGCCTTTAAACATGGTGGATTAAACAACAAAAATTTAAAAATTAAAATCAATTGTAAAGTTCTTGACAATAAATTACTGCATTTTGAAATCCTGAATAATTTCGTAATTTCACAAAAAAATGACCCAAAAAGCGGTATTGGACTAGTTAATACCAAGAAAAGGCTAAAATTAATTTACAAAAATGATTTTAACCTCGAACACAAAATAAAGCTGAATTACTATATAATAAGTTTGCAAATACCTATTAAGAATGAAGATTAAATGCTTGTTAATCGATGATGAACCTTTAGCTATTAAAGTTTTACAAAATTATTTTACCAATTTTACTGACTTTGAAATCATTGGAACATTCAATAATTCTCTTGAAGCACTCGATTTTATAAACAGCACACCCGTCGATGCCGTATTTTTGGATATAAATATGCCTATGATGACCGGTTTTGAATTAATTAGCTTAATCGAAAATAAAACTAAAGTCATTATTACAACCGCTTTTAGGGAATTTGCCGCCGAAAGTTATGATCTTGACGTTTTAGACTATTTAGTAAAGCCAATTCCGTTACCAAGATTCATTAAATGCATTAACAAAATTACAACCGAATACAATTTAAAAAACAATATAAAATCTGAAGCTTCCAAAGGAGATTCGCATATTTTTATTAAAGTAGATAAAAAAATGATGAAGATTAATATTGAAGAAATCCTGTTTGTTGAAGGAATGAAAGAATATATAAAAGTAGTGACTCCTGACAAAACATACATAACCCATAAATCGCTTACCTCGTTATCAGAAGAATTGCCAAATGATAAGTTTTTACGCATTCACAAATCCTATGTAATTGCTCTTAACAAAGTAAAATCAATTGAAGGAAACAGAATCCAGATTGTAAACCACACTATACCGATTGGAAGAAATTACAGTAAAGAGGTAAAAAATAAAATTTTAGAATAAACATTTTCCTAAAATTCTCATAATTTATTAAAAAAATAACACTTTGTTGAATAAATTATGCTGTTTGTTTAATTTTAAAATTATTTGTGTTGTTTTATTTTTTTTTGAAAAATGTAACAAATATATTTACGCACTTCAAAAAAACAATAAACAAAAAATTAACCTTTAATTATGAATTCAGAAAACGTTCAAACCAAATGGGGGCAATTTATCTCTCTGATAATAGTCTTCTTCTTTTGGGGTTTTGTTGGCTCAGCCAATGATATCCTGATTCCGGTATTCAAAAAAGTATTTACACTATCGCAAGTGCAATCACAATTAGTAGCCTGGGCTTTTTATGCAGCTTACTTTGTAGGAGCATTGATCTTTTTTTTAGTTTCATTAAAATCAGATGTTTTACAAAAATTCGGTTATAAAAAGACATTATCTGCAGGATTGGTTGTTTCAGCATTAGGCTCTTTTTTGTTTATTCCAGCAGCTTCTTTAGGAAGTTTTCCTTTCTTTTTATCCGCATTATTTATTGTAGGACTAGGATTCTCAATTCAACAAATTGTAGCCAACCCCTTAGCAATCAAAATGGGAAATCCTTCTACAGGAGCACACCGCTTGACTTTGGCTGGAGGTGTTAATTCTTTTGGAACCACAATTGGAGCTATATTGCTTGGGATTGCCTTGTTTGGAATGGGTAATAATGAAAATAAAAAAGATCTCCAATCAATTGAAATTATACAAAATGATTTCATCAAATTAAAAAACGAAATAGTTCAAAATATAAAAGAAATTGCCAGCGATAACATAGATTCAAAAACTATTACAGAAACTGCTACAACATCATTAACAGAACAAATTAATAAAATTGATGTTGAATTGCTTGCAATTTCAAAAACCACCAGTAGCTCTCCGGCCTCTGTAAAACCTTTTGTAAAACAATACGAGACGATCGAAAAAGATGTTGCAAAAATTCAATTGCCTCTTGAGGTTGTTAAATCCAAATTAAAATTAGTAAAATTTCCTTTTACTGTTTTAGGCTTTGCATTTATTTTAGTTTCGATTTTTATGTATTTTTCTAAAATTGAAGACCCTGCTAAAATAGAAGAGGAAGCAATAATTGAAAACAAACATGCTAAATTCAATATTTTAGATTATCCTCAATTGTACTTAGGGATGTTAGGAATCTTTATCTATGTTGGAACTGAGGTAACGATTATAAGTAATTTACCTGCTTTATTAAAAACTGCCGAATTTGGAAGTATTTTAGAAGATTCTATTGCTCCATTTATTGCTCTTTATTGGGGGAGTTTAATGATTGGTCGTTGGAATGGCGGAGTAAACGTTTTCAACACTTCTAAATTAGTAAACACCGCTCTTAAATTTATTGTTCCGGCATTGGCTTTCGGAGTGATTATCGGAGCAAACATTTTTGCTGCACATGACGTTTCTGCATTCTACATTTACCCGCTTTGGATTTTACTATTTATTGCTGTTAGTTTCGTAGGAGGTAAAAATGCCGGGAAAACATTAATGCTTTTTGGAATATCAGGTTTATTAATGATGTTTGCCGGACTAGTTTGTCCAGATGCAGAAATTGCTAAATTCTTCTTTATATCAGGTGGATTGTTCCTATCGATTATGTGGCCATCAATTTTCGATTTAGCCATTGCAGGTTTAGGAAAAAACACAGGTAAAGCTTCTTCTTTCTTAATTATGATGATTCTTGGTGGTGGAGTAATTCCGCTTGTACAAGGAAGCATCTGTGATTTAGATGCAACAGATCCAAACGGAATATTAGGTATTACTTACACACACTTCTCGTACATTGTACCCCTTATTGGTTTTGCATATTTAGCATTTTATGGTTTCTACTGTCCTAAAATATTAAAAAGACAAGGTGTGAGCCATGTTATAAGCGAAGGCGGAGGACATTAAAAACCTCCGAACAAAATAAAAATAAAAGTCCCGTAATACAAAACGGGATTTTTTTATGTTATTTTCGAAAAAATTTTGCGAAGATCCAAATGATTATGGCAATTACAAAAATCACGATAAAGATTCCGAATCCCATTCCGGCTTTAAAAATGTCTCCAATAAGTTCGCAACTTGTAAATGAAAATAGTATTACGAATACCATTAACAAACGTGTAATATTCTTTTGCATGATTTTGCTGTTTTAAATGTTTTAAAAAGAATTTAGTCTTCTAATTATCGTAGAATAAAATTAATTTAAACAGTAAAAAGAGATGTTATATAATTTGGCTGAAAAGTTCTATGATTTATAGGGTATGATTTAGAACTTTTAAATTGTGTTAAAAACATGATATAAAAAAAGTCGAATTAGATAACCAAATCGACTTTTTTATGTTTTATATGTTATTAATTAAATAGGTAAGGATTTTAAATCACTTAAACTCCTTTTGGCTAATTCTATCTTGTCAGTAAACAATTCTTTTCCTTTAAGGTTATTCGCAACAGTAGTCATTTTTTCTTTGGCTGCTGCTGATGTAGCAATTACCTTAGCTTTTAAAGTTGGTTTAATTGTCTTCATAATTATGACTATTATTTAGTATTCGATTGATAATAAACACTTAATTATCAACAAAGTTAGTTAATTTTTTTTGTAAACCAAAATATCATCATAATCTTGGTTTGGAATATATTGTACAAAGGAGCTTTGTTTATTTTTATTACGTCCAAAGAAAATGAAATCTTTACACAGTTGATCAAAATTTTTATCTACATAATATCGGTACGTTTTTATTCTTCTTTGGTGATTTTTGCATTTTTCGATACACTTCTTTCTACAATTTGGAAGACAATTATTTATAAAATCATCATGACTATCACTTCCGCTTACAATAATTACAGCATCAGGATTAACTTTAAAAAATATTGGCACCGTACTTAATACCGTATTAAAGACGATATAAATATCTCCATTATTGCTGTTAGTATCGTCAATAACCACACCATTACTGTTTGTCTCATCATAATCTCCAAATCCAAGATTATAAACAGTTCTGGAGCCAATAGTGGTTACAGGCGAATATTCAATGACTTTAATTATTGTTTTTTGACCCACACTGGCAAACAAATACTGAATTTTGATTTCGTCCTGAGTTTGTTCAGTATCATAAATTGGAAGAGTTTTCAAATACCTGAATTTTAAAGTAAGGTAGCTAAAATAGTTTAAAAATGAATTTAAGTATTTGTTTGTTTTTCAAAGTTATTAACAACTTCAGTGTTATTTCCTACAATCTAATTTCCTAAATAGATAAGTTTTTGAATTAATTTAAAAGAATACAAGACAAGATACTTGCTTAGTTTTTAAAGTCTTATGGGAGAAGGCTCTTTTTACTTTCTAACAGATTTTTTTAAGTCTCTCTTAATTTCCAATAGTTCCTGTCTTAACCTCTCCGGCTCGTTTATAACTAACAGCAATTACACCACTTGGCGTAACCGTACTTTCTATTAATGTAAATGCTGAAGGAACAGAACCATCATCAAACAATTTTTTGCCTTTACCCAGAATGATGGGATAAATTAAGAGTCCAAGTTCATCAACCAAATCATGCTGAAGCAAAAGCTGAACAAGTGTTGCGCTTCCCCAAACTTTAATGTCACCGCCTTCTGAATTTTTGAGCTTTTTGATGTCTTCAATAGTGGAAAGGAATTCTGAGTTTTTCCAATCAGAGTTTTTTCTGGTGGAAGACAAAACGTATTTGGTAACTTCATTAATTCCCGGCCATCCATCAGCGTGTTTTGGCCAATAGTCTTCAAAAATATCAAATGTTTTTCTGCCTAAAAGAATATCTGCCGGTTTCATTTGTTCCTGCATGACATTACCATATTCTTCATCTCCAAAAGGCGCTACCCAGCCTCCATATTCAAAACTGCCCGAGGTGTCTTCTTCAGGACCACCAGGAGACTGCATTACGCCATCGATTGTAATCATGGTTATGACGATTATTTTTCTCATGATATTTGGTATTTTTTGTTTATCAAATATAAGGGAATTTTAAAATATCGAGAAAAGAGCCATCGGCTCGATTAGTATTTTAGGGCTGGATTTTAATCCAGTTTATAAATATTTAGATGAGAAAAAGAGCCGTAGGTTCGACCCATATTTAAGCTTTATTAATATGAATCGTTCCGATGGAACTTATTGATAATGCGTTTAATTTTACAACGGATTGAAATCCGTTGCTACAATATTGGTTATTCCTATGGAATTTTTTTAATATGCTTTACGGGCACGGAAAGAATTTCCGCCTATCCTTGTGCATATTTAAGCGATCGGGTTTATATGCTTTTGGGGTACGTAAAGAATTTCCGCTACGGTTGTGTATATCTGAGCGATCGGTTATACAATATTTATTTTTTACCGTATTTTCTGAAAGCAGAAATAAATTGATAAATAAAAAAACCTAAAAATAATTTGTTTAGAAAATCGATAGTCAAAGATCCAATATTAAATTCTTCTTTTTTTACTAAAAAGTCTGCTCTATGTGTTACGTCTATAAAAGAAAAGTAATAACCAATTAATGAACTATCTATTTTATTTGAATTAAATATTCTACCCAAACTTAATAAATATAAAATATAAAAGAAGATGGAAAACATAATAAAATACTTCAATGGTAAAGATATTGATAACCCGTGATTGTTAGATTTGCTATTGATCCATAAAATTGTTTTATCCCAGTTTGAAATGTGATTAATTTTTTTCAAGGCATCATTGGAAATGGCTTGCAATTTTTGAGATTCATAAAAATTCCCGTTCAATTCTAATATTTTTTTTAATTGAAGAAATATTTCATATTGGTTTTTGTAATAGTTGTCATGTATTTTTTCAGGATAATGTACATTTTCTAAAGATTTAAATTTTTCAAAACTGGTGTAGTCTTCCGGAAAATTACAAGAGGTAAAAGTTGTTTTTCCAAATTTTGTTCTATAAAACGAAACAGTTTTGTATTGGCTAAAATCAGTGTCATCAAACCATGTATTATCTAAATTACTTTTATGAATTTCAATTTTACTATCATTAGTTTTTAGATTGATTGGCGAAATATTATAAAATGTTGCTTCATTTTGTACTGAAAATCCACGAATAAACCAGTTTTCAATTTTTGTGTTGTCAATATTTAATTTTCCATTTAAATAACCAGATATTGAAAAGGAATTAAAAAATGAATCAATGATTTTTGTTTCCGATTTATCAATTTCTTGAGAATATATTATGTTTAGGTTTAAATTTAAAATTGATTTTTGAGCTTTAGTTAAATAATAGCCAAAGCAATAATCATCCATATTGTTTGAATTACGTTTAAAATAGCCGGGCTTTTTATCACTTACTTCTCTTGAAGAAAAAGTAATTATTTTCGAATCATGGATATAATAGGATTGCTTTATAGTTAATAAATCATTCATATGTTTAATACCGATACTTTTTAATAATTTACCCCATCTTATTGGAAAAATATTTTCTTCTGTAAGTGAAATATTTATTGCTTTTTGATTTAATAAAAATAATGAGTTTTTAACTATTGAATTATTTATAGTTATACTATTTATTTTATTGCTTTTAATGCCTCCTGAAATAATTGAACTGTAGAAAAGAATAGAAATGTTTTCAGTTTCTATTGTGTCGATTTCAATTTCGGATATAAAGCAAGAAATGAAATCGATACTAATATTTGGGAAGTCTATAATATCTCTATTTTCAATTATAATTTTTTCAAACTTACAACCGATAAATGAAAAAGTGATTTTATTATCTTGGAATTGAGTGTTTGTAAAATCTTCTTTTTTTATTGTAAAGGTACTTTCACCAGAATATTCAATATCTTCAATTTTACTATAAGGAATTAAACTTTCTATTTTCATATTGATGTTATGTTAAATAAATATTAGTGACAGTATGTTTTAATTTTTAAATTTAAAGTAAGCTAAGGTACTTTAAAAAAAATATTTGTAATTAGAATTTACACTTCAAATAAATTATGAATTCGTATATTTGCGCAACCAAACATTATATTCAACTATGAGTCAAAAAGTATTACTTAATTCAAAAGAAGTTACTATCATACTACACCGTTTGGCTTGTCAGTTAATCGAAAAGCATCTTGATTTCTCAGATACCATTTTAATCGGAATTCAGCCAAGAGGTGTTTTTTTAGCAGAACGTTTAAAACAAATATTACAGAACGAGTACAATACTCCAGAAATTTCTTTGGGATATCTGGACATCACTTTCTTCAGGGATGATTTTCGCCGTACTGATAAACCGCTTGAAGCAAACAGAACCCAGATTAATTTTATAGTCGAAAATAAAAAAGTCATTTTTATCGATGATGTTTTATTTACAGGACGAAGCATTCGTTCTGCCTTAACCGCAATTCAGTCTTTTGGGCGACCGTCAGAAATTGAATTGTTAGTGTTAATCGACAGACGTTTTAGCCGTAATTTACCTATTCAGCCCGATTATCGCGGTCGTCAGGTAGATGCCATTAATGATGAAAAAGTAAAAGTAAGCTGGAAAGAAAACGAAGGAGAAGATGCTGTTTACCTAATAACAAATTAAGAAGTTATATAGTTTAAGTGTTTAATCGAAAAACAAACGAATAAACAATAAAAATTGAAAATAAATACCATGACAGAAAACGAAACGTTTATTTATGAATCAATTTTTAATCAGGTCAGAATGGGGTTTCTTTCTCTTGATGAGATTCAGGAAAATATCTTAGAAGAGATTGAAGACAACGAATTTGCAGACGAAATCTCAGAAGAATGGGCTTTCGATAAAATAAAAGAGGAATACCAAAAGTTACTTTCAGAAAGTAAACAATGGAAAAGCCCAACAGATACTGAAAGGCTGATTAAAGCTTTTGATGAATTATGCGATGAGAATATAATCGCACTTCACAATGCGGGTTACACCTCAACCGATGGTGAATATGAAGTAGTGGAGGTTGAAAGAGAATTGCAGGAAAACGAAGTAGAGTCTGATGGTTATTGTTTTTATCATGAACAGGATTTGGCCAGAGCAATCGATATTGAAAATCCAGGCTTGTATATCGCTTTTCAGAAAGTAGATAATTCTGAGGATGCAATTACAATAGAGGTAGGAAAAAGAGTTGCCGAAGTTTTAATCAATAATGATTTTAAAATAAAATGGGATGGCTCTCCAAGATCTAAAATCGAAATTCCGGGTTTCAAATGGCAAAAGATTTTTGATGAAGACGCAAGAGATCTGCAGGATTACAGTGAAGTGGTAGACAGAATGGTTCGATAGAGAAGCTTCTCTTTAAAAGCATTGAAGAACTGAATATTTTCAGAAATTCAAAAATTTGACAAATAATTAAAGAAATAAAAATGAAAGAATTAAGCGTAAATCATTTATTAGGAATCAAATACATCAATGAGAATGATATTAACCTGATTTTTGAAACGGCCGATCATTTTAAAGAAGTCATTAACAGACCCATTAAAAAAGTTCCTTCATTAAGAGATATTACGATTGCCAACATATTTTTTGAAAACAGTACCAGAACCAAACTTTCTTTCGAATTAGCCCAAAAAAGATTATCTGCTGATGTTATCAGTTTTTCGGCAGCCCAGTCATCGGTTAAAAAAGGAGAAACCCTGATTGATACTGTAAATAATATCCTTTCCATGAAAGTTGACATGGTTGTAATGCGCCACTCCAATCCCGGAGCGGCTTATTTTTTATCCAAAAATGTCAAAGCAAGTATCGTAAATGCCGGTGACGGAGCACACGAACATCCAACTCAGGCTTTGTTAGACAGTTATTCTATCAGAGAAAAACTGGGAGATGTAGCAGGAAAAAAAGTGGTTATTGTGGGTGATATTCTGCACTCAAGAGTAGCTTTATCAAATATTTACGCTTTGAAAATGCAAGGTGCTGAGGTAAAAGTCTGCGGACCAAAAACATTGATTCCGAGATATATTGAATCACTTGGTGTTACGGTTGAACCAAATTTACGCAAAGCCTTAGAATGGTGTGATGTTGCGAATATGCTTCGTGTTCAGAACGAACGTATGGATGTGAACTTTTTTCCATCAACACGCGAATATGCACAACAATACGGAGTAGATAAACCTTTATTGGATTCTCTTGGAAAAGAAATCGTAATCATGCACCCTGGACCAATCAACAGAGGAGTAGAGATTACTTCGGAAGTGGCTGATTCTGATCATTCGGTGATTTTAAATCAGGTCGAAAATGGTGTAGCGATCAGAATGGCTGTCATTTATCTTTTAGCTTCTAAGATTCAATAGCTTTAGTTTTCTTTTTAATACTAGTGTCACCCTGAGCGAAGTCGAAGGCTGGTTAGTTTAAAAGGGCTTCGACTCCGCTCAGCCTGACAGTTACCTTAGAAATTGAAAGTTTCGTGAGTCGAAAAAGGAGCTTCGCCTAATTTTACCCTGAGAGAAGCCGAATGGACTCAGCCTGACAAAGCTAAACATGAAACCTAAAACTTGAAACTAAAAATAAAAAAACTTTGTACCTTAGCTCTCGAATTATTAATTTTATATAAGCCCCCAATAATTATAAAATGAAAGTAGATCAAAAAGGACATACAGTTACTATTAAAGACACTCAGGGAGATTTTAATGCTTTTCTGGAAAAAGTAACGCAGCAGTTTAAAACCTATGAAAAACAAAATATTATAATCGATTTGTCATCAGATTCCGGATTGTCTGAAAAGGATTTAAAGCTGTTTTTACCACTTTCCAAACAACACAAAAAAGCTAAAAAATCATTTGTAATTGTAGTTTCCGAACTTGATTTTAATGCAATTTCTGATAAATTAACTGTAGTGCCATCACTTTTAGAAGCACACGATATTATCGAAATGGATGAAATTGAAAGAGATTTAGGGTTTTAATTCGGATTTGAGATTTTAGAGTTCAGATTTTGAATACTGAATAAATCTTAAATTCAAAGTCTGCCATTAATCTAAAATCTACAGTCTAAAATCTAAAATCTAAAATAAATTAATGAAGCTTACCATACTCGGCTGTTATGCCGCAACACCAAGAACGATCACGAATCCGACTTCGCAGGTTTTAGAAATAAAAAATAGAATGTTTTTAATAGATTGCGGCGAGGGAACTCAGGTGCAATTGCGCAAAAATAAAATCAAATTTTCAAAAATCAATCATATCTTTATTTCGCATCTGCATGGCGATCATTTTTTTGGGTTGATTGGTACTATTTCGACTTTTGCTCTTTTAGGACGTACAACTGATTTACATATTTACGGGCCAAAAGGGGTGAAGGAAATTATCACTTTACAATTGAAATTATCGAATTCCTGGACCACGTATGATTTGTTTTTTCATGAATTGGAATCGAAAGAAAGTGAAGTGATTTTTGAAGACCAAAAAGTAATTGTAAAAACGATTCCGCTAAAACATCGTGTATATACCAACGGATTTTTATTTCAGGAGAAACCGGGAGACAGGAAACTAAATGTTGATGCTGTTCAAAACTATAATATTGATAAGTGCTATTACCAAAAAATAAAAGGAGGTGGAAACGTTACGCTTGATGACGGAACTGTTATTGAGAACGAGAAATTATCTTTTGATCCGATCCCTGCCATGAGTTATGCCTTTTGTTCAGATACGGTTTATAATGAAGCAATAATTCCGATTATAGAAAATGTTGATGTATTGTATCATGAATCGACTTTTTTAGATTCTGAAGAAGCTTTAGCACAAAAAACGCTGCATTCAACAGCGAAAGAAGCCGCAACTATTGCTTTGAAGGCCAATGCGAAAACTCTTGTTTTAGGTCATTATTCCACACGTTACGGTGATATTAATATTTTTAAAGAAGAAGCACAAACAGTTTTTTCTCATGTATTATTAGCAGATGATGGGAGAAGTTTTGAATTTTAATATGGACATCTTAATCAAAAAAAAGATCTAAGAAGGTCTAACAATCCACGAATCTAACAGTCTAAAAAAATGAGCGATTTAAGTAATTACAGAAAATCATACGAAAAAAGCGAATTGCTGGAAACTACAATTCCTGAAGATCCAATTAATCTTTTTAACAGATGGTTTCATGAAGTAGAAGATTTTGGAGGAACCGGAGAAGTGAATGCTATGACGGTTTCGACTATTGGTTTGGATGGTTTTCCTAAATCAAGAGTTGTTTTATTAAAAAAATATTCTGAAGAAGGATTTATTTTTTATACGAATTATAATTCAGAAAAGGGCAGGGCAATTACTCAAAACCCACATGTTTGTTTGTCTTTTTTCTGGCCAAATATGGAACGTCAGGTAATTATTAAAGGAATCGCCCAAAAAACATCCGAAAATATATCTGATAATTATTTTGATTCCCGTCCGAACGGAAGTAAACTGGGGGCAATTGTTTCGAACCAGAGTGAAGTTATTCCGTCGAGAACTTTTCTGGAAGAGAATTTAAAACAGTTAGAAAATGATTTTGAAGGAAAGCTAATTCCGAGACCTGAATATTGGGGAGGATTTCTAGTAGTTCCTTCAGAAGTAGAATTTTGGCAGGGAAGAGCTAACAGACTTCATGACAGGATCCGTTATATAAATCAATCGGATTATAGTTGGCTGATTCAAAGATTGGCTCCTTAGTCGTAAGAATTTTATTTTGTAAAGCTCACAAAACGTGTTGTTTATCGATTAATTTTGGTGGTTAGATTGTAAATTTATTATTTTTAGAACTGTATTTTAAACATTTATTAAATATTTAAAATAGTTTGGTTCCCAATCTACTTTATATATAATCTATTAATTTTATGAGAAAATTGCTTCGTACAATTCTGTTTTTTGCTGTTGTTTTTATTTTTAATTCCTGTTCATCTGATTCTGCTGAAGCCAGTACCAATGAAACTACATCTGCAGCACTCGTCACAAATTACACTTATAATGATACAGAATTAGAGGTGTTGCAGTTAATAAATAAATATCGTGTAAGTATTGGTCTGAATACTTTGGAAAGAGTGAATTATATTTCTTACAAATCAGAAGAACATGATTATTACATGATTGAGAATAATGTTGTTAACCATAATGATTTTGTAGCCCGTTCAGAGAATATTATTGCTGTTCTCGGAGCAAAAACAGTGGGTGAAAATATAGCTTATAATTATCAGACAGCAGATGCTGTTCTGAAGGCCTGGTTAGAAAGCCCGTCGCATAAACAAAATATAGAAGGAGATTATACCCATTTTGGTATTGCAGTAAAAATTGATGCAGAAACGGGTAAAAAATATTACACCAATATATTTGCAAAAATTTGAAAAATAGTTAGTATTCATTGTTTAGTTAAATAAGCCGTTGTAAATTAGTATGAATTTGCAACGACTTATTTTTTTATAAAAAAGCGAATGTGTGTCAATAACTAAATTATTCTTTACAAAGCCGTAATAATAAATTCGCTTCGTCTGTTGGCCTGATGTTGTTCTTCTGTGCATTTTACATCATCGGAACATTCATTTACAAGTTGGGTTTCTCCGTAACCTCTGCCAGTTAAGCGGTTTTTTACCACTCCGTTTTTGATGAGCCAGTCTATGGTTGATTTTGCTCTTCTTTCAGATAAAGCTTCATTGTATTGATGCGTTGCTCTGCTATCGGTATGAGAACGAATATCAAGTTTCATGGTTGGATTTTCATTTAATACATCTAATATTTTTTCTAAATCAAGCGCTGCTTCCACTCTGATATTAGATTTGTCAAGGTCGAAATAAATCATTTTGATACCAAAACATTTACCTAAATCATCACCAATTGTTACTTTACATCTTGCTTTATCTAAAGCTATTGGAAGATTAGTCCGGCCATTTTTATGAGGAATTTCAATATTTACTTCTTTGGTTGTGTAATCAGTCATTTCGGCTCTGACATTGTATACTTCTGAACATTCAACCGGAAAAGTATAATTTCCTGTTGCATCTGCAATGGTTGTGGTTTTCAGATTTAAACTTCTGTCGTATAAACTTACTTTTGCTCCGGGTAAAATTGCACCTGTTTCAGCATCAGTAATAAGTCCGTAGAGTTCCTGAGTACATTTTAATCTTCTGGTTTCCAAAAATTTATAGATATCATCAGAACCTTGCCCGCCATCTTTGTTAGAACTAAAATAACCCTTTCTTGAAACCGGGTCAATTGTATAGGCAAAATCATCTCTTGGTGAGTTAATGTCAGCACCCACATTTTGTATATCACTAATGCCGCCGTCAGAATTGATCTGACCAACAAAAACATCTAAACCTCCAAGTCCGGGATGCCCGTCTGAAGCAAAATAAATTTCATTTTCACTGGTTACAAACGGAAATGTTTCCTTGCCTTCCGTATTAATAGTTTGTCCTAAATTAACAGGGGTACCATAACTGCCATCTTCATTGATACTCACTTTATACAAATCGGATTGACCCATACTTCCCGGCATATCTGATGCAAAATATAAAGTTTTTTCATCAGGACTTAGTGCAGGATGTGCACTGCTGTAATTGTTGCTATTAAATGGGAGTTCCTTTATATGGGCCCAATTATCATTTTCAAGAGTTGCTTTGTATATTTTAATTAAAGTAATTTTATCTTCATTTTTTCCTTTTTTTCCATCATTATAATTGTTTCTTGTAAAATAGATTGTCTTACCATCTTTAGAAAGAACAGGAGAAGATTCATGGAATTTGGTATTTAAATTGGTTTTGAATTTTTTTACTTTTACGGAATCTATATCAACAACATACAGATTTGTAAAATATTCTCCTGTCCATTTATGTTTACGCTGTGAAAAATTACCGGTATCCCTGGCTGAAGCAAAATATATTTTATTGTTGGATACAAAAGCACCGTAGTCAGAATATTTAGAGTTAATACCGGCATTTTCAATAGTATAACGTCCTGAATTTTCCTTAATCAGATCCAGATAATTTACGTTTTGTTTATAAAGTTTACCTCTGCGGTCATTTTTATATTTAGCGTTAAATTCTTCCAGGATGCTATTTGCTTTATCAGTTTGTCCAATTGATTTTAAAGATTGGGCATATCTGTAATAATATTCAGGTCCAACATTGGTATTCATGGCAAATAATTCCCCGTACCATTTTGCTGCACCTTCAAATTTAGAATTGAAATAATAAGAGTTTCCCAGTTTTTCAAACATATCTTCAGACTTGTACCCTTTATTGGCCACTCTTTCATAGGTCTTTATGGCATCAATATAGGCATAGCCATCGTATTTTTTATCAGCAGCGTTTATTTTCGATTGTTGAGAATAACTATTGAATGAAAAAACACTTACTATTGTCAGGCAAAGGAGTATAAAATTTTTCATAATAAATATTTTTAGAAGAAACGTGGAGTTGTCATTTTACCATTTTTTCTGAAGAATTCATAACGCAGGAATATTTCATGTGATCCTGAATTATAATTGTTTAAGTTGGTAGTTTCACGATCATAACCGTATCCCAGATAGAGACCTTCTGTGATCTGAAATCCAACCATGGCGCTTAATGAAGCACTCCATCTGTAAGCAACACCGACAACAAATTTATCGATAAACATAAAGTTGGCAGAAACATCTACCTGTAACGGCGCCCCTTCAACCATTTTAGTGAGCACAGCCGGTTTAAACTTTATATATTGATAGTGATCTAAGTCGAATACATAACCCGCGATCAAATAATAATTGATTTTATCTTTATATATGGCAACATCATTGTCATTATAACGATTGGTTTCAAGAAAATTTGGTACTGATAAACCGATGTATGCTTTATCTGAATGCCAGTAAACCCCGGCTCCGACATTTGGAGAAAACTTACTGTTGAAATCCTGAAATTGAGGATCTCCCTGACTTTCAGGGTTCAGTTTATTGATGTCAAGATTGAATAAATTTGCTGTTCCTTTAATTCCAAAGGAAAGTTTGAAATCGGCTGATGTTTGAACTGTATAGGAGAGATCGACAGAGAAATTATTCTCATTCGTTGGTCCTATTTTATCATTGATTAATGAAATTCCAACTCCTAAATTACTGTTGTTTATAGGAGTATTTACAGATAGACAACTCGTTTCCGGTGCACCATCCAGTCCAACCCATTGGGTACGATGTAACCCGAAAACGCTCAAAGCTCCACGAGAGCCTGCATAGGCAGGATTAATATTTATGGTGTTGTACATATATTGCGTAAACTGAGCATCTTGTTGTGCAAAACTTGCAATGGTTACAAACATAATGACGAGGGAAAATAATTTTGTTCTCATAGTAGATAGTATTACTTCAATTATTACTAATGATTTTTTATCAATTATGATGTAATTCACTATAAGGTTTTGTTTTATAGTGAATTACATTTTTGTCTTATTTTGATAAATAGAGATAGCCCGCTTTTTTATTAGATTGAATTACATCGTTACCATCCAGGAACTTGTAATTAATAATATAAAAGTATGTTCCGGTTGGCAGTCCGTCAGATTGTTTAATAGTAGTTCTGCCTCTGGAAGTTCCGTCAAATGCATTGGTAGTATTGTTGTAATTAACAGTTTCGAATACGAGTATTCCCCAACGATTATAGATCTCTACAGTGTTTTCAGGATAACAGATTGTCTGGTCAATATTATCAATTTTGAAAACATCATTTATTCCGTCCCCGTTAGGAGAAAAAGCATTATGGATTATAATAGTTTCACAAGCTAATACCCTGCAATCATCATTTATTGTCAGATTCAGTAGAATACTTCTCGGACAATTTTCATCAGTTATTTTGTATTCAAATGTATAATTGCCCAGAGCCAGACCTAATGCATTAAGAATATTTCCCTGTAATGCATTCGTGCCATCTGTATCAATCCAGGTTCCTGTTGCCGGAGTATTTTCCGGTAATAAATTTAATAAGTTAACAGGTGTTGAATCATAAGTACAAGCTTCTCCGGTTACAGTCGTTACGCCATATGGAGGTTGTGTTATAGTCACTGTTGTTGTCGCTGAACAACCCTGATTGTTGTTATTTACAGCTGATGTCGCTGTAATTGTATAAATTCCGGCTGGTAAATTGGTATTCCCAACAACTTCATTATTTCCATTTGTTATAGTTACAATAGCCCCTTGACTATTAGTTACCAAAATGGAGCCGTTATTTGCCTCAAAACAAGTTGCATTTGATGCTGTTGCCATCACAGAAACTTTATTTTGGACAGTAAACGTTTGTACTAATTCTGTTTTATTACCGGCACAATCTGTTAAAGTATAGGTTCTGGTTAAGACATATGCATTTCCTTCACAGCCACTTCCTCCATTATTAGAATCATTTATAATAATGTTTACGTTTTCGCTGCAATTATCTGAAGCATCTTTTATGTCTGCCGGACTTCCAACAGGAATATCAGCAATACTTTGTAAATTAGTAATATCAGAAGGTGCTGTTCCTGTAGGTGCTGTTGTATCTCTTACTGTTACAATTTGAGAATACGAAGCAGTATTGCCACTGCAATCACTAATAATCCATTTACGTGTTAAGGTGTAATTTGTTGCACATTCGTTTTGAATATCACTTTTGATTTCTGAGAAAACTATCGATAAATTGCTATTACAATTATCAGAAGCTTCAACAATTGCAGGTTCAGGAACTGCATCACAGGAAACTGTAATATCTGCAGGAAGATTTCCTGTAAACATTGGTGCAGTAGTATCTTCAATAGTAATCACTTGCGTGAAAGTATCCGAAGTGTTTCCACAATCATCTTTTACAGTCCAGGTATTTGTGTAGGTTCCGGCGTTTCCGCAACCCTCGGAAGCCATAAACTGACCGCTAACTTTTACAATATTCAAAACATCCGCATCACACAAATCAGAAGCAACCGGGAATGATGCCTGAGCATTAGCCAAACCTTGGATATCACTACATTGCAAAGTCACATTTAAGGAAGCCATTTCAGAAGACCATGTCGGTGCAGTAGTATCTTCAATAGTAATCACTTGCGTGAAAGTATCCGAAGTGTTTCCACAATCGTCTTTTACAGTCCAGGTGT
>JBDTRA010000034.1:0-45444 GCA_039931915.1 Flavobacterium sp. | reverse complement strand
GATTGGGTAGAATTAACTCAAAATGGAGAAGAAGATAAAATCACTTCAATTCTTAAACTAGCAACAGTACAAGAAAAAAAAATCCCATCAAAATTAATGACAATATTTGAAAAACTAGAAGGCTGGGTACAAGTAGAAGCTTAATTTAATCGATAACCAAAACAAAGATGTATAAAATGAAAAGAAAATTTCCCGTATTACTCGTAGTATTATCAAGCATATTGTTGTCATGCAACAATCAAAATAAATCAATTAAAAACAATCAAATTATGGAAGTTACAAAAGAAGAAAAAGATGGTATCATTCGTGCCATAGATTTTTATGTAGAAGGAGGCCGTAAAGCTGACGGTAAAATTACAGCAAAAGCTTTTGCTGATACAGCAACCATGTCATGGACGGAGAATGGCGTTTTGAAAAGTGTACCGATAAAGGTTTTATTTGATGGCTTTGAGAGCAGCGAACCGATGGAAGCCCATTATGAATTGACTTATTTAAATGTTGAAAAAAATGTCGCTATTGCCAGAATTGAATCTCAGTTTGGCACGAATAAGTTTGCCGATATGTTCACATTGGTAAAAGACGCAGACCAGTGGAAAATAGTGAGTAAAGTTTATCAGTCAAAATAAGTATGAAACTTAACTATTTAAATATTAATTCATCCAAATAAAATTTGAGATGCTTTAACGCCTAAAGGAAGGGATGATTTAAAAGTCATCCTTTTTTTATTAGATGAAGTGTCTTTTATGTTTATTTTTCAGTGCTGTTATTAAAAACTATCTCCATTTTTTATGAAATTTATTCTTATTCGCTTTTCTTAAGTTGAAATACATTTCCTTCTGGATCAATTCCGTCACAAAGCCAAAAGTTATAATTGCCAAAAAGTTTTTAGTTCTCGCATAGGAATCTTTTTTTTCAATAAACTCTTTTCTAATCAGCTCTACAGGTAATTTTTGTGGTTTAGCGTGCAATCTAGAAAGAGGTTTCTTTTAGTAATCCTTTGAATTGGAAAAGTTGAATTTTTGATAAATCAGCTTCATGAAATTGTGAGTTCAAAACTGATAATAAAATTGCTTGTTTTGAAATGATTGACTAAAAATTAGTCCAACTTGGAATAAAACAATAAAAAAAATCGACATTTTTTTAATCATAATTACAAATTTTATATTAATATTCTTTATTAATATTTTTCATCAAAATTACATATATAAAAAGCATTTTGTAGTATTATTCAGTCAAAAAAAGGCGCTATTTTAACATTTCCAATATTACATCTTTTAAATAACAGACTTGATATTGACCTAGTCACCCTTTCTGACACATTTCTTTTTTGAAACCCTTCAGCTTATATTTAAAATACCTTTAATTTCTGTTACTTCTCTTTTTACCTCTAAGAGTAATTCTTTTGTAATTTGGGCTTCCGACATCTCTTGTCTTTTATCATTGCGGCCTATATTGCACTCATATTCCCAAATTTCAAGAATATCCGAAACCTTAACATCATATTTAGGGTAAAAACTATTATCAGACTCCAAAACCAAAATATTTTTTTTGTTTTTATTGAGGCGTTTATAAACCATTCCCTCACTTTTGGTAATCAATATATAAGTTCTTCCGTCCTGAACCTCTCCAAGCCGCTCTACATAACGTCCAATAATAATACTTCCATCTTCATGCGGAGGCATAGAATCCCCTTCAACAGGAAATCCTCTGTGTTTACCCGGACCTAAAAAAGGAAGAGAGATTTGCTGCAGGTTTTCAATATACTCAGGATCAGCATAACCGTTTAAGTAACCCGCCTTTACCTTTTGGGTAACTATTTCAATAAAGTCCTCTCCTTCCCTGTCTACTTGTATAGGCAGAACAAGCCGGTTGTTTTCCAGCATTAATAAATCCTGTACATCAATTTTACGCACATCAACTGATAGCAGCAAATCAATACTAATATGATAATGCTGTGCTATTTTCTTTAAAATATCATAAGGTGCTTCTGAGGTTCCATCTTCATATTTGACATACCTGCCTCTGGTAATTTGTAATCCCTCTGCTAATTTTTCCTGCGATATTTTATGCTTTAATCTTAAAGCCCTGATATTGTCTGAAAATAAAGACATAATAAATTTGTTACAATTTGTAACAGCAAATATAATAAAAATTGTTATAAACTGTATTAATTTTGTTTCATACAAATAACAACAGCAATTATACGTGAATACTTCTTTCAGAGCAATTAATTTATAATGTGCTTAAATAAAAAACAACTTATGATGCTATTTAACGACACCGAATTATTTTCGTCTGGTTTATGTGGCAAAAAAATATTTGACCTTCCAGATACCGAACTTATTCTGATCGATAATTTCTTTAATAAAGAAGAATCTGATTATTATTATAACGTACTGCTCCATCAGACAAAATGGAGAGAATATGAAATGGAAATCTTTGATAAAATTGTCACTGCCCCAAGAATGATAGCCTGGTATGAAGACAAAGAAAATATGGGAGCCAGTCAGGAAGGACCTGATTGGACTCCGGAACTGCTAACTATCCGCAAAAGAGTAGAAGCTGAAACCGGGCTGAGTTTTAACAGCCTCCTTCTTAATTTTTATCGAAACGGTAATGACGGTGTAGCCTGGCATAGCGACAAAGAGCATCACACAGGCCAGAACCCTATCATTGCCTCAGTAACTTTTGGGGAAACAAGAACGTTCAGACTTCGTCATAAATTCAGGAAAGATATCCCGCGGGTAGATATTCCTTTACATCATGGGTCTTTTCTGTTAATGGCAGGAACAACTAACAGTTTTTGGCAGCATCAGGTTCCTAAAACAGCAAGAGAGGTATTGCCCCGAATTAATTTGACTTTTAGAAGAGTCTATAGAGCATTATAATTTCAATAAATAATGGCGATGATTTTCATCCAAAATAAAGGTAGAAAATTCTTCCCCTAAAAGTTAAACTGTTCATTGTATGGACCTTTAAATTTGTCAACCCTATCTTTTTAATTATTTTTGCAACCTTTATAATTACAATATCATAATGGCTCACACGAACAATAATTTTTTAATGCGTTTTTTAGATGCACAAAATAAACTTTATCTTACTGCTTTTTCTGAAATCAAAAAAGGAAAAAAAGAAACGCACTGGATGTGGTTTATTTTTCCTCAAATAAAAGGATTAGGCTCTAGTGATAATGCAAATTATTATGCCATTAGCAATTTAGAAGAAGCTGAAGAATTTCTGGCGCATCCTATTTTAGGAAAGCATCTTATTGAAATTTCAGAATTGCTTTTAACTTTTAAAAGAAAATCTGCCGAATCTATTTTTGATGATTTAGATGCCCTAAAATTACGTTCTTCAATGACACTTTTTTCACTGGTGAAAAATGCCAATCCTATATTTCAGGAAATAGTAGATGCTTTTTTCTCAGGTGAAACAGACCCTCTTACTCTGTCTATTATTAATTCAACAATAAATAAACAAATTGAAGAAAAACTATCCTGATTTAACAAGATACTTCAATTTGTTTATTTAAATATTATCTGCATAAAGCATCATTAACTACCAATTGACCTGGCAATTAGATTTTACACCTGGTTTTTTTATAAATTGAGAACAGGAGTATTTTGAACTTTCTTACCGACTTCCCATCAACGGGGTGAATAAAGAGGCTTTTCCATAAGTTTCACACCCTAAATGAGTCTTACAAAACCCACAACACACTGATTATAAGTACTATTTTTATTTTTTAGACACACTTGTTTTTGTAAGAATATTTTTTATATTTGAAAATCTAAAATATAATATATTTCTTCTGTTTTTTAATATTCTATAATATACCAATTTGAATTATTTAGAAAGACATGAAATTTTAAATAATAAGGTATATGGATTTAAAAAAAGTAGTATTTGACCAAGGTTTTAGTTTACGTTTTGGTGTCTCACAGCAAAAAAGGGTTTATGGATTTTGTTATGAAAGTTTTGAAAATAATGTACTGAAAAGTCAGATTCATTATGAGGTAGAAACCTATTTTACGGGAGATAATTTTGGTGAAAATTGCATTTTTGAAATTAACAGAAAACAACTTTACATTAATAATCAGGTCCCTGATTCAAAAATAGAGCAGATTGTTCAAAAAGCAGCCCAGACAATTTACCCACTTAGGATAAAAATTAAAAGTAATGGTGAGATCGAAGAAATCCTTACCGCCAACACTATTAAAAAACGCTGGTTATCTGCAAAAGAAGAGCTCTTAAAATATTATAAAGGCGAAACAATCTCTAAAGTCATCCATACAATAGAAACTGTTTTATTGGATGATGTTTTATTAAAGCAATCCATTTGTCAAAATTGGTTTTTCTATTTGTATTTCAAACCCCTGTATGTTGACTACACCGAAAAATTAAAATGTAAATTTATTTGGAATTCCCCTGTATTTGGAAATCAGTTTATTGAATATGGAGCTGTCCATACAATAGAAGAACATTATGATGCAGATGACAAAATAAAAATAAAAGCCGACGGAATTGCCATAGATGAAAGAAGTATCGAAGAAATAATGGAGGGTTATGCTTTTCCAAAAAAGTACTTGTCCGATGAAGTATCGGAACCCGTAGAGTCGAAGATGGATGTAGCTTATAAATTATATAAAGAAGATAGGAGTATTTGTTCGGTAACCGGGACTTTTGAAACTAAAATCAATGAAAACACACAACGAAAAATTCAGGTAGAAATATACCATTTAGCAGAAACCAGTTCTTTCAGGCCCTGGAGTGATGCTTCACTAAAAGAAAGCCAGAGAATATTTCAATCCTACCAAAACAAGGAAGATGATGATATTATTGATATCACAGCAAGAATAAAAAGAGAACTGGAACTGGCAACACCAAAAATAGAGCGGATAATGGGAACCCCACGACCGAAAAATGAATTTTATATTCCGGAAGAACCTACCAAAAAAAAGAAAATAAGCTTTGTTGATAAAATAAAAACAGTCTTCAAAAAAACTAAATAACCCCAAATTTAAATAATTGAGCAATGGCCGAAAAACATTTTGTAGTACATGGGGCAATCTGTCAATGTCAGTTTAGCGAAGCGCCACAAACTGATATATTACAAGTAAAAACACATTCTAAACATTATGCCAATGACAGTGAAGGCAAAGAAAAACGTATTGCCACCAGTAAGGAAATCGCGCAGACAATGAAGAAAAACACTTTTGGAAATTGCAAGAAGCAGCCTTCAGGAAGTAGTTTTCTGCCTTGCCAGACCGTGATTACAAAATGGAGTGGATTTTATGATAAGGTGACGTTTTCCAACCAAGGAAATCCTTTACTGGAAGACAGCAAAGCAACCTGCCCAAAAGGAGGTCCCGATTGTATAACAATTAAAGACCATGGACAAACTGCAGATTTGTCCAAAAAAAACACAGAAAACGGTTCTCCCGAAGTACTTTTTGAATTGCTTCCGGGACTAAATTTTAGCGGGTTAGACGATTCTGTTTTAATGATTAATAATAAAGGAAATGAGTAAAGACTTACATATTCTCCCAAAACAGCCACTGGAAACAGGTCAAAAATGGAATAAGGCAACTGGCTGCCTGACACTTAATAAGGCGGGTAAGTTTACCGTTACTATAGCTGATATAGAAAATTATATAGATAAGCTCTATCCAAAACCCAAACCTTTTACTGCTGTAAAAGAAGAAGTCTATAACAATATGACAAGGGATAGTAAGCGCCTTTATGAAGAAAAATTTAACGATTATAACGAAGAAGCCGATACTTATCATAAAAACATTGCCACCGAACGCGCCAATATACAATGGTGCTGGCAATTGGCAGGTAAAAGAGTTGATCCTGATAAAATTTTTCACAATAATTCCTTTAGTTTAGGGATTTCAGAATTAAATACGAAGCAAATCAGCTTTCCAAAATTGTTGGAAGGCGGAGGTATGGCATGGCTGGAAATATTTACCGATAAAAATCCACCTTTAGGCATACCGCCGCACGGTATGTTTGTACGTGCTGTAGGAGTACCCAAAGTTATTGCAGCCGAATGGCGTGATTATACAGGTAAAATAATAACCGAAGAAATTGCATTTGGCTCTACCGTTTATCTGCATGTTTATACAGAAGCCCTGTACGGAGAAAATATTGAGATACAGTTAAGGGATACAAAATTGGCTAATGCCGATTTAACGCCAACACCAAGTGATAAAGATGGAGATCCCATACAAAAACTCGAGGCAAAACCATTAACACGATTTACGCGTCCGGTAAGTGCACACAAATACGACACAATTACCAGACCACCAGCCGGAACAATTACGGATGCGCTGATTACTGAAAAAGGAAAAGAGCAAGTATCCAATGCCAATGTGCAAAAATGTGTATTTCCTGTATTTATAGAACCTGCCTGGCAGTTTCAGGGAGCGGGAAATTTTGACAGCGGTAGTAAACTATCTATTAATCCTATTGCAAATCACACAAAAATAGAAGATGGAGAAACAGATATAGATGCTGTACTTAAAGTATCTAAAAATGGAATCCTTATGCAAGGTGAATTATCCGGTAATAACCCACTGATGCAAGGCGAAGCCGAAAAAGGGGATGCACCCGAAGACCAAAAGAAAATGGATTTTACTTTTGGCGTTTTTATTGATGGAACCAATAATAACAGATACGATACCATTGCGCGTACCGATTGGGAAGAAAAACGTATAGGAAGGAAAGCTAACCAAGAGAGACCATTTACGAGCGAAGACCATCTGAAGGTATATGCCAAAAGTAAAGAAGATGTAGGAAAACATGAAAACTATAAATATCTTGAAGGTAGTTATGAAAATGATCTTTCTAACGTAGCGATTTTGTTTGATAATTATATAGAAGATAAAAAAAACCGAACTTTTAAAATTTATACAGAGGGAATGAATACCAACACCTTGGGTGATGAAAACCTGAATGTAAGTGACTATAAAGAAGATGATTATTTTATGGGAGGAGCTTTTGGCGCTGGCAATGCGGGTATTATAGACAGGGTTCGGAGGGCTATAGAGCAACTGGAGAGTAAGATTTCTAAAGTCATGACAAAAGAAGAAGTAAAAAAAGCAAACTCAATCACCATTGATGTTTTCGGTTTTAGTCGCGGGGCCGCAGCAGCACGTCATTTTGTACACGCAATAACTTATCCCACTTATTATGCAGCTATGGGATTGAATGGGGCTTATTGTGATCATCAGGGATATCAGGTTTCTGCAGAATACCATGATCGAAAAAAAGCACTTCCTACAAACGGTTATTTAGGTTATTTGCTTACCAAAAAAGGAATAGAATTTAACCAATTAATTATTCGTTTTGCAGGATTATACGATACCGTAGCCCACCATGGTTTAGTGCAGTTTAATGATATAAAAGATTTAGGGCTTAACTCTGTCAGCAGAGCAAAACATATTATACACATGGTAGCTGGCGAGGAGCATCGCAAAAATTTTAGTTTATCGCCCATTATCAAGGGCCAAAACCATGTCGAAATGTATATGCCGGGTGTACACTGCGACGTTGGTGGCAGTTATACAGAGGGCAGACCCGAGGGAATTGCACCTGGTACAGCACCTGATCCTGCCGGCGAACATATCCTGGCAGAAGATTATTGTGATAATACCTTTGCAAGTTCCAGATTAGGCAAATTTAGAAATACCCTTATAGACGAAGGCTGGTTTACTGAAAATCAGATTGGTATATGTGATGCCTTTAGCAAACCATACAAATATGATTCCAGCAGAAGTTCCTTATACGATACACAACAACTTGTCTCGTACCGGGCTTATATAAGTAACCAATATAGTTTTATTCCATTACACATGATGTGTAATTTTGGAATTGAAAAAGGAGTGAACTTTGATTTTACTAAATTGAAAGACTCGAAAGATTTTAAAACAAATATTTTTCCGGGGCATCTTGCTTTTATAACAAAAATAAAAGCCCATCTGGAAGATTATGCTGCAAAAGCAACTGCAAATCCTCTGGAAATACTTGAACACGAAATACCCAAAGAAGACATGAAGCAACTCCGTAACCATTATTTGCATTATAATGCTACTGCTGGTGTTGTAAATGCCCCGGAACCTGAACGTAAACGGTTTATTATAAAGCGTTAATATAGAAAATATGAAAAATAAATTAAAACTAACAATACTATTATTAAATATACTAGTATCATCCTGTAATAAAAAAGATATGAGCAATAAAACCGATTTTAGCTGGGGAGCTACAGTAACCTCTGTAGAGGATTATCCTATTGAAATCCACAAAGGTTATCTCGCTACAAAAGATAAATTTATAACGGCACTGCATAAAGCAGGAGTTGAAGATGATGGTTGGGGATATGACGGTACCGATATAGGATCAGGGGGCAATACAATACCAACAATGCTCTCACTAACCTGGGTAAGTTATGCAGAGAAAAAATTCTGGAATATCGAAGCAACAATAGACCAGACAACACAGAATAAAATGCTTGCCTTGTTCCGGGAAGGCTTTTATAACTGGGATCGTGTAAAAAATGAACCCAGACACGATACGTACGATCATATTACAATAGCTGTAGCACCGGGAGGCGTTGTTGTACTCTTTGTAACAGGTGCAGCACATCGTAGAGAAATAGCGCGCTATCAGGCAAAAGAAACTTTTGTAGATGTGAATAAATTTTATGACAATCCTCATGAACACACTCAGCAACAATTTTACGATACTTTATTTGTTATAACAGTTCCTAAATACCTTCAGGAAAAAATTATTAAGTCTGGTATTCCTTATGGGATCTGGGATACTTATCGGGAAAAATACAATTGGCGTTTTACCACAAGTTTTTATAAAGCAGATGAACTTACTCACAATTATATTGCTTACATCAATGGAGAAGAAGATAACAATTATCAAGAAGCAATAAATAAAAACTTGTTCAATCATGCAGCTTTACCCCTTAATGCATCTTTCTATTTTAAAATATATAATGGCGAAGCAAAATTTGATGAAGAAGAAATTGTGGCAGTTTTTAAAAAAATGAAAAAGAACCACCCTGATGCAGCTATTGAGATAGAAGTAAGACCTGCCTTTATGTACAAAACAACAAGTTTTACGGTTAAGTGCGAAGGAGAAGAAATCCCATTGCAGAAAACGGTCGTAAAAATGTATAAGAATTAAGATATGATTAAAAAAAATCGTTTTATAAGTATCTCTATTCTCTTTTTGCTTATTTCCTGTGATAAATTTAAGAAAACAGAAAACAAAGAAAACTTTAGCTGGTCAGCTACAGTAACAGCGCCATTCAATTATCCTGTGGAAATACATAAAGGGTATTTAGGTAATGAAAAAAAAATGATTGCGGCTTTTGTAAATACTGGTATCGCTGAAGATGGATGGAATTATGATGGAGATGCACTTTCTGGAGGTAATGAAATGCCTACCCTCTTGTCCCTGACCTGGATAAGTTATGCTGAAAAAAAGTTTTGGAAAATTGAAACTACAATAGATCAAACTACTCAGGAAAAAATACTACAGTTGTACAAAGAAGGCTATATGAACAAAGACCTAAAGGGAGTATGGTCTCATATTACCTATAAAAAAATCACAGTAGGACTAGCCCCTGGAGGTACCGTTGTTTTATGGCTATCAGGGTTGAACAAAAAAGTAGAAATAGCACATTATCAAGCAAAAGAAACCTTCGTGAGTGTCAATGAATTTTATAGAAACCCAGATGAAGACACACAACAAGAATTTTATGATTATTTCTATAAAGCATATCTATCAAAAGAAACCCAAACTTACATAAAAGAAAAAGGAGTTCCTGTAAACTTATGGGAAGAATATAGAACAAAATATAAGTATCGATTTAATATCCATTTTTACAAAGAAGACAAAGAGAGCCTTGACAGGCCTGTGGAATACTTAAACGGAGAAAAAGAAATCATTAAATTAGAAAATCTAGGTTCTTTTGAGAAAAAAGCATTACCTTCTTATGTTAGGTTTTTCTTTACGAAATATAACTCCGAAACCGAATTTGACGGAGAAGAAATCCTGACTGCCTTCAAAAAACTTACGTCAAAACATCCTGATGCAACTATAGAAATTGAAGCAAAAGTAGCTTTTATGTACAAAACAGTAACATTTATTGTGCGGTGTGAAGGTGATGAAATACCATTAGAGAAACCGGTCGTAAAAATGTGGAAAAATAAATCATGATTATAAAGTATTTCACTATAAGTATATGCTTCTTGTTTTTTTTTACTTCTTGTAATAAAAAAGATATGAGCAATAAAACTGATTTTAGCTGGGGAGCTTCTGTAACCTCTGTAAAAGATTACCCTATAGAAGTGCACAAAGGATTTCTTGCAACTCAAGAAAAATTTATAACTGCATTACATAGTTCTGGAATTGAAGATAGTGGGTGGATTGTAGATGGACAAGGATTAGGTGGTGGCAATATTATGCCTACCATGCTCTCACTAACATGGGTAAGTTACGCTGAGAAAAAATTCTGGAATGTTGAGGAGACGATAGACCAAACGACACAAAATAAAATATTGTCCTTGTTTAGAGAAGGCTTTTATAACTGGGATCGTGTAAAAAATGAACCCAAACATGATACGTACGATCATATTACAATAGCTGTAGCACCGGGAGGCATTGTCGTTCTCTTTGTAACAGGTGCAGCACATCGTAGAGAAGTAGCGCGCTATCAGGCAAAAGAAACTTTTGTTGATGTAAATGCTTTTGTTCCTGTACCAGGAGCATTTAAAGATCTAGAAACTTTTTATGATGAGTTTTACAAAGGCTTAGTTCCTAAATACCTTCAGGAAAAAATTGTTAAGTCTGGAATTCCTTATGGGATTTGGGATACTTATCGGGAAAAATACAATTGGCGTTTTACCACAAGTTTTTACAAAGCAGATGAACTTACTCACAATTATATTGCTTATATCAATGGAGAAGAAGATAACAATTATCAAGAAGTAATAAATAAAAATTTGTTCAATCATGCAGCTTTACCGCTTAATGCTTCTTTTTATTTTAAAATATATAATGGCGAAGCAAAATTTGATGAAGAAGAAATTGTGGCAGTTTTTAAAAAAATGAAAAAGAACCACCCTGATGCAGCTATTGAGATAGAAGTAAGACCTGCCTTTATGTACAAAACAACAAGTTTTACGGTTAAGTGCGAAGGAGAAGAAATCCCATTGCAGAAAACGGTCGTAAAAATGTATAAGAATTAAGATATGATTAAAAAAAATCGTTTTATAAGTATCTCTATTCTCTTTTTGCTTATTTCCTGTGATAAATTTAAGGAAACAAAAAACAAAGAAGATTTTAGCTGGGGCACCTCAGTAACCTCTGTAAAAGATTATCCTATAGAAGTACACAAAGGGTTTTCTTCAAAATAAAGCCTAAAAAAACGGAAATAACTTTTATCAGTTATTTCCGTTTCATAATTCACTTAGAATCAGATTTTCTGCTTTAAGACATTATTTATCTTGTATAAACTGTAATTTCACCAGTAGTCTTATCTTTTAATTTTAATTCTTTATTAGTAAGATTCATGATGTCGCTGGTTGTACTAGTACTACCCATAGTAATAGTTAAATCATTATGAGATCTTACGTAAGTCCCCGTAGATTCTGTTAAGGTACAAGTAGAACCGGTATAATCACCTATAACTGCTGCATTACTCAATTTTAGTTCCAAATAATCTTTGCTACATCCACTCTCATTTTCTGCAGCATCAACTAACACTTCTTGTCCGTTAACAATTGTCCCTGTTTTGCTTAGGCTGTACTTCCCCTGGATTGGTACTATTGTTTCTCCGTCATTATCATCGTTGCTGCAAGATGTAGCAAACACTCCTAAGCTTAAGGCTAATACGTATAAAAAATTTCTAGTCTTCATGTTTGTTGTTTTTTAAATTATGTTTGATTTATATAAGCGAAATTACACTCGATGACATTCAAATCTGTTTCATAATTTTTAAAAAAACTTACATAATTGATGCTTATTTGATAAAAACGTAATTTTATGTTAATATTTAAAACAATAACACAAAAAAAGCCTTTTGAAATAAATCCCCAAAAGGCTTATACTTTATACAATCTTGTTATTAATTTACATTCTGTTTTTGACAACCATTAATTCTTTCTTTTTCAGTTAAAGTCCAAACGTTAATTGCTTTACTTGCTAATTTATTTTCAGAGTCAGGATCAATCAATTCAATTTCAATAATACTTTCAGTTGCAATTTTATAATCAGAATTCTCTATTAGACATCCGTTTACATAAACTCCGTTATTTTTATCAATTCCGAAAAAGTCATTTAGTTCAGATTGTGTTTTAAATGCAGTTTTTTTATTTAAAGTGACAAAAACAATTCCGTTTTCAGTCAAATTAAAGAATTTATGTGCTTTCCGATTTGGTTTGTCTTTCAGTACACTCAATTCGGTTATCAATTCTTTTTTGATTTCTATGGCATTCCCATTCGCAATAATATCTTTTTCAATAATGATTGTTGGACAATTGCTTTTGGTTCCCGGTAATTTCGAATAACTATCCTGAGAATATATATTTGACAAGAATAAAGTAAATATAAGTGTAATCAATATTCTATTCATATGAGTCTTTTTTAATGTTGCAAAACGGTTTTGAACCTAGTGTCCGGGCTGATTTTAGCACAAATGTTCAGCCTTACACTAATGACAATTTTATAACAAAAGTTGATTTTGCACTTTAGCCAGAGTTAGAATACAGGTTTCATTTTTTTAGTTGTTCCAAGTTCTGTACTGTTTGTCTGAGATGATGAATTGCGTGATAACTCATTAAGTAAAACGTTTCTCTTATTGTCATGTTACCAAGCAATGGGTTAGGTAAAACAAGCGTATCAAGTTCTTCTTCTGTATATTGGCCTAACAACTGTTGAATAGCCAATAAAACTTGCTGAATGTCGGCAGTAATTATTGCCTTTTGTTCAGAACTAATCTGTTCAGGCAAAAACTGTTCAGGGGATTTGCGACTTGTCTTAAAATAGTTTTCAATTACTAAGTCATAATTCCAGGTCGAACGGTTTATTTTTCCGAATTTCTGCAAAATAAATTCCTTTGATGAAAGAATTTTAGGAAATACCGATATTACTAAATAAACGTGATTAAATTGTTGACCTGCCGTCCATTTTTCGCCATCGTTATAGGTAAACTGCTCATTTGTTAATAAGTTTACATAGTCAATCATCTCCTGATGATTGTTATAGAAAGTTGTTATTAGTTCTTGCTTTGTCATAATGTATAAACTCATTGTTATGGTGTTTGTCTTTACGCTTACTGCTAACTTTCTCACTCCTATAGCCGTTTGCAAGTTATAAAAACGAATATTTGGGATAGCAAAAATATGAATTAAAACAGTAACCCATTAAATTCACAAATAGGTAAAAATGTGTATAGGTAAAGTGGTTGGCATTTTTCGATAAGCTATTTTTTATACAATTCAATTTTTCTTCCATCAATGTCTATAATTATAGCCATAAATCCAAACTCCGTTTGTGTAGGATGTAATAAAAACACAACTTCCAATTCTAGTAATTTTTGAATGGTCATCTCAAAGTTGTCAATTCCAAATCCTAATCGCAAATTTTTGTCAGCTTCAATTTGATTCTTTGTCAAAGGATAAATTTCTAAAACTGTTTCTCCAATAGTCACAGAGTAATGAAATGGAGAATTTCCGTGTTTATGATAATCAAAATTTAATCCGAATAAGTTATAAAAGTCAGAAAGCTTTTTTGTGTCACTTGTTCTTAAAACCAATAAACGTATTTCCATTTTATAATGTCTTTTTGAATTGAGGATTATCCTCGCTTGCCACCAACATTCTCTTTTTACAAGTGAATTGGATTAAATTTAAGCCAAATGCCCAAATCTTTTGTAGCAAGTATTTAGCTCGTAGTAATTTTAATTTCTCTTTTTCAGATAATCTGTAATAAATATAGAATCTTTCCTAAAGGTTAAGTTAGATAAGTCTTCTTACTTAATATAGAGGGCTCCTAATTGCCCAATATTTAAACGTGTTGCATGCAATGAATCATTTCTGATTTGGTTTGACAAAGATTGGAATGCAATAAACTGTTTGTTTTGCTTGTTAACATAGGGATATTTAAAGATTAATTTTTCTCCATTTTCTAATGTTACTTTTACACTATGCCAATTTCCACAATACCACATATTCTTTGATTCCTTAAAAATGAAATTATCATCAGTTGCATTTTTGCATACATTCATAATTGAATCCATTATACTTTTACGTATTCTAGTTTGGTAATTATCTACATTTTCTGATGCTTCAGATTTATACAGAGTTTGAGTAAATCCAGCATTGTCAGTATTTGAATAAATTTTGAAGTCTCTTGCGTTATTGAAATAAGTTAGTATTTCAATCTCTTTTATTTGATTTGAATTTTTGCAACTAATCAGAATAAGAAATGGTAATAACAAATAAAATAATTGTTTCATGATAATCTGGATGTTATTACTGCTAACGTTTGTTACTCCATGGAGATTTGGACTAAAAACCTATTATTATGATTTGCCAAATCATTCCCAAATACAAAACCTAATTTTCCATTAAGCTAATTGCCCAAATCCGTTGTAAGAGCTGTTAGCAACAGGACTTCTTTCTTCTTTAGTGTTTGTATTTTCGGTTTAGCATAATTATTTTCAGTTTTATGTTGTCGTAAATCAACCCCAACATTAATGTAATTCCTGCAATAAACAAGACTTTTAGTTCGATTTTTGTATAAAATATTCCGCCGATTATTCCACCAATAAAAAAGAAACTTATTATTGTCAATCTCAATTTAATCGACGAATATAATTTTGTCTTCATTTCGGTTTCTCTGTAGAAAAATAATTGCGATAATTCTATTCCCAAATCGGTAAACAATCCTGTTAAATGTGTTGTTCTGACAGTTGCGTTTGATATTTTAGTTACTAATGAATTCTCTAAACCCATAGCAAACAATAAACTGCAGGCAATTATATTTTGATTTTCAATTTCTAAATTTTTACCAAATATTCCGATTGAGAATAATATTAAGATTTCTATTGATGTCGGAAAAACATAAATATTACGTTCGGTTTTCTGCGAAATAAGCTCTACTAAACAACTTGAAACAAATGAACCGAGAAAAAAGAAAAATATGTATAAAAAGTAAATAAATCCACTCCAAAAGTTCAGCTTAAATATCTCGTCCACAAAAAAAGCAAAATGTCCGGTCACATTTGTTGTCAATTTCTGAACCGCCAGAAACCCCGCAACATTTACAATTCCGGCAACAAAAGATAATAAAGATGCTATTCGCAAATTATGGCTTAAAGTTCTTGTTCTGCCTTGATGTCTAAACATTTTTATTTGTTTTTTCTACTTTTTAATTCTCAAAATAGCATACAACGTTCTTGCTACTCTCATCTGGCGCTCGTTTGCAACGAGTGCCTACTCTACTTTAGGCTGAAATAGGAGATAACTGGATTTCGCCAGCAACTTTCTTACGAAGACGTATGTTCAAATTTACAAAAATGTGTCATGCGAAACACATCAGACCTGTTTATGCCAAACCACTGCCAGGTCTAGTTATTTCTGTCCCTTGTAAATAGTAATTGTCAGCTTGTTTTTCTCTTGTTCTATGTTTACAATTTGTCCTTCCTTGAAACCAAGTCTTTCAAGCCATTTGCCTTCTAATCTGATTTCGGGAACGGTTGTATTGTCCCACCTTCTGGTACGGAACTTACTATGTATTTTTAGTTTCCTGAATTGGCTCATTATCAAATGTTCGTTATTACGAACACAAGGTAAACATAAATTTTAGATATTCGTTATAGTGAACACGAAAGAAGAAAAATATTTTAAGAAATTAGGCGAAAAGATTAAGCAATTGAGAGAGGAAAAGAATCTTGATCAAAAAGCTTTTGCCTTTGATTGTGAGATCAGCAGAACTCAATTGCATATGATCGAAAACGGTAAAACAAACCCACGTTTACTGACATTAATAAAAATTGCCAATGCTCTGGAAATTTCTTTGTCAAAGTTGGTAGATTTATCTTAATTATCCGCGTTGCAAACGCTACCATACATTCTTTAATTTATATAGGTACTCGTTGCAAACGAGCACCAGTTTGGGGGGTGGCGGAGCAAGAATTTTGACAGGAGGCAACAATTTAAATTTACAAGATTTAAAACCTAAATATGTTACACCTTGGTTTAATTGGTAATTATATAGTATGAAAAAGAAAATGTATTTTAATTATGAATTTATAGTTTTTTTATATGCCTATTTAAGGCAAATAGATCTTTCCCTTGCACGATCTAGAGATGAGCCTTTACAAAATCTTAAAATTTACTATGAAAATCAAATAAGTCCAGGATTATTGGTTAATTTCCTGGTATCAAACTTTTCAGTTAAAAAATCATTAAATTCAAACTATGTAATCACAAATAAATCCATTTCAGTATTTAATAAATTTAAATTTTTAATATATAAGCTAATTAGAAAGAACAATTTTTTAAAGTATACCGAAATTATTGAATCAATTAATGAATTGTTATTATTTAATGATATTTTAAAAAGTAACAAAGATATTGATGGTTCAGAAATTGAAAAGCTAAGAATAAATATAGCTAATTTATCCACTGTGATTGATTACAGATTATTTAAAGTGGATAGTAACAAAGCTATGTATGTAGAACATTATAAACAAAATAATAGTATTTCAACAAATCCGATTACTGATTTTGTCGTTGATTTTGAATTACCCGATGGATCGGACTTATAGCATGTACGCAAACGTTAGCCCAAGTATTTACCTGTGCCCTCTGATCTGAAACAGTTGCGAAGGGCAGTCAGGATTTGATTTTTGAAGCCCTGTTGGTTTCCCTCAGCTACACCACTTGTGGCTGCGAAATGTGGAGATGCAGGTGGGGCTTAACTGCACTAAAACAAAATTTAATTTTTTATATGAATTTTTAAGAATAAAGCAAAAATATTTTGGGTTTTTTCAAGATTTTGAATCAATAACTTCATTCAGCTAATAATTTACACCAACTTTAGACTTAAGTTTAGTTTGAATATTCAATCATTAAAAATCCAAACATTTTGTTTTCTCCATAAAAAAACCTCTCGAAAAAAATTCCGAGAGGTTTAAAACTATCAATTAATAACAACTGACTTCTACTTCCAGCCGCCGCCTAAGTCCTTGTAAACATGGACTGCAGCATTAAGCTGTTCTTTTTTAGTATCTATCAGTTCGAGTTTAGATTCTAATGCATCGCGTTGTGTCATCAGAACTTCAAAATAATCTACTCTTGCAGATTTAAACAAATCATTTGAAACATCTATGGATTTATTTAAAGCATCCACCTGTTGTGATTTTAAATCATATCCTTTTTGAAGGTTATCTATTTTAGAAAGCGCATTCGAAACTTCGATATAAGCATTCAAAACCGTACGATCGTAGTTATACAATGCCTGAAGCTGTCTGGCATTAGCATTGCGGAACTCTGCTTTAATCGCATTTCTGTTAATCAAAGGTGCAGCAATATCTCCGGCCAATGAATACAAAAGTGATTCCGGAAATGTAAACAGGTAAGACGGATTAAAAGCATTTACTCCTACCGCAGCCGAAATATCAAGCGATGGGTAAAATTCGGCACGAGCCACTTTTACATCCAGTTTTGCAGCTGTAAGCTCCATTTCTGCCTGTTTGATGTCAGGACGGTTTTGTAATAATTGAGACGGGATTCCAGAACTAACAGTTGATGGCAACAAACTTAAAAAGTTGTTTCTATCTCGCTTAATTTCCTGTGGATATTGACCCACCAAAAAGTTAATTCTGTTTTCCGTCTCTTTTATCTGCTGACGAATGTCAAATTCCTTGCTTTTAGAATCCAGGACTTCAGCCTGAAATTTCTGAACTGCCAATTCTGTTGCTCTGGCCGCCTGTTTCTGAATCTTCACGATTTCTAAAGCATTAGACTGCAATTCTATATTTTGTTGTACAATGTCTAACTGACTGTCAAGAGCTAATAATTCGTAATAAGAATTAGCGATCTCAGCGATCAGGTTTGTAACTACAAAATTCTTTCCTTCTATGGTTGATAAATATCTGCTTACTGCTGCTTTCTTAGAATTGCGCAGTTTTTTCCAGATATCTACTTCCCAGTTTGCATAGGCAGCAACAACAAAATCTCCAAGCGGATCCGGTGTTTCTTTGCCGGGCTTAATTTCTGTAGTAGCATCACCGGCACCCTGACTCGTATATCGTCCTACTTTCTCTACTCCTGCACCGGCTCTGACACCAACAGTTGGTAAGTAAGCACCTTTTTTTATACGAACATCATTCTTCGCAATTTCAATTTCCTGCAAAGTGATCATTAATTCCTGATTATTTTTCAGGGCAGTATCGATCAGATTTACCAGATTTTGATCTTTAAAGAAATCATGCCATGGAATAGCAGCCATATTCGTTGTATCCTTACTGTCTGTGTAAGCTTCAGGAACGACAGCTTTATTTGGAGTTTCCGTTGTTGCCTGCGGAGCCTTGCAGCTTACCGCTGCAAGACAAAGACCTAACGCAATACTATGTTGTAACTTGAATTTATACATGGTTATTATCAATTTCTTCTGTTAATGGATTCTCTTCTTCATGCTTTACCAGTTTGTGTTTCTCGGCAATTCTTGCGAAAATGTAGTACAATCCCGGAATTACAAAAACACCACAAATCGTTCCGATAAGCATACCTCCTGCTGCTGCAGTACCAATAGTTCTGTTACCAATTTTACCCGGCCCGGAGGCAAAAGCAAGTGGAAGCAATCCTGCTATAAAAGCAAATGAAGTCATCAAAATAGGACGGAAACGTGCTTTTGCTCCTTCCATTGCAGCTTCAAGAACCGTTTTCCCTGCCGCATGCCTTTGAATAGCAAATTCTACAATCAATACCGCATTTTTACCCAATAAACCAATAAGCATGACCATCGCAACCTGAGCATAAATATTATTCTCTAATCCTGTTAATTTTAATAAAAGGAAAGCACCAAAAATACCTGCCGGTAAAGAAAGAATTACGGATAATGGCAGAATAAAACTTTCATACTGAGCCGCCAAAACCAGATACACAAACCCTAAACAAATCAGGAATACCCAAATTGCCTGATTACCCTGTGCAACCTCATCGGCAGAAATACCTGCCCAGTCAATATCATATCCTCTCGGTAATTTTTTGGCAGCCACTTCCTGAATCACTTTAATAGCGGTACCAGAACTATATCCCGGAGCTGCACCACCACTAATTTCAGTAGAATTGTACATATTATGTCTCGTAATTTCTGAAAGACCATATACCTTTTCTAATTTCATAAAGGCTGAAAAAGGAACCATTTCATCACGATCATTTTTCACATACAGCTTTAAGATGTCTTCCGGCTGTGCACGATATTCCGGAGCCGCCTGAACGATTACTTTATAATTAATTCCGTATTTAATAAAACTGATTTCATAGTTACTTCCCACAAGAGTTGATAAAGTATTCATTGCATTCTCAATGGACACTCCTTTTTGCTGTGCCATGTCGTTGTCCACTTTCATCATGTACTGCGGAAAACTGGCACTAAAGAAACTAAATACGTTAGATAATTCAGGACGTTTATTCAATTCTTCGACAAACTCTTTATTGGCAGCTTCCAATTTTTTGAAATCACCAGAACCTGTTTTATCCAGTAAACGAAGTTCAAATCCTCCTGCTGCCCCATATCCCGGTACTGCAGGTGGCTGGAAAAATTCGATATTGGCACCCGGAATATCTTTCGATTTTTCTTCCAATTCAATCATAATTTCCTGAACAGATTGCTTTCTGTCGTTCCAGTCCTTAAGGTTGATCAAACATGTTCCGGCATTAGATCCTGTACCTTCAGTCAAAATTTCATAACCAGCCAGTGAAGAAACCGATTTTACTCCCTCTACTGTTTCAGCTATCTTTTGTAATTTCTCTGCGATATTATTTGTTCTCTCTAATGATGAACCCGGAGGTGTTTGGATAATAGCATAAAACATACCCTGATCCTCATTCGGGATAAATCCGGAAGGAACGGTACTACTGATCAGCCATGTTCCGGCACAAAATCCAAGAAGCGCGATAATAGTAACGGCTCTTCTGTTTACAATTTTGCCTAATACATTTTGATATTTACCCTGCGCCAGGTTAAACTTGTTGTTAAAACCGTCTATAAATATGTTTACAGGTGTTCTCTTTTTAGGTTTACCATGATTATTTTTTAACATCATCGCACAAAGTGCAGGTGTCAAAGTCAAAGCTACAATACCCGAAAGGATAATTGCTGTTGCCATCGTAATCGAAAACTGTCTGTAAAAAACTCCCACAGGCCCGGACATAAAGGCAACAGGAATAAATACCGCGGCCATCAGGAACGTAATCGCGATAATAGCTCCGGCAATTTCGTGCATCGCTTTTTTAGTTGCCTTAAGTGGCGAAAGATGCTCCTCCTCCATCTTGGCATGAACGGCTTCAATAACCACAATAGCATCATCGACGACGACTCCAATAGCCAAAACCAAGGCAAACAACGTAATTAAGTTCAATGAAATATCAAAGAATGTCATGAATATAAAAGTTCCAACCAACGAAACCGGTACTGCAATTGCCGGAATAACCGTAGAACGCCAGTCACCCAAAAAGAGAAACACCACTAATCCTACCAAAATAAAAGCTTCGATCAGCGTGTGAATTACTTTTTCGATAGAAGCATCCAGGAATTTAGAAACATCGTATGAGATTTCATAATCCATTCCTTTTGGAAATTTCTGTTTGATTTTTTCCAGTTTCGCTTTTACGTCTTCAATAACCTGATTGGCATTACTTCCAAAAGATTGTTTCAGTACTATAGCCGCAGAAGGTCTGCCATTTAAATTGGAATAAATATCATACATCGAACTGCCAAATTCAACTTTGGCAATATCTTTCAATCGCAAAAGCTCACCATTAGCATTTGATCGTACTACAATATTTCCATACTGCTCCTTAGTTGTAAAACGCCCTGAATATTTCAATACATATTCAAAAGTTTGCGAACGTTTACCTGATGCCTCCCCTGTTTTACCTGGCGAAGCTTCTAAACTCTGACTCGATAATGCTTCCATTACTTCATCAGCAGATATTTTATAAGCCAGCATGCGATCAGGTTTTAACCAAATACGCATTGCATATTCACGTGTTCCTAAAATATCTCCTGATCCAATACCATTTACCCTTTTTAATTCTGACAGTACATTGATATCTGCATAATTGTATAAAAACTTCATGTCGGTATTTTTATCCGTACTATAAAGGTTAACATACATCAACATACTCGGAACTTCACGGGTAATCTTTACACCTTCTCTAACAACTAATGGAGGTAATTTATTTGTAACCGAAGCTACACGGTTCTGAACGTTAATGGCAGCCTGATTAGGATCGGTACCCAGGTTAAATACGACTTGGATACTCGCTTCACCGTCATTTCCGGCATCAGAAGTCATATATTTCATTCCCGGAACTCCATTTAGAGCTCTTTCCAAAGGAATAACAACAGATTTAATCATCAATTCACCATTCGAACCGGGGTAATCTGCTGTCACATTCACCATAGGAGGAGAAATGGAAGGGAACTGGGTAATAGGTAAATTCAGTACCGACAATATCCCTAAAAAGACAATTATTAACGATATTACTATCGACAGTACAGGTCTTTGTATAAATTTATTAAACATTTTTATATTTTTTTAATGATTAAAACAATTAAGCCTATTCTGCTTTTAGTCGTAAACTATTGATTACCTTTTGAGGAGCGATGTAACCATATTTAATTTTGTCATTCTCTTTTACTTTCTGAACTCCTTCAAGTAAAATTTTATCATTTTCGGTAAGTCCGCTGCTTATCACATACAAATCCGGAATTTCACCTGTAATAGTGATTTCTTTTGAACTCACTTTATTGTTTTTATCAACTACAAAAACATACTTTTTATCCTGGATTTCATAAGTTGCTTTTTGTGGAATCACGATAGCATTTCTAAGAGGTACAAGCATTTGAACTTGTCCTGTTTCGCCATTTCTAAGCAATTTACCTGTGTTTGGGAATCTTGCTCTAAAAGCGATATTTCCTGTTTCGTTGTTAAATTCACTTTCAATAACTTCTACATTTCCTTTGTATTTAAACAGCTGTCCATCGGCTAAAATTAAACTGACTTTAGTTTCCGCACGATCTTTTACATCCGTTTGATATTGTAAATATTCAGGTTCTGACACATTGAAATAAGCAAACATCTGACTGTTGTCTGAAAGGCTGGTTAACAATTCACCTTCATCAATAAGACTTCCTAATTTTAACGGAATACGGTCAATTGTTCCGTCAAACGGAGCTCTGATTTCAGTAAATGACAAATGGATTTTCGCCAGTGCCACTTCAGCTTTTGCTGCCTGAAGTTTAGCCTGGGCAACAGCCTGCTCATTTTTTGAAACGATATTTTTATCAGCCAAAGTTTTGGCATTTTGCAATTCTATCTCTGCAGATTTTTGTTCTGCCTGAGCTTTAAGTAATTCAGCTTCATACATTTTCGGCATGATTCTAAACAATATCTGACCCGCTTTTACGAACTGGCCTTCATCAACATAAATGTTTTGCAGGAATCCTTTTTCCTGAGCGCGGATTTCGATATTTCGTACCGATTTTATCTGCGAAACATATTGTTTACTAAATGAAGTGTCTATTTTTACAGGATTTGTTACTGTAAAAACTTCGGCTTCTTCTTTTTCTTCTTTTTTTGATGTACAACTGGTTAGGCACAACAAGGCTATTAAGCCCGTTAAAACAACTACTCTTTTCATGATATAAATTTTGGAAATTAAGCGATGGGATGCTAAGGAATATAGAGATTCCTCAGGTCTGAAATAAAATCGGCAGCCAAATAAAACGTGAAAAGTCAGAATGAAAAAGTATCTTAAAAATACAATTCGCACTTATGCATGATCACACTTATTGGTAACCGATATGCAGGCAGAATCAAATTCTTAAAACGCGCTGTGTAATATAAATAGGGTTTGAATTGCCACAAAATGGCACGAATAATTTAAAATGACTGTGATAATTTACAACGATCTGACTTGAGAATGTCAAATACCAATTATCAAGCAATTTGTAATTTGCAGTAAAATTTTTAGTTACACTATTTTTAAAGTTATCATCTCCAAGATGATCCTCATCTAAATCTATATCAGCTTCCTCAATTATGGAATTGCCCTGATCCTGACTGGTGAATTTTACCCTGTGTCTTTTCTCCAGATTTTGAGAATGAGAATTTTGATGTGTACCCGCATTCAGATATTGCCCTCCGCCAAGCAGAAGGAAATTCATGAATATCAGAAATACAATTAATTTTCTCATTTGAGTGCGAAAGTAATGAAAGTATCGAAACAAAAAAATAAATTTTAGTAAGCTTTAACAACTGAAACAAACGAAAACGTTTTCTTTATCAATTAAAAATTTAACAGTAAAATTTTTAGAATTAATTTGTAAAAAATAGAAGACTTTTTTTGGCTAAAAAAATACATTTGAATTTTTTTTAATATCTGGTTATCATCCAAATAATATAAAAAGTCAAAATTATTTCTATTTTTGTCACATTTTTTGAGCGAAAGAACTTCTCTTACAAAAGAAATATTTCTATATTCGTTTTACACAAATATTAATCTAACCCCCAAATTAGTTTTTATGAAACACCTATTATTAACCTTATTTTTTATGATGACCTGTATGAGCTGGTCACAATCTGCAAATGATTATTTTGATAAAGCAATCAAGAAAGCGGAAGCAGGAAACACAAAAGGCGCAATTGCAGACTACACAAAAGCAATTAGCATGAATTCAAAATTTACAGAAGCTTATCAAAACAGAGGCGTTGCAAAATTCAAGCTCAACGATTTAAAAGGAGCTTTAGAAGATTTTAACAAAACAATCGAATTAGATGACATGAATGTGTATGCTTATACAGGCAGAGCGAATGTCAGTTACAAATTGATGAATTATCAGGATGTTATTAAGGATTGTTCTTCTACACTTGGTTTAAATCCCAGAGATTATGTAGCCCTAAACCTTAGAGCTTTAGCCTATAATAGAATTGGTGATAAAAAAAATGCCTGCAAAGATTTCTCTAAAGCTATAGAATTAGGCAGTCAAAGTGCCATCAAAAACAGGTCTACTTTCTGTAAATAAGAACATTAACTAACATTAAAGCAATCTGAGAGGCATTTTATTTCACAGATTGCTTTTTTAGTAAAAATAATGTAATTACTTATCCTGAAAAGATATTCTTACATTTGTTTTAAAAGGAAAAATCAATGGCACTTCTAAGAAATGTAAATACAAAAGTAAAAGCTGATAAAAATTCAGGTTTTGGAACCAATGCAAACAGTTATGGAGGAAGATTTGTAAACAAAAACGGAACTCCTAATATCGAAAAAAGAGGCATGCACCTGTTACGCCGAATTAGTTGGTACCATACCATGATTGATATGCCCAACTGGAAATTCATGCTTATATTATTTACATTTTATATTGTAATCAATTTTATTTTTGCACTTATCTATTATGCAATTGGCATTCAGCACCTTGACGGAATTGCCCAGTCACAAAGCATATTAACACAATTTGGCCAAGCCTATTTTTTTAGCGCGCAAACTTTTACTACCGTTGGTTATGGGCACATAAGTCCAACTGGTTTTTTAACCAGTGCACTTTCGGCAGCAGAAGCTTTAATTGGTCTTTTAAGTTTTGCAATTGCAACAGGATTATTTTTTGGAAGATTCAGTAAACCAACAGCCTTTTTAAAATTTTCCCATAATGCTTTAATAGCTCCATATGAAGATAAGAAAGGATTAATGGTTCGGGTAGTTCCCTTTAAAAACACCAATTTTACCGATGCAAAAGCAAAAGTAACATTAGCTATGAGCATAGAAGAAAATGGAAAAATGACTAATAAATTTTATAATTTAGAATTAGAAATAGATAGAGTAAATGCACTTTCATTAAGCTGGACATTAGTACATCCCATTACCGAAAACAGTCCGTTATATAATTTTACTGCCGAGGATTTCAAAAAAACCCATGGTGAAATTTTAGTATTTATCACCACTTTTGATGACATGTTCAGTAATACTGTTGCCGCCAGAACTTCCTATACTTTTAATGAAATCATATACGGCGCCAAATTTAAACCCATGTACAATCGAAGTAAGGATGGTTCTAAAACAATCCTGCATTTAGATTTATTAAACAAATTTGAGCAATTAACTTTCTAATAAGCTATTATTATATTCAAGTTTCAAGGAATTTCAGATTTTATTCTATTTTTATTTTTATCCAATAACAAAAATGATAAACGACATAAAGACGGTTTTCAGTATAAAAGATCTTGAAAACCTATCCGGAATAAAAGCACATACCATCCGCATTTGGGAAAAAAGATATAACATTCTTGAACCCATGCGGACTGACACAAACATTCGAATGTATAATTTAAGTAGTTTACAAAAACTCTTAAACATTACATTACTTCACGAATACGGTTATAAAATATCTAAAATTGCTACATACCCTGAAGAGAGAATTCCAGAATTAGTACGTGAAATTATTTCTAAGAAAAATTCGCAAAATTATGCCATCTGTTCCTTTAAAATGGCCATGATGAATTTTGACCAGGAAATCTTTTTTAATACTTTTGACTTGCTGATTGCTGAAAAAACATTTAAAGAAGTTTTCCAGGAGCATTTCCTGCCTTTATTGAAAGAATTGGGACTATTGTGGCTGTCGCAGACTATAAGTCCGGCAAATGAGCATTTTATGAGCCATTTGATCAAGCAAAAAATATTGATTTATACAGAAGGACTTCAGATTTTAAAACCAACCAAAACCGATAAAATATTTGTGCTCTCATTACCTTTAAATGAAATTCATCAAATAGGATTGTTATATCTTCAATATGAAATTTTATTGCAAGGCTACAAAACCATTTATTTAGGAGAAAGCATGCCCATCGAAAACCTGGAGAATCTTACCAGACATTTCGACACAATAACCTTTGTCTCCTTTATGACAATTCAGCCCGATCGCAGTATTGTTAACCAATATGTAAAAACAATGGAGCAAAAATTACTTTTAAAAAACAATGAAATTTGGCTCTTAGGAAAAATGACAACGCATATCGACCGGGAAAAATTATCTCAAAGAATTTTTATTTTTGACTCAATCGAGGAAACAATCAATAAAATATAATTTTTTTGTTTAAAGTTTTTATACATTTGTTAAACAAATGAAAAAAACTATTACAATCATAGGATCAGGATTTTCGGCTTTGGCAGCATCATGCTACCTGGCACAACATGGTCATGAAGTTACAGTTTACGAGAAGAATGATTCGATTGGCGGCAGGGCAAGACAATTCAGCAAAAATGGCTTCACTTTCGACATGGGGCCAAGTTGGTATTGGATGCCGGATGTTTTTGAGCTTTTTTTTCAGGATTTCAATAAAAAAACATCTGATTATTATGAACTCATAAAACTAAATCCCGCATATCGGGTTTATTTTGGAGTTGATGATTTCATCACCATCTGCGATAATTTAGAGAAAATAAAAAACACTTTTGAAGACATTGAGGAAGGAAGCGGTAAAAAACTCCAAAACTTCATCAATCACGCTAAAAGCAATTATGATATTGCCATTAAAGATTTGGTATATCGTCCGGGAATTTCTCCTTTGGAATTAATTACACCGAAAACAGTTCTGAAACTAAATCAGTTTTTCAGTACCGTCAGCAGTGATGTGAGAAAGAATTTCAAAAACGAAAGATTAATTCAGATTCTGGAATTCCCCGTTTTATTTCTCGGCGCAAAACCCTCCAAGACACCATCTTTTTATAATTTCATGAACTATGCTGATTTTGGCTTGGGAACCTGGCATCCCAAAACGGGAATGTTTGATGTGGTTCGCGGAATCGAAAAATTAGCAACTCAACTAGGCGTTACGATTAAAACCAATTCCTCTATTGAAAAAATAGTTGTAGAAAATAAAACGGCTGTAGGAATTGTAATAAACGGTGAATTTATCGGGGCAGATATTGTTTTAAGTGGTGCCGATTACCATCATACCGAAACTTTACTGGAAGAAAAACACCGTGCATATTCAGAAAAATATTGGGAAAGCCGGGTTTTTGCCCCTTCCTCTCTTCTGTTTTTTGTTGGTTTTGATAAAAAAATAGAAAACATTTCACATCATGCCCTCTTTTTTGATGTAGATTTTAATAAGCATGCCGAAGCTATTTATGATGAGCCAAGATGGCCCGAAGCTCCTTTGTTTTATGCCAACTTCCCATCGAAAACAGACAAAACTGCAGCTCCCGAAGGAATGGAAAGTGGTTTTTTCCTCATTCCGTTAGCACCGGGAATAAATGACAGTGAAGCCGTTCGTGAAAACTACTTTGACAAAATAATCGCTCGTTTTGAGCAACTTACACAACAAAGAATTAAAAATAACATTATATTTAAGAAGTCTTTTTGCAAGAACGATTTTGTAACAGAGTACAATGCCTACAAGGGGAATGCGTACGGAATGGCAAATACCTTATTGCAAACCGCTTTTCTAAGACCAAAACTAAAAAGTAAAAAAGTCGGGAATTTATATTTCACAGGACAATTAACCGTTCCCGGGCCTGGTGTCCCTCCTGCTTTAATATCAGGAAAATTAGTCGCTGAGTTAATTCAAAAATCTATCAGATCATAAAAATGAAATCACTATTTGACAATGTTTCTTTCAAGTGCAGCAAGTTGGTCACCAAAAACTACAGTACATCCTTCTCTTTGGCTGTTTACATGTTGTCGCCAAGCATTAGAAATGCCATTTACAGCATTTATGGATTTGTCCGTTTTGCCGATGAAATTGTCGATTCATTCCATGACTACGATAAAGAACAGCTGATCAATGATTTCGAAAAAGAATATTACAAAGCCATGAAAATGGGCATAAGCCTAAATCCTATTCTGAACTCGTTTCAACAAACTGTAAAAGAATACAATATAACCGATGACCTAATTCAGTCTTTTTTAAAAAGCATGAAGCTCGATCTGATAAAATCAACTTACAATACACAAACAGAATATGAAGATTATATTTATGGTTCTGCCGATGTGGTTGGCTTAATGTGCCTGAAAGTTTTTGTAAAAGGAAAAAGCGAAAAATATGAGCTGCTTAAGCACGAAGCCATGCGATTAGGATCTGCTTTTCAAAAAGTAAACTTTTTAAGGGATTTAAAAGATGACAACCTGGTTCTAAACCGCAATTATTTTCCGGGTGTTGACCTGAATACTTTTGATGAAAACACCAAAGCAGCAATCATAACCGAAATTGAAGAAGATTTCAGGATTGCTTATCAGGGAATTGTAAAACTCCCAATCGAAGCCCAATTTGGTGTTTATACCGCTTTTGTCTATTACAAAAAATTATTAAAAAAGCTTAAGAAAACACCTTGTTCCGAAATCGGGAATTCAAGGATTCGGGTTTCAAATTATACAAAAGCAAGCCTTTTAGCGCAATCTTTCGTAACTTACAAATTAAAATTGGTTTAGTGTTTTTTGAGGAAGCCCAAACAATAAATTTAATAATTCAGCAAATACAAAATGATTTCTTTTTTAATCTTTTTAGGTGTTTTTTTATTCATGGAATGTGTAACCTGGCTCACACACAAGTACATTATGCACGGGCTCATGTGGTATTTTCATGCCGATCATCATCAACCGAAATACGAACATACTTTTGAACGCAACGATATTTTCTTTGTCATTTTTGCCATCCCGAGCATTGTACTTTTTTATTTTGGAGTTCAGGGCGGATTCAATGATTTGTTTTTCGTTGCCTGCGGAATCACAACATACGGTTTTTGCTATTTTATGATTCATGACGTCTTGATTCACCAGCGTTTCAAATGGTTCAAAAACACTAAAAACAAATACCTCATCGGTCTCCGAAAAGCACACAAAATACATCATAAACACTTGGGAAAAGAGCACGGCGAATGTTTCGGAATGTTATTCGTTCCTTTCAAATACTATAAAATGTAATTATTTGGGTGTTACCCCGCAGAAAAAGCGGGGTCGGGTTTTACGTTCCCGCTTTTTTATATCCGGCAAAAAAAGCCGGATATAAAAAGAGCTCCACTTCAACCCCTAACGCAAACGTATCTCAAGAACTATAGCAATAATTGATACTTATGCAATATAACTGTCATCCTGAGCGGAGTCGAAGGCTTTTTACTTTGAAAGGGCTTCGACTCCGCTCAGCCTGACACCTATTTTATAATAAATAACAGACACTTTATATTTATGAAATTATACAAAATAGAAGCCATCCAACATCTAAACGCGACGATTGAAGAATGCTGGAACTTTTTTTCGAGCCCAAAAAACCTTCAGACTATAACACCTGACAACATGAGTTTCGAAATTCAGGATTTTGATGGCAAACGCATGTATCCCGGACAAATTATAACCTACACTTTAAAACCATTGTTTGGAATTAAAATCAATTGGGTTACAATAATTACAGTTGCAAAAGAAAATCAGTATTTCGTAGACGAACAGCGCTTTGGTCCTTATGCTTTATGGCATCATAAACACTTTTTTGAACCAACAGAAAACGGAGGAACAAAAATGACAGACATTGTACATTACGCAGTCCCTTTTGGATATTTGGGACGCATGATAAACAAATTAGTTGTAAATAAAAAGATCAATGAACTTTTTGACTTTCGTCGTACCAAAATCGAGGAATTGTTTAATTCAAACAATAGCATTTAACACAGGTTTGTCATTCCGTAGGAATCTCAGCGCCATAAATCGTAACTTTAGATTCCTACGGAATGACAAAATTGATCAAAAACGTAAAATTTGTTAAGAATTTAAACACATAGAAACATAGATTTTTGAATTATAAAAAAAGCGTTTCACTTGTATGAAAACACATCGCTATGTGTGAGAAACCAGTTTCTTTAATTTATTCTTTAACCAAAAATTAAATCTATGCCTCTATGTGTTAAAAAATCACACATAATGATGACAAAACAAAAAGTTACTCTTTTCTGGTTCCGACGTGATTTGCGTTTAGAAGACAATGCAGGATTATTTCATGCTTTGCAGTCTGATTTTCCTGTAATTCCATTATTTATTTTTGATGAAGATATTCTCGACAACCTTCCGAAAAACGATGCAAGAGTAAGTTTTATATACGATTCACTCGGAAAAATAAACGAACAGCTTAACGCAATTAATTCTTCTATTTTAATTAAAAAAGGAAAAACGGGCGAAGTCTGGAAATCACTTTTAGCCGAATTTGACATTCAGAAAGTTTTCTTCAATAAAGATTACGAACCTTATGCCATAAAGCGTGATCAGGAAACTGCTGCATTATTACAAAAAAATAATATTGAATCTTCATCATACAAAGACCATGTCATTTTTGAAGAAAAGGAAATCACAAAATCTGACGGTCTCCCCTATACGATTTACACGCCTTATAAAAACAAATGGCTGGAGAAATATCATTTTTCAGGAACAGTTCAGGAATACGATACAAAGCCATACTTTTTGAATTTTGCTAAAAATCAATTTCAATTTCCGAAATTGTCTGAAATAAGTTTTGAAAGAAGTACTATAAAAGTTCTTCCACCTAATTTAACTCAAATTGAAAACTATAAAGAAACCAGGGATTTTCCGGCTTTGGACAGTACATCCTATCTTTCGCCACATTTACGCTTCGGAACCGTGAGTATTCGCAAACTGGTAAATTGGGCTAACAAAAAGAACCAGACTTTCCTGAGCGAATTGATTTGGCGGGAATTCTTCATTCAGATACTGTTTAGCTTTCCTAAAGTTGTGGATCATAATTTCAAATCAGCTTATGATGGTATTCAATGGCGTAATAACGAAGATGATTTTAAACGCTGGTGTTCCGGGAAAACAGGTTATCCGATGGTTGATGCAGGAATGCGTCAGCTAAATGAAACCGGTTATATGCACAATCGCGTGCGTATGGTGACCGCCAGTTTTTTATGCAAACATTTACTGATTAACTGGCAATGGGGCGAAGCTTATTTTGCTGAAAAATTATTAGATTTCGAATTGGCTTCCAACGTCGGAAACTGGCAATGGGCAGCTGGAACTGGCTGCGATGCCGCACCGTATTTTAGGGTTTTCAATCCCGAAATTCAACTAAAGAAGTTCGACGAAAAAGGAATCTACATCCGTAAATGGATTTCTGAATTTGATTTGGGTTACAATGAACCCATGATTGAGCATACTTTTGCGAGAGATCGAGCGATTGCGACTTATAAAGCTGGAATTCGTAAGTAATTTTCGGCTGAAGTCATTGCGAGGAACGAAGCAATCTCATCCAGTATATCTTTGAGCATCAATATTGATTATTGTTAGTATGATTGCTTCGTTCCTCGCAATGACTTTACTTTTCAATCTGTTGCATTCTTATGATAAAAACCAAGCAAGAATTATGTAATTCTATTTTTTTGTTGATACCAATAGTTCTCTAACATCTACATCAAGTGCTTCGGCAATTTTTATCAAAACTTCAACACTTGGTTGCGCATTATTATTACAATAATTTGTCACTATTACATAACTTTTATCGATTTTTTGCGCCAGCCAGGTTTGAGTTCGTCCCTGTTCTTTTAAGACTTCTTTTATTCTGTTCATTTATATTTTAGGCAGTTAAAGCCTTTTATAATATTATTTAATATGAAAAAATATTGTTTGTTAATAGCTTGTTTTTAAATATGTGAAATTATAATATAAAAATGTATTGTGAAATATTATAATATGATATATATATGTATTGTTTTTTAATATAACAAAACTATGAAACAATACACAAAAGCAGATTTAGAAAGGATTGTAATGGTTCAATTGGAAAATTTGAGTGCGATTCATGATCTTTTAAGTATTATGAAAGTTCAGAATGAATTATTGCATAATGCTAATAAAAAATTGAAGGATGAAACGGCTGATTTCAAGACAAAACAATATCAACATTCAGCAAGAGACCGTAAATAACATATTTGATTTAGTTCTTTTAGGTTTTACTTTAAGCTTTTTTTATTATTACATTCATGTTTTGTGTTCACGAGTGAGAACTCAATCTGGCTCGTTTGCAACGAGTACCTATTTACAAATGCAATCTAAATAAAGCGCTTGCAACGCGACTTTACAGATGGATTACGTAATAGAAAAGCTTTAAAAAACTTCTGTTTTAGAAACCGCGTTACAAACGCTACGATTTATCTCTTTAATTTATGCTGGTACGATTGGAAAAAACCCGAACGGAAAAGGAAAAACCTGATTCGACTTGGCGTTGACCAAGGCCACGCCTATGCTTTTAGCCGTACTGCAAAGGCGATTGGGCGATTGCACAAAGTCCTATTTTGAGTACAACCATTACTTTGAAACGCTTAAAACAACGTGGCTATCAATCATTAACGGATGTCTATATCGAACTTAACCCATCTCTTTGCGAACCGCCGAGTACGTGACCCGTACGCTCGGTGGTGTGAGAGACGCACTCCGTTCCGTTTGGGGCGGAGCCGTCTACTCGATTAATGAAGCCTTTTTACATAGGTTGTGGTGGTGGTGTACTTGTCAACATATCGATGAATTTTTGGTAATCAAGTTTTTCTTTTTCCTGTTTTCCTTTCATTTTTAAAAGCATTGATTTTCTATAATCTATTTCAATAAGATTTTTTACTGTTTCGTGCGTCCATTTTGGAATATTTGGAACTATTGCTCTATAACTTTGAACGCCGGCAAAAGAACTATTTTCCAATAAGGGTTTAATAAAATCTCGAATTAGATAACAACATTCATGCGGATTTAAAACTACCTGTTCCTCTGCAAAACGTATTACAATCCAATTGTTGTTTATAAAAAAGAGATTTCTTTTGTAATCAGTTAGATGGATAGCTTCTTTATTAATTAATGAATACGGTTCATCTATCTCAATTGCTATGCATAGTTTAGCTTCTCGATTGATGTATGCAAAGTCTGTAATGTAAGTTCTTGTAGTTTCATCGTCATAATCATAACGATGATATTTATATTCCCAAGGAATTGTAGCGTCTTCGATTATAAATTCGCCGAAATACCTTGTCAAATAGCTTTTGAAATAGTCATGTGATGCACCTTTTTTATAATCACTTTTTGTTGATGGCATTTTTGTTTTCTTTAATGCCTCTTCAATTGCTTTAGTTCTTGCATATTTATTGAAATCTTCTGCAGACATTTTGGATGTTTGATCAAAAATTTTATTATCAATTGTAAATTGATTGTATTTGACTTTGTATGCTCTCATGGCAGTTTCAAATGTCTTTTTTTCAGAATTCGTAAATAGTAAATAAATAGAAAAGCCAATTAGCAATACACCTGCAATTGGAATAACGTAACACAAGGCAAAGCCAATAAAAACCAATAAAAGTTTAAAAAAAATAGGATTTGATTCTTCAACTGGTTTGTATGGCTCTTCGGGCTTATTAGGTTTAATATATTTACTCTCTGAGAGTGCTTTTCCCAAATCTTCTGGTAAAAATATTTGAGGATAGTCGTTCATAAGTTCTCATTTTTCTTAAGGTTTCATATAACGTTCCGTCGCTTCTCGTAGTTGCGAAGTTCGGAACGAATTATTTTCTGTTAAAGATAAAAATTCTTGCGAAACGTGAACATGAACTTACAAGAAAATTCGCAATTGCGAGAAACGGCTGTTAGTGACTGGGCTTTATATTCATTTTAGTGTATTCATTTTCATTGTCAAAATATCTTATCATAATTGGTTCTTCTTTCTTTTCTTCAACTATATTATCAATAAATTCCATTATGTTGTCTAAACTTTCAGGATTATTTAATTTCAATTGATTTGAAACATAATTTAAGTAATTTATTCCGTTGTAATAGTAAGCAACTCTAATGACAAAAATTAATAAAGTTGAATCTATTTTTTCATTAAAGCCTGATAAAGTAGCATTAGTCCACGCTTCAATATCATTATTACAAAGTAAAGCGGAAAATGCAAAAGCAATGAAAGCAGATTCTATATTGTTTGCTTGTAATTCTTGAATACCATAATTAAACCAAGCTAAATCATATAGAAAATCACATTCTAAAGCTTTTTCATAATCTCCATTTTTGGTATGTATTATTGCAAGTTTTTCATCACGAATTTGTGAGGTTGGATGACCATTTTCTATTAATGTTTTTAGACAAGTATATTTTAAAAGCCACTCATCATTATCTTGCAAGTTTGTTTGCTCATTAAGAAATTCATCAATTTTATTTTGTGCTGCTAAATAATTTCCTGAATACATTAATGAATCTGCTAACAAAGCTTTAGCTAAATGATAATCAGTATTTAGCTCTAAAGATTTTGAATAAAATTTACTAGCGAAATTAAATTTATTTAGTAGAAATAGCACACCTGCTAATTCGTAATAGTAATATGATTGAGATTTGTAATCCAAATTGAATTTTCTTGCTTTTAAATAAAATTTTAGAGATTCAAGATAATTTCCCTTACTTCGGTTGTAATTTCCAAGATTGTAGGACGCTGTGGCGATTCCTAATTTATTTTTTCTCTTTTCAGATATATTTAATTGTTCTTTTAAAAAAGTTTCATAGAGAAGTAATTTATTTTCGTCAAAATTCTTTTTGTTAGAAATTAATAAAACACTCAAAATTATTTCTAGTATATTATCATCTTCGCTTTCTTGAAAAAAAGCAGTTAGTTCATTTATTGTTTCTTCAAAATAATTACCTTGAATTAAATGATATAGAATGCTAATTATGTATTCTTTTTTAGTTTTTATTATTGAAAGTAAATTATTATCAAAAATTACATCATTTCCAAGATTGTTTTTTCCAATGTCAAATAGTGTTTGAGCAAAAGTTATTAATATGTATTTTGTAAGCTCTTCAAAGTGTTTTTCTTCTAAAAGAGAAAAATCAATTTTCATTGTTGAAAATGCAAAATCCGAAAAGCTCATTACTATCTGATTTTTGTCTACCTTAATTTGAAGTAGAGAATCATTTATGTTTTTAGTTAAGGAGAAATATTTTTTTTGCGATTCCAAACATCTTTTTATGTTAGTTATGTTTGAATATGGAATATTTGATTTAGATTCATCGTAATCTTCTCTTAAAACAATTGTTTTAATTGAAAACTTAACTTTACCTTGTTTGATGATTGATTGTTTTTCTAAATAGCTTATTATCTCAATGTGACTGTCGTCATTCCATAGATTTAGCTCATAAAAAGAAACATTTATGTTTTTTGTTTCAGATTTAAAGTTCGTAATGTTCTTAGACCATCTGTAATAAATTTTTTTTTTAAATGTTGAATATCTAACAATTAAAACTGGAATATCATAGTTTATAAATTGAATAATTTTTTCATTTTTAAAATATATATTTTTTATTGTTTTGTCTTTTGTTGAGTCAGTTCCTTTTAATTGAACCCAAAAGACTAATCCTGTTGTATCTCCATTTTCATTAAAGATTTCTACTTCGCAATCTATTCCATAATCATCACTTTTGTCTCTACAAACCCAATACTTAGGCAAAGATTTTTTAAAACAAAGCCTTGATTCGTCTTCTATTAAGTGATTTTGAGTACGTTGCCCCATTTTTAATTAAGTTGTTGTTTTTTAGCGATTTGCGGTAGCCTTGCCACTAACTTGTGTATACTCCCTACTTCGTAGCGAGTATACACCCTAAAATGAGTGTATTGTCGCTATTGAGTGGCGGTTTTCTACAAATATATAAATAATCGTTTCTTCACAATCATCAAAATATTTTTTGCTTTTTAATGTGTATGCCTGAACAAAATTTTTATTATTGAACTGATGCTGTATATTTTGTAGAGAGGATGTCTTACTATTAAATCCAAAAAGTCTTACAAAGACTAAAGCCCTAGCCCAGATGGGAACGGCATCCTTTTATAGTCTCGTTTTTTTCTAACGAGACCACAAAAGATACAGTGTACAGCTGGAAACAGCTTCTAATACTTAAGATAATTGGTTACTACAATTTTTGCTTTTAGATCAAACATTAAATTATATAAACCAAAGAAAGTACGATTCATGTAAATAAAGTGCTTAGAACCACGATTTCCGTTCATTTTTTTGAGGTTGGTATCGTTAGAGAAACGTTCTCCTAATTTAGCGATGCTGTCGAAGAACGTTTCATCAGCAAAATCGAAGGTTTCACTTTGGAAAGGTTTCGTGAAAAGCGATAATAAATCATGAAACATTTCGGTAAAATATTCAATCTCTGCAGGAGAATCATCTTTGCGAAGAATCTCTAATTCGAATAATTTCTGATTGAAAAGCGCCTGATCTGTAATCACATTTTTATTGATCAGTTCAAAATAAGGTATATAAAATTCTTCCGGGATTTGTTTCATGCATCCAAAATCAAGTGCAATTAAGTGATTCTGATCGTCTATCAAAAAGTTGCCGGGATGCGGATCTGCGTGTACTTTTTTCAACACATGAATTTGATACATATAAAAATCCCAAAGTGCCTGACCAATTTTATCCCCAACTTCCTGATCTGTATTTTTAGCAGTAAATTCAGAAAGATGAATTCCGGTCATCCAATCCATTGTGATAATTTTCTCTGACGAAAACTCAGGATAATAATTCGGAAAAAGTATGTTTTCGATTTTACTGCAGGCTTCAACAACTTCCTGACTTTGTTTTAATTCCAATAAATAATTGGTTTCTTCGATGAGTTTATCTTCGACTTCCTTAAAATATTTATCAGAATCTTTTCCCTGCAGGTTAAACATTCTGATTGCGATTGGTTTTACCAAAGCCAGATCAGAAGAAATACTGTTTGCAACTCCGGGATACTGAATTTTAACTGCCAGTTTTTTATCATTTTTCACCGCCAAATGTACCTGGCCAATACTGGCTGCATTTACGGAATTGGCATTAAATTCGTCGAAGATTTCATAAGGTGTTTTACCAAAATTGGTTTTGAATGTTTTTAAGACTAAAGGTGCAGAAAGCGGCGGAACTGAAAATTGTGACAATGAGAATTTCTCGACATAGGCCTGAGGCAGAAAATTCTTGTCCATACTCAGCATTTGGGCTACTTTAAGAGCACTTCCTTTAAGGCTTTTTAGTCCGTCGTAAATATCTTCGGCATTATTTTCGTTTAATTTATCACGGGTCAAATCAGAATTTACCATTTTTTCGGCATAATGCTTAATGTAGTTTACCCCTACTTTTGCACCGGTTTGCACTAGTTTACTTGCTCTTTCTATTTTTGACGTTGGTATATAATCGATTGTTTTCATTGTTTGCTGTATACTTTTTCTTTAAAAAGGAATTTCCCTAAATCTATAAGATGATTCATTGGTGCTACATTCATCAACTCAAATGAAGCATTAACTGATTTTTCGATAAAAATATCTGTTTTTTCAAAAGCTGCTGAAGCATCATCCATCCAGAATTTTATAGTCAACATTAATTGCAGCCAGGCTGATTCCTGTATGGCTTTTTCCTGAAATTTTTGAAGCTTTTCCTGTTCAATTCTGTAATCATCGGTCAGAATTTCAGAAACATATTCTTTAAAACTATCTCTGAGCAACGTTAGCTGTACTAAATTCTTAAGTGGATTTCTATTAAGTTTAAGGGATTGTAAAACATAACTTCTGTTGGCAGTTAAAACTTCGAAGAATGTGAAATAAAAACTCAACATCTTATTTTTCATGTCATACTCCTGATAATCGGTATTTTTGTGCAATAAATCGACTGTGTTCGTAAAAAAGAGTTTGAATATTTCTTTTTCCAGGCCTTCCAGCGTTCCAAAAAAAGTATAAAATTCAGCTTCAGTAAAATCATTTTCTTTTGCAAAATGGTAAACTGATTTCGGCTTCTCCTCTTTCTCCAAAACCTGATTCATATATATTGAAACGATATCTTCTTTACTGAGTATCTTATTTTTAGCAGTCATTTCCTTTAAGTTTAGAATTCGCTTAAAGGTAAGCAATGTTTAAGTATCTTTACTTATACTTGAACAAGATGTGCTGTTAAATATATTATAAACTATCATGGCTAAAAATGTTTTACTTACCGGAGGATCAGGATTTATTGGCAGACATCTAACTAATGTTTTAATCAACAATGGTTTTTCAGTCTCTGTATTAAGTCGTTCTGACAGACAAAATACTGATCAGATTACTTTTTACAAATGGGATCCGGACCAGAATTATATTGACGAAGATGCGGTTCTAAAAGCCGATTACATTGTTCATCTGGCTGGTGAAGGAATTGTTGAGAAACGCTGGACCACAAAACGCAAAAAAGCACTTTTGGAAAGCCGTATAAAACCAATTGACCTAATTTATGCTGTTTTGAAAAAAAACAATAAGCCTTTAGATGCTTTTATTTCGGCTTCGGCAGTAGGAATTTATGGAGCTGTCACAAACGAAGAAATCTGTACGGAAGAATCACCTGTTGAAAATGATTTCCTGGGCATTACCTGCCAAAAATGGGAAGCTGCATCTGATAAAATTACGTCACTTGGTATTCGGACAGTAAAGATACGAACGGGAATCGTTTTAGGAAGAAAAGAGGGCTTTCTAAAAAAATTAAGCCCCAGTTTTAAAATGGGTTTTGGTGCCATTTTAGGAACAGGAAAACAATACGTGCCATGGATACATATTGAAGATTTATGCAATATGTATTTAAAGACAATTCAGGATGAACAAATAAATGGCAGTTATAATGCAACTGTTTTAGATAATACTACAAATACGGCATTATCTAAAACACTTGCAAATTTATATGGACATACTATCTGGCTGCCCAAAATCCCTGCTTTTATTCTTAGAATATTTTTAGGCGAAATGAGTCAGGCTGTCTTAAATGGACAAAGGGTATCATCTGAAAAAATTAAAAAAACGGGTTTTAATTTCCAATTCGAAAATTTAGAAACAGCTCTTTCAAATTCCTTATCCTGAGATCTTCTATTTTAAAGTCACAAGGACTAACTCATCATTCCCTATTACTCCGTTTAATTGTGTATTAACCGTTTTCGAAATTTTCAAAGCTACCCTATTTGGGATTTCAATATCAAAATCGGTTATAGAGATTGGAAAATCAGAAGTGATTTGTATTCCTTCACGTACTTTTTTTAACAAAGCCTTCACCACAATTTCTTTAGATTTTCCATGGATTGTTAATTTTCCTTTTATTAGAAATTCCTTTTCGGTTTCATCAATGTTTTTCAAATCGAATTTTGCGATTTTACCTTTAAAGACAGCTTTAGGATATCGATGGCTTTCCAGATAATTTTCATTAAAATGCTCTTTCATGAGATCCAGATTAAATCGAAAATCTTTGATTATAACAGTACATAAAAATGTACTTGTTTTAGGTTCCAAAACAATCGCAACCGATCTGTTGACTGCTTTAATTTCTTCGAAAAACGGCACAGATGCTTCAAAATTTATTACTCCGTTATGAGTAGTAAATTTTTCCTGAGGAAGCATAGTGTAAGCAGAAAATAGTAAAATAAATAAAGTAGTTGTTTTCATAATCGTCAACAATTAAACAATTATGTCATCCGGTTTTTTAGTTTACAGAAAGAAAACTGAACTTAAGAAAGGAAAAAATCGAATGGCGTACTCCGTGAAATGCAGTAACCAATTCTATACACTTAAAGTTACGAAATTTTATGGGATTTGGTTGTCCTTTTTGTAATAAATATTTGCAAAATGTTTTATGCTTTACCTTTCACTAATGCATGGATTCCATTAACAACAAATAACACCTGTGCTCCAATAACACAGATAAAAGAAATAAGTATTCCCAGGTTCATATTGCTATTAAAATTCATGTTCCTTAGAAAAGATTTAAGATCTGCCGATGGTGCTTCACGTATCAACAGAAAAAATCCAAATATTAAAAATAAACCTCCTATAGATATAATAACGTGTACAACTGTCATCCATTTAATCAAAGAAAAATTCAGCCTTATTAAAGCATAATAAATTAATCCCAGAAGACCATAACTAAATGACAAAAACAGACCAAAATCTAAATAAGAAACAACAAAATAAGTATCACGAATATTGAGGATTAGTCTTTTTTCACAATTTGCTAAAATGACTGCTAAAAGAATTGTTACCAGGGCAAAAAACAAGAAATAAGGCTTGTTGTAAATATATTTCATTAATGGGGAATATCTTAATTATCTAATCATTTATTAAACCATACGCACTTTCATGCAATATAAGTCTATCCAATTTCCAACAGTACATTATATTTATCTAAACTCGCCAAATCTTCAATCGAATTTACTTTGGCTTCCCTGGCATGTTCTCCTATTTCTTTTTTGGTTTCAATTTGCTTAATACATTTTCTAAAACGTCGAACTTCATCCAGATTAGTCAGAATCAATCCTGGAACCTGTACACTTTTACCTTCTTTATCTTTGGCAACCATTGTAAAATAAGAGGAATTGCAATGTTTTACTGCTCCGGTCTGAATATTTTCTGACTCAACACGAATCCCCACAATCATAGAACTGCGGCCTACATAGTTTACTGATGCTTTCATAGTAACCAATTCGCCAACTTCTATAGGTTTCAAAAAATTTACTGTATCAACAGAAGCCGTTACGCAATAGTTTCCACAAAATTTTGAAGCACACGCAAAAGCAATCTGATCTAATAATTGCAAAACATATCCTCCATGTATTTTTCCGCTGAAGTTAGTATGCGACGGAAGCATTAATTCTGAAATACTTATTTTTGATGAAGAAACGGGTTTGAAATCTGTAGTCATTAATGTATGTTTTTATAGTTTTGGTTCGTTTATTTTTTTTAATTTAAAGATTGGTTTTCATCAGGATCCGATGCTCTGGCAATAATATTTTCAGGAAGGGATTTTTTGGCTTTTGCACCCATTTTCTTTAATTTTTCTACACTTGATATCAGGTTTCCTCTGCCATCAACCAATTTGCTCATAGCGTTTTCATATTCGGTTTTGGTATCTTTTATTTTATTTCCGATTCTCACCAAATCCGTCACAAAACCTTCAAACTTGTCATATAGTGCTCCAGCCTGACGTGCAATTTCGAAAGCATTTTCCTGTTGTTTCTGATTGGCCCACATACTGTCAATAGTACGTAAAGTAGCCAATAAGGTAGTTGGGGTAACAATAACAATATTTCTCGAAAAAGCTTTATTGTACAATGTAGAGTCTTCATTTAAGGCAATAGCAAAAGCCGGTTCTATAGGAATAAAAAGCAATACAAAGTCAGGACTTTCAATCTGATACAAATCGTGATAGTTTTTACTTCCGAGTTGCTCAACATGCCGTTTGATCGATAGCACATGTTCTTTTAGAAATTCAGTTTTAAGATTTTCTTCTTCTTCATTTATCCATTTTTCATAAGCTGTTAATGAAACCTTAGAGTCTACAATCATCTTTTTCCCATCCGGCAAATTGATTACCACATCCGGAAATACGCGATTCCCGTCAGTATTGGTAAAACTCTGCTGTACTTCATATTCTCTTCCTTTCTCTAAGCCTGATTTTTCCAGCACACGCTCTAATACCAATTCGCCCCAATTACCCTGCATTTTATTGTCCCCTTTTAAAGCTTTGGTCAGATTTAAGGTCTCTTTGCTCATTTGAACATTCATTTCGCTTAAACCTATTATTTGCTGGCGCAATGCGGCATGATAATCGATACTTTCTTTATGGGTCTGTTCTACTTTTTGCTCAAAGCCCTGAATTTTATCCTGCAGAGGCAACAGGATATTCTTCATATTAATGCTATTTTGTTCAGTAAATTTTGCTGATTTTTCTTCGAGAATTTTATTGGCCAAATTCTCAAATTCTTTGGTAAATTTTTCCTGCAGCTCAGATATTTCGTTTTTCTGTTCTTTATGGCGCTCCCATAAATTCTCAAAATCGACTTCTTTTTTGGAGAGTTGAATGGCCAGACTGTCTTTTTCTGTCCGAATATTTTCTTTTTCTGAATTTATTAAATACAGCTGTTTTTCTAAACTGCTTTTCACATTTTCAAATTGTTCTTTTTGCAATTGAAATTGTTTCTCGGCAGCATTTAATTTTTCGTTCAAGCTTACTCTTTCTGATTGGAATCCAGCAGAAAATAACAATTTGCCCAAGAAAATTCCTAAGACCAAAGCAATAATAAAAACCAACAAAATCGGAAGAAAATCAGACATAAACACGTTAATTTTTAAGTAAAAGTACGCAATAATACGTAGTTCATAAATTTTAAAATTAAAATTTCACGAATTATCTGCAATCCTAAATTAAATAAACAATTTTCGAAATTTCAAAATAAATACTTTTTTACGCAACCATTTATTAATAGCAACATCTATTAAATATAACCTATAAAAAAAAATTATGAAAAAATTAATGTTAAGCTTACTGATAGCTTTTGGATTCAGTGCCTGTTCACTAAACGATGATGTAGCTAATGATACTTGTGGAGATTATGTGAATGTCCCTTTTACAGGTTTCCCTCTTTCATGCAACTATACAGTTAAACAACTTCCACTCAATCCAATGGCACTTGTAGCAAGCACACAAGAAAAAATGGATTCGTATTTTACAAAACATACTAATAGCTGCCCAAATCCAAGTGATCCAAATATTGATTTTACAAAAAACTTTTTGGTTGGAATTTTTGCAGGTCAAAAATCAACAAGCGGATACACTATAAAAATGACTTCGATTGTTGAAAATAGTTGCCAAATTGTTATCAATTACTACGAAAGCGGTCCACAGGCCGGAGAAGCGATTACTCAAACTCCAACGTATCCTTCTGATTTTATTTTGATTCCTAAAACAGTAAAACCTATTTATTTTAATAAGACTACCGAAAGCCCGGATAACATTATAATTGGAAGTTTTTTTGGCCAATGTACTGGCGCTGACTGCCAACAGTTTTATCAGATTAATGATTTCAATATTATGAAATTTTTAAATGTTGTTTCCGGAAGTTATGAATTTGGTCAATATAAATATACTACCACAATAAAAAGGGGTGAGTATACGTTGTTCCTGAAAAATGTCCCAAACGAAATTTTAACCTTAAAAGGTCAAACGAAAACTTATGGAACGCCGGATTCAGCTGATCAGGGAGGTATTTATTTTGAATTACATCAAGGTGCCTATACTACAAAAATTTATATCGACAATAACGATACAGCCGATCAAAGTGCAGAAATCAAAGTTTTCAAGAAAGCCATTAAGGATAAAATTATAACCTTAAAAAATTAAAATTATGAAAAAAAAACTATTGTTTTTGATTGCATTCGGTATTTTCACAACGGCTTATTCTTTAGAACTCTTTAAGAACGAAACCAATCAGATTATTGATACATGGATCTGGGAAAAATCGATTGGCGGAGAAAATAACCCTTACACGTCTACACCAAAAACAATTGGTTTTAGTAAAAAAATAATTTTTACCCCTGATGGAAAAATCATCACTTATAAAGATGATGTTGAGATTCGAAATAACACCTATGAAATCACAAGAGGAATTAGTGTTTTTGATCAATTAGTACATGACCTTATTACTTTTGAAGGCAAAACGTACATCATAGAACATATTGATGATCAAAACTTAACATTATTAAGCAATGATTCTGAGGGTACACGAACTATTTACAAAAAGTAGTTTAAACATTTAAAAAGAGCTATTTTTACCAATCAAAACAACCCTCATTTTTGAAAGAAGATTTAGACATATATATAAAACTATGTATACAAAATGACAGAGCAGGACAACTGAAAATATATCAGTTGTTCTCGCCTGTTTTATATGGTATTTGTTTAAAATATATGAAAAATGAAGATGATGCCAAAGATGTTTTCCAGGAAGCTTTTATCATTGTTTTTCAAAAAATCCATCAATATAAATATGAAGGCAGTTTTGAGGGCTGGCTTAAACGTATTTTCATTAATAAACTAATTGAAACATTAAACAAGAAGAAAAAAGAAAATTTCTTCCTGGATGTTTTTGACCCTGATACCGATTTTATAGAAGAAGAGGAATTAGTAGAAACTATTCCGATACCAAAAGAAAAATTACTCGAATATATAAGGGATTTGCCGGATCAATACCGAATGGTTTTTAACTTATATGTTTTTGAAAAATTGAAACACAAAGAAATTGCAGCATTACTCAAAATTTCTGAAGGAACATCAAAATCAAATTTAAACAGAGCCAAACAGATTTTACAAAAAAGAATTTTGAGTATTAAAAATTTTAAAACAGCATGAAAAAGCAAAACATAGAAGATATTTTTTCATCAATAGAACACTTTTCGAGTGTTCCACCACCCGAATTATGGGACAATATTGAAGAAAAATTACATCCCTCTAAAAAGAAAAAAGCAACCATAATTTGGTGGTCTATTGCAGCCAGTCTTTTGATTGGATTGTCAATTCCGTCTGTTTTATATTTTAATTCAAATACTCAGGACGCAAATTCATTACCAAAAAATTCAGTTGTTATACAGGAAAAAAACAGCAATTCTGATAAAAATAATACAATTTCTACAAGCAGAAATAATTCAGAAAAAAACACAAATTTTAATAAAGGTCAGGAGACAACTATTGTTTCATCTGAAACTGGAAGTTCTGCTCAAACACAAAATAACGACAACATTTCAAGCCAAAAAAATGCTGTCCCAAATAATACTACAGACCAAAACGATGGTTTGAAAGCAAAAACGCATTCAAAACAAAATTCAGCTGTTAATGTTGCTTCAAGCCACGAGAAAAACCTGAAAGCAAAAACATACCATATTCAAAACTCAAACTCAAATCAGTATTCAGGTACGAGTACCTATATTGATGAAAATTTAGTTTCAAAAAACGATGCTGTAATAGTTTCAAACTCAAAAAATAAAGAAAATGCAAATATTTCTGCTGAAAAAGAAACCTTAAGTACTAATCTTGTGATTGTTTCAAATACAATTTCAAAAAACAATAAAAGTACAATTAGCCAATTCGAAACGGAATCAAAAAGCAATGCTAAAAATGATGTTTCACAAAAGGAAAAAGCTATTATTATTGATTCAAAAAGTGGTTTACCTAAACCTTCAATAAAAGACAAAGAGATAGTCAATAATTCAAAAAACAATACAAAATCTAATGTTTCGCCAACAGAAAAAACTATTGTTATTGATTCAAAAAACGGTTTAGCAAA
>JBDTRA010000033.1:0-45767 GCA_039931915.1 Flavobacterium sp. | reverse complement strand
CTAACTAATATTTATGCTTAATTTTTGCTTCCCCTCAGGTTTTCGTCTTGATCCGGTACTTGTCGGATACGATTTAAAGTTTAAAATGAAAATGAACTCATTTTGTGATTTAAATCAAAACGACTCGTAAGTGCTGTAAAATATAGGATTTTGTAAAGTAAGGAAAGTATTGAAATATAAAAAGCACCTCGTTGAGGTGCTTTCTGCGGAGAAAGAGGGATTCGAACCCCCGGACCTGTTACAGTCAACAGTTTTCAAGACTGCCGCATTCGACCGCTCTGCCATTTCTCCAGTATGTTGCTATCATTTACTGATTGCGAGTGCAAATATAGTGCGCTTTTTCGATTATAAAAATTTTTTTTACCCTTTTTTGATGTTTATTTTAAATAAATTTTCAAGTACTTCATAATCAGTATTTACTTTTAAAATATTTTTCCGTTAAACAAAGTAATTAATCTAAAATTGGGACTGGTTTTTTGTTTTCATCAACCGCAACAAATGAAAATGTGCCTGCAACAACACTTTCGCGAAGCTCTGAATACATTTGTTCCATAAAAATATCAACATGGATTTTGCAGCTTGTTCTTCCAACAGTAATCACTTTTGCAACCAATTCAATTAAAGTTCCTGCTGGTATAGCTTTTTTAAAATCAATTTGTCCTGTTGATATGGTTACAACCTTTTTCCTGCTAAACCTCGTTGCACAGATAAAGGAAACCTCGTCCATGAGTTGCAGAGCGGTTCCGCCAAATAAAGTATCGTAATGATTTGTAGTGCTCGGAAAAACAGCTTTAAAAATATGTGTCTCCGATTTTATGATTCTTTCTTCCAGAGTTCCCATATTAATAGTTTACGTATTCAGTAATCTCTAATCCGTAGCCTATCATTCCAACACGTTTTGTTTGTTGGGTATTTGAAACTAATCTAATTTTCGAAATATCAATATCATGCAGAATTTGAGCTCCAATTCCGTAGTCTTTAGTATCAATAACTACTTTCGGGGCTTTCATTGTTCCTTGCGACTGTAATGCTTTTAATTCAGAGATTCTATTTAGTAAGTTTACAGCCTGCATATCCTGATTAATAAAAATAACAGCACCTTTTCCGTCTTCATTGATAATCTTAAACATATCGTCTAATTGTTGGTCAGCATTATTGGTTAATGTGCCTAATAAATCATTATTAACCTGAGAGGAATGGATTCGGGTTAATATTGATTCTCCTAAATTCCAGGTTCCTTTAGTTAATGCGATATGTATTTGTTTATTAGTTGTTTGCTCGTAAGCTCTTAATCTGAAAGTTCCGAAACGGGTTTCAATGTCAAAATCTTCTTTTTTAACAATCAGACTGTCATGCTGCATTCTGTAGGCGACCAAATCTTCAATTGAAACTAATTTTAAATTGAATTTTTTAGCGACTTCTACCAATTGTGGTAAACGTGCCATTGTTCCGTCTTCATTCAAAATTTCACAAATAACCCCGGCAGGTTTAAAGCCTGCTAACCTTGCAAAATCTATAGCAGCTTCGGTATGACCGGTTCTTCTTAAAACGCCTCCTTGTTTGGCTACTAATGGGAAAATGTGGCCAGGACGGGCTAATTCATGTGGTTTGGTATTTGGATCTACTAAAGATAAAACTGTTTTTGCCCTGTCAGCGGCAGAAATTCCTGTGGTAACCCCATTTCCTTTTAAATCAACCGAAACTGTAAAAGCAGTTTCCATATGATCAGTATTATTGGTAACCATTGCGCGTAAATCAAGTTCTTTGCAACGGCTTTCGGTAAGAGGTGTACAAATTAATCCACGGCCATGTGTAGCCATAAAGTTAATCATTTCCGGTGTTGTTTTTTCGGCTGCAGCCAAAAAATCCCCTTCGTTTTCACGATCTTCGTCATCGACTACAATGATTATTTTACCCTGACGAATATCTTCTATAGCTTCTTCAATGGTATTGAGTTGGATTTTTGTTGTTGACATAATTATTCTGGGTTTTGAGAAGGGAAAAACCTCTCGGAAATTTTTTGAAATATGTTTTGAATAGGAGTGGTGATAGCGTCAAAATTAATTAAACCGTTATCATTTGTTGCCCGATAGGTTAATAAAATGGCCAGCGGCAATAATATAAACGAAGACATCCAGGCTCCAATAAAAGGAGTCATTCCGCCTTCTTGCGAAAGTCTTTTTCCAAAAGTATTGATAAAATGGAATGTGATAAAAATTAAAATTGCAAATACAATGGGTAATCCAAGTCCTCCTTTTCGGATAATGGCTCCCAATGGTGCACCAATAAAAAACATTAAAAAACAGGCAAACGCAATAACGAACTTTTCGTATAAGGCCGTCAGATGTTTATTGATATCACGTTGTTTATCTTTTAGTTCCTTTTGTGTTGATTCTATAGAGTAGATAGTGCTGGTCATATTACCGGCAGCCATATCTAAAATTCCCTTTTTTTGTTTATTATCGTAAAGTGATAAAAGATTGTTAGGTAATGATTTTTTCTTTTTCTTTTTATTGTTTGTAATTAAAACAGGTTTTGAGATGCCTACCCTTTGGTTTATATTTTCAGCAAAAGAAATGACTTCATTATTTCGGCTCTTATTTAACGAGTCAAGAGTATAGCGTAATTCATTAACATTTAGCATATTGCTTGTGCTGTTAATGCTTTCGTTTTCAGTATCTACTTTGTTTAATTCTGATAAATCAATATTGATGATTTGTGTTTTAAATGCCCCCTTTACAAAAGGCAATTTAGCTCTGTCTTCGTATTTTTTTGGAGTCACATCCTGATAATAATACCCATCATTAAGCACTAATTTCAAAATACTGGACTCTTCACTGCTTATCAGTTTTCCGTTCTTTGCTTTGATAACTGTTTTGTTTTCACCCATATTGGTTGGTTTCTCATGAATGGTAACCCCTGTCAGGATATTACCATTTTCACCGGATTTTTTATTTACTTTAATATTGTAAAAACCAACATCATTAAACTGACCTTCAGCAATTGCCATAGCAGGTTTCGCCTGAGCAATATTTTTTCGGAAATTAATAAATTTATATTCTGCGAAAGGAATAACGTTGTTAGAAAACCAAAAAGCAACTATACTTAATAAAAATATAAAGATGATTAAAACCCGCATTGCTCTTTGTAATGATATTCCTGAAGATTTCATAGCTGCGAATTCATAATTCTCAGCTAAGTTTCCAAATGTCATAATTGAAGCTAATAATACCGATAACGGTAAAACTAACGGAATTATACGGGGCATTGAGAAAAGCAGGAATTTTACAATCAATATAAAGTCTAGATCTTTACCTGCAAGTTCAGAGATAAAGAGCCAAACAGTTTGAAGTATAAAAATAAAAAAAAGGATTACAAATACCGTAGCAAATGTAATCAGAAATGTTTTTAGTAAGTATTTGTCTAAAATTTTCAACCTTGTAATTAATCTAATTTATTGATGTAGTACTTTGGATATTTACTCGCTACAAATGTAAATTGATTTTTTGATAAAGGCTGATTGGTTTTAAAAGAATTAACGGTTAAAGTTGTTTTTGTACCATTTTTTCCTGTTTCAATTAAATTATAGATGTGTTTTGTCTGTACATCAATACCCAATAAGATCTCTTTTCGCTGATCTTTTGTATTTACAGGTGCTAATTTAATGTATTGAATTTTTCTTCCCTTAACATTTTGAACAATATCCATATTGTATTTGTATCCGGAATTGAAAAAAGTAAGCATTTTTGAAGGTGTTATCGCATTATCGTCTTTTTCATTTACTTTAGAGATAGTAACTTCTTCATCTTCAGGAACAATTGTATAAGCTTTTTGACCATCAAATATTTTAGTAACCCCCATGAAATTCAATACATACTGATTGCCTTTCATGATTACATTTCCTTTGCTGTCCTGATTAATATTTTCTTTGGCATTGTTTAAAGAATATTTAAAATCGATGGTAATGTTATCGTAGCTTTTTATTTTAGCAGTTACTTGGTTCAATAAATCTTTGGCCTTTTTATCCTGAGCCTGAATAGCGGTAAAGCTGAAAAGAAGTAAAATAGCCATTTGAAGAACTCTTTTACTCTTTTTTATGATAGAATTGTTATTGATTTCTTGAATCTTTGTTTTCATGATGGGGTTAATTTTGTTCATTATTAAAAAATTGGTCAAGAGCACTTAAATCTAAGATGTTTACACTGCGTGCTTTACTTCCTTCAAAAGGGCCAACAATTCCGGCTGCTTCCAGCTGATCAATCAGACGGCCTGCTCTGTTGTAACCCAGTTTTAATTTTCTTTGTAATAATGAAGCTGAACCTTGTTGCGCATTGACAATAATTTCTGCAGCTTCTCTAAATAAAGTATCTCTTTCGGAAATATCCATATCAAGATTAATGCCAGTTTCTTCGCCAACGAACTCAGGAAGCAAATATGCAGTAGCATATGCTTTTTGTGAACCAATAAAATCTGTAATTTTTTCGACTTCCGGAGTGTCAATAAAGGCGCATTGTACACGAACCACATCGTTCCCGTTAGTATATAATAAATCTCCACGACCAATTAACTGATCGGCACCCTGTGTGTCCAGAATTGTTCTTGAGTCAATTTTGGAAGTTACTCTAAAAGCGATTCTCGCAGGGAAGTTAGCCTTAATTAAACCTGTAATAACATTTACAGAAGGTCTTTGTGTTGCGATAATTAAGTGAATACCAATAGCACGGGCTAATTGAGCCAGACGGGCAATCGGAATTTCGACTTCTTTACCGGCAGTCATAATTAAATCGGCAAACTCATCGACAACCAAAATAATATAAGGTAAAAAGCGATGTCCTGCTTCCGGATTTAGTTTTCTGGCTTTGAATTTGTCGTTGTATTCTTTAATATTTCGAACCATTGCATCTTTCAATAAAGAGTAACGATTATCCATTTCGACACAAAGTGAGTTTAATGTATTGACCACTTTTGCGTTGTCTGTAATAATAGCATCTTCTGTATCCGGAAGTTTGGCTAAATAATGTCTTTCAATTTTATTGAATAAAGTAAGTTCTACCTTTTTTGGATCGACCAAAACAAATTTTACTTCAGCAGGATGTTTTTTGTATAAAAGGGAAGTTAATACTGCATTTAATCCAACTGATTTTCCTTGTCCGGTAGCACCTGCCATCAATAAGTGAGGCATTTTGGCCAAATCGACAACAAAAGTTTCATTTGAGATGGTTTTTCCTAAAGCAATTGGAAGTTCCATTTCAGCTTCCTGAAATTTAGCTGAACCAATTACACTTTTCATCGAAACCATGGTTGGGTTTTTGTTTGGAACCTCAATACCGATAGTTCCTTTCCCTGGAATTGGCGCAATAATACGAATTCCTAATGCTGAAAGTGATAAGGCAATATCATCTTCTAAACTTTTGATTTTGGAAATTCTGATTCCGGCTTCCGGTACGATTTCGTATAAAGTTACTGATGGTCCAACGGTCGCCTTGATCTGTGCAATTTCAATTTTGTAGTTGCGGAGTGTGTCTACAATTTTGTTTTTGTTTTCTTCTAATTCTTCCTGATTGATTGTAATTCCGCCTGTCGAATATTCTTTTAATAAATCGATGGTTGGAAATTTATAATTCGATAAATCTAAAGTTGGGTCAAAAAGTCCAAAATCGGCAACCAGGCGTGAAGCCAGGTTTTCTTCGATAATGTCTTCTTCTTCCGCTTTTTCAATGACAAATTCTTCTGTATGTACCGGTGTTTCCGATACCGGATTTATATTCATTTGAAGTGGTTTCAAAATCGGGTTTAAATCGATTTCTGATGAATTTGAAATCGTAGGTTTTAAAGCTTCTTTATTGATTTCGAATTGAGAAACATCCGATTTTAAATGAATATCATCTAATTCTTCATCCTTTTCTTCAATAGCAAATTCCTCTAAATTATAAGCACCTTGTGCTTGTTGGGATGTATTTATAGAACTCAGTTCTGTTTTTAATTCGTTTTTGGTTGAGTCAAAATACGATTGAATTCTTTCCGGAGATAACTTAATTTTGAAAATCAGATACACGATTAATCCAAAAAGCAGCACTAATAAAGTTCCTGTTTTTCCGATATAATCCTGTGAGAATAAATTAAGTTCATAGCCAATAGTTCCACCCAGTTCTGGTGCTGATGTAGCAAAGAATCCAAATAAAACGGAAACAATAATGATGGCAAATAAATCCCAAAACCAGGTGTTTTTTAGTTTGCTGGTAGAAAGTTCTAATGCAAAAAACATTCCGGTAAGGAAAAATAAGCGTACAAGAATAAATGAAGCGATTCCGAATCCTTTATATACTATTAAATCGGCAAGATAAGCGCCGAATTTTCCCAGCCAGTTTTGTACGACTTCAGTACGATCGCCAAGCTGACTTACCGCACTTTGATCAGATTGCCACTGTCCGTTGACGTAGAAGGAAATAAATGCAACTAATAGTGCAATAGAAAACAGTACCAAAAGACAGCCTAAAACAAATCTTTGTTGTTTGGATAGTTTCCAGGATCTTTTAGTCTCAGTTTTGGTTTCGTTTTTTTTGTCTGAAGTTTCTTTTTTGCTTGTCTTTGCCATTCTTGCGTTCCTGTTGCCTATATAAATTTTGGTAAATAAATAATTAAGCCTATTGCTATTGCTGTCATTGCGGCAAAAAATACCGCTCCAGCCGCAATATCTTTAATAAATCCGATTCTTTCGTGATAGTTAGGATGAATAAAATCGGCTACTTTTTCTACAGCTGTATTCAGACCTTCTACACTTAGTACAAGACCAATTGCCAGGGTTTGAAAAAGCCATTCTTCATGAGAAATATGGAAATACAAACCGGCAATAGTCATTATAATTCCTAACGAAAATTGTACCATGACACTGTGTTCAGTGGTTATCAATTTTAAGGCACCTTTAAAAGCGTATGTAACGCTTTTAAGTCGGCCTTTAACAAAAGTATTGTCTTTTTGGAATTCCATTCTTTAATTATAGTGCTGCTAGAGCTGCTTCGTAATTTGGTTCGTTTGCAATCTCGGCAACTTGTTCTGTATGTGTGATCTTTCCGTTAGCATCAACAACAATAATTGCTCTTGAGTGTAAACCTGATAAAGGTCCGTCAACGATTTCTAAACCGTTTGTTTTGCCAAAATCACCTGCTTGAAAATCAGATAGATTAACTACATTTTCTAATCCTTCAGCACCACAAAAACGTTTTTGAGCAAATGGTAAATCTCTTGAAATACATAAAACAGTTGTGTTTTCTAAATTACCTGCACTTTCGTTGAATTTTCTAACTGAAGTTGCACAAGTTCCTGTATCAACACTTGGGAAAATATTTAAAACCAATTTTTTTCCTGCAAAGTTGCTTAATGTAGCTATTGATAAGTCATTTTGTACTAATTTGAAATCAGCTAATTGTGAACCAACTGCCGGTAATTCGCCTGATGTATGAACCGGATTTCCTCCTAATGTAATTGAAGCCATGTTTTTTGTTTAAATTAATGAGGTTCAAAAGTAAGGATTAAAATTTGAATCTAAAAGTATTTGTTACGGGTTTAAGTATAGATTAAGACGTGAATTTGTCTTTGCGAGGAACGAAGCAATCTCATGTAGTTTGTCCGTTTCAGTGCTTTTCAGAATTTGCTTTTGTTAGTTTGGTTGCTTCGTTCCTTGCAATGACTTTGATTGTGGGCTTTTCTCTTGCTCTATTTTCTTTTTTCTATGCTCTTTCTTCCGCGAGAGGGATGGGAGCAGGCTACCGAAGTAGCGCAGACAGCCTGACAGCATTAGGGAAAGGGGCGAATAAGGGCAAAGTAGTTTAGCCCCTTTTTCTAATGGTGGCTCGCCCTTATTATTTTAGATTTTAGAGGATAGATTTTAGATTTGTTCCAGAGTGTGAATATAAATCTTATATACTTGATACATTCTTAACACATTTCACAAAAAAAGCGTCTCTTTTTCAGAAACGCTTTTCAGTTGTTTTTTGTTTTTTTGAAAGAGGTCGATTTATTTATCGATAGAACCTAAAACACGTTTCATAAACGCATTTAAAGCTTCTTTTTTATCAGTACCCTGAACTACCATTTTGTGTACTTCGAGCGCACCGTACATGTTTGAAATCAATTCGCCAATTACATCTAATTCTTCATCTTTTAAAGACGGGATTTCTGTCATAGCTTCCAGGACTTCAATCGTTTCGATGATATAATCCTGATCGTTTTCTTCGATAAATTGGGTCAATTGCTTTATTACGGGTAATTTCATTTTTTAGATTTTAGATTACTGGATGATTCGATTTTTAGATAAGATTCGAAAAATCTAACAGTCTAAAAATCTAACGATCGATTTACGCAATAGCGTTTACCAGGTCGATTAAAACTTCTTGTTTGTTGGTTTGGGTTTCACCAACCAATTGTCCGTTTACGAAAGCAGCAAAAGTAGGCAGATTGCTTACATTGGCTAATTTTCTTGATTCCGGAGAATTTTCAGCATCTACCAAAACAAAAGTGATAGCTTCGTTTTCTGTTGCTAATTTTTTGAATTTTGGTTTCATAATACGGCAATTTCCACACCATGAAGCTGAATATTGTACTACTACTTTTTCGTTTTTAGCAACTAAATCTGCTAACGTATCTTCGTTTAAGTCGATTAACATAGTTTTAAAATTTCAATATCAATTTCAATGTCAAAAATCAATTTTTAGGCAATTGATATTTGAAGTTGTAAATTGAAATTATTGTTAATTTAAGGGAGTTTTGAAATACAATGGCAAGATCAAAAATTAAATATTGAAATTGCCATTGATATTGTTATTGAGAATTAGTTTGCGCTCAAATATTCAGCAGTACTAACTCTGTCTGCGCTCATTGCTTCTTTTCCGGCTTCCCAGTTTGCAGGACAAACTTCTCCTTTAGTCTGGATGTGTGTGTAAGCGTCGACCATACGTAAATATTCGTTTACGTTACGGCCTAATGGCATATCGTTTACGCTTTCGTGGAAAATTTTTCCAGTTTCGTCAATTAGGTAAGTAGCTCTGTAAGTTACGTTTGAACCTTCAATGATTACTGAATCAGTTTCTTCGCTGTATTCTGTACTTTCAATGTCTAAAATTCCTAAAATGTTAGCTAAGTTACGGTTTGTATCAGCAAGGATTGGGTATGTTACACCTTCGATTCCACCATTGTTTTTTGGAGTGTTTAACCAGGCAAAATGTACTTCGTTTGTATCACATGAAGCTCCGATTACGATTGTATTTCTTTTTTCAAATTCTGGTAATGCAGCTTGAAAAGCGTGTAATTCAGTTGGGCATACAAAAGTGAAATCTTTTGGGTACCAAAACAATAATACTTTTTTGTTGTTGTTTACTGCTTCTTCAAAAATATTGATTTTTAAGTTATCACCCATTTCTGAGATAGCATCTACTGCAATACTTGGGAATTTTTTTCCTACTAAAGACATATTTTTCGTTTTAAAGTTAAAAATTTATTTCTGTGCAAAAATAGTCTATAAGTCTATGTACTTACAATAAGATGTGATTATAAATATTTATTTAGTGATAATTTTTAGTTATGACTTAGAGTGAGTTTATTGTAAGTTATTGAATATCAATATTTACGGGAAGATTTCCGTGGTAATCATTATTTTCAAGAAATTGAATTCCTGCTATTTTTTGAAATTCCTCAAAATCCTGGTAGACCTGAATTAACCCCGAAGCTTTTTTAAGATTTGAAATTAGCGGCAAAACATACGGATTTCCGAAAACGTAAAGGATGCAGTTTTTGGTTTGAAGCAGATCTGAAAGTAAATCTAAAACTTCATCCTTTATTTCGAAATTATTAGCTGGTTTTGCTTTCGGAACAAACAATGAAATGATGATGGTTCCGAAGTTTTCCAGTTGTTCTTTAATAACAGAAATATCTGAATTTTCTAAGTTTTCAAAAGCAAATTCTGGAGAAGCTAATTTTGGATTTAATGTTTGGAAAAAAGTATTGTCTGTACTTTTATATAAACTCAATTTTGCTAACTGATTGTTTTTTTGAGCTTCAAAAGCCAATGCTGTATTCGAATTATCGATTATTTTTGTGATTGCATTTTGCGCAATTTCAAGGTTTAATGCCGAAGCTTTTTCGAAGTTTAATTCTCCTGAAGTAAAGTTATTTTTAGACAGGATTCCAACTTTTTCTTTGGCCTTCATGATTCTGTTGAAGCTTTCTTCGATGCGTTCTGGTGAAGCATTTTTCAGGATTGCCTGAATTCCTTCGGGAACATTTTCGGCAAAACATAAGATGTCATTTCCGGCATTGAAAGCTTCCCATTCCAGTTCGCCTTTGGTTTCGTATAACTTCGAAACGCTGTGCATGTTTAAGGCATCAGAAATTACAAGACCATCGTAACCTAGTCTCTCGCGTAAAAGCGTTTCGATAATAGGTTTTGATAAAGTTGCTGATGTATCTTTTCCGTCATTTAAACTCGGAACGGCCAAATGTCCAATCATAATCGAGTCGACATTATTTTCAATTCCTTTAATGAAAGGATATAATTCATTTTCAAGTAATTCTTTTAAAGTCTCCTTTAAAACCGGCAATCCTAAATGCGAATCTACATTAGTGTTTCCGTGTCCGGGAAAGTGTTTCAGACAGCCTAGAATACCAACATCCGACATTCCTTTTAAATATTCAATGGCAAAATCAGCTACTTTTTCTTTGTTTTCGCCAAAAGAGCGGTAGCCAATAACCGGATTATTTGGATTATTGTTGATATCTGCCAAAGGCGCTAAATTGTAATTAATTCCGGCAGCTTTTAAATCTAAGCCAATTTGTTTGCCTACTTCGTAAACCAAATTCGACTTGCTTTTTGGCAAAGCGCCAAGCGTAATGGCATACGGATATTGCGGTGTTTTTTCGATACGCATGGCTAAGCCCCATTCGGCATCAATACTAATTAAAAGTGGGGTGGAAGCAGCTTTTTGATAGCGAACAATCAAGTCTTTTATTTTTTGATAGCTGTCATCATTAAAAACAACTTTTTTCTTGCTTTCGTAATTGGTTGCAGCACTTGCGCGACTGTGAAAAAAAGTCAATCCGCCAATATTGTGTTCTTTGATTAAACGTTCGGTTTCCTGAATGTTTTCTTCAGTATCGTTTATAAAAACAGCAGGGAAAAAGAATTGTCCCACTTTTTGTTTTAATGCTTCGGCTGTCATTTTCATTATTATAAAGTCTTTTTCATGCAGACACTATTATCCATTTCTTCGTAAGGCGGATAATTTGGAATTATGGTATAGCCTAATTTCTGATATAAAGAAATTGCTTCAGGCTGTTTTTTTCCTGTTTCCAGAATAGTATAGGTATAATTTAGCTCTGCTGCCCAATTTTCCAGTTCTTTTAAAACGGCAGCCGCAATTCCTCTTTTTCGATAATCAGGATTTACAAACATGCGTTTGATTTCTACCATATCAGATTCTTTTTCCCTAAAAGCGCCACAGCCGACAGCGATATCATTTTCGTAATAAACAATAACGTGTTTTATTTTATCAATTTTATTAAACTGATTATAAAAGGTGTGATCATCTCCGTCCCTGATTGCCAAATCACGGTCTAACAAAACTACCAGATTTATAAAATCAATATCGTCAGAGTTGGTTCTTTTTAAACGGGTCATGATAAATACTATGAAATTTATTTTTACTTAAGTTTGCTTTTCTTTTGTTTGGCAAGCTGTGCTTTAGTGTACAATGCTTTTTCTAGTCGGTTTTTGAACCGAAAGAGTTTTGGCAGCCCTTCAATTCGGTCTTCGATTGTAATTTCTTCAAAAACAATAATTGCTTTTTCTAAAACCCGGATTTCGTTATCGATATCGTTTTGGTTTTTGTAGATCGTGGCTAACCGATCGTAAGGATGGTTTCCTTTAAAGCTTTCCTCGACATTCTTCTCATACAATTCAATTGCTTCTTTAAAATTCCCTGTTTTCTCGAACTCAGCCCCTTTCAGGTTTCGTTCGGACTGCAAATTCTCATTGATTTCCATAGGTAAAGATGTTTGATTTAGGGTTAAACTTCTTCTTCAGATTTTTTCCCAAAATCTTTCGGGAAAATTAAAAAACGTGATAAAATAATACCAGGAATTGTAGCCAGAAATACCCAAATAAAGAAATTTCCGTAGCCTAAATATTCTTGGATATATCCGCTGGCCATTCCGGGTAACATCATTCCCATAGCCATGAATCCGGTTGCAAGAGCGTAATGCGCGGTTTTTGATTCTCCTTCAGCCACATAAATTAAATACATCATGAAAGCTGCAAAACCAAAACCGTAACCAAATTGTTCGATAATTACAACAGCATAAATATAGTAAATGGAAGCCGGATGAAAATACGCTAATAAGATAAAACCAATTATTGGCAAGTGCATGGTTAAAATCATTGGCAGCATCCACTTTGTCAAACCTTGTTTTGAGATAGCAATTCCACCAAGAATTCCACCTAAAGTTAAAGCGATTAATCCAAAAGTTCCATAAATCAAACCGATATCCTCAGTTTCGAGCCCCATCCCGCCTTTTTTAATTGTTTTTTGATTTCCTTTATTGGCAATCAATAAATCTACAAAGTCAATTCTGGCCTTATTTACATTTTTATATTCTGCTTTATCTTTATTTTCTACTTCTGCCAGTGGTTTCTTTTGATCTCTCATTTCCACTAAAATGGGAAGTTTAGAATAAAGCAGCTGTAGTTCTGAATCGGATAATTTTTCTCCGTTCTTTACTTTTGAATTATATATTTCCAAAGCTTTTGCCTGACTTTCATCTGATCCGGTTTCAACTAGTTCATACTTAATTGGATCTACTAAAAATGGAGTCAACATCTTAATTAATTGCGATTCTCCTAATCTGAATAATAAGATAAAAGAAAGGACGAGGATAATTTGTTTTTTTCTGAAGAAGCTTGCAAAAATGCTGGCAAAACTTTGTTTATTAGTATCTATAGGTTTTTCGCCTGCGTTTATCTCGGTTTTCGGTGTCGAGAAAAAATTGTAAACCGTTATAAAAGTCATTAAGAAACCAACAGCAATCATGGTATAAGACCAAGCTTTAGTATTGTCGCTGTATTTGTGTTCCAAATATCCCGCTAATAAAACAATTAATCCGTTTCCGGCCAACATTGCGAGTCTATAAAAGGTACTTCTGATTCCGATAAAAAAAGATTGTTGATTTTCGGGTAAAACCAATAAATAAAAACCATCGCTGGCAATATCATTAGATGCTGAAGCAAATGCAGCAACCCAAAAAACAGCCAGAGTCATCATGAAAAAACCGCTTGTCGGAATGGTAAAACCGACTAATAAAAAAGCAATAGAGATAAGCAATTGCATTGATAAAAACCATTTTCTTTTAGTTCCATGCAATTCAATAAACGGACTCCATAATGGTTTGATTACCCAAGGCAGATATAATAAACTGGTATAAAGACCAATTTCTTTGTTAGAGATTCCAAGTTTTTTGTACATGATGACCGAAACGGAAATTATTACGGCATAAGGCAATCCAGACGCAAAATTTAGAAGCGGAATCCAATACCAGGGTTTATTATCTGTTTTCATCAGGTTGTGCAGGTGTATATATTTTAAATGTCTTTTTCAGGTCAATAATAGTTGGGATGCTTTCGTTTGCAAAATAATCAATAAATGTGACAGCGCAAGCTTTATAAAGTTTCATTTTTTCGGCAGGAAGTGATAATGAGATCGTTCCTGTATTATTTTCGTCAATGAATATTTTGTCTAAAATCTGACTTGGGTCGTTGATGTTTATTTTTGAAATATGCTCTGCCCCATAAACTACCATATAACGCACTTTTGTATTGAATGGATATTTGATATTGAAAATGTATTTTGAACTGAACTTCGTGCTGTCTATACTAAATTCGTTTACTACCGGAGTGTCAATAATAACACGTTTTAAGTTTGGGACTGCTGCAGGCAATGCCGGATATTTATATTGGTTTTCTTCTAAATAGCGGACAATATCGAAGTTTTTGTCCATGAACCATTTAGCACTAAAATAGGCACTTCCGGATACATTTTTAAATGTTCTGGCATAATTGACCTGCGTTGGGATTTCGCTCATATAGTTCCAGCTTTTATCACCATCAGCTCTGATTTTGTAGGATGCATGACCAATATAAACCGCAGTATTATTTGAATTTTCAGCCCACCATTTTACTAATTTTGAGTAAGATGCCCTTGGGTTATTCATACTCCAGTACAATTGAGGGAGGATATAATCGATCCATTTCTGGTCCATCCATAAAACAGGATCAGCATATAAATCATCATAATTTGCTGTCGATTGCGTGTCTGAACCTTTTGGATCTACGGATTTATTTCTCCAAACTCCAAATGGGCTGATTCCAAACTGAACCCAAGGCTTGCTTGCTTTGATAGTCGTAGAAATGGTATGCACAAAATTGCTGACATTTGCACGGCGCCAGTCTGAAATACTTAAGCCTGCACCATATTTTTTATAGGAGGCTGTATCATTAAAAACTTTTCCGGGAACGGCATACGGATAAAAATAATCATCAAAATGAATGGCATCAATATCGTATTTATCGACCACTTCTTTTATTACTTTAGTCAGATGCGTCTGAACTTCCGGTAATGCAGGGTCATAATATAATTTTCCGCCATATTCGATCATCCATTCCGGATGTTTAAAAATATCGTGAGTTGGGCTTAGCAGGTTTTTGTTTAAATCGAAAGTGGCACGATACGGATTCATCCAGGCATGGAATTCAAACCCCCTTGCGTGTGCCTGCTCGATCATCCACGCTAATGTATCATAATACGGACTTGGTGTTACACCTTCTTTTCCCGTTAAAAAACGCGACCAAGGAGCCAGTTCTGAAGGATAAAAAGCATCGCCAACACTTCTGACTTGTACAATTACGGCATTAAAGTTTAGTTTTTTATAGGCATCTAAAATTTCAATATAATCAGCTTTTTCTTTTTCAACACCATCACTACTGATTTTAGGCCAGTCAATATTTACCACAGTAGCAATCCATACACCTCTGAATTCATTTTTAGGATGTTTTGCTTTTTCCTGCGAATTGGCATTCCATCCAAAGAAAAGTAAAATTAGTATAGAGAATATGAAGTGCTGGTTTTTATGCATTTTAATCTTTTTTAACAGAAATCAAAAATAGTTTTTTTAGTCGATTATAATAAATAATTCAGGAATTATAATTTGAACGATATTTATTTGGTTTTATTTTTTGCCACGAATTTCCACGAATTAATTTTTTGCCACAGATTAAAAGATTTAAAAAGGATTAATTTTCTAAGCTGCGGTAATAAAAAGTTACCACAAATTACACAAATTTTCGCGAATTGTTTTTTTTAATATTGATTGAAAATTCGTGTAATTCGTGGCAAAAAAATAAATCGAAAATGCAGAATTAATACTTTTAAATCTTTTAATCTGTGGCATATTATTTTTTAATCAGGCATCGAAATTTTACCCATTGTCACCGATGGAATTTCTTTGTTTGTACCAAAGTTATAATCTCCGCCGGCAACCGTTTCATTGGCCAAAAGGGCAAATAAAACCGCTTCTTTCACATCACCGGAAATCCCGAGGTCATCACTTTTTTGAAACTGGCAGGACAGTAATTCTTTTAACCAACTCACTAATAACGGATTATTTGCACCGCCTCCGGACATATAAACCGTAAAATCCTCAATTGGTGTTCCTGTATTTTTTACGACAAACAGAATTGCTTCGGCAATCGTTTCGGCACTAAGACGTGTTAAGGTAGCCAGCAAATCTGGTGCCGAAATATTCGTCAGGTTTGTTTTTGAAAGAGCCGATTGTACAAATTCAGCATTAAATAATTCCTGACCTATGGTTTTAGGAAAGCTTTTTGTGAAGAATTTATCTTCTTTTAAAGTTTGTAAAAGTGTTTGATTTATGATTCCTGTTTTTGCAATTTCAGCATCTTTATCATAACTTTTTTCAGGGAAATAGTGTTTGGTAAAAATGTCGATTAAGGTATTTGCGGTCCCGGTATCGGTTACAAAAACTTCTTCGGCGTTTAAGGAAGCGGGGAGATAAGTAAAGTTTGCAATTCCACCCATGTTGAGCATTATACGGTTTTCTCCTTTTTTGCTGAATAGTAAATAATCTCCATAAACAGCCAAAGGAGCACCTTCGCCACCTGCCGCAACATGTTTTTGCCTGAAATCGGAAAGTGTGATAATTCCGGTTTTCACTGCAATATGGTCGCCATCGCCAATTTGCAAAGTAGCATTTGGAAATTTTTCCTGCTGGTGTAAAAACTTCGGAGCGTGTAAAACCGTTTGTCCGTGCGAGGCAATCAAGTCAACCTCTGCAGCGGGGATATTCCATTTTTGAAGACAATCGTTGACCATATTGGCATGCAGAATTCCGATCCATTCGTTTAACAAAGCTAAATGTTGAAAGGCGATTGTTTTCTTGGCAAACACTTTACGGATTTCGGTTTTAATGTCTTCTGAATACGCTATGGTTTCAAATTCCAGAATGGTAACGGCAGTATTTTCGCCGGATCCTGAAATTTCGCATAAAGCAATATCAAGTCCGTCAAGCGAAGTTCCCGACATAAGACCTATTATTTTTCGGGTTTCTTTTTGAGCGATTTCGTAAAGGGCGCTTATATTTTTATTCATTAAAATGATGTTTTAAGGAAGTGTTTTTATTTGATAACGCTAAAATCGGAATGTTTTGAATATAAATGTAGGGAAAAAGGAATTTTTATTGGAGAAATTGAATATTTGAAAAAAAATAACTTAAATCTTCGAAGTATTAAAGTTGGGGAAAAAGTTTTACAATTAATAAGTTGAAAAACTTAATGCGGAATAATTTCACCCACTTATTTTTTAGTTAAGTTTGTCTTGAAATTCACTGAAACAGGTTGAATTTTATCTAAATCACTAAAAAAATTCAAAACGCTAACATGGAAATTCTATGAAAACATTTTTTTATTCTTTTGCCTTATTATTAATGTCTTTTTGCATCACAGCACAGGAAAACAATCCTTTTACTACAGGATTTGAAGAAACCATTCCTTCAAAAATATTAGGACAGGAGCACAAAGTCTGGATTCATATTCCTAATAGTAACGGTGGAAATAAAATTAAGGACAGAGGACATTATCCGGTGATTTATTTGTTGGATGGAAGTGAAAATTTCAATACTGTTGTGAGTATTACAGAACACATGATGGAATCTGATCTTTGTCCGCCAATGATTGTGGTTGGAATCCTGCACGAAAACAGACTAGTAGATTTAACTACCGGCACAGATAAAGAATTACCAAATGTTGTGGGCGGTGGAGAAAAATTCATGGCGTATATCGAAAAAGAATTGATTCCGTATATCGATGCAAATTATCCAACAACATCTTATAAAACGTTTATTGGTCATTCACTTGGAGGTTTGACGGTTATGAATACTTTCCTGCACAATCCGAAATTATTTAATTCATATGTTTCCCTGGATGCTTCGTTGTGGTGGGACAATCAGAAAGTGGTGAAGGAAGCCAAAACGATTTTACCGACTCAAAATTATAAAGGAAAAACATTGTTTATGGCTATGGCGAATCGTTTAGAAAGAGGAGTAGATACATTAAGCGTGCAAAAAGATACAAGCGGTAATACAGGACTTATTCGCAGTAATTTAGAATTTATTAAAGATCTTTCTAAAAACAAAAAGAACCAATTGCGTTTCAAACACAAATTTTACGAAGACGACAATCATCCTTCTGTTCGATTGATTGGAGAATATGATGCGCTCCGATTTATTTTTGATTTCTACAAACTTAAAATTTACGACAGTGAATTAAAAAATCCTGATTTTAAATTAGATGCTTTATTGGTGGCGCACTACAAAAATGTTTCTGAACAAATGGGATATACCGTTATGCCGGGTGAAATCCAAATTAATAATCTGGGTTACCAAATGATGGGTGCTAAACAATTAAAAAAGGCCGAAAACTTATTTAAACTAAACACTGCCAACTATCCCGAAAGTGCCAATTGTTATGATTCTCTTGGTGATTTGTATCTTGAAAAAGGCGATAAACCAAAAGCAATAGAAAGTTTCAAAAAAGCTTTAACGCTGCAGGCAATTCCGGAAACGAAAGAGAAATTGGAGAAGTTGCTGGCAGAGAAGAAGAAGAAGTAAGTTCTTTAATTTTATAAAATGTGAAGCTCAACTGTTTTGGTTGGGCTTTTTTTGTGGAATAAAATCAGGTATTAGTACTTGGTTATTTAGATTCGTTAATTAATATTTTTGATAAGGAATATTAAAATCATAAAATATGGTTTTCCGTAAAGAAGTTAATTTAAAAAAATCAACTTTTGTCTTTGACAACCTAATTTAACTATCGCACAATGAAAAAACTTAATGTAGATCTTGAAAACTGTTTTGGTATTGGAAAATTAAATCATGAATTTAAGTTTGAGGATTTAAAGTCAAATACATTTTTAATTTATGCTCCAAATGGAACCATGAAAACTTCTTTTGCAAGAACTTTTGATGTGGTTTCTAAGAATGAGGTTAAAAAAAATCCTTGTGATAGAATTTATACAGATAAAAATTCAAAGTATGAAATCCTTGTAGATAATTCAATTATAAATCCAGAAAATATACTTGTATTAAATGCTGAAGATAATAGTTTTGATGCTTCAAACAAAGTTAGCAGTTTCTTGGCTAGTAAAGAACTAAAGAAAAAATATGATGAAATATATTCGGATCTAAACAATCAAAAGAATGAATATTTAAAAAAGTTAAAAACTGTTTCGCAAAGTACTGATTGTGAAACTGAATTAATAAATAGTTTTTCAGAAAATTCGTCGAATACATTTTTTGAAGTTGTCCTAAAAGAAAAAGAGAATCTTAAATCAAAAATTGAGAAATATAACTTTAAGTATAATGATGTGTTTGATAAAAAAAGTAATGTCAAAAAATTCTTAGAAAAAAGCCAGCCAATATTAGATCAGTATATTTCTAATTATAAAAAATTGCTTTCCGAATCAAGTTTCTTTAAACAGACTGGCACTAATTCCTTTGGAACTTATCAAGCAAACGAAATTTTAAAATCAATTGAAGATAATTCATTTTTTGAAGCGGGACATAAATTTGTGTTGGAAGACGGTACAGAAATCAATAATTCAGAATCGTTAAAAGTGATTGTTGAAGCGGAAATAGATAAGATTATTAATGACACAAAATTAAAACAATCATTTGATAAAATTGATAAAGCGATTGGGGCCAATACTGAATTACGTTCTTTCAAAAAAGTAGTTGAAAAGGATAATCTTATTCTTGTAGAATTAAAAGATTATGATGGCTTTCAAAAAAAAGTATGGATAAATTATTTGTCCCAAATTAAAGGCGAATCAGAAGAATTAGCAGAGTATTATAAAGAAAAAAAAGTTGCCCTAGAAAAAATAATTAACGAGGCTAAGAAAGAATTTTTATTGTGGAAGAGTATAATAAAAACCTTTAATTCACGCTTTTATGTGCCATTTAAAGTGATATTAACAAATCATGAGGATGTAATCTTAAAACAAGAAACGGCAAGTTTAGAATTTGACTATGTTATAAAAAATGAAGAACCCGTTCGGCAAAAGAGAGATAATCTTTTAAGTATCTTAAGTAAAGGAGAGCAAAGAGCTTATTTTATTCTCCAATTTTTATTTGAAATTGAATCACGTAAATCTAACGCAGAAAACAATCTTATTATTTTTGATGATATCGCAGATTCATTCGATTACAAAAATAAATATGCAATTATTGAATATATAAAGGATTTACATCTTTCTAATACTTTTAGGATGATAATTTTGACACATAATTTTGATTTTTACCGTACAATTGCATCAAGATTAAGTTTGCCTCCACAAGTAGTATATATGGCAACAAAATCAGATGAAAGAACTGTTAAACTTCATAATGGACAATATAGAAATGATGTTTTTGCTTATTTTATAAAAAATTATAATAAGCCAAAAATTTTCATAAGCTTAATAGCATTTGTTAGAAACATAATCGAATATACCGAATCTAATAGTTGTGAAGATTATTTAACTTTAACAAGTTGTTTGCATTTAAAAACTGTTTCAAAGTCATTACAAATTAAAGATATTTTTAATATTTATAAATCTAGATTAGTAAAGCTCACAGGGAAGACAATATATAAGGAAAATGATAATTTTTTAGATTTTATAATTTCTACTGCAAATTCAATTTGTGAAGAGAATAATATAAATGAAGTTCATTTGGAAAATAAAATTTGCCTTGCAATAGCGATTCGAATTAGGGCAGAAGAATATTTAATAAAAAAAATGCCAGAATTAAATTTAGAAGAAATTACATCAAATCAAACAAGTGTCTTATTTGCAAATTATAAGGGAAAATTTCCGGATAGTTCAGCTGTAGAGTTGTTGGATAGAGTAAATTTAATGACTCCTGAAAATATACATATTAATGCTTTTATGTTTGAGCCATTAATTGATATGTCTGTTTATCACTTGAGAGATTTATATCAAAGTATTAATACTTTAAATTAATCAAATACATACAATCTGAGGATGATAATTATATTGTAGTGTAAGCATTAATTTTAATTTGTATCTTGGTTTAGCAAAATAGAATTTAGATTGTAACAATAATTCTTCTTATTCCCTTAATATAAAATTGCTTTATGAATACATATTCATTTTCAACAATTAATGATAAAGATTTCGAAGTTTTAACACTTGATCTACTAAATGAAGAATATTCTTTAGAACTTCAAAATTTTAAAGATGGGAAAGATAGGGGAATTGATTTAAGATATTCAACAGGTGAGAATAAAAATTCGATAATAGTTCAAGCAAAACATTATTTAAAAACAGATTTTAAAAAATTAATTAGCAAATTAAAAAAGGAAGAAGTCCAAAAAGTTATCTTATTAAAACCTGATAGATATATATTTTCAACATCTTTGGAACTTTCAAGTAATGATAAGGATCAGATTAAAGAAATATTTTCTCCTTTTATTCTTTCTGCTAATGATATTTTTGGAAATGAGGATTTAAATAAATTATTGCGTAAACATAAAGACATAGAAAAGAAACACTTTAAATTATGGTTTTCAAGTATAGAAATTATTTCGACGATATTAAATAATGCTATCGAGGGCAGAACGAAAAGTTATCTTAAAAGAATTAAGTCTAAAATTCCTTTTTATGTCTTAACAAAAAACTTTGATGAAGCAAATAAAGTACTGGCTAAAGAGAAATTACTTTTAATAGCAGGACAACCTGGTATCGGAAAAACAACACTTGCAGAAGCTTTAATATATGAAAAAGCTAAATCAGAATTTAAAATTTACTTAATAAATACAATTCGTGAAGCGGAAGATGTTATCTCATTAGATGAAGATGAAAAGCAAATATTTTATTTCGATGATTTTTTAGGCGAAGTTTACTATGAAATAATTTCCGGAAGTCAAAAAGAAAGTGAAATTTCTAATTTTGTAGAGCGTATCAAAGATGAACCAAATAAATTTATAATTTTATCTACACGGACTGTTATACTTGAACAAGCTAGGGCAAAATCAGAAAAATTAAAGAGATCAAAAATAGACTCTGGAAAATATGAGATTATTTTAGATTCTTATACAAAATTAGAAAAGGCTGAAATTTTATATAATCATTTATTTTTTCAAAATTTAGAGAATAAATTTTTTCAAGCAATAATAGAAGATAAATTTTATATGTGGATAATTAATCATAACAATTATACCCCACGTATAATTGAATTTATTACAAAAAAGGAGAGAATTAAAGGATTTTCAAAATTTGAATTTAAGGAATTTGTAACTAAGAGCATTATGCATCCTAAAGAAATTTGGTTAGATTCATATCAAAATCAGATTGAATATTTAGATAGATGCCTTCTGCAAACAATTTTTACCTTCCAAAGAGGTATTAATGAAGATAGTTTAAATTTAGCTTTTGAAAAACGACTTGCTTTTGAAAAAAAGAAAAATAATAAAGAGATTTCAGTTGAACAATTTGAAAAATCGGTTAAAAATCTAATGAATGGATTTATCGTTTCTTCAATAGTCAATTTCGATAAAAAAATAAAACATTTTAATTTTGTTAATCCTAGTATTTCTGATTTCTTGATTAAGTATATAAATAGTAATTATTCTGTAAAAAAAGCTATTTTACAATCAGTAATATTTCTTGAGCAATTAGAAATATTTAATCCCGAAAAAGATAATTTTGAATTTGAAATAGAACTTCAAAACTTGCTACTAAAAAACATTTATAACGATAGATATGATAGTTTAGATCAATATAAAGATTATAAATTTAATGGATATAAGATTGAAATTTTAATTAAATATTGTAAAGATTTGGATATTGATGATGTCCTGCTTTTGCAATTAAAAAAAATAAATTTTAATCAAATATGGTGGGTAAGAAAAGGGATTGAACTTTTTTTAGACAATCTTGATAAATATTCTAAGTCAAAGGCATTTTTACAATTAAATTTTTCAACTTTTATTGTAAGTTATATTGAACAAATTGATAACCATAGTACCGCATTTAAGCTTTCTAAGCTTTTTAGAAAACTTAATTATAAATTTGAAGAGTTCATTGAAAATGATGAGAATCAAAATAGGTTAGTAAGTTTAGTAACACGAATTGCAAACGAAAAAGAAAAAGAACTTATGGATATGTATAAAAATGATATGGAAGATTTGGAGGATTATGAAGATGTAGTTTATACTGAGGTAAAAAGGATGGAATCTATTTTGCTATATAAATTTTTACCAAAAAATGTTTCTGTTGAAATATTAAGGCATTATGAAAAAGATCAATTGGAAGAACAATTAGAAAAAAATGTTTTAGAAAGAAAGGCATCATTAAAAAGAGAGGTTGAAACCAAAAATTTTTACAATGAAGTTGAAAGTAAATCTAGAATAGAAAATGAAAAAATTAATAATCTATTTAATATCAAAATAACTTAAATAAATGTTTTATCAAGTTTTCTTTATATTGAAAATCACTAGCAAGTCGACGCAATAAAAATTAAAAATACTTAGAGTGGGTGGGGAAAATTATATTTAATTAATAGTTTTAAGATACTTTATTAATAATTATGAAAGAAATCCAATCAAAAAAAAGCGAGAAATATATAAAAGAATTTAATAAAAGAAATTGGGATGATTTTAGAGCTTCTCATCAAAGATTTGATTATCTCTTAGTGACTTTTGATGGTGCAGGAATTTATCTCTCATTAGAATTAATTAAGTTTTTATATGAGCACGACAAACCAATTGATGCTTCTTTAAAAGTTTTTGGGATGTGTTTTGCTGTTTCAATCATTTTTAATTTTTTATCTCAATTTTGTAGTTTTAATGTTTTCCATAATGCTGCAATGATGGAACAAGTTATCGCTTTTAAAGATGAAGATAATGATGAAGAACTTGATATAGAAATATATAATAAGAAAATAAAAGTCTATAATTTTTATGGTTCTTTATGTATGTGGATAAGTATGATATTAATGATAACTGGTACAGTTGGGTTAATGGCTTTTATGTGTGCTAAATTCTAAATCTTATTCTGCATCAATTATCGAAAACCTCCAACTAGCGCTCGTTTGCCCACGTTCTCTGGTGCTCGATTGCATCGATTACCTACTTAAATTATGTAAACAAAACCGTAGCGTTTGCAACGCGGATGATTAAATCAAAGTAGCTTGTAAAACTGTTAACTATTTAAAAAATCAATGTCTGGAAAATATAAAGTTATTGATAGTACTGTACCAACTTTTATCACTATAAACAGTTGTAGACTGGTAGAATATATTTTGTGAAGATAAAATTTATTAATAAATCTTCTAGCACGGATTGCAATCTGTGCCCACAAAGTATATAATTTAATTGTGTCTAATACTTTGTCGACAGAGATTGCAAATTCATGCTATCTTTGCTGGAAATATTGCCGAATAACAATTAAATAAAAGCATGAAATCAACATTAACATACGTGTCGCATTTTTTATATTGGGTTTGGTTTTTATTTTATTTTTTCTTCACGGTAGAAGAAATTACAACACTTAGGCGAGTTGCAGTAGGTGAAAAAACACTTTCTATGGTAATTTCAACATTTGTTTTATTTTTTGTTGGACTCATTCTGTATTTGTTTACGATTACTTACAAAATTCAAAATAAAGTGAATAAGCATTTGCGATCTGCTTCTCTAATCATTGCTGTATTTATATTCGTTTTATTCTTTATTGCTTTGAGTGGTAACAGTAAGTTAAGTGTATAATAATATTTTAGTTCTGTGTTTCTTTCAGAGTATTTAAAAATGAAATATGGGACAAGTATCGATTGTATAATTCCAAAGGAAAAAGAATACTCTTTAGAAGAAATTAAGCAAAAACTAAATGATGTTTTTAAAAGTTTAAAAGCTGAATTTTTTCATTTGGAACAATTTGGACATTTTACTAAAAAGGAGATTGGAAGTGTCAATTACGTGATCAGTGCGTTGCAAACGCTGTTTAGTATTTAAAAGAACAATAGATTAAATGAAACACTTACAAGGCGAAAATATTTTTGTTCTAATTGGCGAGTCATATTCTTAGCATTATTAATTTGGTGGATAAGATCGGGAGACATTAAAGAATCTAAAGAATTAGAAAAAGAAAATTTGCGAATGAGTTCAATTACTAAAATGCGTAGTTGGCGAGTCTATATTATTGCAGGAGTTGGGATAATGGTTCTTCTATTTGAAATTATAAAACGATTAGTTAATATGATATTTCTATAAAACTATGATCAAAGAAATTTTAACTGACTACATCAATTTTATAAGAGCTTTTGAAACTTTATTAAAAGATAAATATAAAACGAACATCAATCCATGTTCATTTTCGGTTACTTTTTTTGAAAGAAAAGGAACTATTGACGGAATTGAATACTGGTTTCATGGAAGTGGCTGCACAACAAAAAAAGACGGAATTATTTATGTGTATGACATTGCTATAAATGAAATCCAGTTTTCGCAATGGAAATTTTCAGAGTTTATTAGAACGAATCCTGATTACCAGAAATTAAATTATAGTGCTGAATATATTGAATATGAATTATATCAACTTATAAATAAAGGAATATTGGATTGGGTAATTCTAGAGAAGATTGAGGGAACTGTTTTTGGATGTGTTTTTAAATCATACAGAGTTCTTCAGGAATCATTTTAAGTTTAGATTAATTTCCAAATTCTCTTATAAAACCAACAGCCCTAGCCCTGATGAAAGCGGCATCCTTTTGTGCCGGGGTTCGGCATAAAAGATACAGCGTACAGCAGGAACCAGCTTCTGAAAATTTCAGTAATTAAAATTCCAAATTTCTATACCTTCTTCCGATAGCTATCTGAAAAGCTTGTGACAGTTGGGCATATAAAAATCTGTTATCTTGATTTTTGAATTTAAATTATTTTTAGGATTTAGTAATATTCTTTCATAAAATTAGAAAATATTGATTCCTGATGCAGATAATTATGGAATCCTTAAAACCAGATTTGTTACTTCAGAATTTTGATTTCAGAAAGAATAGTTCACCATGAAATTCGCTAACTTTACTTGGCAACAAAATGGTTGAAATTCATTTTTTAAAACTAGAACACTATCAAAAGGCATCCTCTTTTAACACCCAGAAAAGCTTCTGTGCTTGACCTGGATACGGCTAATACACTATTCTCTGAAATCATAAAGTCAGGGCTTCCTTTTGGTTACCAGCAAGCTAACTGCCATAATATTTCGCATTACATCAAGCTGTTGTTAGAATCTAAAGGGTACCAATGTGCTAAAATCTGGGCATTTGCGCCTGTAGTGTATTCGATGACGAGTTCCAGATTGATTTCGTTTGCCGATAAAAAAAACATCTCTCCAACTGGAAAAATAGACTGGGGCTATCATGTAGCTCCGGTTATAAAGGTAAGAATTGGCACTAAAGTCAGGAAAATGGTTATCGATCCGGGGTTGTTTCCTAAAAGCCCGGTGCGTTACAGAACGTGGCTTGCGAAACTCAAAACACGGAATATCATTTATTTAATTATGGACTCTGAATGGTATTTGTATAATTCGTCGATGATTCCGAATTCGCAATTTCACAGTAAGTCGAATGAACTTTCGGACGAAGATCCACCCAACATAGAGCTGCCGGAATGGTTTTCGGATAAACTTGTCACTGACTTTTTTAAATATGAAGAAGACGCTCTGGAACAAAATTGGATTCAGCATGGATTGGCGGTAAACGAAACAGCTATGGCTTTTTATAATGCCGAAATAAAACCAATTCTGAATTCAAAAAGACATCAGGATTTAGTGGCAGATTATAAAATGATGGTGGGGAATGTCTTTAATTTTGAAACTGTTTTTAGAGACCGCAATTCGAATGATGAAATGAATGTGGAATTTCAAACCAAACATCAGGACATCATAGCTCAATACCGTGAAATTTATGTGTCTAATTTTAATAAATGGAAAGAAGCTATGGAATTGCTGAATAAAATGAAAATTCGGTTAAATTTCAATAAATAAACTCCAAATTCCAATTTTCAAAAGCCTTCGACTCCGCTCAGGGTGACAATCGTGGAAAAAACGTCTGAACCTTTATTCCTTTGTACCTCTGAACCCAAAAAAAAACTACTTTTGTAATTCATTTTTAGGCCATAAATTCAGTTATAATGTCAATAATTAAAGAGTTACAACAATTATCAGAATCTTTAGAAGGCACACTTTTATATGATGATCTTCATAAAACGCTTTATTCGACGGATGCTTCGGTGTACCGGATAAAACCAAAAGCTGTTGCCGTGCCTAAAACGATAGAAGATATTAGTAAAGTAATTCGGTTTGCGGCGCAGCATCATATTTCGATTACGCCAAGAACAGCCGGAACTTCTTTGGCCGGACAAACAGTTGGTGACGGAATTGTAGTTGATGTTTCGAAGAATTTTACCAAGATTTTGGATTTCGATCCGATTAAAAAAACAGTTACGGTTCAGCCGGGCGTAATCCGCGATGAACTGAATTTATTCCTGAAACCACACGGTGTATTCTTCGGACCAAATACCTCAACTTCAAACCGCTGTATGATTGGCGGAATGGTGGGGAATAATTCATCAGGAACAACTTCGATTCGGTATGGCGTGACACGCGATAAAATTGTAGAAATCAAAGGAATTTTGAGCGATGGTTCTGAAGTGGTTTTTAACGAACTGACTTCCGCTGAATTTATCGAAAAAACCAAAGGCGAAACTTTAGAGAATAAAATATATAAAAGCCTTTACGACGAACTTTCGGTTAAGGCAACGCAGGAAGAAATTGTAAAAGAGTTTCCGAAACCCGAAATTCACAGAAGAAATACGGGTTATGCGGTTGATATTTTATTAAAATCGGATTTATTTGGAGGAACCGAACCAACAATTAATATCGGAAAATTACTTTGCGGAAGTGAAGGAACTTTGGCCTTTACAACCGAAATCACTTTAAAAGTTGACGATTTACCGCCTGCACATAATATTATGGTCGTGGCGCATTATCATAGTATTCAGGAATCGCTGGAATCTGTTGTTGTGGCAATGAAACATCATTTGTACACTTGCGAAATGATCGACGATACGATTTTGGATTGTACCAAAACGAATCGGGAACATGTAAAAAACAGGTTCTTTTTGCAGGGTGAGCCGAAAGCGATTATGATGTTTGAAGTGGCATCGCACGATCCGGACGATGCCGAAAACCAAGCCAATGCTTTAGTGGCCGATTTAGAAAGAAATAACTTTGGTTATGCGCTTGTGAAAATTTACGGAGCGGATATTGAAAAAGTAAACGAACTTAGAAAAGCCGGTCTCGGACTGTTAGGAAGTATTGTTGGAGACAATAAAGCAGCCGATTCTATTGAAGATACAGCGGTTGAATTGAGTGATTTGCCTGCTTATATTGCCGAATTTTCAGCAATGATGTTACGTCACGGACAAGGCGCAATTTACTATGCACATGCGGGTGCGGGAGAACTGCATTTGCGTCCGGTTTTGAATTTGAAGAAAACATCTGACTTAAAACTCTTTAGAACTATTGCGACAGATGTGGCAATTTTGGTAAAAAAATACAGAGGTTCGCTAAGCGGGGAACACGGCGACGGAATTGTGCGCGGGGAGTTTATTCCGTTTATGATTGGTGCAACCAATTACGAATTACTGAAAAGAATCAAATTGGCGTTTGACCCGAATTCGGTTTTGAATATTGGGAAGATTGTAAACGCCTTGAAAATGGATGAAAACCATCGTGTGATTTCGGGTCGGGTAGAGCCGGATATTAAAACATTTCAGGATTTCTCAGACAGTTTAGGGATTTTGCGTGCTGCCGAAAAATGCAATGGTTCCGGAGATTGTAGAAAATTACCATCGGCAGGAGGAGCAATGTGTCCGAGTTATCGTGCGACCAAAAACGAAAAGGAAACAACGCGTGCGAGAGCGAATGCGCTACGCGAATATTTAACGTATTCTGAAAAGGAAAATAAATTCGACCAGAAAGAATTATACGAAGTTTTTGAGTTGTGCGTGAGCTGTAAAGCCTGTGCCAGTGAATGTCCTAGTAATGTGGACGTTGCTACGCTTAAAGCCGAATTTTTATACCAGTATCAAAAAGCAAACGGATTCTCGACCCGAAGCAAAATTTTTGCACACAATGCAAAACTGAATAAAATGGGAAGCTTGTTTCCGTCGATAACCAACTTTATTTCGAATCAATCTCTCGTTAAAAAAAGTATGGGAATTGCGCCCGAAAGACAAGTTCCGCTATTGGCGAAAAAGACTTTTAGGAAATGGTTTGAGAATCAGAAGAAACAAAATCAGGATTTCCCAAACGGACAAGTGTATTTGTTTAATGATGAATTCACGAATTACTACGACGTCAATATCGGAATTGATACTTTCGAATTATTGACCAAATTAGGTTACGAAGTTTTGGTTGTCAATCACGAAGAAAGCGGAAGGACTTATTTGTCAAAAGGTTTCCTGGAAGAAGCGAAGAAAATTGCGAATATCAACGTGAATATTTTTAAAGATTTAATTTCCACGAAAGCACCATTAATCGGAATTGAACCTTCGGCAATTTTGACTTTTAGAGATGAGTATTTGCGTTTGGCAGATGATAAGGAAGTGGCGAGAGAACTTTCATATAATACCTTTACAATCGAAGAATTCTTTAAAAAAGAAATTATTGATGGTAAAATAACGCCTGATTCCTTCTCGGAAGAGAAGAAAGAAGTTAAGATTCATGGACATTGCCATCAGAAATCATTGAGTTCGATTGAAGCGACTTTCGCCATGCTGAATTTACCTAAAAACAATACAGTCACGATTTATAACTCAGGTTGCTGCGGAATGGCAGGATCTTTTGGTTACGAAAAAGAACATTATCAGGTGAGTATGCAAATGGGAGAAGATACGTTATTCCCAAAAGTAAGAGCCACGGCAGAAAATGTAAAAATAGCCGCTGCCGGGACAAGCTGCCGCCACCAAATTTATGACGGAACGAGTAGAGAAGCGCAGCATCCGGTGAGTATTTTGAGAAGCTGTTTGAAATGAGATAGGGAACGCGGATGAAACGGATTTAGGCGGATTTTTTAATCCTTTAATCGGTGTCAAATTTCACGCAGATTTTGCAGATTATAGCAGATTTAATAAGATTTTTTAAGCTTATTGAATAATAAACCTGCACATATCTGCTTAAATCTTTTTAAATCTGCGTGAAAGAAAAACTCAGCGTCAATCCCTATAACTCCGTTTCATCCGCATCTAAAAACATTTCTTTACTTCAGTGAAATTTTCATTCCGGTTTCGGCAGCTTTATAAATTGCATTAATAACCTTAATGTCTTTCAGACCTTCTTCTCCCGTAATGTGGTTAGGCAGTTTTTTGTTTTCTAATAATAATTTCGCGATTTCATCCATTTGCATTTGCTGTCGGTTGATAACAGGGAATTTCAATGGTCCGTTTGATGATTTTCCTTCAAATGGTCCGTAGCTCAAAGCGGGACTTAACTCAAATGAACCTTCATCTGCAGATGCATACAATCTGTCAACATTGTAATTAACAGAAGTATTGCAATTTGCAACAGCACCGCTTGGGAATTCCATTTGCCATGAAATGCTTTCTTCTGTTTCAGCAAAAATTTGTTTGTTATATACAGTGCCAAATTGTGCCGTAACAGCAATTGGCTCTTCACCCAAAATATAACGGCTGGCTTGAATACAATAAACCCCTAAATCCATTAACGGACCACCTCCTGATAATTTTTTGTTGAGTCTCCATTCGTTTCGATCATTAAAATTTACAGTACTTTTTGTATCAAGCGGATCATGTATTTTATAACCAAGGGAAGCTTCTATAAATCGGACTTGTCCAAAAACTTTCTCCTGTCCTAATCGCTTAATTTCTAAATGAGTCGGTTCATAATGCAAACGATAGCCAATAGCCAATTGTACATTATTGTCGTTGCAGGCTTTTATCATCTCTTCACAATCTTTGACAGTAATTGCCATTGGTTTTTCTGTTATAACATGTTTTTTTGCCTTTGCAGCACGGATAGCAAATTCTTTGTGCAGCCCATTGGGTACAACAATATAAACCAGGTCGATATCTTTGTTGTTTATGATCGTGTCAAAATTTTCATAATTGTAGCTGTTTTTTTCAGGAATGTTATATTTGCTTTTCCATTTTTCAGCTTTTGATGGTGTACCGGTAACAATTCCTGCCAGATTGCAATATTCAGAAACCTGAATTCCTTCAGCCAGCATGGAGGCATAATTTCCCAAACCACAAAGTGCAATATTTAATTTTTTTCCGGTGTAGGTTTTTTGGCTCTGTTCTGTTTCTGTCAAAAAAGAAGGGAGTGTGGTCATGACAACTGATGCTCCAACACCAATTCCAAATTTATTCACAAATGATCGTCTTGAAATTTTTCCCATAAATTGATTCTTTAAATTAGATACTAACTTATTAGTAAGCTGTTTCAGAAAAAAGTTACAATGTAAAGCTTATAAAATCCTGACTAATATTTGATTATGATTATAGGTGTTTCTTGTGTTGAAAAAGTTTAGCCACAGATTACAGGATTACAATGAATAAAAAAAATCTGTGCGAATCGTTTAATCTGTGGCAGAAACATTTGTGAATTCTCTGTTATAATAAATCTTCTTTGCGGTCTGTAAAATTCTTAAAAGAAACTATTTGGCTCCGGGAGGAGAATGCTCTCTAATGTATTTTGTGAATGTATCGACAAGGTGTCTTGTTGTTCCTTCTCCTTCATAAATACTATGGGAACGATTCGGATAAATCATCAAATCAAACATTTTAGCATATTTGATAAGTTCATTAATTAAAACTTCGGCATTTTTATAATGTACATTGTCATCGCCGGTTCCGTGAATGTATAATAAATTTCCTTTCAGGTTTTTGGCATGCGTTACCGGCGAGGCCTGAACGTAAGTGGCTTCATTTTCAGCTGGCAAACCCATATATCTTTCCGTATAGATATTATCATAAAAATGCTGGTCCGTTACTGCCGAAATAGCAATTCCGGTTTTGTAAATTTCAGGAAACTGAAACATTAAATTTAAAGTTACAGCGCCACCGCCGCTCCATCCGTGAATGGCAACCCTGTCAGCATCAATAAAGTTCCATTTTAAAACCTCTTTGGCTGCCATTGCCTGATCGTGCGTATTGATAATTCCGATGTTTTTGTAAATTGATTTTCTCCATTTTGTACCTTTCATTACAGGAGTTCCTCTGTTATCCATTGCAATTCCGATATAACCTTCCGGAATTAAAGTGGCAATAAAGGGATAAAAATACGGTTCGTCATTTGCTACAGAAGCCATTGGCTCTCCGTAAACATAAAAAAACACGGGATATTTTTTAGTAGCATCAAAATCTAAAGGTTTTGCCATAATTCCGTCCATTTCAATTCCATCCACAGTTTTAACTTTGAACTTCTCCATTGCATAATTGCGATTTGGTGCTGAAAAAGAATCGGCAGCAGCGGGCACTATTTTTTTATGACCGGATAAGGCCACTAATCGCGTGTTGTAATCCCGATTGATGTTTGAATTGGTGTGTTTGGCATATTTGGCGTCTGTTGAGAAACGGTATTCATTTGTTCCTTCAAATTCTTTTGATGTCACGCGTTGTGTTTTCTTTGTATTTAAATTGGTTTCATACAAATAACGCTGTGTAGCATCTTTTGGACTGGCTATAAAATAAATCGATTTTGTTTCCTGATTGTATGCTTTGTAATAAGCATCAAAATTTTCGGTAGTAATCAATTTTTTCGATTTACCGTCGCTGCTGATTTTGTAAATGTGCATCCAGCCATCAGCATCTGAACTCCATAAAAAAGCCTTTCCGTTATCTACAAATTGACACGGAAAAACATCATATTCTCCTGAAGAAATGTCAAATACATCGATCCAGGATTCTGATTTTTCCTGATAAATTAAGTCGGTTAGCCCTGATTTGGCATCGCATTTATAGATAGAAGCCTGATTTTGGTTTCTGTTCAATTGTACCACCATGATGTTTTGATTGTTCATCCATTCCATTCGAACGAGATAATTATTATCAGGTTCTCCGGGAATATTTAGCCAGTTTGTTTGTAAAGATGCAATGTCAATTACCCCAATTTTTACTGACGATGGTTTTTCTCCTGCTTTAGGATATTCTACCGGAACAATAAATGGATAAAGGGCATCTGTATTATTGATCATTAAATGGAATTTAGTATTTGATGCATCTACACGCCAAAACGAAATGCTTTTCCCGTCAGGATTCCATCTAAAACCATCTCTGGCAGCTAATTCTTCTTCATAAACCCAGTCAAAAGTTCCGTTTATGATTTTGTCGGTTCCATCTGTGGTTAAAGGAGTTATTTTTCCCGAATTTAAATTTTCAAGATAAATATTATGTTGAGAAACATAGGCTACGTTTTGATTGTCGCTCGAAAATTTAGCAAACATCAGGGATGATTTTTCCAGACTTGTTCCTAATTGCCTTCCTTTGCCGGTTGACAGATCAAAAAACCAATAATCGCCTTTAGTATTGGCTCTCCAAACTTTTTTCGAATTGGTATAAACTAATACTTTTGTCTTGTTTTCATTCCAGACCAATTCTTCTATTTCTCCGTTAAAACCTGATTTTTTTAATTGATCCTCTGTTAAAATAGTATTTTTTTGATTGAGTTTGTCAACATCATAAACCACCACGTTATTTTGATCATTTACCCAAAAGGAATGCGAGTTGGGCAGCCAGTTTAAATTTTCAATATCAATATTTTCCTGTGCAAAAATACTGGAAGAGATTAAGAATAAGAGTAAAAGCAGTTTCTTCATTTGGATGCTGTTTTAAATTATGGAATGGTTTTTTGGGAAGTGTAAATCTAGTAATTATAACAGGATTAAAAAATCTGTCGTTAATCTTTTAATTTATGACAAGAATAAATCTAAAAAATGAGCTTAAGAAAAAGTTTTGCCACAGATTACAGGATTTAAAGGATTAAAAAGTTGCCACAAATCTCATGAATTCACACAAATTATTCGTGCCATTTCGTGAAATTCGTGGCGAAAAAATAATCAATCACAATCTATCTAATCCGTGGCAAAAAAATAATTAGGGAAATTAGTGTAATTCGTGGCTAAAAAAAACTTTCTAATTTGGTACCTGGCAGCAAAAATAATTTGCAATAAAACAAAATCGTTTTATATATTTGATTTCAGGATAAAATTTGCATTATTTGCAAAATAAAAGCACAAAGCCCGAAATATATTAATTTTTAATAGCAAAACCATATATGGCATTATCAGGTTTATTTAGAAAAAAAACGGTACAGGATATTCTGAAGCAAGTTGCAAAGAACGAAGCAGATGGTCATAATGCATTAGGAAAGCATTTAACCACGAGGGATTTAACAGCATTTGGAATTGCAGCTATTGTGGGTGCGGGTATTTTTAGTACCATCGGAAAAGCCAGTGCTGATGGCGGACCAGCCGTTATTTTTCTGTTTTTATTTACCGCTCTGGCCTGTAGTTTTGCTGCTTTTGCTTACGCCGAATTTGCTTCCATGGTTCCGGTTTCAGGCAGCGCTTATACGTATTCGTATGTTGCTTTTGGAGAAATCATTGCCTGGATAATCGGTTGGGCCTTAATTATGGAATATGCCGTTGGAAATATAACGGTCGCGATATCGTGGAGTGATTATTTTACAGGACTGCTCCAGAGTGGCGGAATTCATTTACCAGAATGGATCCAGATGGATTATCTAACAGCTTCCAATGGGTTTAAAGATGCCACGGCATTAATTCAAAGTGGAAAATCATTTGAAAATTTAAGTTCTTCTTTACAGGCAGCTTATACAGCCTGGGAAACAGCGCCAACGATTGGTTCTTTCCATTTTGTTGCCGATTTACCTGCTTTATTTATCATTGTTTTAATTACAGCTTTGGTGTACAGAGGGATGAAAGAATCCCGTAATGCGAGTAATGTGATGGTGGTGGTGAAACTTTGTATTGTCCTTTTGGTAATTGCAGTAGGAGTTTTTTATGTAGATACCGCCAATTGGGATCCGTTTGCGCCGAATGGGGCTAGCGGGGTTTTAAAAGGCGTTTCAGCTGTATTCTTTGCTTATATTGGTTTTGATGCGATTTCTACAACTGCAGAAGAATGTAAAAATCCACAGCGTGATTTACCACGCGGAATGATGTGGGCGATTATCATTTGTACCATTTTATATATTGCCATTGCCCTGGTTTTAACTGGAATGGTGCGTTATAACGAATTAAATGTTGGAGATCCTTTAGCATTTGTTTTCGATAAATTAGACTTAAAATGGATGTCAGGAATTATTGCAGTCAGTGCAGTAATTGCCATGGCGAGCGTTTTATTGGTTTTCCAGATGGGACAGCCGCGTATCTGGATGAGTATGAGCCGTGATGGTTTATTGCCAAAGAAATTTTCTACAGTACATCCAAAATTCAAAACGCCTTCATTTGCCACTATCGTAACCGGTTTTGTGGTCGCAGTTCCGGCTTTATTTCTGAACTTAACAATGGTTACGGATTTATGCAGTATCGGAACTTTATTTGCCTTTGTATTGGTTTGTGCAGGAGTTTTGGTGTTACAGAACAAACCTGAAATTCCAAGAGGAAAATTCAAAACGCCGTATGTAAATTCAAAATATATTTTGCCTGTTTTAATGATTGCAGGATTGTATTATGCTTTTGCGTTCAATAATAAAGCAACAATGGCTTTCATTAATAACGAAGCACAGATTAATGATGCAACGACAATCATTACTTCTTTAGATAAAACAGAATCTGAAAAAGTTTTCAGTTATTTAAAAAATATTGATGTACAAAATAAAACTTCAGGGACATCAGATTTAGAACATTTATTAAGTCAATATCAGGATGACGACGCAAAATATGCCGAAGTTGTAAAAGGCTTGCCAATCGATGATTCACTGAAATACGAATCAGGTTTCAGTTTATTCAAGCATAAAATCCCAATGTGGATTTTCTTATTCGTTTTGGTTGGATTAGCCGTTTGGTCTTTCAGACAAAACCTGTCTTTAATTCCATTATTAGGACTTATTTGCTGCCTTTACATGATGGCCGAATTAAGCGTTTGGAACTGGATTTATTTCACAATCTGGTTATTAATCGGATTGTTTATTTATTTTACTTATAGCAGAAAGAATAGTAAACTAAACTTTGTAGAGAAGTTATAAGTTAGATGTAAGAAGTAAAAAGTTATATTTGAAAGCCGTTCTGAGATTACTCAGAACGGCTTTTTTATTTTGTATCATATTTTATGTCATTTCGACGGAGGAGAAATCTCCGTAAGTATCTCCGCAACGAAAATCAATCTTTGTCGAGTTTCTCGCGAAGATTTCTCCTCCGTCGAAATGACAAATTGGAGCGATAAAACTTGGCGAATCTCTGCGAAACCTTCGTGAATCTCTGTGAAATAGCACTACAAAACCCCAAGTTCCACCATACATTCCTTCATCATTTCATAAGTACGCTGAATATCATTATCTAACCCAATTGAAAAACGGATCAAGCCATCCGTCAAACCCATTTCATATTGCTCTTCCAGCGGAATCTCACTCGAAGTTGAGGTTCCCGGTGCGCTGAACAGCGTTTTATAAAACCCTAAACTTACTGCCAAATAACCTAAGTTTCTGGCTTGCATCAATTCCATTAATTCATTCGCTTTAGCCAAAGTGCCGACATCAATCGTCATCATCCCGCCAAAACCATATTCAGGATTAATCATCGTCTTGTATAATTCATGACTCGGGTGACTTTTCAATCCCGGATAAACGGTTTTTAAACCATCCGCTTCAAATTGATCTGCCAGGAAATGCGCATTATGACTGTGTTGTTTAACACGAATATGAAGTGTTCTAAGATTTTTCATCACAGAAGCCGAACGTAAACTATCCATTGTTGGTCCAAGAAGCATGCTTGCGCCACTGTTTACATTTTTCAGAGCATTGATAAATTCTTTCGAAGCACAAGTAACGCCGCCAACCGTATCGCTGCTTCCGTTAATGTATTTCGTTAAACTATGAATCACTATATCAGCGCCCAATTTTGCAGGAGAAACTGACAAAGGCGAAAACGTATTATCAACAACCAATTTCAGATTGTGCTTTTTAGCAATCTTTGCTAAACCTGCAATATCAGCAACTTCCAATAACGGATTACTCACCGTTTCGCAATACAAAACTTTAGTTTTTGGCGTAATTGCAGCTTCAACAATATCCAGTTTTGTGATGTCCACAAAAGTCGTTTCAATACCAAAGCGAGGTGTGAAATTTTTAAGGAAAGCATACGTTCCCCCATAAATCGTTCTGCTCGAAACAATATGATCTCCTGTGCCGCAAAGTTGTAATAGGGTAGGCGTAATCGCTCCCATACCCGAAGCCGAGACATTCGCCGTTTCCGTTCCTTCCATCGCTGCCAAAGCCTGATCCAAATACAAATTACTTGGAGAAGAATGGCGCGAATACAAATAACAGCCTTCCATATTGCCTTCAAAAGTATCGAACATAGTTTTGGCCGAAAGAAAGGTATAAGTCGAAGAATCTGAAATCGATGGATTCACACCGCCAAATTCACCAAAGTATTGTAAATCCTGAATGTTGTCTGCAGGGTTAAAGTTTTTCATTTTTATATCATTGCGAGGAAAGAAGCAATCTCATCCTCTGGTTAGTATTATTGTTTTTTGACTTAGCGATTGCAATTGATTTTTGAAATTGATATTGTTATTGTATGGAGCTATTTCCTGCTATCCGTTTCAATCTTTTCCTTTTTAAAGAAAAAAGAAAAAGGATTTCTACTACTATCAGGGCTAGGGCACTCGTTTTCAAAATAAAATTTATTCAAAATAACATCTTATTAGAAAATTAGTCAATGATTACCTGTATAATTAGATTTTAAAACTATTAAAATACTTTAGTAAAGATTATTTATCTAAATTTGATTTAGAAAACCCAAATCAATAGATTTTCTTTCATTTCAATAAAAAATAAAATACAAACCAGAGGATGAGATTGCTTCGTTCCTCGCAATGACACAAAAATGACTTTAGATGCCACCGATAAAAAACTGTTGGTTTTATTACAGACCGACAGCAAAAAGACTACCAAAGAATTATCGTTAAAACTTAATCTTTCAGTAACGGCCGTTTATGAACGCATCAAAAAGTTAGAGCGTGAAGGAATCATCAAAAACTATGTAGCGCTGGTAGATAAAGCCAAAATAGAAAAAGGATTTGTCGTTTTTTGTCATTTAAAACTCATTCAGCACACCAAAGAATTTTTAACCAAATTTGAAAGTGAAGTTATACAGCTCAATGAAGTTTTAGAATGTCATCACGTAAGCGGAGATTACGATTATATCCTTAAAGTATTGGTAAAAGACATGGAAGCCTATCGGGAATTCCTGGTAACCAAACTCACAACGTTACAGCATATTGGCAGTACCCAAAGTACCTTTATGATTAGTGAAGTGAAGAATTCGACGGTGATTTTTTAAAAAAGTTTTACGTAGAGATGCACAGCAGTGCATCTAAATAGGATAGATTTTAAGTTTCTATTGTTAAAATAATCCCGCAAAGTGCAAAGTTATAAAGTTTTATATTCTTTACGCTTTCGTGATTTGGCGAGAAATAAAATCTGCTTAATCAGTAATATGCGTGAAAAACTTTCTAAATCATTATATCAATCAAAAATAAAAAGTATTAAATTTGAATTAAATACAATCAAAATGGAAACGAAAGAATTAAGACATAAACTCATAAAAGATTTCGGAAAATTCATTGAAGATGATTCTAAGTTAGAAATTTTAGAAAGTGTTTTTGATGCCATAAATCACGATGAAAAAAACTCTATTGTTTCTAATTCTCACTACGATTTAGTTGCTGAAGAACGAGAAAAGTATATTTCAGAAGAAAGCACAACAAGTTCTTGGGAAGAAGTAGAAAAGCGTTTGAATGCTAAATATGGTTTTTAATATTAAAATTTTACCCTTGGCAGAAAAAGAAATTGATGAATCTATTGAATTTTACGAAAGTAAAAGTAAAGGTTTAGGAAAACAATTTCTAACTTATTTAAAATCTTATCTCAAAGTTTTAAAAACAAATCCGGAATTATTTGAAATTAAAAAGGAACCAAGCTATCGCGAATTGACTTTGGTCAAATTTCCATTTGTAATTATTTATGAAATCATCAAAAATGAAATAATTATTCATTCTGTTTTTAATGCTTCAAGAAATCCCCAAAGAAAACCTTGACTTTGGTTTTCGCATAATCAGCTTAAATCCTGCCGAATCTCCTTGTTTCATTTTAGAATTTTTGAGAACCAAATTTGTAAGTTTTTAGAAAAATCAATTTCATTAATCAAAAATCAAAAAAGAATCACTTTGTTTTTAATAATTAAGGAAATCATAACAAAAAACCTTAAACTTTAAACTTTAAACAAAACTTAATTCCTTAATTTTGTACCGCTAAAAATAAAATAAAAAAACTATGAGTTCATTTGACGTAGTCATTATAGGTTCAGGTCCCGGAGGATATGTTTCAGCAATTCGTTGCGCACAATTAGGTTTCAAAACAGCAATAGTAGAAAAGTATAATTCTTTAGGAGGAACTTGCCTTAACGTAGGTTGTATTCCTTCAAAAGCATTGTTATCTTCTTCTCATCATTATGCAGAAATTGCACATTTCGCAGATCACGGAATCGAAGTTTCGGGAGATGTAAAAATCAATTTAGAGAAAATGATCGCGCGTAAGCAAGCAGTTGTTGATCAAACCGTAGGCGGAATCAACTACTTAATGGATAAAAATAAAATTACTGTTTTTAACGGTTTAGGTTCTTTCGTAGATGCAACGCACATTGCAGTTGCTAAAGCTGACGGAACTTCTGAAACTATTGAAGCAAAATATACGGTGATCGCTACAGGTTCTAAACCATCTTCTTTGCCTTTCATCAAAATTGATAAAGAAAGAATTATTACTTCAACTGAAGCTTTGGCTTTAAAAGAAGTTCCAAAACACTTGGTTATTATTGGTGGCGGAGTTATCGGAATCGAATTAGGACAAGTTTATTTACGTTTAGGAGCTCAGGTTTCTGTAGTTGAATTCATGGACAGAATCATTCCCGGAATGGATGCTTCTTTGTCTAAGGAATTGACTAAAGTATTGAAAAAACAAGGAATGAAATTCTATGTTTCTCATAAAGTAAAATCAGTAGAAAGAAACGGCGATGCTGTTGTCGTTCAGGCTGAAAATGCAAAAGGGGAAACCATTACTTTAGAAGGAGATTATTCATTAGTTTCTGTTGGTCGTCGTCCTTACACAGACGGATTGAATGCTGACAAAGCCGGAGTGAAAATTTCAGACAGAGGACAAGTTGAAGTAAACGATCATTTACAAACTAATGTTCCAAATATTTACGCAATAGGAGATGTTGTTCGTGGAGCAATGTTGGCGCATAAAGCAGAGGAAGAAGGAACGATGGTTGCTGAAATCTTAGCAGGTCAAAAACCTCATATCGATTATAACTTAATCCCTGGTGTTGTTTACACCTGGCCTGAAGTTGCTGCAGTTGGACAAACTGAAGAGCAGGTAAAAGCTTCGGGAACTGAATATAAAGTGGGAAGTTTTCCTTTTAAAGCTTTAGGTCGTGCAAGAGCGAGCGGAGATTTAGACGGATTTGTAAAAATTATTGCTGATGCTAAAACTGATGAGGTTTTAGGTGTTCACATGATTGGAGCCCGTACAGCAGATTTAATTGCTGAAGCAGTTACTGCAATGGAATTTAAAGCTTCTGCTGAGGATATTTCAAGAATGAGTCACGCACATCCAACTTTTGCTGAAGCAGTAAAAGAAGCAGCTTTAGCCGCTACAGATAACAGAGCGTTACACGTATAGTTTACGTAAATCATATTTTAAGAAACCGTCAGGATTTATATTTTGACGGTTTTTTTATTGTTTAAATTATTATGTTGCAGTAAATTTTAAATAACAAACCCGACAGGTTTTTAAAATCTGTCGGGTTTATTATGTATGCTGAAAATAATTATGGTCTGAAAATGCTTCTGTAATTGTCCCAATATCTGTATATTAGAAACAAATTGGCTAAGAACAATAAGATTGCAATAGGCAATTTTTCCGGAGACATAAAATAATTAATAAATAAAATGTTAACGGTAATAGGAAGAATTAAAATATTGGCCAGGGTTACGTAACGTCCACTAACAAAAGCTAAACCGGAAATTAATTCTATTGATTTTGCTAATGGTAATAAGTAAACGGAAGCAACTAACCCCATGTTGAAAGCTTTAAAGTTATCATTTGTCATCGGTTCAGCCGGCATTAGATTAAAAAAATAGCTGAGTGAGGCAAAAAGGAGCAGAAGACCAATTAAAGTACGGATAATAATGGTAGCAATTTTCATAATATTAGGATTTTTAATAGGTTAAAAAATATAATTATAGCTGATAAACATTACTAATCTGAATTCTCTAATAATATAAAAATCTGTTTTTAAAACTTATTTTACTGAGAATTTTATAATCAATACAATCCTATTTTAGGATTAATGGAATGCTATATCAAATATAACGATTTTTTTGTTATGAAATGGCTGCTTTTTTAACACTTTCTTATTTCTTAATGTATCTTTTATAAAGGTAAAAACCTCCCAAACTAATTAAAATAAAAGGCCAAAGATTAAGTAAAAAAACAAAGATGGCCTCAAGTATGTACCAGCCGCTTTTTAGCGAATCAATAATCTGTATTCCTAAATTTGGTTTGTACGCGTTGCTGTCCTTTTCACTTGCTGCTATTTCCTGTTTAATGGTTTCGTTTTGATAAAGCTGTAATGTAATTGTACTAAAGTTAATTTGATCCTGCATTGATAAATTGTCAATTATACTAGTATCATTTGCCTCTTTTTGGTTGGCAAGCGTATTCTCGGCTTCCATAATATCATTTATTTTTTTGCCTTTAGTGTCGATTGCTTTTTCAACTCTCTTCTCATTATTGACGTTTCTTTTTTGTGAAAGCTGATTAGATAATAATTTCAACGAAACATCATCGGCTTTGATTACCCTGAAATCCAGAAAATCGATTTGTTTTGCAATTGTTTTAATTACCGTATCCAATTGAGTGTTGGGTACCCGAATCGTAATATTGTTTTCAACAGTGTATTTTGTCGTTTCTAAAGTGCTGTCCTGGCTAATTTTGGTTTTAATCTGATCCTGAATGGTACTTTGTAAATTGGTATAAGTAACAAATCCTCCAAATTTTTGAGCAGCATTTTCAATTGCATAAGTTGATTTTGCGACATTCCTGACTTTAAATTTAATATCAGCAGTTCGAATAAATTTTTGCTTGCTGTCCTTTTTTTCTACCGCAGCTGATGATGATACTGCAGTACTATCCGCAACAGCGTAATCTGCAGTTTCTTCGCCAGAGGTTGCGTCTGCTTTTTTACAGGAAAATAGTAATGCGATGATTACTAATGTGGTCAAACTTAATTTTGCAATTGTTTTCATAAAAGGTTTAAAAGTTGATTAATAATAAATTATTTACACGATGTAAATATTATTTTCGTTAAAAACAGAGAGAGTAATTTTTTTAATCAAAAGGCAAGAAAAGTTTTAATAATTAGTACTAATTCGATATACTAAAAAGCGTGCCAATATTTTTTCAGGATTACTTTATTGAAGGAATTTTTTTGTCGTAATTTTGAGGTCTAAAATCTATTCATTTTTGAGAGTCTCCATTTACAAGCATATTTCAAATCCAGAGCAATTTAAACAACAGCTTTTAAGCTGGTCACAACAATTTCGCGAGGTTGTTTTTTTGGATAGTAATTCCTATCCGCAAGAATATTCCAGTTTCGATTGTATGATGGCCGTTGATGCTTTTACGTCCTTAAAAACCGATTTTCATAATGCTTTTGATGATTTAAAACAATATCAGCAAACTACAAAAGACTGGCTTTTTGGGTATTTATCTTATGATTTAAAAAATGATGTAGAACCCTTGAAATCATCAAACTTTGATGGTTTGTATTTTCCGGATTTGTTTTTCTTTCAACCAAAAAAAATATTCTTATTGAAAGGAAATCAACTTGAAATTCAATATTTATTGCTTTGTGATGATGAGGTTGAAGAAGATTTTAATGAAATTATTCAAAGCGATTCTGAGCCATTTGTTACACTGAGCGCAGTCGAAGTGCAACAACGAGTTTCCAAAGAGCTATATATTCAAAAAATAACTAGAATGCTGGAACACATTCACGCAGGTGATATGTATGAAGCTAATTTTTGTATGGAATTTTTTGCTGAAAATGCAATAATAAATCCATTGGAAAAATTTCAAAAACTGAATGAGATTTCGAAAGCACCATTTTCAGTTTTCTTTAAAAATAATAAACACTTTTTGCTTTCTGCTTCACCCGAACGTTATTTGAAAAAAATCGGTGAAACGATCATTTCTCAACCAATAAAAGGAACTTCAAAACGATTTTCAGATATAAATGAAGATGAAAAATCGAAAAAGAATCTGGAACACGATGCAAAAGAACGGGCCGAAAATATCATGATTACGGATTTGGTTCGGAATGATTTATCACACACCGCACAAAAAGGATCAGTAGAAGTAGTGGAGCTTTGTAAAATTTATTCTTTTTTGCAGGTACATCAAATGATTTCTACAGTTACTTCAAAATTAGATCCTCAATATTCACCGGTTGATGTTTTAAAAACTACTTTTCCGATGGGAAGTATGACCGGGGCTCCAAAAATTTCGGTTATGAAAATTATTGAAAACCTGGAAGAAACCAAACGTGGTTTATATAGTGGTGCCGTTGGTTATTTTACACCTTCAGGCGATTTTGATTTTAATGTCGTGATACGAAGTATTTTGTACAATCAGGAAAATCAATATGTTTCATTTTCTGTTGGAAGCGCTATTACAGCTCAGTCTGTTCCGGAAAAGGAATATGAAGAATGTCTGCTAAAAGCAAAAGCAATGTCAGAAGTGTTGAAATTATCGGATTTGATCTAAAAATTTAAAAGTGTCTGTTTATGAAATCGCATTAACAACAAGTTAGTGTAATAAAGCTCTCCAATGAGTAAAAGGCGATACCATATGTGACCTATAAAAAATAAAAATTTACACATATGAAATTAATCTTAAGAACATATAATCTAAAATTAAAACACACTTTTAGAATTTCAAGAAAGTCAATCGATTTTCAGCCTTCGCTTATAGTCGAATTACAAGACAATGGATTTTCCGGTTTCGGAGAAGCGACTTCAAATCCGTATTACAATATTAGTATCGAAAACATAGAAAATGATATTGAAAAAATCCGAACTCTTATTGAAACAGCTTCAGATGGAACTCCCGAGGAATTTTGGTCAAAAATAAATCCACTCCTTTCCGGAAATCCTTTTGCTTTATGCGCTTTAGACAATGCTTATAACGATTTGTATGCACGTAAAAAAGATAAAAAACTATATGAATTATGGAATTATGATATCTCTGATACTCCGTTAACGAATTATACTATCGGGATTGACAGTATTGAAAATATGATTGCCAAGATGAAGGAAATGCCATGGCCAATTTATAAAATAAAGCTCGGAACCCCGGATGATATTGCTATTGTGACTGAACTGCGAAAACATAGTAATGCTGTTTTCAGGGTCGATGCAAATTGTGCGTGGACAGTTGAGGAAACTTTGCAAAATGCTATTATTCTGAAAAAATTAGGTGTAGAATTTATTGAGCAGCCTCTAAAAGCGAATGATTGGGAAGGACAGCGTGAAGTTTTTAAAAACTCGGTTTTGCCTATCATGGCTGATGAAAGTTGTATTACGGAAGATGATGTTGCCAAATGCGATCGGCATTTTCATGGTGTAAACATAAAACTGATGAAATGTGGCGGTATAACTCCCGGCAGAAGAATGATTATCGAAGCTAAAAATTTAGGCTTAAAAACGATGGTGGGATGCATGACAGAATCTACTGTTGGGATTTCGGCAATTGCTCATTTATTACCCGAATTAGATTATGTAGATATGGACGGCGCTTTATTATTAGCCGAAGATATTGCGAGCGGTGTGAGTATTAAAAATGGTAAAACATTTTATGCTGATGGAACCGGAACCGGAGTTATTTTGTTCTAAGATTTCCTTTTAAAATAATGTACCTTTGTAAAAAATTAAACGATGACGAATAACGATATCTTAAAAAAACTTCGCGTAGCTTTAATGCTCCGTGATGACCAAATAGTTGAGATTTTAGAATTGGTAGATTTTAGAATTACAAAATCAGAACTGGGCGCTTTTTTTAGAGCAGAAGACCATGAGAATTATATGGAATGTGGGGATCAGGTTTTGCGTAATTTCTTAAATGGATTAGTAATTCATTTAAGAGGAACGAAAGAAAACCCAAAAAATCCAAATGATGTTTTAGCTAAACATAAAGCTGAAATCCCGAAGAAAGAAAATTCTAAAGACAGACCTGAATTTAAGGCAAGTCCAAAAGACAGTGAAAGAGCAAGAGGCGATCAGAAGCCATCAAAACCCGGAGCTGCTAAAAAGCCTTTCAAGAAAAACAACACTAAAACGGCACCTAAAGTACAGGTTGTAGAAAAAGTGGTTTACAAAAACGGTAAAAACAAAAAATAATAGATATTACGATATCATAATTTAATAAATCCCTTCGAAACACAATCTAAGGGATTTTTTTATTGCCAAAGGTTTATTGTAGAGCCGCACAGCAGTGAGTCTAACGTCTGTGAATCAAGATCGATAACATTGCGTAGACGCACTGCTGTGCGCCTCTACGATATACGATATATCTTGTCTTTCAAAAACATTTTGAAAACGGAATATTATTTGTGTAATAACTGTATACAAAAAATCCCTCCGATAAATCGAAGGGATTCTTTATATAATTAATTCTTATTTGATTAAGATAATGCAGCTTTAACCTGATCAGCAGCTTCCTGAAATTGAACAGCTGATAAAATTGGCATACCTGAATTGTCAATTAATTCTTTTGCAATTT
>JBDTRA010000032.1:0-47410 GCA_039931915.1 Flavobacterium sp. | reverse complement strand
ATACAATAATAAACACCATAATCCATTCCTAATAAACTAGAAAAGGCGCTTACCAAATTCCCTAGAGATTCTTTTTTTCGTTCATGAAACTGATAAATTAATAACGGAATAATTTCTACCAATTGCTTGTTGTATAATGCCTGTTGTATGGCTATTTTAAAATCTTCGGCATTGTATGTAAATTTACCATTAGTAATAAGAGACAAATCTACGTCGACTGTAAGCGGATGTTTTTCTAAATCTGCAATTACCTCATAATAGACTTTTTTCAGGTTAGGATATTGCGCATTTGCTGTTTTGTCATTTTTACATATTTCGAATACTTTCTCAAGACTATTCATATAATTTGACGTGTTCTCTACATAATAAGTTGAGATGTCGTAGATAGCAGAATCCAGCAATAATGATTTTACATCTTCCGGATATGTACTGGCATAAACCTGTGCGATATAAGTTCCGTAAGATACACCGTAGACATTCCAGTTTTTATAATGCAAAGCTGATTTTAAAGCATGAAGATCTTCTGCAACCGCAAGACTGTTATAAGAATCAATATTGATTTTTCTGTTGATAAGATCTTGTTTGCTGGCAATCGCAACAGCTGCTTTTTGCTTTTCATCTTCTTCTTCGGTTTGGTTTTTGGCTAGAATTTCCAGAAACTTTTTGCCCAGTTCTGTAGAAAGTCTGGGTTGCGAATAACCCGTTCCGCGAACATCAAACAATACAATATCATTATTTTTTCTAAGCGGATGTTCCAGCCACGTTCCTATATTATCGATACCGCTGGCTCCTGGTCCGCCCTGCAAAAAAACGACTGCATTGGAATTTTTAATATTCGCCGAGTTTTTCAAAACCGTTACTGCAATTTTTATTGTTTTGCCATCTTTGCTGCCCCAGGTTTCAGGAACATTCAGATAGCCCCAAACCATCTGATTTGAATCTGATTTTTTGAATTGGGAAAGAAAAGCTGTACTCTTTTCAAAAGTAACTTTCTGTGCATTTATTTTTCCTAAAAACGTTACTACTAAAAAAGTAACCGCTAAGATTGTGGTTTTTAATTTCATGGTATTTTATATATTTTTATTACAGTTAAAAATTAAATCCTATATCGATTGTTCTTTCCTTTTCAAAATCTAACTCCAAATCTGCGGTATTTAGAGATTTTTTCGGGTTTGCAATAATCGCTGTAAGTAATTTTTTGTATTTTAATTGAATCAGTTCAATGGTTTCTTTTTGATAATTTGCTGCATTGTAATTTATAGTTCCGGACAAATTTCCATCGTAAATAGCAAATGTGATGAGCAACGGTAATCTATTGTATGAAGTATGAATTGGTATTAATTGCAGCCCTAAACTTTCGCTTACCTCAATATTTTTATAACTAAAAGATTGATTTTGCAATACCAATAATGCATCGAGCCTAAATGTGTTTTGTATATTTTCAGGAACATCCTGATGCTCATCAATCAGCAATAAATTTTGCTGCGTTTTTAACAGTACTTCATCAAAAGTATATTCTGAATTAATAATGTTGCGTAACGGCAAAGTTTTTACGAACATACCCAATTGGTGGTGCAATTCGGCATGTGTTCGTCCTGAATTAACGGTTCCCAGACAAAAATCTTCTTTTCCGTACATGATGTACATGAGCATACTATAAGTTCCTGCCAATAAACTATGCAGGGATATATTTTCCTTTTGGATAAATTGATTTATATCTGAAAATGTTACCGCTTTACAAGTAAATTCAAGTGTATTGGCTTGTTCTTTTTCATATAGATTTTCATCAACAGGAATGCTGTTTTCCCATGAATATCCTTTGAGGTAGTTTTCCCAAAACTTTAGATTTTTTTCATGCGTATTTTTTTGTTCTTTTTCATACCAAACGGCATAATCCCTGAACTGAAATTCGAGTCTGGAATCATGTGAATCTTCTTTTTTTGCAATTTGTTTGTATTTAGATACAAATTCGTTTATCAAAATTTCCAGCGACCAGCCATCCATTATAATATGGTGCGTGCAGAATACAAGATAAGAAGGTCCGCTTTTTTGATGAAATAAACCTACTCGTAACAATGCTTCATTATTTAATTCAAATGCTTTATTTACATAATGATCTATTGCATTTGTTATTTCTTTTTCTTCAAAAGTGAATTCTTGTATTGAGACAGGCCTTTTTTCCTGAGCATAAATTTGCTGGTACGGAATTCCTGCAATCTCAATAAAATTAGTCCTCAGTATTTCGTGCTTTTTTTGCAGCTCAAAAAATACCTGTTCTAAAACCAATTTGCTGATCTCACCATTTATTTTAAATAATGCCGGCATATTATACGCTATCGATTTTTCTTCTCGTTGCGATGCCAGCCAAATACCATATTGCGCCGGAGTAATATCATAATGCGCACGATCTTCTACAGGTATAATTTTGATGTTTTCGGTTTTCTCTTTTCTTTCCAGATATCCGGATAGTTTTTCGATCGTAGGATATTCAAAAATATCTTTTAAGGTTATTCTGTGATGGAGTTTTTTATTGATCTTGTTGATTAATTTCACCGCAATTAAAGAATGTCCGCCCAATACGAAAAAATTATCTGTAATACCAATTTCTGTATCTACTGGCAATAATTCTTTGTAATATTTGCAAAGCGTCATCTCCATTTCTGTAGTTGGTTCTTTATGTGCGATTCCTAATTTTTCAGACGCTAATTTTATGGATGAAAGCGCTTTTCGGTCTACTTTTTTATTAGGCGTTAACAGAAATTCATCCAGCGGAATTATTGCATGAGGAATCATGTATTCCGGTAACACCTCACGTAAAACTTCAATTATAGCGCTGCTGTCAAAAGTTTTCTTTTTAGTAATCAGATACGCGATTAAAACAGCTTGTTGTTCCTCGCTTTGCTGTGCTACAACAACAGAAGCTTTTACAGTTGTTATGTTGTTTAAAATCGTTTCTATTTCTCCCAATTCTATACGATATCCCCGTATTTTAACCTGATTGTCATTACGTCCCAGAAATTCTATTTCGCCTTTGTTATTCCATTTTCCTAAATCGCCCGTATTGTAAATTCGTTCTGTTTGGTTTATGCTGCTCTGAATGAATTTTTCGCTGGTCAATGCTTCGTTTTTAAAATAGCCCTGAGCCAGACCATCGCCTCCTATATAAATAGCACCAACGCTTTCTACAGGCAAAAGCTGCATGCATTCGTCCAGAATATAAATCTGGGTATTGTGTATAGGGTGACCAATATTTGAGGCTTCATTTGGCTGAAGTATCTTTTTACAACTCGACCATATTGTGGTTTCTGTTGGGCCATACATATTCCATAATTCACCGTTGGTTTCTACTAACTTTTCGGCAAGTGTTTCGCTGAGCAAATCTCCTCCGCATAAAATTTTAATGTTTTTATTACCTTTCCAGCCTGCATTATAAAGCATCTGAAAAAAACTTGGCGTTGCCTGAATAATAGTGGGTTTTATTTCTTTTATTTTTTTAACCACTTCTAATGGATCTGATAAAAGTTCCTGGCTGGCCACATATAATTTTGCTCCGGAAATTAAAGGCGCAAAAAACTCTAATATCGAAATATCAAAAGATTGCGTTGTGACCGAAAACAAATAATCCTGATGTTCTAATCCCGGTTCGTGCTTAATACTAATCAAAAAATTAGCTAATGCCTTGTGGCCTATCGCTACTCCTTTTGGATTTCCTGTAGATCCTGAAGTATAAATAATATAGGCCGTTTCAGGTGCAGATGCCTTATTTATATAAACTGAATCTAAAGTCATTTCTTCGTTTAGTATTGCTTCAATATCTATAATATCAGTCTCTAAATTTAGATTTTGCTTTAAATCCTGAGTCGAAATGACCTGTTTTACTTCACTATGCTGAATAATATATTCCAGACGGTCTTTTGGGAAAGAAGGATCTAGCGGTATATACGCATTTCCTGATTTTAATATTCCCAGTAAAACCGCTACTAAATTTGCTGAACGATTCAGTAAAACGGCAACCGGAGCTTTATCAGATTGCTTTGTTGTTTTTTGCAGATAAAAAGCAATTTTAGTTGATAAAACATCAAGATCATTATAAGTATAAAATACCTCCTCGTCTACTATTGCAATACTATTTGGGTTTTGAAGTACTTGTTGCTCAAAAAGATGTACAACCGTAGCCTTTTCAGGATTAGAAAATTGCGTTGTATTAAAGTCATAAAGCAGCGTTTGCTTTTCTGTAGCACTTATATATTCATAATTTGAAAGTAATTCTTTTGGATTGGCAATTACTTCAGCAAGCAGCTTTTCAAAATGTGCGGTTACTTTATGAATTGAGGCTTCATCGAAATAATTGAGATTGTAGTCAAAATCGATTTTTACATCTTCAAGCGCATCAAATTCCCGAATATAAATCGCCAAAGCCACTCTTTCTGAATGATGCGATAACGGAATTACGATTGTTTGGGTATTTAGAAAATGATCTGCATAATTTTGTTTTTCATACGATAAGGTGATATTAAAAAGTCTGTCTTTTTCATGAAACAAATCGAGCTCTTTTATCAGTTTTCCTAAAGGAAATCGCTGATGACGATAATCTTGTCGCAATTGCTGCCTGATGTTTTTTACCAGATCTTCAAAATTTTCTTCATGATTAAACTGAATTCGCAACGGAGAAACGCCCATAAACAAACCAACGGTTTTTTTATAGATTGATTTTCCTCTGTTGAGTACAGGAAGTCCTATGGCAAAATCTCTATTATGATGCTTTCTTCCAAAATAAAGATATAATATGCCCAAAATTATATGAACAGTTGTGGCGCCTAAATCTTTTGCAATTTGTTCTACTTGATTATAAACTAGTCGGTTAATTATTATTTCCTTTCGTTTACTCTGATTGGATTTATCATTTTGACTGATTTTTTCCATTACTCTTTCCGGAAGCTGCTCAAACTTTTTTTTCCAGTATGTTTTATCAATTTGATAACTTTCTGATTGGGAATATTCTTCATCATCCAGAGCAAAATCTTTATACGTAAAAGGATAGTCCGTAACGATTTCTCCCAGTTGAAAAAGTTCATTATAGTTTCTTACCAATCGCTGAAACATTAACGAAGTTCCCCAGCCATCTGTAATAATATGATGATAAACGGAAAAAAGATAATGCAGTTTTTCGCTTACTTTTATTAAAATAAACTTGTGCAGGATGTTATCTGAAGTTAATTCAAAAGGCGTTTCAAACCTTTTCTGCATAAATTCATTAGTTTCAATATCTGCATTTTGCAAAGATGAAAAATCAACAAATTCTAGTTCAGAAACATATTTTTCAATCGTTTTCATGCTGACCTCATCATCAGATAAGCTGATGCTGCTCCTATACGTATCATGCTGGTTTATAAGTGCCAAATAGGCATCGTTGAGTATATCGTAAACTATGGTTCCGTTAATCACTATTTTGGCTCCTATATTATAAATAGGATCTTCCGGAAACATGAACTGCTCGAAATATATATCTTGTTGAGGAAGTGTAAGTTTCATTTTTTGAGTACTAAAAATTAAGAAATTGAGTGATCAAAAGCCTGACTTTGAAAGCCATTTTACGTTACTATTGACAGATAATTATACCCAAAAATTTTCTGTCAATTCTTCCTTAGAAGTTGTTTTTATATCCTTTACAATAGTTCCGTAATCAAATTTTATAATTCTGTCTGCTAAATGAAAATAAGCGTCGTCGTGGGTAACTGCAACTATAGTTTTACCGGCTTCTTTAAACTTAGGCAGTAGTTCTTCATAAAAATATTTTCTAAAATGAGGGTCCTGATCTGCTGCCCATTCATCGAGAACTAAAATGGGCCTGTTTTCTAATAAGGCAAATATCAGTGACATACGCTTGCTTTGACCTTTGGAGAATTTTCTTCTAACAGATTCATCTTTATCATTAACGACCACTTTGTTTAATTCCATCGTTTCTAATAAGCCGGAATAGTGATCGTTATTTTCTAATGTATAATTGTCATAATTTTTAGAGAACAAATGATTGTCTGTAAATACCGCCGCAACCAGATCCTGAAAACTGGTCGAATCAATTTCCTGCTCAAGATTATTTATTGTTATTTTTCCTTCTGAAGGTGGGTATAAACCTGTAAGGACATTAATAAAAGTACTTTTTCCGGAACCATTTCCTCCTACTACAAAAATGGTTTCCCCTTTATGAATGCTTAAATTTATAGGACCGAGTTTAAATAAAGAATCAGCATCTGCATTAGGGTAAGCAAAACCAATGTCATTAAAATGCAACGATTCGAAATCATTCTCGATTTGCTGTTTTACTGGCGGGGTGTCTTCGGGTACTTCAAAATCTTTCATGAATTTTGAAATTCTGGTATTTGCTACAAAAAATCGTGTGTATAATTGCTGTAAATTGATAATGTTGTTGATAGGTCCTGAGATAAAAAGGATGATCACGACATAAGCAATAACATCTTCTCTTGAAAGTAAATTAAAAGCCGGCAATACAAATAGAATAACCGAAACAACAAAATACAATCCGTACTGGCTGATTAAATTAATCGAAAGAAACACATAATTGATATTAAAATCAAGGTTCATGGCCGCATCTCTGTTCGGAACAATGAATTTGTTCATTAGGTTTTCTCTTCTGATAAAATTGATTTTAAGCTCCTTAAACCCTCTAATAACATCATCTACAGATTTATAATACCCATCGTTATATTCTCGTAACTGATTAACACGTTTAGACATTGTATTCATCACCACAAAATAACAGGCACCAACCAGTACAATTAATGCAACCACTATTAAGGCCGAAACGAATGATAACGTAAACATGTATATCAAACACAATACAAGCATTAATAATGAATTTATTGTATGCGTAACGGTATATGGCAGCAACGAAAATGTTCGTAAGTCTTCTACAACGGTATAAAATCGCTGTGAACCATATTGTTCGAGTTTTAGTAATGGGACGCTTAAAATTTGTTTGAAAATATTTTTCTCATTTTGGTATAACATATCAAAAGAGAACTCATTTAATTTTTTTTGAAAAATAATATTCAGCAAATACGTGTACACAAGAACAGCAGTAAAAACAATTCCCATATAACCATGTAAGAAAGCCTTGTTTCCAGCCATGACATTATTAATAATGTATACGATTGCAAATGTCAATAAGGTATTTGGTACAGCATATAACAGTAAATAGATTATCTGTCTTTTTTTGATTTTTAACATTTCTGATTTTATTAAATAATTTGATTTTTAAAATTTGATACTCTAAATATTAATTCACCTCGTGGCTGATTTTATTTTAATAAAAAAGGACATTCGTATTTTAGATTTTTTTTTTTACAATTCCTGTAAATGCATTTTTGTGAAAAATGATTTTTTTAACACGTTGGCAACTTCCCTGACATGGTCATGAATAAAGAAGTGGTTTCCTTTTAAAATTTTATATTCAAAATTAGCACTGGTAAAAGACGTCCAATTTGTGATGGCATCACAGCATTCTTCTTCAGATCCCATCATGGCATATATTGGGGTTTGCAATACTCCAATTTGCTGATTGTCTTCGGTATCTGTTTTTTTTTCGATACACTCAAAATCTGCCCGCATTATAGGTGCAAAAAACTCATACAAAACTGTATTGGTAAGTACTTCTTCGGGAATTCCGCCCAGGCGTCTTAATTCTTCCTTAAAATGAAAATCATCTAATAAATACCGTATCACATTTTCTTTTTTCTTTACGCCAGGACCTGCATTTCCGGAAACGACAAGTCGTGCGGGATAATAGCCGGCTTGTTCCAGTTTTGAAACCACACCTAATCCTAATGAAGCTCCCATACTATGACCGTAAATTACAAAGGGAGAACCGTTAGTTAAACTGATGATCTGTTTGCAATAATCATCGATTGCTTTTTTCTTTGATTTCAGTAATTTCTCGTCAAATCTTTTGCCTCTTCCCGGTAATTCGAGCGCAATGAATTCGATATCCTGATCGAACTCCTTTTTTAGAAAATCAAAAGAATAAGAACTTCCTCCAGCAAAATGAAGCAAAAACAGCTGAAACTTATTTAATCTATTTTCCATACTTTTTGTTATTTAATTGCTTCTTCTTCTTATTTCTTCGTTACCAAAATTCCTGTCTTTTTTGGCCACTTTATCGTTCCCGAAATTATAGGACAGTGAGACTTTGAAATAACGGTTACTCGGATAAGATATAAAGCTTTGATTGATACCATTTACAGTTGAACTGGCGTAACTTGGACTTGAATTGAACAAGTCATTTACGCCTAAAGTCAGATTCATTTTTTCGATTAACGACTTAAAGGAAACAGCCATATCTAATGAACTTGATGCCGAGTAATGAAACAAGGCATTATTATAAGATGAATCATACCAGAAATTTACTTCGCCAACAATAGACTTTGATTTATTGAAGTTTATAACATTATTAATTTGTGCACGAAATTCAAAACCATTTAGTAGTTCTACATCTACGGCAGGATCTGTTTTCTTTGCAGTACTATAATTTATAAATATATTGCTATCTGTTTTTAACCAGTCCGTAATATCCCACTGATACGTTTCTGTCAATGAATAATTGTACTCGTTAAAAAAGTTTTTAAATACAATAGTCTGTTCGTTGGTTGCTTTATTAACCTCCGGAATTACGCTATATGAATTTGTTGTAGCGCTAAATGAAAATTTGGTTGTTAAATTATTTTTATAAGTATGCGATAATTCAAGATTGTTGCTGTAAGAAGGCAATAAATAAGGATTACCAATTGAAGATACCTGACTGTTAATAAAATAACGCGCCGGATTTAATTGTCTGTAACCGGGCCTGTTTATTCTCCTGCCATAATTTAGCACATACGAATTGTTTTCGTTTTGGACAAATGACAGATAAAATGTCGGGAATAGTTTTGCGTATTTATTTTCATATTCCGGCGGAAATGCTTCTACTGAAACACCTTTGGTTTGTGTAAATTCAGCGCGTAATCCTGCCTGCACTTCCCATCTTTCATTAAACTTTTTAGAACCATTAACATATGCGGACTGAATATTTTCATCAAAATCAAACTGATTCGATTGCAAAGGATTTAAAACTGGCGTTCCGGTTATGGTATTGTAGTTGTATAACTGATAATTAGTTTTACTAAAACTGGCTTTACCTCCGTACGAAAGCTTGGCCCATTCTATTGGAAATTCTACATCAATTTTTGCGCTGTAGTTGCTAATATCCTGAAGAGAATTTCCTAAGTTGGCAAAATCAACATTTAAAAAATCCCCATCCGGATCATAATTATTAGACAAAATATTACTTTCTCGTTTGGTATTATAATCCAGGATATCAAAATTAAAAATGATCTTTTTTCCCAGTGTATCTAACTTCTGATCAATGTAAAAATTAAATATGGAGTTGTTTTTATCATCTTTGGTATCTACATTACCTATTAAGTAATTTGTTATTTGTTGGTTTTTATCCAGAAAAGTTGTTTTAACATCATCTGTTGTATTAGGAATAACCACCATGCGCAAATATTGTACACCAACTTTTGTGCTTTTCGTAAAGTCATAATCAAGCACTAATCGGGTCGAAAAGTCATTTTTTTTATCTTTAGACTTACTTATCAATTTTAGGGGACTGTCTTCGAAATCAATCGTAGTTCGTTCTTCTCTGTAAAATGAACCGGAATTGTAAACACCGCTTATGAGAAAACTCAATTTATCTTTTTGATAACTAAAGTTATTTCTAAAGGTTCTCCAGCCATATTTCGCCTGATTTTCTGTCAATGACATATTATCGCTCCAGGTATCTTTTTTTATTTTTTTATAAATAATATTAATAACCCCGCTGTTTCCCTGTGCCTCATATTTGGCCGAAGGGTTGGTAATTACCTCTACTTCTTTGATATCGCCTGCTGATAGCGATTTCAAAAAATTACTCAAATCTTCTCCCGAAAGCTGTAGCATTCGGCCGTCTATAGATATCATTACACCACTTTTTCCCAGCATCGAAATCTGATCGTTCCTCACCACCAAACCGGGAGTTTTTCCAAGGGCTTCAAAAATATTTCCTGTACTGGTTATAGGGCTTCTGTCAATATTAACGACTGTTTTATCTATTTCTCTTCTAATTTTTGTTGGAGAATTACTAATTATGACTTCATCTAAAGAAGTTGTTTTTTCTACCAATAAAATTGGTTCTAAAACGGTTGTTTCTATTAAATCGATCTTTTTAACAAAACTCGAATAACTACTATGGATTACTGTCAAAGTGTAAGATCCGGCTTTTGTCTCGATCACAAAATTTCCTCCTGCATCTGTAAGCGTTTGTTTTACTATTTGACTTTTACTATTTTTCAGAACAATATCTACAAAAGCTAGTACGGCTTTTTCGTCCTTAACCTTACCGCTAATTTTTATTTGTCCTATGCAAAAAAATGGGCATGTAATTAATATTATAATTATTAGTTTTTTCATTATATAATTTGTCTTACACTTTTTTTATTATTTACTATATTGATCTTCAAGTTTTAGGCTATAATACTGCTCTATAAAATTTGTAAAATCTTCCAGGTATTTTTCTAGTAGTAACAAATCCTTGTTTTCTTCATGAAAATCTTTTTTGCAGACTAATTTTACAATAATTCCATTGCTGAATAAGTTGCAAACCATGCTAACATCAAAAGAAGCATCAGATTGAGTGTAGTTTTTACTGTTTTTTTGAATTAAATCAGCTTCGGAAAGCCTTTTTTCTGAAACTAAAAAATTCAGGAATCCGATAATATTTCCATCTAAATCTATATTAGATTCGTTCAAAAAATCTTCGCGTATGGTTTCGTAAGGAACCGTCTGCTCTATTCTGTCGTTTAAATATTTTAGATAAGAATTTTGAATAAATTCAAGACTTAAATCAAAATCATCATCATGATAATTATGAATTAAAACATTATCAATTACGCCTACGATACGTTCTGTTTCTAATCCGTCTATCACTTGTTCCCTTCCGTTTACAAAAACCTGATAGAGTTTTTTATCTTCTTTACCTGTTTTATTCAGGATCATCAGGAAAAATACATTAAAAAGAGTACTGAACGGAAGATTGAAATTGGTCGTAAACGCTTCCATTTTTGTAAAATTATCTCCGGTAATTACAATTTCCTGTTCAAAATAATCTACTCGATCAATGTTATGCTTATTATGGCGCAGCAATTGCTTTCCCAGCGTTTCAATCCAATATCTTCTCTTTTTTAATCCTTCATCAGAGTTCAGGTATTTTTTTTGAACCTGAATAAATTTGAAAGGATGATTGAACTTTATGATTTTGTTGTTACCATTAAAATAAGACACGGCTTCTTTTAAAATCATATCTGTAGTGTAAGCATCGGCCAGCGAATGGTGTATCGCTAATGCAACTGTTGCTTGTTGTTTAGTTGGGTCAGGCACCACAAACGCTCTTATTAATGCTCCGTGAAGCAAATCAAAAGGCTGTTCTAATAAGATTTTTTTTCCGTTTTTAATAATTACATCCTCATCATTATTGTCGATATCATTGAGTACAATTTGAATTTTAGTATCGGCTGCCGAAATGTATCTTTGAAAAATGGCATTGTCAATTTCTTCATATCGTATGGTTAGATTAGGAAAATGTGACAAAAAGATCCTGAAGTCTTCTTCAAATTTTAATACATTTAAATACGGTATTCTAAAATTTAAACTTACCGCCGAATACTTCATTTTGTAAAACCTTTTCTGATTTGGCGATAATTTTATAACATCCCCAATTTCCCAGGTTTTCTCCTGGTCGTTATGAGTGGTTTTTTCAGCATTACTATTTGCTGCCGGATTTTTATGCATGAGTTTCGCTAAATCTTCTAGTACAGGATTTTTTAATAAAGACTCTATTTTTAACAGATAACCTTGTTGCTTAAGGTTCGAAACTATCGATATTGCCTTTATAGAATCGCCACCCAGGCTATAAAAATTATCTTTTATGCCTATTGCATCACATTTTAGTGCTTGTTTCCATACATCGGCCAAAACCTTTTCTTCAGTTGTTGTGGCAGGTATATATTCCGTTTTTATAAAATCACTTTCTCTAACCGCCGGAAGCGCTTTTTTATCAATTTTTCCGTTTGTATTTAAGGGTATCGAATCTAACTGAATGTAGTAGCTGGGCAACATATAATCAGGCAGGATTTTAATTAATTGAAATTGTATCTCTTTCTTGTCCAACGGTTCATTCAATACATAATACGCTACGAGCGATTTATCTCCTTCGTTTTCTTTTACAACCACTACAGAATGGCTTATGCCTTTAATTTGCGAAATACTATTTTCTATTTCTCCTAATTCTATCCTGTGCCCCCGAATTTTTACCTGATCGTCTATTCGTTCTGTAAATTCGACATTACCGTCCGGCAGCCATTTGCCCAAATCGCCTGAGCGGTACATAAGTTCGCCCTCTTTAAACGGATTTGTAATAAACTTATCTTTTGTAAGATCACTGCGGTTCAAATATCCTCTTGCCAAACCATTTCCTGCAATGTAAATTTCTCCTGTAACTCCAATTAAACATGGTGTAAGTGACTCATTCAGAATATAAATAGCCGTATTCGCGATAGGTTTACCAATAGGAATATTTATTCCGTTTAGTTTATTTCCTTTTTCTATTTTGAATATGGTTGCACAAATACTCGTTTCTGTTGGTCCGTATGCGTTATAAAATGTTCCGTATTTTAAGTACTCGGCAACTTTGTCATATACTGCAGATTCTCCGGCACTTATCAATACTTTCAGCTCTTTTAAGCTGCTTATGTCCAGTAACTTTAAATAAGCTGGCGTTATAGTGGCAATGTCTATTTTATTTTCGATGATGTATTTTTCGAATAATTTGACATCCATACGGGTTTCGTCATTTAAAACAAAAAGTGTTGAACCGGCCAACAACGTAATAAATAGCTCTGAGATAGAAGCGTCGAACGAAAAAGAAGCAAATTGCAAGCTGTTTTTGCAATTTTCAACTCCAAAAATAGCGATCTGAGATAGTATTGTGTTTACGATCCCTGCATGCTCAATCGCAACACCTTTAGGATTACCGGTAGATCCGGATGTATAAATAATGTATGCCAGATCTTGAGGAGACAGTTGTGGTTCCTGATAATTGACAACAATGGTCTCGTCAAATTCTACATCTATAGAAAAAATAAGCCCGTCGTAAAAATTCAAATCAAAGATGAATAAGGTTTCGGTGATTAATAATTTTAAATTGGCATCTTCAAAAATAAATGCTTTCCTTTCTGTTGGCAACTGAGGATCAATGGGTACATAAACGCCTCCTGCTTTTAATATTGCCAAAATTGAAATAATAAACCATTCGCTTCTGTTTAATTGAACCCCGATAAAATCTCCTTTTTGAATATTGTAATCCTTCAGCAGATTATATGCCAAACGATCTGAAAGTATATCCAGTTCCTGATAGGTGATCTTTTTATTTTCAAATACTACAGCAATGGTTTGCGGCGTACTCTTAACCTGCTCTTTAAACAAACTAATTAAGGTATTATCTTTTGAATATTCGATGGCAGTGTCATTAAAACCGTTTATCAGCTTTGCTTTTTCCTGCTCTGTCAGGTAGTTTATATCGTCTATTGCAATATTTGGACTGCTTACTAATGCTGATAAAATTTGCTTAAAGTGTTTCATAAACTGAATAATCATTTCAGATTCATAAACATCTGTATTAAAATTTACCATGAATGATAAATGTTCTCCTAATTCCTGAAAATGGAATTCGATATCCTGTTTACACTTACTTGCGCCCAAATCATTAATTTTAGCAGCATCAAAGTTTCCATTAAATTGATTCTCTGATGAAATATTGTGAAAAGTGAGCGAAATGTCAAACAAAGGACTTCTTGCCGGATCATAATCTAATTTTAAGTCATTGACTAAAACCTGAAAAGGATATTGTTTGATATTAAACGCCAAAAAAGTATTTTCCTTCAGCTTTTGATAAAAGGAACTAAAAGTATCCTGGGGAGATAAATAATCACGCAATGCCAGCGGTTTGATGTAATAACCAATCTGGTTTTGCAAATTAAACTCGTCTCTGTTGACAATAGGAAACCCAATTATAATATCTCTTTCGTTGGTGTATTTGTATAAAAGTATTTTTAAGATTGCCAAAACAGACATGAACAAAGTTCCTCCTTCTTTTTGAAGCAATGCCTTTGTTTTCGCCACCTCATCAGCAGCGATATAGGCCTGGAACCGATGTCCGTTATAGGTTTTAAACTTTGGTCTTTGCTTGTTTACGGGCAGGTCAATACGTGGCAATTCGCCAGAAAGTTTTTCTGTCCAGAAAGTTTTATAACTTTCCATTTTTCCACTCTCAAAAAGCGAATTTTCCCAAACCGCATAATCTTTATACTGCGTTTCTAACTCCGGCAAATTGACTGTTGCTCCATCAAGATATGAATTGTAAAAAGCCAGAACTTCTTTTTCTAAAATTTCATTAGACCAGCCATCGCTTATAATGTGATGCAAATTGTAATAGAAGTAAAAATTCTCTTCTGAAATTTGCAAAAAGGCAACTCTTAATAAGGGTCCTTTTTCTAAATCAAATGGTGTATTAACATCATTTTCAATATAGTTGGAGATTTGTGCCTGAGCATTATTCTCGTTTTTACAATTTACATAATCAATCTTAAAATTTAAATCAGCAGTTTTGAGGATGAATTGTCTTAATTCTCCGTTTTCGTTGTTTTTAAATACTGTTCTTAAAATTTCATGTCTGTCTATTACTGCTTTTATGGCCTGGTCTAAAAAATTTATGTTTTTCAGATCTTTCAATAGGCTGTAAGACGGAATATTATACGCAACTGAAGCTTCCGGATCCTGACTTACAATCCATAATGATTTTTGGGCAGCCGATAATGGATAACTGTCTGAAAGCGGAGCTTTTTCTATTTTATTTGCAGCCTCATCTTCAGACGATTTCAGATAAGTAATAATATCTTTTTTATGAGCTCTGATTTCGTCTACAAATGCTGACGGAATTTTGCCTTGCTTTACTGTTATTTCAAGTTCTTGCTTCTCATTTACTTTAAGATAAATATCGCTTTCCCTTAATCTTTTCAGCAGGTTTTTTATTAAGTGTGCCATTTTTTTAAATAGTTACCTTTTCATTATTATATTCGATAGTTTTTTCTCCAAACAATCTTTCTGCATCTATGCCTCTTTTTCTACATTCTTCGATTAATCTGTTAGACTCGACAATAGGTCTTGACTCATCTGTATATTTTATAGAACTGATAAAAACCAGCCAAGGCTCTAATCCCATTGCGTAGACAAAAACATTTTTAGGATTATAGATATCAACCAGAGATTTTCCCTGCTCAAAATCGCAACCTGCTAATCTTCGGGACAAATCCTTATTTCTGTCTAATTTATCCGGCATTAATGGTCCGTATAACCATGAAAGCGGCGCGCCGTCGCACTCCATTCCTAAAAACAATACATCAACATCTCCTATTATTTCATGAATTTTTTTGTAAATAGAAGGCTCAACATTACAAGAATCTGCTGCAAATAATACTTTTAAATCATTGTGCAGGGCGATATGATAACATAGCTTACTTCTTACATCAAGGTCAGAATGTTCGCCTAAAAATGGTATTCCGGTTATGGTACAATCGCCCATATTCACGCTTTCCATATCGTCAAGTTCAATTACATTTTTAAACCCGATGATATTAAACATCAATTTTAAGCTTGGGTCCTGTAAGCTTCCTTTACCTCCGCTTGGCACGATAATGTTTTTTATACGATGACGCAATTGCAGTAAAGTCTCTAATAAAATATGATCCTGGTGATTGTGTGTTATTAGTACATAATCTATTTCTTCCGGTAAATCGTTTATAGTGTATCTGTTGACTTCCGTTTCATAACCATCATAGCTTATTACGGGATCTACAAGAATAGATACTTTGCTGGTTTCTACTAATACACAGGCATGCCCAAAATAACGTGTTCTAACACCGCTGCCTTGATATTCCTTAAATTTAACGGGTGCTTCTTTTGTAAAAAACTGTTTAAACAAGGCTTCTTCCTGACCGGATAATCCTAGTTTATCTTTAATAGAATTGTAATTTCCGGGTACTTTTTTCATCTTAAATAATTCATCAATCACCTCTGATTTAAATGGAATATCTAAATGAATAAGATTGTTGTCGTTAAGCCTTGGCGTACTTAATACAAAAGATCGCGAATCGTCGGCATCAACCAATTGCAAAGAAACAGATTGCGCTTTCTCGTCGTAATATTTGCTTTTATAAAGCAGGTATTCGTATAATCTGAAATTTGGATTATTGTTTAAATCATAAATCAGCTCTACATAGCCTTTTAAAATATCCGGAACTTTCTCGTATAAAGAATTCAAAGAATATCCTTTTGCTTCTTTTTGCAACAACTCATTTAGTTCTGTAATAGCGTCTGCAAATTCTAACAAAGATGCTCTTCTGCTTAGAGTATCATCGTATAAATTTTTGATTTCATCAATTCTTCCTCCGTCATAATCAATAAAAGGGCCTCCCAGCATTTTTGGGTTCTGAACTGCTGCTGCATGTATTTTTGGGTTCTTAATATAAGATTCCATGATTTTAAGATGCCTCTCTTTTATATTCATTGCTGCCGTTGCAGGCGATACAATGTGCGACCATGCATACCATCTGTCTACTAATGCTTCTAATGCTACGTTTAATTTTAAATAATAAGTGTTGTCGTTTGATTCCATTTTTGATAAAGTTCTGATTGTTAAGTCAATTCGTTTTTAGATTATAATTTTGTCTGTAATATTTTCCTCTGTTAATTCCTGGCTGTACCAGATTTTGTTCCTGATTTCGGCAGCAATGGTTTTAATCTCCGGATTGTTGAATAGTACGTCTAATTCAATTTTGATATTAAAGGCTTTTTTGATCTCGGCAATAACCATGATGGCTTTTATACTCTGCCCTCCCAGGAAAAAGAAATTATCGGTAATGCCTATTTTATCGCGGTTTAAGACTCTTTGCCAGATTTCTACCAGTTCAGATTCGACCTCATCGGTTGGCTCTACATATTCTGTTCGTATCAAATCTGCATCAGCAACTGACGGAAGCAGCTTTTTATCTACCTTTCCATTTGTAGTAATAGGCATCGAATCGAGTTGGATATAATAACTTGGCAGCATATAATCTGGTAAAACCTCGATCAATTGGGTCTGGATAAGGTTTTTATCCAGCGTATCATCAGCCACATAATAAGCTACCAGATATTTCTCGCCATTGTCTTCTTTGACGGCAACTACTGATTGGCTAATTTGCGGAATGTTAGAAAGACTATTTTCCAGTTCACCTAATTCAATTCTGTATCCGCGAATTTTTACCTGATCATCTATACGTCCGGTATAATCAATATTTCCGTCAGCAAGCCATTTTCCTAAATCTCCGGTTTTGTACATCAAAGCATCTTCACGGAAAGGATTTGAAATGAATTTCTCTTTAGTGAGATCTTCGCGATTGCTATAACCGGTGGCTAATCCATTCCCGGAAATATATAATTCTCCAATTACACCTATGGCACACGGATTTAAAAATTCATCCAGAATATAGATTTGGGTATTCGCAATAGGTTTACCAATTAAAACCGTTTCCTGAGCATCTTTTACATCATAAATAATACAACCAACAGTGGCTTCAGTTGGTCCGTATTCATTGATAATTCTGATATTTGGGTTCAGTTTCTGAAGGATTCTTACCTGATTTTCCAATAAGGCTTCTCCTCCTACTATGGCAAGTTCTAAAGCCGTTGCAGGCAAATCTAGACTTTCTAAAATACTGATATGTGCCGGCGTTAGTTTGATACTGCTAATGTTGCTGCTTACATAAGCTGTAAGCAATTGAGAGATATCATCTGTAGTTTCAAAAATGGTTAATGTTCCTCCGCTTATCAAGGGTAAAAACAAACTTGTAACTGTTAAGTCAAAAGAAAGTGAGGTGAAGAGCCCGAAATCAAGATTTCTGGATCCGTTCGCTGAATAATAGTTTTTACCCCAAAGAAGGTAATTTGTTAAAGAAGAGTGTGCAATTTCTACACCTTTTGGATTTCCGGTAGAGCCTGATGTGTAAATTACGTACGCCTGATTTTGAAGCAATATCGTTTGTTTTTCGAACTCCACTTCAAGATTGGTATCAAATTCTACATCAACAGAAAAAATATTTCCATCAAAATCCATATCAAATATGAATGCGGTTTCTGTGATGAGCAATTTCAAATCTGCATCTTCAAATATATAGGTTTTTCGGTCTGATGGTAATTCAGAATCAATTGGAATATATACAGCTCCTGCTTTTAATATTCCTAATATCGAAATAATCACCCACTCGCTGCGGTTTAACTGAATGCCTACAAAGTCTCCTGATTCAACATTGTAATTTTCTTTTAAAGTATAGGCCAAACGATCTGTAAGCAGATTTAACTCGCTGTAGGTTATATTTCTATCCTCAAAAACTACGGCTATATTCGCTGGTGTTTTTTGTGCTTGTTCTTCAAATAAATCAACAATTGTCCTGTCTTTTGGATAATTGACATTAGTTTGATTAAAGTCATATACCAATAGATTTTTTTCCTTTTCGGTTAAATAATCAATCTTGCTGATATTTAGGGAATCTTTTCCGGTACTAAATTGACTTGCAATATTGAAAAAATGTGCTTTTAAATTTTGAATCGCTTCTGTATTAAAAATTGTGCTGTCGTATTTGAACTCTATTTTAAACCAGGTATCTGAAGGCACTACGGTTGTGTGAAAATTATAATTGGTCTGATCTGCAAAATCCACTTTCCCAATCGTTATTTTTTTATCTTCTTCACTATACAAAGATGTTATTTCGTCATCGATGCTGTCTTGTACCAGGAAGTTTTCAAATACCACTATATTGTTGATCAAGCCCATGCCTAATTCGCTTTGCGATTGCACTTCGGATAAATTAATATAATGATGTGTAATGCTCTCTAACATTTCTAAATGCAATTGTTTTAGAAAGCTCGCCAGAGTATCATTTTCTTTATAATGTACCCTAACCGGAATTGTATTGCTAAACAAACCTACAATGCCTTCTACATCTTCAAGTTCGCCTGGTCTTCCGGAAACTACGGTTCCAAACAATACGTCATTTGTGCCGTTGTATCTTGATAACAAATAGCCCCAGACTCCCTGAATATAAGTGCTCAAAGTGATACCTAAATCCTGATTAAATTTGTTTATGTTTTGAAAAACAGCTCCGTCTACAAAAAGCTCTTCTGCTTTGTAAACCGGTTTTGCATCTCTGTCCTGAATATTCTTTTTCTTAAACGGAATTTCAGCAACAGTTTCTATTGTACTCAGGTAATTTTTCCAGTAAGAAAGGGATTCGTTTTTATCAATTTTTGAAAGCCAGTTGATATAAGTTGCATATTTTACCGGTTCCGGTAAATTAATATCCTGATTGTTGCTTAATGCCATCAAAATGCGGTAAAAATCATTGACCAGGATACTTACACACCAGCCATCCATAAGAATATGATGGTGACTCCAAATAAAAACATATTTGTTTTCCTTATTGGTTTCAACCACTTTTAATCTCATTAATGACGGCTTACTCATATCAAAGCCGCGGTTTCTGTCTTCTTCTTTTATTCTTTCGATAGTATTTTCAATATCTGATTCATTTGCCAAAATCTTTTCAAAAGAAAAATTGCCTTCTGCTTCTTTATGCACGATTTGCAAAAGAACATCGTCTAAACTATCTGTAAATGAAGTACGAAGAATTGGGTATCGTGCTATTAATTTATTAAAGGCCTGCTTTACTAATTCAATATCAAGATTATTGGTTTCGATACTGTATGAAAACTGCTCTAAGTATAAAGGACTATTGCGGTTTACCAGCCAGTGATAATATAAACCCTGCTGCAAAGGAGACAGTTCATAAATGTCTTCTATGCTATTGTCGCTGTTTAATTCTGTCAGTTTTTGATTTGGTATTTTTTTATAGGTCAAATCTGAAGCAGTTAGGTATTTCTGTTTTGCAGAAGCCAGTGCTAATATAAGGCTTTGCAGGTTTTTGTGATAATGCTCGTTGAGTTTTTTGATTGTTTCTTCTGTATAACAAGCTGCAGAATAACGTATTGAAATACTCAATTCTCCGGAAACCATCATTCCGCTTATGTCTAGCAGGATTTTGCTTTTGGTATTTTCCATAGCCAATGGCAAACCAATACTTTCTGATGAAAAGCTAAATAGTCTGTTTGTATTTTCGTCTTGCGTATTATCGCCAAAATCTCCCAGGTAATTAAACTGTATTCTTGGTACTAATTCATTTTCAAAAGGTTTGTCCAGATAATTTAATATTCCGTAGCCAATACCTTTGTTTGGTATTTTGCGTAGTAATTCTTTTGTTGTTACTAACTCATTATCATCTGAGTTGGATAAATCCAATACAAAAGGATATAGCGTTGTAAACCATCCCACTGTTCTGCCAATATCAACACCCTCAATAATATCTTCGCGACCATGTCCTTCCATTTTGATGACGCTTTTGCTGATGCCAAAAACATCACGAATAGCCAATCCTAATGCTGTTAAAAGAATGTCGTTTATGGCTGTGTTATAAACATCGTGAACCTTTGTTTTTAGCGTTTCGGTATGGTCTTTTTCTAATTTGAACCCGTATTCTTTATTTAAATTACACGAAGATTCAGACAATTCAAAATCTACCGGAAAATCTTCTATTGTATTTGCCGAATAGTTTTCCCAATACACACGTTCTTCCTGCATTGTTTTGCTTTGTGCAAATTGGTTTTGTGCACTCGCCCAACGCTGAAACGAATCTGTTTTGAGAGGTAAGGGCATTAAAGTTGCTGTTTGATGTGACGCATACAAACTGGATAAATCTTCTAACAAAATACGCCATGAAACTCCATCAATAACCAGGTGATTTATGATCAGAGCCAGTCGGTCACCATCTGAAAGCCTAAAATGCCCTACGTGAAATACTATTCCTGAACTGATGTCAATACTGGATTGTAATTCCTCTCCAATTGCCTGCATTGCTGCCAATTGATTTTCCTGGTTTTGCAAATCGTGAAATGCAATTTTATAATGCTGTGCAGCTGCATCTGCATTATATTGGCTCCATAAACCGTTTTCGTGTTTATAAACCATTCGCAAAGCATCATGATGCAGTACCAATGAAGCAATAGCTTTTTCTAAAACTTCTGTATTAATTTCACCATTCCATTTTAATACTACTGCCTGATTGTAATAATCTTTATTTGGAAAAAGTTCATTGTTGAGAAAATAATGCTGAATAGGTGTTAATAAAACATCTCCTTTTACCACAGACTGATCGACTACTAATTGGTTAAGCAAAAGCATTTTAGCCAAATCTTCTAATATTGGTGTTTTTAAAATTTGCTCAACCTTTAGCGAATAGCCTTGTTGCCTCAAACGTGAGATAACCAATATAGATTTTATAGAATCTCCTCCAAGGTTGTAAAAATTATCTTTTAGTCCGATGTTTTCATATTTCAAAACATGAGACCAGGCAGCGGCCAATATATTTTCTTCTGCCGAAACCGGTGCCATATATTCAGTTTTGATTAAATCTGATTCTGCGACTGCGGGAAGTATCTTTTTATCCACTTTTCCGTTTGTGGTAAGCGGTAATGATTCTAATTGAATATAATATGCCGGAAGCATATAATCCGGTAATGCCTTGCTCAGTTCTGCCTGAATTAGGTTTTTATCTAAAATGGCATCAGCCACATAATAGGCTACGAGATATTTTTCGTCTTTATCATCCTTAACCGCCACAACGGAATGGCTGATTCCTGCGATGTTTGAAAGAATATTTTCCAATTCACCTAATTCAATTCTATAGCCGCGAATTTTAACCTGATCGTCTATTCGTCCTGTATAATCAATATTTCCGTCAGAAAGCCATTTTCCTAAATCGCCTGTTTTGTACATCAACGAGGCTGGACGGAAAGGATTAGGTATGAATTTTTCTATAGTAAGATCTTCACGATTAATGTAACCGCGTGCTAAACCGTTACCGGAAATATATAATTCTCCAGTCACACCAATGGCAACCGGGTTTAGAGATTCATCTAAGATATAGATTTGCGTATTAGCAATAGGTCTACCAATCAGTACTGTTTCCTGAGCGTCTTTAACATCATAAACAATACAACCTACAGTCGCTTCCGTAGGCCCGTATTCGTTAATGATTCGAATATCCGGATTCAGTTTCTGAAGGATTCTCACCTGATTTTCAAGTAAAGCCTCTCCTCCTACTACCGCCAATTCTACCGCCGTTGCAGATAAATCCAGACTCTCTAAAATACTGATATGCGCAGGAGTTAGTTTGATACTGCTAATGTTACTGCTTAAATAATCTGTAAGCAGTTTTGAAATATCATCTGTCGTTTCAAAAACCGTTAAAGTTCCGCCACTTATTAAGGGTAAAAACAAACTGGTAATCGTTAAATCAAAAGAAAGCGATGTAAACAATCCGAAATCCAGGTTTCTGGCCCCGTTTGTAGAGTAATAATCAGTTGCCCAAAGAAGATAATTTGTCAACGATGCATGTGCAATATCTACTCCTTTTGGATTTCCGGTTGAACCGGAAGTATAAATGACGTAAGCCGAATTATCCGCAGCAATAAGCTGTTCTGCATTGATAATAGGATATTTATCTGCTTTAGTATAAAAATTATTCCACTCTACAACATCAATAATAACTTTGCAATTACTATCTTTTTCAATAAAATCAATTCTTTCCTGGGGATAGGCCGAATCTATTGGCACGTAAGCGCCGCCTGATTTTAAAACAGCCAATATAGCAATGACCAAAGTTTCACTTCTATCGAGTTTAATGCCTATTTTATCCTGAATTTGTATGTTATGTTTTGCTTTTAAATAGCAGGCAAACTGATTGGCTTTTGCATTAAGCTGTGAATACGTTAATTTGACTTCATCAAATACTAACGCAATTTCGCCTGGTGATTTTTCGACCTGATCTTCAAACAAATTAACAAAGGTTTTGTCTTTCGGATAAGCAACCTGAGTGGCATTAAAATCAAATAAAACTTCTTGTTTTTCTTCTGTTGTTAAGTATTCAATGCTTTTGGTCTGCTGAGCCGGATTTTCGACTATGCTTTCCATTACGTTTTTAAAATGATGAATGAATTTTTTAATAAATTCTTCATCATATATCGCATCGTTGTGAGATATAGTCAATGAAATGGTATTGCCGACTTCATGGAATACAAGCTCCAGATCAAAATTTAAATTGACAAATCCAAAATCTAGTATTTCTTCAGTCTTCTTTTCATCAATGACAATTCCTTTGTTTACTTCAGAGAAATTGTAAAGATTAACCATGAAATCAAAAATGTAATTTCTGCTAATATCATGTGCCAGATTAAGCTTGGCAACTGTCATATCAAAAGGATATTTTTGATGTGAGAATGCTTCTAAAATAGCTTTCTTTTCATTTTCGAAAAATGTCAAAAATGAATCTTCTTCCTGAATTTTGCTTCTTAAAGGCACTGTATTTACATAAAACCCAATTTGGTTTTCTAAATCAGAATCTTCTCTTCCTGCAACTGCAGTTCCAAGTGTAATATCTTTTTCCTGAGAATATTTATGAAAAAGAACTTTTAGAACCGACATTAACCCAACAAACAAAGTTCCTCCATTTTCGCTGCATAAAGCCCTTAGCTTAGCCGTTAATTGCGGAGACAAGTATGAAAAATACATGTGACCGTTGAACGATTTAATCTTTGGTCTTGTTTTAGAACCCGGCAGGTTCAGTCTTGTTAAGTCTCCTGAAAGTTTTTCAAGCCAAAAATCTTCATGCTTTTTATAAACACCTTTTTCTATTGCAGACAGTTGCCATGAAACGTAATCTTTATACTGAATTTTGATCGCTTCCGGTTCTTTTTCTCCAAATTTTATAGCTTTATAAAAGGCAAAAATATCTTTCTCCAAAACCTCTAGTGACCATCCGTCTGTAATGATGTGATGCATGTTGTAATAAAAAACAAATGTATCTGCTGTTAATTGCAAAAAAGCAGTCCTGAACAAGGGACCTTTCTCGAGATCAAACAGCTTCTTATTATCTTCCACCATGTAACTATTCGCCTTATTCTTATAATTCTCTTCCTTACTGAAATCCAGATATGTAATAGGAAAATTTAAATTTTCTTCATTCAAAATCCATTGTCTTACTTCTCCCTCTTCATTTAATTTAAAAACGGTTCTTAAGATTTCGTGACGTGCGACTACTTTTCTAAGGGCTTGTTCAAAAACAGCTATATCATATTCTCCATCAAGATAAACTCTTGCGTGAATATGCTGTGCTTTAGAATTTTCTTCGACCTGGCTCATTAACCAAATTCTCTTTTGCGCATGCGAGACAGGATAACTTTCTTGTATTTCTGCTTTTGTAATTCCTGAATCTGCATTAGAATGTCCGGCAAGAAAACGGATTAATTTTTCCTTGTTCTCTTTTATTTTACTAATGATTTCACTGTCTAATTCTCCATCAAAATTAATCTCGAGATTATCACCATTCAATGAAATAGTGATATCATTATCTTCTAATTCTTTTATTAAGTTTAACATTGATTTAAATTTAAAATATTCTTAAAAAATTAATTTTTCGTATTACACCGTTATATAATAATAGAATTTTGCCCTTTGGCTTTTTCCTGCATGGTGGTCATCATGATGTCAAGCTCAATTTTTTCGGCCAGTTTTTTTACTGTAGGATTCGTGAATATATCCAGGATATTAAGCTCAATGCCAAACTGCTTATTCATGCGTTTCATTAATGTCATGGCTTTTAAGGAATCTGCTCCCAGATCAAAAAAGTTATCCAGGACACCAATTTCTTTATATCCTAAAAAAGATTGAAATAAGGCGCACAGCTGCGATTCAATTTCATTAGACGGAGCAATATATTCTACGCCGAGGTCATTGCGTTCTAAGAAAGAATCTTCTATAGTTTCAGCAATTTCTGTAACAGCTTCTTTATTAATTTCAAATAGATTAGGATCTTTTAATGCTACTACTACCTGAGAATAAGATTCTGTACGTAATGTTTTTTCAACAATGTCAATCAGGTTTTGATGATTGATACGATTTTCGCCAATACCATCTAAATTGACGCTATACCAATTGGTTTGTTCCTTGATCTGGTTTTTTACATAAGAATCTATAAAGGCATTAGAAACGGCATAAGCTCCGTAAGTAAGTCCTCCTAATATGGAAGCTAAACTCGATGTAATCCAGACGAAATCCAGATTTCTGTTTTTAAATACATTATTCAGGTTTATTGTTCCTTGTACTTTTGGTAAAAACTGATTTAAAGCAATCTCCTCAGTTAATTTTTCAATGGGTTTAAATGTAGATGGATCTATATTTCCGGCTGTGTGAAATACTCCTGAAATAACACCATAATCTGTTTCTATCTTTTGTACAACCTGGTTTAGCTGGCTAAAGCTTGAAATATCCGATTGATAGTAATGGATTTGTCTGTTGTTTTGTTTTAATTCCTGTACTGTTTTTATAAGCGCTGTAGTATTCGAATCAGCATTTGAGTCTGCTAAAATATTTTCCCATAAATGTTCTGCAGGAACACTTTTTCTACCAATAAGAACGACTGTCGCATTATACTTATCGGTTAAGTGAGTGGCAATAGTTTTACCAATAGATCCTAAACCTCCGGTTATCAAAAAGGTTTTATTTTCTTTTGTATGTGTGTTTTCAGGATTATAACTGATTCTTTCGTAAAATTCCTGCCATCTGTTTGTACCTCTGTAAGCTACAGTTACATCCTGATAGTTGTACAAGAGTTCGTTTGCAATTTTAGAAACAAGTTTTGCATTGTCACTTTTTTGATCAACATCTATGCTATTGCTGAATATATTTACATTTTCCTGCGAAAAAACATGCAATTGTTTCATAGATGCAGCCATAGTTACATTGATGGTTTCATCTCCGGTAACCTGATGGTTTAAACTGTTTAAAACCGTTATTTTCTTTCTGTTTTCCGGTAAATAATCCTGCACTCTTTTGGCAAGATTATTCAATATAGAAAATACCGATAATAAATTTTCCTGGCTTTCTTCGTTAAAATCCCAGTTAAAAACAATCTGATTTACCTGTAAATTATTTTGTTCCAGGTTTTTGAAAACTGATTTATAATCTTCTTCGCTAAAAGGATTAATTTTTAATTCGTTCTCCTTTATAATTTCAAAAGACGAACCTTTTTTAATTTCAAGTACTTTATATCCGTCCTTGCGTAATGCTTTTATTAAAGTCGTTACGAGCACATTTTCATCCGAAAAAATCAGGAAAGAATTATGCTGCAATGTATTTTGATTTTCTTTCTTCAAAATTGACTTTTTCCAGTTTGGAACATAAAACCATTCCTCAAAAGACGAGTTTGTGTTATGTCCTATTTTACTAAAAGGATCAACTTTAAAATCAAGTTTATAAGTATCAAAGCTGTATGTTGGTACAGAGATTTTTTTTCTTTTTTCGTGAGCATAATATGCTGCCCAGTTTATTTTTATTCCCTGGCTCCAAAGATTTCCAACAGCATTTGTCAATTTCAAATTATCATCTGCTTCATCGTTAAAACGTCTTAACGTTTCAACTGCACTATTTTTATTAGAATAGTTGCTGTTTTGTTTGCTCAAAGACAAAAGTGTATTGCCGGGACCAACCTCAACTAAAATACTATTTCCTTTTTGAAGAATTAAATCAATACCATCGTTAAAATTTACAGTTTGTCTTAAATGACTGACCCAATATGCGGGCGAAGTTGCTTCTTCATCTTTAATTTGCTTACCGGTTAAGTTGGATATAAATGGCAGCGCAGGATTGGATAATTTAATGGTGCTGAATTTTTCTTTGTATGCTTCTAACATAGAATCCATCATGGCAGAATGAAATGCGTGCGATGTTTTTAACTTAGAAAATGCTATTTCTTTTTCAGTCAAAAGCTGACCAAACAACTCTATATCTTCGATTGTACCTGAGATAACACACGTACTTTTAGAATTGATAGCAGCGATAGAAAGTGTTTCGTTTAATAAATCTTTGATGTTTTCTATTGGCGAATCAATAGCAATCATGCTTCCTTTTTCGATACTGTACATTAATTGAGCTCTGTTTACAATTAAATACAAAGCGTCTTCCAGAGAAAATACTCCTGCAATAGAGGCTGCAACATATTCACCTAAACTATGACCAATCATGTTTTCTGGCTTAACACCCCATTTGATTAACATTGAAGCCAAAGCATATTCTATCAAAAATAAAACAGGCTGTGTATTAATGGTTTCATTTATGAGGTTAGGATCTACATCTGAACTGGTTTTATAGCCTATGATTTCTGCGAACTGCTTTCCCGTTAGGTCAAAAAGTATTTTGAATCCGAGATCCATTGTTGCCTTAAATTCAGCTTCATGTTTATAAAGCCCTTTCCCCATTCTGAAATATTGGCTGCCCTGACCCGGAAACATAAAAATTAATTGCTGTTTCTCGCTCACGTTTGTCACATTTCCCTGAGTACGCACTTCTTCTTCGCTGTCTTTTTCTACGATATAATTTCGATATCCAAACTCTGATCTACCTGTGTTCATGGTATAAGAAAAATCACTTAATTGCGATTTATCGTCTTTAAGAAAACTTTCAATTTTGGTTCTGTATCGGTTTACTGCTTTTTCGTTTTTGGCCGAATACGTGATTAACTGGAAAGGTCTTGAAATACTGGATTCTGTTTCGTCCTGATATTCTTCGATAATCATGTGGGCATTTGTACCGCCAATTCCAAAACTGCTTAATCCGGCTCTTAAAGGCACAGCAGGATCGCTCGATTCCCATTTTTCTTTTTTTGAATTGGCATAAAACGGCCCTCCGTTAAAATTAATTTCAGGATTTGGATTTTTAAAATATTTTAATGGCGGTATTGCCTTGTGTTTTAATGACAAAGTTGTTTTTATCAAGCCTCCAATTCCGGCAGAATTACCCAGATGACCTATATTTGCTTTAAGTGAACCAACAGAACATTTATGCGATTTATCATAATTAAAGGCTTGGTTTAAGGCATCGATTTCAACCGGATCACCCAGTTTTGTTCCTGTACCATGACACTCAACATACGATATCGTATTATAAGGTGTTTTCGCCATTTTATGTGCCGAAGTAATACATTCTACCTGACCTTTTATACTTGGGGCAGTATAGCCTACTTTTAAGTTTCCGTCGTTATTTACAGCCGATGCACGAATTATGGCATAAATATTATCTCTGTCGTTTATTGCATCTTCTAGTCTTTTTAAGACTACAACTCCGGCTCCTTCAGCGCGTGTTGTTCCAGAGGATTCACTGTCAAATGGTTTGCAATACCCATCTTTTGAGTTGATCATTCCTTCTCTGAAATAATATCCGGGTACATTATTGGTTTTTAAATTTACACCGCCGGCAATAGCCATCGAACATTCTCTTAATAATAAACTTCTGCAGGCCAAATGTGTCGTAACAAGCGAACTTGAACAAGCTGTGTCTACAGCCATACTTGGTCCTCTTAAATTTAACTTGTACGAAATCAGACTGCTGATAAAATTTTTATTGCTTATAAGAGACAAAAAATAAGGATCGATATTTTTATTTTCGGTTATTAAACTGTGGGCAATCCAGTTAAAATTATCTTCTGCAGTAAGATACATTCCTATTTTATCACTGTAATTAAATACATCATAACCCGCATCCTCTATTGCAAGCCATACTTGTTCGTGCAGCATCCTGATTTGAGGATCCATTAAATTTGCTTCATCTTTTGTATAGCCAAAGAATGGATAATCAAAGCTGTTTGAGTTTTCTATAGACGATTTTCTTTTGATAAAATTAGCATCATCTACTATTTTTTTATCAATTCCGAGCTCTTTAATTTCCTCATCAGTATAAAATTGAACCATCTCGTTTGCTTCAATTAAATTTTCCCAAAATTGTTTTGAGTCATTTGATTTTGGAAATTTACATGAGATACCTACAATTGCGATATCTCTTTTTAATGATTCTCTATTCATAATTTTTGTCTATTAATTCTTCTAAAAATTCGTCAAATTGCTCTAGTATGTTTTCTTGTTGAATGTCCGGCTGGATTTGAGTGTTGTTTTCTAACTCGTATATTTTATCTGCTAAATTTTTTATGTTGGTAAATTCAAACAGCATCGAAATGGTAATTTCAAACCCTAATTGCGATTTTATAATATCCTGTATCCTCACAAGTTTTAAGGAATTTATTCCCAAGTCGAAAAAATTATCATTGATACCCACTTCACTTTCGTCGATGTTGATAAGATCTGCAACGATTTTTATAAGCTGCGCTTCGAGCTCGTTTCTTGGTGCTACATATTTTTTGTGTATAATATCCTGACTGGTAACGCTTGGTAAGGCTTTACGATCTGTTTTGCCATTTGGCGTTAAAAGCATTTTATCTAATGCTACATAAAAACCCGGTACCATGTAGTCCGGCAATCTTTTGGCTAAATATTCCTTTACATCAGATTTGTCGATCTCATTTTGAGCCACATAGTAAGCTACCAGTGTTTTTTCTCCGTCTATTAGTACTGCCTCTACCGCACTTTGTACAATATCATCTGAATAACCGGAGAGCAGGCTTTCGATTTCTCCCAATTCTATTCTGTAACCTCGAATTTTGACCTGATCGTCGACCCTTCCTAAATAATCGATGTCACCGTTTGGTAATTTCCGAACCAAATCTCCCGTTCTGTACATCAACTCACCCGTTCTGAAAGGGTTTGGCAAAAACTTTTGTTCTGTCATATCCGGGTTGTGCAAGTATCCTCTTGCTAAACCGTATCCGGAAACAAATAGTTCTCCCGAAACTCCAACAGGACATGGAGATAATGATTCGTTTAAAACATAAACCTGAGTGTTCGCGATTGGTTTGCCAATAGGAATGCTGTTAGATTTTAACTCCGTCCCTTTTTCGATTTTAAATATGGTGGCGCAAATACTGGTTTCTGTTGGGCCGTAAGCATTAAAAAATGTGCCGTGGTTTAGGTATTCGACCACTTTGTCATAAACGGCAGCTTCACCAGCGGTTATTAATACTTTTAAATCCTTTAGTTTGTTTACTTCTACTAATTTTAAAAGTGCCGGCGGGATTGTAGCAATATCTATTTGGTTCTCAACGATGTATTTCTCTAACAGTTTTACATCTTTGCGCGTTTCTTCATCTAAAACAAAAAGCGTATTACCCGACAATAATGTGATAAAAATCTCAGACACAGAAGCATCAAAAGAAAATGAAGCAAATTGTAAGCTGTTTTTACATTCTTTGACACCAAAAACAGCAATCTGAGATAAAATTGTATTTACAATTCCGTCATGTTCAATTACTACTCCTTTTGGGTTTCCTGTAGATCCTGATGTATAGATTACATAGGCAGGATGGTGTAAAGAAGCACTTTTTTCTAAATTGTTTACGGAATATTTTTCTGATTCTGAATAAAAAAGATTCCACTCTTCATTAGTAATAACCGTTTTACAATTACTGTCCTTTTCTATATAATCAAGTCTTTCCTGCGGATAAGAAGAATCTAATGGTAAATAGGCTGCTCCGGATTTTAATATCCCTAATAAAGAGATTATTAATTTCTCACTTCGGTCTAGTTTAATCCCGAAAATATCTTCCGGCACAGCATTGAATTTATCTGCTACATAAGCCCCAAATTGATTGGCTTGTTCGTTGAGTTGCTTATATGTTAATCTCACCTCATTAAATACTAATACGATTTCATCAGGCGTATTTTGAACCTGTTCTTCGAACAAATCAACAATGCTTTTACCTGTCGGATTCTCTGTTACAGTTGCGTTGTAGTCTGCTTCAATTTGATTTTTTTCATCAGCCGTTAAGTAATTTATATGCTGTATTTTTTCTTGAGGAGAATCTGTTAATGCTGCAATTACGATTTCAAAATGCTGAATTAATCGTTCTACAAATGCCTGATCATAAATATTTGTATTATAGTTAATTCGTAACGATAAACTCTCTTCTTCCCTAAACTCAAACGTTAAATCAAATTTTGAAATATCTCTTTTTAGTGTGTAGTTTTCTACCTCTAAATTAGCAAGGGCCTGATTATCATTTTCTGAATTTGTTGTGTTAGCTTGGTTTTGCAAAACCACCATAACATCAAACAAGGCTGATCTGCTTGTATCTCTTTTTAATGGCAGTTTTTCAACCAATTCATCAAACGGATAATTTTGATTTTCATACGCCGCCAGAATCATTTTCTTCTCAAAATCAAGTAATTCTAATAAACTTGAATCTTTATGGATACTTGTTCTTAAAACCAATGTATTGAGGTAAAGCCCTATTTGATTTTCAAGATCAACATGATCTCTTCCGGCAACGGGTGTACCAATAATAATATCATCCTGACCGCTGTATCTACTCAATAAAGCATTGATACCAGTTATTAAGGTCATAAATAAAGTTGCATCATACTGATTCGAAAAAACCTTTAATTTCTCGAATACATCTTTAGGAAAAGTGTAGGTAATGTCATTACCATTATAGGTTTTTATTAACGGACGGTTTTTAAACGAAGGCAACTCTAATACCGGAATCGTTCCTGAAAATTGTTGCAACCAATATTGTTCAGCTATTTTGTATTTCTCTTTTTGTACTTCGTTGTTTAACCAGGCTGCATAATCTTTATATTGAATTTTTAATTCCGGTAATTGTATATTTTTACCATGAACCAGCGCATTGTAAATGATTACAATTTCTTCAACCATTAATTCCATCGACCAGCCATCGCTTATGATATGATGCATGGATAAATAGAAAACGTGTTCTTTTTCGTTTGTTTTAATAAGAGCGCTTCTTAAAAGCGGTGCTTTTTCCAGATCAAATGCTTCTGAATTCTTCTTATCTAAATACGCTATAACAGCTTGCTCTGAATTGTTTAATGAACTAAAGTCTTCAGTTGCAATAGAAAATTCTAAAGAATCTGTTGATACGATGTACTGATGAACATCACCTTTTTCATTGCTTTTGAAAAAAGTTCTAAGAATTTCATGACGCGCTATTAATGCCTTAAATGCCTGTTCTAGTTTACGAGTATCTAAATCTCCTTTGAAAGCAACCGTTGCCGGAATATTATAAGCCAATGAAGCTTCTGCAAACTGGCTCAAAATCCAAAATCTCAATTGAGACGCCGTTAACGAATAACGATCTGCATCTGGTATTTTTTCAATTGCCTGGTACGTAAAATCTTCTAGTTTATGGGCAATTCCTTCAATAGTTGGTGTCTGGAAAAACTCTGTAATACTGATATTTCTCGACAATTGTCGGTTTAGTTGATTCACGACTTTTATCAGCGTTAAACTATGTCCTCCAAGTTCAAAGAAATTATCTTTAATGCCTATTTTTTCGATTTTTAAAACATCCTGCCAAATTTCTGTAACTTGTTGTTCTGTAGTATTTCTGGCCGCTTTATAATCTTTACGGATAAAATCATTGGCCGATATATCCGGCAATGCTTTTTTGTCTACTTTTCCGTTTGTAGTAAGCGGTATGGCTTGCAATTGTATATAATATCCCGGAAGCATATAGTCTGGTAATACTTTGCTCAGTTCGGCCTGCATCAGGTTTTTATCTAATGTTGTTTCGGCCACGTAATAAGCTGCCAGATATTTTTCTCCTTTATCTTCTTTTACAGCCACAACAGAATGGCTGATTCCCGCTATGTCTGAAAGGCGGTTTTCTATTTCGCCTAATTCTATTCTGTAGCCGCGAATTTTTACCTGATCGTCTATTCGTCCTGTATAATCGATATTTCCATTTGGCAGCCATCTTCCTAAATCGCCGGTTTTATACATTAAAACCTCTTTGTTAAAAGGATTGGTTATGAATTTCTCTGCCGTTAATTCAGGACGATTGACATAGCCGCGTGCTAATCCGTTACCGGCAATATATAACTCTCCCGTCACGCCAATGGCCGATGGATTGTAGGATTCATCAAGAATATAGATTTGCGTATTGGCAATAGGTTTACCAATTAAAACCGTTTCCTGAGCATTTTTGACATCATAAACAATACATCCAACAGTAGCTTCTGTAGGTCCGTATTCGTTAATGATACTGATATTTGGATTTAGGTTTTGTAATATCCGAACCTGATTTTCCAGCAAAGCTTCTCCTCCTACTATAGCCAATTCTACAGCTGTTGCAGGTAAATCCAGACTTTCTAAAATACTAATGTGTGCAGGTGTTAGTTTTATACTGCCGATAGTACTGCTAAAATAAGCTGTAAGCAGTTTTGAAACATCGTCTGTAGTTTCAAAAACCGTTAAAGTTCCTCCGCTTATCAAGGGCAAAAACAAACTGGTAACTGTTAAATCAAATGAAAGTGATGTAAACAATCCGAAATCCAGATTTCTAGATCCGTTTGCTGAATAATAGTCTTTTGCCCACAGCAAATAATTGGTCAAAGATGCATGCGCAATAGCTACTCCTTTTGGATTTCCGGTTGAACCGGAAGTATAAATTACGTAAGCTGAATTTTCAGAAGCTGCTTTTTGATCTAAATTTCCAACTGCATAATGCTCTGATTCCCGATTAAAATTATTCCATTCTGCACCATCAATAATTACTTTGCAATCGCTGTCTTTTTCGATAAAATCAATTCGTTCCTGCGGATAGGCAGAATCTATTGGCACATAGGCTCCGCCAGATTTTAAAACTGCAAAAATGGATATTATTAAGGCATCACTTCTGTCGAGTTTTATCCCAACTTTATCATCAAATTGTATTTTGTATTTCTCTTTAAGATAACTCGCAAACTGATTCGCTTTTGCATTTGTTTCAGCATAAGTCAACTCGATTTCAAAAACTAATGCAATATCATTTGGCGTTTTTTCGACCTGATCTTCAAATAATTGAACGATAGTCTGCTCTTTTGGATACACAATTTTAGTTGCATTAAAATCGTATAAAACTTTGTTTTTTTCCGCAGCCGGCAGGTAATCGATGTTTTTGATTTTTTCTTCAGGTGCATCCATTATTTTTGAAACAATGATCTCAAAATGCTGGATCATTCTGTCTATAAATAAGCTATCATAGATGTCCGTATTGTAGTTAATTCTTAGCAGCAAGTCACTTTCTTCTACAAACTCAAATGTTAGGTCAAATTTTGAAACCTCGCGTTTTAGATTATATCTTTCTACTTCTATATTGGCTAATCCCTCATTATCATTATTAAAACCTGATAATTTTGACTGGCTTTGCAAAACGATCATGACATCAAATAAGGCTGATCTGCTGGTATCTCTTTTTAATTCTAACTTCTCTACAATTTCATCAAAAGGATAATTTTGATTTTCATAAGCAGACAGAATCATTTTCTTTTCAAAATCTAATAATTCCAGCACGTCAGAATCTGTGTTGATGGTAGTTCTTAAAGCCAGTGTATTAAGATAAATCCCTATTTGATTTTCCAGATCTGCATGGTCTCTTCCGGCAACTGGTGTTCCTATAATAATATCATCCTGACCACTGTATTTGCTCAATAACACGTTAACACCTGTTAGTAAAGTCATGAATAAGGTAACATCATTTTTGGTAGAAAAAGCATGAAGTCTTTTTAATAAATCTGCAGCGAAATTATGGCTGATATAATCTCCGTTATAGGTTTTAACCAGTGGACGATTTTTGAACGCAGGCAGCTCTAATACCGGAATGCTTCCTGAAAAGTGATCTAACCAATATTGCTCAGACAATTTGTATTTTTCTTTTTCTACTTCACTGTTTAACCAGGCTGCATAATCTTTGTATTGAATTTTTAATTCCGGTAAATTTGCATTTTGTCCCTGAACCAGTGCATTGTAGATAATTACAATCTCTTTTACAATCAATTCCATAGACCAGCCATCACTAATAATATGATGTATGGCTAAAAATAAAATATGCTCTTTTTTGTTTGTGCCAATTTCGTTTGCTTCAATGATACCGCTTCTTAAAAGAGGTCCTTTTTCGAGATTAAAGGCTTCATTACATCTGGTTTGAAAATAGTTGTCGATTTCAATCTCGTTTTCTAATGCGGATTTAGAATGGAGTTCAATGGTATCGAACTCCACATTTATTACATCAATTGGCAGGATAAATTGTCGAACCTCATCTGTCTTAGCATCATATTTAAATGAGGTTCTTAAAACTTCATGACGCTCTATCAGTGTTCTAAAAGCTTTATGAAAAAGAACGGTATCTAATTCGCCTTTTAGTTTTACGGCATACGACATATTGTAAGCTTGTGAACCTCCTTCGAACTGACTTAATATCCATAATCTTTTTTGGGAAGCTGATAAAGCATAACTCTCCTGAAAAGCAGTATTTGGGATTGTTATAAAATGATCTTCTTTTAATTTTACAGATAATAACCGGATCGTTGGGTTCGAAAAGAATTCTTTGAACGTAATTTGCTTGTTTAGTTGTTTGTGAATCCTGTTGATTACCTGAGACACTACTAAACTGTGACCACCTAATTCAAAGAAGCTGTTTTCGGTTCCAACCGCATCAAAATTTAAGTTTAAAGCTTCGGCCCAAATTGTGGCCAGCTGCGTTTCTATTTCATTTTTAGGTGCGACATATACCACTTTTCTCAAATCAGAAAGTAGCGGATTTGGTAATGCATTTCGATCTATTTTTCCGGTTCTTGTAAGAGGAAATTCTTCGAGAACGAGATAAATAGACGGAATCATATATTTAGGCAATATGCCGCCCAAAAGTGCTTTTATTTCGGCAATTTCCTGATCTTCATTAACTTTTATGTAAGCTGTGATATAGCTAATATCTTGTACTTCTTTAACTAATACTACTGCTTTCTTTATAGAATTAATTTGTTCTAACTGATATTCGATTTCAGATAATTCAATTCTTAATCCGTTTAGTTTTACCTGAGAATCTTTACGCTGAAGAAATTCAATTTCTCCCGTAGCAAGCATTCTTCCAACATCTCCTGATTTGTAAATTCTTTTGTCTTGTCCTTCAAAGCCGTTTATAAAAACTTTATTGGTGAGTTCTTCCCTGTTTAAATATCCTAATGAAAGATAATAGCTCCTGAAAACAATTTCGCCTGTTTGGTAAACCCCTTTTCTATTGTTATTTTCATCCAAAAGAAAAATTTCGGTTTCAACTACTGGTCTGCCCAAAGGCACATTATTTCTCGTTAGCAGCGATTTGTGATTCAGGAATTTCTGAGCCACAATCGTAGATTCTGTTGGTCCGTAATCGTTTACTAAAAATGCACCTTCAGCAAAATGTTCGCGGAACAAATCAAAATCGGTTTTATGGCATGATTCTCCTCCCAAATCTATTAATCGGATGTTGGGTAAAATCTCATTTTTTGCCAGGCCTTTCAGAAAATTTCTGTAAATCGTGGGCACCATGTGTATAACCGAAATGTTTTGCTCTAACAACCATTGCGGAAGTGTCTCTAAACCATTCTCAACTATATCATAAATACTAACCGTGGCTCCGTTTAAAATGGCTCCGTAAATATCTTTTACAGAAGCATCAAATGTGTAAGTAGAGAAAACACTCAAATTATCATCAACCGCAATGTGAATATTATTGGTGTAAACCCTAATAAAATGCAGTACATTTCTTTGGCTTTGTATTACGCCTTTTGGCAATCCTGTAGAACCGGAAGTGTATAAAATATAAGCTTCTGTATTGCTGTTTACAGTATGTGCCACATTTGCAACTTCAGGAAGATCATAGTTTTCTTCTATTTTAACAATAGCTAATTCCTTTACCTCTTTCGCCAATTCCTGAGCTACATCAAGTGTTAGAGCGTTACAAACAAGATGTTTACATGCTGAATCTTCCATGATATATTGTATCCTGCTCAACGGGCTATTTGAATCTATTGGCACATAAGTATAGCCTGCTTTTAAAACTCCTAACATACCAATAACACAGGTTTCGTTATGGTTTAAAAGTAATGCAATGCGTTGTGTATCAGCATTTGTTTTTTCCTGTATTTGTCCTGCTAAATAATTTGCACAATGGTTGAGTTGGGTGTACGTAAGGCTCACCTGATTCGCATAAACGGCTATACGATTAGGAAATCGTTTTACTTGTTTTTCAAATCGTTGTGCTATACTTTGTTCGATCTCAATACTTTCGAAATAGTCAAAACTATTGGTTGGTTTTAAGTCTTCGATTTGCGGAATATAATCTTCAAATATTTTGATTGTATTTATCGATTTCTGTTCGTTTTCGACAACCTGATCAATAATATCTAAATATGCCTCTATCCAATATTCGATTGTTTCTTTTGTAAAAAGATTATGATCGTATACACAATTGATTACGTAACCGTTAGAAAAGGTTTTTACGTAACATTCAAGATCAAATTTTGGAGAAGATTCTACTGTTTTATGAATCGGATTAAAATCTGTAATCGTTTCAGTACTTTCTAAATCAAAATCCAGCATATTAATAAATACAGGACATAACGGAAAACGATTATCCTCGCTGCTTACTTTAATGAGTTCTAATAATTTTTCGAACGGATAATTTTGATAGGCTAAAGCATTGATTAAGGTTTCATTTACTTGTTGCAACCAAACCAAAAAGGACTCATTTTCGTTTATTCTGTCCCTTAAAACAAGCGTATTAATAAAACAGCCCACTAAATCTTTTAGCTGATAGTGATTTCTGTTTGCTGCCGGAATTCCTATAATAATATCTTCTTCGGCCGTAAGCCTGAACAATACTATTTTTAGCGTAGCTACAAATAAAGCAAAACTGCTTATGCCGTTTTCTTTTGATAATTTTTCAATTTTTCTTTTTTGTACAGCATCCAGATAAACGGTGTACGAAGATGAAGCCGAAGTATTGGTTTTTATTTTTGATGCATAATCTGATGGCAATTGCAAGTAGGGCAAAGAACCTGAAAGCTTTTCTTTCCAATAGTTTTCATAAATACCTGTTGCCGAAGATTGCAACTGGTTATTCTGCCAATATGCATAATCTTTATATTGCACAGGCAACTCTGGTAAATTTGCTTTTTCTCCTGAAATAATGGCATTGTAAATGCGCATTAAATCTCTCGAAATAACATCTATCGACCAACCGTCACTAATGATATGGTAAATATTAAAATACAAGATATGAGATGGTCCTTTTTCCAGAATACCTACTTTAAACAACGGATAGGCTTCAAGATCAAATTCATGATCGAATATTTCATTTCTGATTGCTGCATCATCTCTAAAAATTGGAATTGTTATAGGAGCATGCAACACTATTTTTTGCTTCGGAACACCAATTTCTTCCGTAAATACAGTTCTTAGGCTTTCGTGGCGTTCTACCAGTATATTAAATGCTTTTTCAAAAGCCTGAATATCTAAATCAGCCGGCAATTCGTGTTTGCTGTAAATATTAAATTCCTGAGACTTTTCCTGAATTTTATACAGCAGCCAATAACGAACCTGAGAAGGAGATAAATCGTAATGGTTTTGAGGTTCTAATTTTTCGATTTCTATTGTTGCTACACCTTTTTCTTTTTTCGATTCAGCTACCATAAAGGCATGATCTTTTAAGCTCGTATTTACATACAATGCTTTTAGGTTTACTGTTATTTTAAATGTTTTTTGATATTCAGTTAATAATCTTGTCAGTAAGATGCTATGTCCGCCCAATTCAAAGAAATCATCTGTAATGCTTATTGTATCAAGGTTTAAAAGCCTTTGCCAGATCTCGGCTACATTTTTTTCTGTTTCGTTGGTTGGTGCAACGTATTCTTTTCTTGCAATGTCTGCATTGGCAATATTGGGCAGGCTTTTTCGATCTGTTTTGCCATTTGGCGTCAGAGGGAGACTTTGCAGGGCAACATAAATATTTGGCACCATATATTCCGGCAATTTTCCTTGCAGATAAGCGCGCAGTTCTGTTTTTTCAATATCTTTTTCTGATACGTAATAAACTACTAATGCTTTCTCTCCATTTAATTCCCTTGCCACCACTACGGCTTCTTTCAGGACTTTTGAATATTGAGAAAGAGCTGTTTCTATATCTCCAAGTTCGATACGATATCCTCTTATTTTTACCTGATTGTCATTTCTGCCAAGAAACTGAATCTCTCCTTTTTCATTCCATTTTCCTAAATCACCTGTTTCATATATAAATTCGCTTTCGCTAAAAGGACTTTTAATGAATTTTTCTTTCGTTAAAGTTTCATTTTTGTAATATCCTTTTGCTAATCCGTCGCCTCCAATATAAATTCCTCCAACAGAACCTATTGGACTTGGATTTTGGTATTTATCTAACAAATAAAATTGTGTGTTGTTGATTGGTTTCCCGATGTTTGAAGCATCTTTAGGAAATTCAACTTGTTTTAAGCTCGACCAAATTGTAGTTTCTGTCGGCCCATACATATTCCATACTTCTGCGCAGGCAGCCACTAGCTTTTTAGCTAATTCTTCGTTTAATAAATCTCCTCCGCATAATACCTTCAAAGCTTTACTTCCTTTCCAGTCGGCATTCAACAACATTTGATAAAAACTTGGCGTTGCCTGAAGTACAGTAGGTTTTATTTCTTCTATTTTTTGAATTATAGAATGAGGATTTACTAAAATTTCCTGTTCGGCCACGTATAAAGTTGCTCCTGAAATGAGTGGAACAAAAAATTCTAATATCGAAATATCAAAAGAATAGGTTGTCACCGAAAATAAAATATCCTCTCCGCTAATTCCCGGTTTTTGCTGAATACTGGTCAGGAAATTAACCAATGACTGATGCCTAATTTCTACTCCTTTTGGGTTTCCTGTAGAACCTGATGTGTATATAATGTACGCTGTGTCTTTTGGAACAGCAATTGCTGCAACAGCTTCTTTACAATCAATGATTTTATTAAATAAATCTTCTGATTTTATAGTTGTCTCGACATCTTTTCCAATATGGCTGTACTCGTCTGCGCTGATTACAATTTTAACCTCGCTATTCTTAATAATATAATGTAATCTTTCTTCCGGAAATACGGGATCAAGCGGAATATAAGGTCTTCCCGATTTTAAGATTCCTAATAAAACTGCAATCATTCCGGATGATCTGTTCATCAAAACGGCAATAGGCGATTTATCTTCTTCACCGCCAAGAGAGCGTATATAATGAGCAATTTTTCCGGATAACCGATCAAGTTCTACATACGTATACGATTGAAAACTATCTCTTAATGCAATATTATTTGGAGTTTTTAATGCTTGTTCGCCAAATAAATCTATAACCGTTTTACCTTTTGGATAATCTGCTTTGGTTGTATTGTATTGATCTAAAACCTGATTTTTTTCTTCATCTGTTAAAAAGTCAATTTGTTCTACCAATATTTCTTTTTGTGCTATTGCCTGCAATAAAAGGGTTTCAAAATGCGTGAATATTTTGGTCGCCCACGAAACATCATAAATATCTGTATTGTATTCGATGTTTAATGCGATCTGATTGTTGTATTCGGAGAAATTAAAGCTAATATCAAACTGAGACGATTTTTTTTGATACTCGTATCTTTCCAGTTTAAGTCCGTTTATTTCTTCCTGGATATTTAAGCTATTTTGAGATTGATTTTGAAAATTCACCAATACATCAAATAAAGCCGAACGGCTTAAATCCCTTTTAACATTTAGTTTTCTTACCAGCTCATCAAACGAAAACATTTGATGTTCATTGGCTGCAATTAGATTGTCTTTTTCGATTTGCAACAGTTCTGCAAATGTATTTTTCTCCTTAAACTGAGTTCGTATTACAAGCGTATTGATGTATAATCCTATTTGGTTTCCTAAATCAGGATGTTCCCTCCCTGCAATTGGTATTCCTACAATAATATCATCCTGCCCTGAATAACGGTACAACAAGGCTTTGACGCCTGCCATAAATGTCATAAATAAGGTTGCTTTATTATCTTCAGAAAACGACTTTAGTTTAGTAGTAAAATCTTCAGAAAAAGTATGCTCCAGTGTATTACCATTAAAAGTCTGGATAGTTGGTCTTTGTTTAAAAGCAGGCAGATTAAGTATTGGCAATTCGCCTTTAAATTTGTTTAGCCAGTATTTTTCTGCATTCAGGTATTTCTCCTTTTGCATTTCTTCGTTAAGCCAGACCGCGTAATCTTTGTATTGAAATTTTAAAGACGAAATAGTGCTGTTATCTTTTCCCTGCAATAAGTTATCATAACGCTGCACGATTTCTGAAATCAACAATTCCATAGACAATCCGTCGCTGATAATATGATGCATGCTAAACAGAAAAATATGCTCATTTTCTGCAACCTTAATTAATGAAGCCCTGACAAGTGGTGCTTTTTCTAAATTGAATTCCTCATTAATAGTATCATTGATATAAAGTTCTAACTTTTGATCAAAATCAGTTTCGGCAGAAAAATCAATTTCTGTAATCCTGAATTCGATTTCGTTTATGGGTGTAATAAATTGTCTTACTTCATCGGTTTCCAGATCATTTTTAAAAACCGTTCTTAAAACTTCATGATGTTCTATGAGTTGTTTAAATGATTTCTCAAAAGTTACAACAGGCAATTCTCCTATTAGTTTAATTGCATAAGACATGTTGTAGGCCTGAGATCCTCCTTCAAACTGGCTTAACATCCATAATCTTTTTTGAGATGGCGATAAAGGATAGCTGTCCATTTCTACAGATTTGGGAATAGCCTGGTATTTTTTGAAATTTGTTTTTTCCTGTATCGTACTTTTTAATTCTTCTTTATGTTCTTTTAGTAACGCCAAAAGAGTATCATCAATACCTGATTCAGGCAAAATACAAATAAGCTTATCGTCTTTAATGGCAAGTTTTACATTCTTGTTTCTTAATTCTGCCAATAATAATTCTATATTCATATCTCAATATAATTATAGTTAATATCACTCTCAACCTCAATAACTTCTATTAAATCAAGGGTTCTTTTCTTTGATTCTATGAATGCTGCCAATTCTTTTACAGATGCGTATTCTGATAAATCCCTAAACGACAATGTAATTTCGAATTCATCAGATAATTGGGTCAGTAATTTTGTAGCCAGTAAAGAATTTCCGCCTACTTCAAAATAATTATCTTGCGTGCCAACAGGCCAATAACCCAGCACATTGCCCCAATATTCAGCTATACTTTTTTCGGTAGCAGTTTCCGGTTCTACAAACAGGCTGCTCACATTTCTTTTATGGTTAAATGTTACTTCATCCTGAATTGATGTTTCGTTATTCAATACGAGCTCATTAAACAACACCTCAACTCTATCCCTAACTTTTTCTTCTGATGAAAAAAGCTTTTTGATATCATTTATATACTGAGTATTTAAGTCATTTAGACTATTTAATACTTCTCCTGAAACTTTATGACCTGTAAGCTGAATCTCTATTGAAGTTCTTAATCTATCGTTTGTATATTGTTCGCTATTAAAATGATAACCATCTTTTACTTCCTGAAAATCATTAAAGCTGATGTTTACTTTTGGTTTCCAAAACCTGTTTTTCGAAAAAACATACCCTGGTAGCGGAACTCTTTTTCCTTTGTGAACCTCTGGCAAATTATAAGTTATTCCTTTTGCGTAAAGCATGGCTTTTGCTTCATGAAAACTGCTTAGTGAATTATCTGTAATGGATAATTTTGAAAGTACATTAACCGTGCTCACCTCATGATTAAAAATCGATTTTACAAAAGAGGACAAACCGTTTCCAGGCCCGATTTCAATAAAAACCGGATTAGCAAAATACGGAGCTGCATTTTTTACGGCTTGCGAAAACTTAACTGGATTAATAATCTGGTTTAACCAATATTCTTTAGAACAAAAAACTTCCGGTTCTACCACATCGCCTGTGTAAGTAGAAAATACCATAGTATCAAAAGCTTTAAACTTTACCTGAGATACTATCGCATCGTAGGCTGCTAATACATTGTCCATCATTTTGGTATGATAAGCATGCGAAGCCTTTAGTTTTTTGTATTCTATATTGTTTAATTCTAATATTTTAGATTGTTGATCGACATCCGCTCTTGTTCCGCCAATAACGATATTATCATCTGCATTATAGGCACAAATGGAAACTGAGTTTATTAATAATGTTTGTAAATCTTGTTCTGTAGCGCGCACCAAAATCATATCGCCTTCAGGCATACTTCCCATCAATTTTCCGCGATGAAAAACCAGTTTCAAGGCATCTTCTATGGTAATGCAGCCTACAATGCAAGCAGCCGTATATTCTCCCAGACTATGCCCAATAATGGCGTTTGGTCGAATTTCTGTTCTCAGCAATTCTTTAGCAAGGCAGTATTCTACAATAAATAATGCTATTTGTGTATTTTCGGTTCTATTAAGCAACTGGCTATCGTTAGAAAAAATGATTTCTTTAAAATTGATACCTGACAATGTTTTAAGATAATCAAAACAAAAATCCATGTCATTTTTAAAGGTTTCTGTCTTTTGATACAACTCTGCAGTCATAGTTGCATACTGGCTTCCCTGACCCGGAAACATAAATATACTTTCGGATATTCCAGTGCTATATCCTTCGTAACACAGCTCTTTTCGAACACCGTTTAGCTGATTGATCAATTCGTTTTTATCATTAGAAACCACACTAAACCTGTAAGGCATTGTCTTTCTGCCATAGATAGTTGTAAATTCTATATCTGCAAGATTGATGTTGGAATTCGCATTGATATAATCTGCAAGCTGTTTTTTTTGTACCTGCAAATTTTGCTGGCTTAGAGAAGATACGGTAACTACATACGGGCGTTTCTCAATTTCTTTTTCCTTGATTACAGGTGGTTGCTCTATAATAATGTGAACATTTGTTCCTCCTACTCCAAAAGAGCTAACTCCGGCTCTTCGTACCTCAAAATTTTCCGGCCACGATGAACAATTTTGGCTTACATAAAATGGGGATGAATCTAGTTTTAAAGCCGGATTTGGTTCTGAAAAATTAATACTTGGAACCAGAATTCCTTTATTGACACATAAAGCAGCTTTGATAATTGCCGCAATTCCTGCAGCGGCATCGAGATGGCCAATATTTCCTTTTACAGATCCAATGGCGCAATATTGTTTTTTGTCTGTATACTCGCGAAATGCTTCGGTTAGAGCTGCAACTTCGATAGGATCTCCTATTAAGGTCCCTGTACCATGCGCTTCGATCATACCAATTGACTCCAGACTAATATCGGCCACTGCCGAAGCTTCTAGAATAACATCTCTTTGAGAATTGATACTAGGTGATGTGTAACTTTGTTTGTTTGCTCCGTCATTGTTAATGGCGGTACCTTTTACTATAGCGTAGATATAATCTTTATCATTAACGGCATCAATTGCCCTTTTTAAAACAATAGTTCCAACACCGTCTCCGCTTATCGTACCGCTTGCCTCTTTATCAAAAGGACGGCAAACTCCATCTTTAGAATAAATGGATTCAGGAGTATGTATATAACCTACATTTTCATTTGAATCAAAAGATACGCCGCCGGCAAGTGCCATATCACATTCTCTGCTCAGTAAACTCTGACAAGCCAAATGCACGGCAAGTAACGATGTTGAGCAGGCTGTTTGTACTGTCATTGCCGGTCCTGTTAAATTAAGCTTGTGCGAAATCCAGGTTGCCAAAAAGTCTTTTTCGTTTAAAATTCGATATAAAAGCGGATCTGCAAAATCTGTATACGAATTGGTGTGTAAAAGTTTTAACAAATATGAATTAGTAGACATTCCGCAGAAATTACCAATTGCAAGATCTGAGCGGGAAACATCATAACCTGCATCTTCAACAGCGTGCCAGCTTGTTTGCAATAACAATCTGATTTGCGGATCCATAAGTGCAGCCTCGCTATTGGAGATGCCAAAAAAAGCAGCATCAAAATACTTGGCATCTTCCAGTTTTGAAGTTGCGTTTACAAAAGTTTTATGATTTAAAATATTGGCATCAATCCCAGACGCAGTAATATGCTCCTGATCTACTTTTTGTATGCTATTGATCCCATTTTTAAGGTTTTGCCAATAGTCTTCCAGATTTTTTGCATTAGGAAAACGTCCTGACATTCCTATTATTGCTATATCATTTTCAGAAATTTGTTTCATTTTTATCCGGAATTATCAGTTTAATCTATTGGCTCTGGCGTTTCTTCTTGAAGCACCTTTGTTCAGTATTTTTTGGGCTGTGTTGTTCTCCTTAGGTTTACTATTCTGCATCAGTTTGGCTTGTTGCTGTATGGTAAGATTACGGAACAGCTCGACTAACGAAAAAGTGATGTCAAATTCTTTTTGCAGCTTCTCGTGTAGCAAGACTATTTCTATTGAATTTCCGCCTGCTTCAAAAATGCTCACATGATACGGGATACTTTCTTTCTTTAAGACTTCGCACCAAAGACGATAAATATCCAATTCGATTTGGTTACTGAGTTTTATGGTATTATTTGATGTTGATTCCTGAGGTTTCAGTTCTTTCAGCTTAATCAAATCTACTTTTCCGTTTTCCATTAAAGGAATAGAAGTCACAAAAGCCACATCTTTTGGGTTCATATAATCCGGAAGCATCTTTTTTAAATGATTTCGAACAACAGCCTCATTTACCTGTGCTGAAATTTGGAGCGTTTCTGCACTGTTTTTTTCCTGACCATACTTATGATTTATAGCATATAACATATAAGTATTGTCATCTTGTGGTGTGTCAAAATCTGTTATTGCTAACTCATCTACATTAATTTCATAGCCTTTTTTTTCAAGAAGATTTAAAATGATGTTGAGGTTTAAATCTCCGTCGACTTCAAGTGCCAACTGATGAATTCTTGACCAATGTTCTTCTCTGATCCCTTCCAGAACAAGACATTCACTTTTTTCTACGTCTACTTTTAGCAGGTCTATAAATGAAATATTTAACTCGTCTATTATATGAGATATGGTGGTAAGCTGGCAATCAACTTCTTTTGCTTCGTACAAAGACGTAAGATATTCTCTAAATTCTCCTGATACTTCCTCGTCGCTTTCTACATTTTCATAAAAAGACTTGATGACCATATCATCATCAGAATGGTTTGCGTTTTCTGATAATATGGCATTATCGTGTTTGATATAATTTTTGACAGCGTCTACTATGGTCCCTTTTTCAGCAAATCTGCCGGACATTCCGGACATTTCAGGATAATAGTAAAAAGTGGCATTTTCCTTTTTATTCGAAACTCCATAATTTAATATGCGTCCTTTTATCTGGCGGTGTTCGAAGTTTTGTTTTAATCCTGAAAAAATTTGAGGTATAGGTTCAAAAGCAATAATTGTGGTACTTGGCTGTCTTTGGTTTACATCGATACTAAAAGATCCTATATTTGCTCCGGCATCTATAACTACGCCATTTTCCGGAACTGTTATGTTGTGTTTAAAATAGATTCCGTCCTGAAATATTTCTTTATACAACATAGCCAACTGGCGATCAGACTGATGGTAAATAACGCTTCCGTCAGGAAAATGAAAAGCTTTTGCCTGCTCCTGAACAGGAAGTTCTTTATAATTCCCGAAAACAATATCTTGTTTAACAATATAGGCAGACAAATGTGTGCTATTGTCATTGGTAATGGGAACAACCTTGCAGTTTTTGATTCCGGGAATCGTAGCAATCGTTTTTTCTATTTCTTCAGGTTCTACTCTGTAACCATTGATTTTGACTTGATTATCTTTTCTGCCAATGTACTCAAATGTACCATCAGCATTTAACCTCATCAGATCTCCGGTTTTATAAAACCTCGTATTTCCAAAATAAGGATTATTGATATTCTTAAAACTTTTATTAGTAAGTTCAGTATTATTATGATATCCTTTTGCAACGCCTAATCCGCCTATATGTAGTTCACCAACTACTCCTAAAGGAACCTGTTGTTCAAACTCATTTAATAACAGCAAATTAGTATTCAATATAGGTTTACCAATTTTAAAATCATCTTTAGTAATTTCTCTCCATGCTGACCATACTGTAGTTTCAGTAGGTCCGTACATATTGTATAATTTAGCGTTGGTAATAGCGCTAAGTCCTTCTAATAATTTTTCGTTTAAGGGCTCGCCTCCAATCATCCAGTGTTTTACAGAGGATATGTTTCTGGATTTATCCTGATGGTACAAATCGAGAACCAGTTTAGATTGCGATGGCGTCATCTGAACGTGGGTGATTTTATAGGTATCAATAAGTTCTAATTCGTTCTTTTGATTCTCTACATTT
>JBDTRA010000031.1:0-47551 GCA_039931915.1 Flavobacterium sp. | reverse complement strand
CCCTCCGGGTCGGGCTTTCGGCTATATCTTTTATTTCGCTATCGCTTTATAAGAGGATACCACAGATTTCAAAAGAACTTTTAAGATTGTAGAAATGTGTTATTAAAATGCTATTTTAGCAATAGTAGAAAATAAAACAAATGAGATATCAAAGCGATAGTAAGTAATGATACAAAGAAGTTGTACGATATATTAAAAACAAAGATTAATATTGCAAAATGATAGTTTGTAATTCAAATTATAAAACCGATTGTGTGGATTTGTAATCCGTACTTGTAACAATAATCAAAACTTACCAGTAAATAATCAATAGGCTATGGCAAAACGTTTAATCATTATATTTTTTATAATAACAACAATATTGATTATTTTTCATGGTCTATATAGAATATATGAAGTTTTTTATCCATCCTAATTTTAACCAAACAGTATATACTCAAATTTCATTTTTTGGAAATAAGGTACCTTCGAAATTAGAAGTTTCATTTTCTGGGTTTAAAGATTTAAAAATAGTATTAGTTAGTTCACTAATTAGTTTTGTAATAATTTGTAGTTTTGAATTAATAAAAAGAAAATAACAAATTGAAAAGCCATCTAAAATACCTAATCTCGCTCTTTCTGGCTTTTGTCGTGATTGCGGGTGACTGTTCTTTAGATTTCCAGTCAAAATCTCCGGATTATTATGAATCTTCTTATGTGATTTTAAGAAGAGAACTGGATTTTATAAATCTTCGTTTATACAAATTTACTCAGAGAAAATCGTTTGGGAAACCTTCGTTTCCAATACTTTTAAGCTTTCTTCAATTTAAACAGGTTTTCAGTCTTAAAACTCGGGTTATTTTAAGGTCATGCAAATTTTTTCATCAAAACATCAATTCATTAATAAAACAGTCTGTTTTTTTAAATGAAATAATCACTTCAGGTAACTTTCATAAAAGTTTATACAGCGCTTAAGAAATATATTTTCTAAGCATTTATGCTCTTCAAAGCATAAGATGATACAATAATGTCTAATCATTTATCATTTTCAAAATGTATAAACAAAATAAAACACGTTTAGGGAAATCTAATCAGCTTCTTCTTTGGTTAAAAAGAAAAATGCTACTAATAATGACTGCCTTTATGTTAGGAATAGCAAACGGAATGCACACTGACGACACAAAGATTAAAGGAAATCAAAATTATACGGAACAGCACAAGAAAGATTGATGATTTTGTTTGGTGTCATTTCGACGGAGGAGAAATCACACTCGTAATTCGATAAAGATTGACGACTTTCCGGGCAGAGTTTCTTGAGGATATTTACTTCGTCTATTCGCTATTGCTCGGGTTTCCTTCGTCGAAATGATAAGATTGTGCTTAAAATAAAAAACCGAAGCTTTTTTTGCTTCGGTTTTTTATGATTTAATCAATCCATTTATAATATCTCGCGCCAATTAAATTTGGAATTTCTTTTTCGATTCGGTCTAAAACCCATTCATTTTTAGGAGTCCGGACACTTTGTTTTTGTTCTTTTTTATGAAGTCTCTCGTAAGTTTCAAAATCAATTTCTGTGCTTTCGGTTAAATTCTCAAAAAGTTTGATTTGGCTTAAAGCCGATTGCCATTCCGGTTGAATTGTTCCTTCAAAAACTTTAGATTTTGATCCGCTTCCGTAAGCCAGGAATCCAAATTTAGTTCCTGAAATATCTTTTTTAGTATCATAAAAATGAGCCAAAGTCGATAATAATCCCATGAAAATAGAACCTGTATAAAGGTTTCCGATTAAAGAAGAAGCTATTTCTGCAGGTTGTAATTTCTCGGTTACAAATTTCTTGTACTCGTCAGATTTACCAACTTCCTTGATTTTATTCTGATAATCTGCCGGTTCCATATTTTCGGTTATGATTTTTTCGGGACTGTCTAAGGCGTAAATTTCAGATAACATCCTTCTTCCCTGAAAAGAGTAAGGCAAATGCATAATAATGCTGTTCCAGGTATTGTATAAAGTCTCTGTTGTGTTTTTTAATTTCTTAAATGAAAAGTAGGCATTACGGGTACGATCCATATAACACTGATTCGAATATTGACCATCAAAAACTGGCTGGTCTTTATGGATTTCGATTTCAGCTTCTAAATTATCAAACCATGGGTCGTTATTTTCGTTTTGAGTAATTGTCTCTTTCGAAATTCTTCGGAAAGGTTTAAAAAAGTCGAAAACACCTTTTGTGCTCGTTGCCCAGTTTTCATCAAAAGCAATAATTCTCGGGTTTGAAGTCACTAACATAGCCAAAGCTCCGGCACCCTGGGTATATTCTCCTGTTGAATTTAAATCGTATTTAGCAAAATCAGTGGTAACCACAATTGCTTTTTTGGCTGGATTCAGTTTTACAAAATCAATACAGTTTTGCAAAGCGTCAACACCGCCGATGCAGGCAAAGGTAAAATCAACAACATCGCATTCGGCCAAAGAATCTTCACCAAATTTCTGTTCCATTAAAGCAATCAAAAATGAGCTGATTGGTTTAGAACTGTCGATTCCGCTTTCAGTTCCGACATAAATCCGACTAATCTCGTTTAGGTTTATCTGATTTTCGGTTATTAGCTTTGTTAATGCATTTGCCCCAAAAACTACTGCGTCCTGGTGTGCATCCGGCAAAGTCATTTTAATTAACCCAAGACCTTTTTCTAATTTTTCGGGTTCGATATTTCTGGCAGTTGCCAAAGTTTTTATAGGTAAGTGTATGTTGGCTACATCAAAAGAGATGGCATCAATTCCTGTTTTCATTCTTGAAATTTTAAGCGGATAAAGGTAAAATTATCGAATGGAATGACAATTTTTTGTCGCCATAATATTGCGGCCTGAAATCACTTTTAGAGAAAATAAATTAAAAGTTTAATTAAAATAATAATTTGGCAAACTTTTGTTATTTTTTTGAGGCGAGTATTTTGTTAAATAAAACGTCAGAATTATATTTTTGAAATTTTTTATAATAAATTAATACGTTATATGTTATTTTTATACGTAAAAATACGTATACGTAGTCTTTTTTTAAAATCATTATAAATAACAGCGAAATGGTTGTAGTTGATGTCTATTTGCTTTATTTTTGCTTAATTTTTTAAAACAAACTACTTAACTCTTATGGCACAATCTGCACTATTGAATACTTCCATTTTAAAGAAGGTGGCTATGGCACTTTCGGGAATATTCTTAATCACGTTTTTAGCGCTGCATGTTTCCTTAAATTTTATTTCTATTATTAGTGAAGACGTCTTTAATGAGGCTTCTCACTTTATGGGATACAATCCGCTAATACAATATGTAATGCAGCCTGTTTTGGCAATCGGTGTAATTTTCCATTTCGTAATGGGATTTGTATTGACAGCTCAAAATAGAGCGGCAAGACCAATTTCGTATGCAAAATACAATGGAGCTGCAAATGCTTCTTGGAGTTCCAGAAATATGATTATTTCCGGATTAGTTATTTTAGCATTCTTAGGATTACATTTTTATGATTTTTGGTTTCCTGAAGTTAGCTATAAATATATAGCAGGTACAGCACCGGATGCTACAAGATATTATGGAGAATTAGTTCATAAATTTCACGATCCGATTCGTACAGGAATATATTGCGTTTCTTTTGTGTTGTTAGGTTTTCACCTTTGGCACGGATTCGGTTCATCTCTTCAGTCAATGGGAATGCACAATAAATATTCCAGATTCTTAAGTAAAGTAGGTTATGGATTTGCGGTTGTAGTACCGGCACTTTTCGTCATAATTGCATTGTTTCATCATTTCAATAATTAATATCAATTATAATGGCATTAGATTCAAAAATTCCACATGGCCCAATATCGGACAAATGGACAGATTATAAAGATCATATTAATTTAGTAAACCCTGCAAACAAACGTAATTTAGATATTATCATCGTTGGTACAGGTTTAGCTGGAGGTTCAGCTGCGGCTACTTTGGCTGAGCAGGGATATAACGTAAAAGCTTTCTGCTTTCAGGATTCACCAAGACGTGCGCACTCTATTGCAGCACAAGGTGGTATCAATGCAGCAAAAAATTATAAAGGTGATGGTGACTCTGTTTACAGATTGTTTTATGATACTGTAAAAGGGGGTGACTACCGTGCACGTGAGGCAAACGTTCACCGTCTGGCTGAAGTTTCTTCTAATATTATTGACCAGTGTGTGGCACAAGGTGTACCATTGGCTCGTGAATATGGCGGACTTTTAGATAACCGTTCTTTTGGAGGAACTTTGGTTTCTCGTACTTTTTATGCACAAGGACAAACAGGACAACAGTTATTGTTAGGAGCTTATTCTGCAATGAACCGTCAGATTGGTCGTGGAAAAGTAAAAATGTATAACCGTCACGAAATGCTTGATTTAGTAATCGTAGATGGAAAAGCAAGAGGTATTATCGCCCGTAACCTGATTACAGGAGAAATAGAAAGACATTCTGCTCATGCTGTAGTTATTGGTTCCGGAGGATATGGAAATGTATTTTTCCTTTCAACAAATGCTATGGGAAGTAATGCAACAGCAGCCTGGAAAATACATAAAAAAGGAGCGTTTTTCGCAAATCCTTGTTATACACAAATTCACCCAACATGTATCCCGGTTTCCGGAGATCACCAGTCAAAACTGACTTTGATGTCTGAATCTTTGCGTAATGATGGTCGTATTTGGGTACCTGCAAAATTAGAAGATGCTCAGGCAATTCGTGAAGGAAAGAAAAAAGCAACTGATTTATCTGAAAGTGAAAGAGATTATTTCTTAGAAAGAAGATATCCTGCTTTTGGTAACTTAGTACCTCGTGATGTTGCATCCCGTGCTGCAAAAGAAAGATGTGATGCCGGTTTTGGAGTAAACAAAACAGGTGAAGCAGTTTATCTTGATTTTGCTGCAGCGATCGAACGTTACGGAAAAGAAGCGGCTTATGTAAAAGGTTTAGATGCCAATGATAAAGCTGTGGTTACGAAATTGGGAACTGAAATCGTGAAAAGCAAATACGGAAACTTATTCCAAATGTATTTGAAGATCGTTGACGAAAATCCTTATGTAACGCCAATGATGATTTATCCGGCGGTTCACTACACAATGGGAGGAACCTGGGTTGATTATAATTTAATGACTACTATTCCGGGTTGTTTCTCAATTGGGGAATCTAACTTCTCAGATCACGGGGCAAACAGACTTGGAGCTTCTGCTTTAATGCAAGGTTTAGCTGATGGATATTTTGTATTACCATATACTATCGGGGATTATTTGGCTCCGGATATTAAAATGGGTGAAATTTCTACAGATTTACCGGAATTCGTAGAAGCAGAGAAAAATGTAAAAGATCAAATCGACAGATTTATCAATAATAAAGGAACTCATTCTGTAGATTATTTTCATAAGAAATTAGGAAAAATCATGTGGGATAAAGTAGGTATGGCTCGTAACGCTAAAGGTTTGACTGAAGCTATCGAAGAAATTGCTGCTCTACGTGAAGAGTTTTATAAAGACGTAAAAGTACCGGGAAGTGCTAACGAATTTAATCAGGAACTAGAGAAAGCAACCCGTGTTGCGGATTTTCTTGAGTTGGGAGAATTGTTCGCAAAAGATGCTTTACACCGTAATGAATCTTGTGGAGGTCACTTCCGTGAAGAATATCAAACAGAAGAAGGAGAAGCACTTCGTGATGATGAGAATTTTGCATACGTTGCAGCTTGGGAATACAAAGGAAAACCAAGTGATGCCGTATTGCATAAAGAACCTCTGGTTTATGAAAACATCAAATTAGTACAACGTAGTTATAAATAGTAATTAGTCAAAAAACAAAAGTTTTGAAGTCAAATAGCACAATGTTAACAGACTTTCAGCTTTCGACTTTATGACCTTCAAACTAAAACAGTATGAAACTTACACTAAAAATATGGCGTCAGAAAAACGCCCAAGATAAAGGAGCAATCGTTGATTACCCAATTGACGGAATTGAACCGGATATGTCTTTCCTTGAAATGCTCGATGTTCTTAACGAAGGATTAATTAATAAAGGAGATGAGCCTGTAGCATTTGACCACGATTGTCGCGAAGGAATCTGCGGAATGTGTTCTTTATTCATCAACGGAGAAGCACACGGACCGGACAGAGGAGTAACAACTTGTCAATTACACATGCGTATGTTTAAAGATGGTGACACGATTTTTATCGAGCCATTCAGAGCAAAAGCTTTCCCTGTAATTAAAGATTTAGTTGTTGACAGAAGTTCTTTTGACAGAATTCAGCATGCCGGAGGATTTATCTCGGTAAATACTTCTGGTAATACTATCGATGCCAATACAATTCCAATTAATAAAGATGATGCAGATAAGTCTTTTGATGCTGCAGCATGTATTGGTTGCGGAGCTTGTGTTGCAACTTGTAAAAACTCATCGGCAATGTTATTTGTTGCTGCAAAAGTATCTCAATATGCTTTATTGCCTCAGGGTAGAATAGAAGCAGTAGACCGTGTTTTAAATATGGTACACCAAATGGATGCTGAAGGTTTTGGTAACTGTACAAATACAGGAGCTTGTGAAGTAGAATGTCCTAAAGGGATTTCTCTTGAAAATATCGCACGTATGAATCGTGAATATTTAGCAGCCAGCTTAAAAGGATAATTCAATTTGTCATTTCGACTATGAATAATATAAAAAACGTTCCGATTTCTCGGAACGTTTTTTTTGTAATATAAATAATCTTAATATTTTGTTTATATTTGAAAACGAATGCTTTTCCTTAGTGAATAAAAGCATCGTAAAATCAATTTAAAATATGAAAAACAAATTCCTAGTATTGTTGGTAACTTCTTTTCTAATAGGTTGTTCCGGTGATTCAGCATCAGATGATTCAAACTCACCATCTTCTGGCAGAATAAAAAAAGTTGAAGAAATTCAAAACAGTGTGGTAATAAAAACAAGTGATTATGAATATAACAGTTCAGGAAATATTTCTAAGATAACTGTAAAAGATCAGGCGAAATTTTACCAGACAATATTTAATTATGACTCTGCTAATAAAATGATTAGTTGGAATTTAAAAGAATACTATATATCCAGCCCTTCTGATGTAATAGAACAATTGAACTCGCTGGAATATACAAATGGACTGATTACTAATATTTGTATTGATCGAAAAGAAACGGAATCGGGTTATGTAACAAATTCAATCGATAGAATTAGTCAGGCCTATTCGAGTTTTGGTCTGACATCTATAAAACATTATATTCCGATTACTGGAGATGATGCAGCAGTATGTTCTGATGTCTCAGATGTTGGTAATGAGGAGTTTTTTCAATACTCTAATGGAAATTTAATTCGTTATGAAGCACCAGGGACGGGTTTCTCAGATGAATATTATAAAATAGAACATGACGAAGGAAACCATTATTTATCAGGAGTAAAACCAGATGCATTTAGATACTGCTATGGAAGTCAGGTATCTGTCAATAATTTAAAAAAGATAAATGTATATGATTCTGATACTGATAAACTCACGGCAACAGTTCAATTTGAAAATACTTATGATAAAAATAAAAACATTATAAAAGCTGTAGAAAAATATTATTATGCGGGTAGTACAACTCCGTCTAATACAACAACAATGAATTATTCTTATTACTAATCCAAAAGTCAACGACGAAAGAAGGTGTCTGGTCAAAAATAGTTATCTTAAAACGCATTCATTAATTTGAGTGCATTTTTTTTGCACTATTTTTAACTCCATATAAATAATTGTAAACAAAAAATCATTTAAATGAAAAGTATTTTACTAGTAATAGTGTTTGTTCTAAGTATTAAAAATTATGCTCAGGTAGCTATTACTCCATCTGAACGAGGAGCAAATGAAGAATTTAAAAAAGGGCAAATAGAAAATTTTAAAAAAACAACAACGGTTTTTGTCTTGCCTGCCAGGTACACAAAAGAAGAATATGAAAAAGTTTTAAAAGAAGTTTGGACAGTTACCTCTTTTAAAGTGGTAGATTTTAAAGATTTTAAGCATTTAGATTTTGCTAACGGTAGTTACTCATTTGCTGAAATTTTTGGAGATCTTTTAAGAACTTCAAGTGGAACCATGTATCTTCATACCAATTTAGGAGTAAAAGTTTTAAATAAGGAAAAGTTTACAAAGGAGTTTCAAAAGCTCAAAATCGATGACAAAAAGTATGATAAGAAATTAAGAGAACTTATTGATGAAAATTTATCTTATATAGCAAGAGTTCCTCTTTGTCCTACTAATAAATTTTTGAGAGATGCTTTGGGGTCTTTAGATCTTATGAAATTAAAATTTCCCGAAGAAAAAATGGAACAACTATATGGTGAAATGTACACTAAAGTAAGTTTTACAAATACGAACTTGGGAATGCTCAAAAATTATTTTCAGCAAATTAATCAAATTATTACTAGAGAAGGACATAGTGGACTTTATGAAGATTTTGTTAATCAGAAAATAAAAGATTTAAAAGAAAGTATACTTTATATTCCTGAAGCTTACATGATGAAATATGATGCATGGAGATTTAGTGAAACACTTAGAGATGAAAAAGATATTAAAAAGCTTTTAGAAGATTATAAATATAAGTTTCAGTTTATAAAAGATGAAGATTTGGAAAATAAAATTTTAGATAATGAAGATATTTATTATTTGAGATATGTTAGTATGAATGCCAATAAATATTTGCAAGTTATAAATGCAAAAACTGGTGATCCTGCCTATTATCTTTATGATGCGATGACTTATAATTTAAAAGATGATGATTTTAAGAAAATTAATAAAGCAATCGAAGGTAAATAATTAACTAGAAAACCAAAAGTGCATTCATTAATTTGAATGCGTTTTTTTATCTTTATATGAAAATTAAAAAATGAAAATCGCACTAATTCAATCTGATCTGGTTTGGGAGAATCCTCTGGAGAACAGGGCTGGTTTTGATGCTAAAATCAACGAAATAAAGGACAATATTGATTTAATTGTCCTTCCGGAGATGTTTTCAACCGGATTTACTATGCGGGCTTCAGAAATGGCTGAAACGATGGAGGGAGAAACTATCCAATGGATGAAAACAATTGCTCAAAGTAAAGATTGTGCAATAACCGGAAGCCTGATTATTACTGAAAATAATAAATTCTGCAATCGATTTATATTTATTTTTCCATCACGAGAAATTCAATTTTACGATAAAAGGCATTTGTTTACGTTGGCGGGAGAAGATAAAGTCTATACTGCTGGCAGCAAAAAACAAATTATTGAATATAAAGACTGGAAGATTTGCCTGCAGGTTTGTTATGATCTGCGTTTTCCGGTATTTGCCAGAAATGTCGAAAATTATGATTTGCTTTTGTATGTTGCCAACTGGCCAAAAGTACGTGTGAACGCATGGGATATTCTTTTAAAAGCCCGTGCTGTCGAAAACCTGAGCTATGTTGCCGGAATTAACAGAATAGGTCTGGACGGACACAATTATGAACATAACGGGCATTCGCAAGTTGTTGATTTTCTTGGAAATTCAGTTTTGGAACCACAAGAAAATGGAGGTATTTTTATTGTTGAATTAGATAAAAACGCAATGTTGGAAGCCCGCAAAAAACTTGACTTTTTGAGTGATAAAGATGTTTTTGAAATTAAGAATTAGAAGGCAGTTTTCTTTTTCTTTTTTTCATCTTTAATCTTTTTTTGATCTTCTTTCTTTTCAATGTCAGGATCGTACTGAATGCTTAAATCAAAAGGCTGGTCAACATCCCAATTGGCTCTGACATCAACTTCTTTTTGTAAATAGTTAACTTCCTCGGCATATTTTTTTTCTAAATAATTTCCGGGATCATACATTTTGTTTTTGTTGTCATCGTAAATCACGCGAATCGTAAATACGTTGGGCTCTAAAAGTTGAAATTCGAATTTTGTGTTGCCTTCAGAATAGTCACTGGCAAATACAACATCTCCTTTTTTATTGGTTAACTCAACAATGATTGGAAAACGTTTTACATTTTGTAAATTCAGAGTAAGATTTCCGTATTCATCAACCGCTTTTGTTGTTAATTTGTAAGATAGCGTATCATTTGACTTTTCATAGAAATCCGTTAAAGCTCCCGGTAAAAAAGTGAAATTATATTTCTCTGAAGGTTCTTTTTTAAAATCGATAAACAGCCGTTGTTCAAATTCATCATATTCAGTTGTGAAATCTACTGCAAGAGAATCTTTGTTGATTAATTTGATTTTTGATTTGTCAAATTTTACAAGCGGAATGGACGTTTCTAGTGTAAACCGGTCTCTGAAATGTATAATGCCATTTTGCAGAGCAGTTATGTTTAACGTGTCTTTCTTTTGGTTTTTAATTTTAAAGCTAAACTTCTTATCATAATTTTCTTTACTGATCTCAAGCGATAGGGAATCCACTTTTATAGGCTGATACCAAATTTGCAGCGAGTCCTTTTTTGGAAATTGGGTTATGATGGTTTCCAGGATTTCAGTATTGTTTTTAAGGACAATTTTTGGCTTTGAAGTTTTAAAATTCTGTTTCCCTTCATATGGGAGCAATAATCGGTTTCCTGAAGCTTGTATAGGTTTGAAAGCTTTTATTGGAATTTGTTCCTTAAACAATTCCAATTCAAAAACAGTGTCATTCGGAATAGTAATGTAATTTTTGATAAAACCAATTTTATCATCTTTCGGATTGAATCTGTTGTTGTTTCCTTTGTCTTTTAAAGCTAATAAAAGATATTTTCCGGCTTTTAAATTCTCTAATTTAAAAGTCCTTAAACTGTCTAAAGTATTGGTAATATAACGAGGGCTTTCTTTGTAAATAACAGAATCCTTAAATTTATCATTGACTTCATATAACATTACAGAGACAAAATTATCAGGTGTTTTGTTATAAGAATCCTTAATCCTTCCGTTTAAGGCAAGTGAATCAATATAAGTACCTGTCGAAAAAATATATTTGAATTGATTATAAGGGTTTCCTTCGTTATTGTCTGTAATGCTTTCCCCAAAATTAAAACTGTAGGTTGTATTGGGTTGTAAAGTGTCTTTTATTTTGATGTTGATAAATTTACTTGCATTTGAGGGAGTAATAATGGGCGGATTTTTCATTGGTGGTGAAATAATCAGCTGTTTATTAAGGTTTTTAAGTTTTACATATTCATCAAATGTCAAAATAATTTCATCGCCTTCGAAATTGGTACTGAAATTTTTAGGGGAACTTGATTTTAAAATTGGAGCAAGGGTATCTTTTAAACCTCCTGTTATGCTGCCACGCTTTGCGCAGCTCATCATTAAAAATACTAATAAAAAAGAAAAATATTTTAAGCTGTTTTTCAACATAACGATTTGTGATTTAATTCCACAAAATAACAATTATATTTGCTTTAATCGAAATTTTTTATCGTTTTATTAGGTTTTGGGAATTCTTCGAAATGTGTTTTTTAACTTAATAAAAAAGAAACACCTGCCAGGATATAAATGACGTGCAATATTCTTACATTTGATCTTGAATTTAATTTTTATCAGGTTTGAAAAAGGTTGTGTTTTTAGGGTTACTATTTTTATTGTTGATTTCATGTAATGAAAATAATAAACCGGTTATTTCCTTTTATTACTGGAAAACGATTTTTAAATTATCCGAAACAGAAAAAGAAATTCTTACTGAAAATGATGTCCGTAAAATTTATATTCGCTATTTCGATATTGATTTGCATCCGAAAAATGAAAGTCCCATTCCCTTAAGTCCTATTCGGTTTCAGGAAAAAATGAGTGGTTTTGATATTGTTCCTGTAATTTATATTAAAAATAAAGTGATGCTGAAGCCAAATCTTGATATTGACGATTTGGCCAAGAAATCGGTTAATTTGGTGAATGAAATTAATTCTGAAAATAAAATCAACTGCAAAGAAATTCAAATCGATTGCGATTGGACACTTACAAGTAAAGACAATTATTTGAAGTTTATTGCCGTTTTCAAAAAGCTTTCAAAGAAAAAACTTTCAGCAACAATTCGGCTGCATCAAGTGAAGTATTTTAAAAAGACAAAAATACCAAATGTCGATGCCGGTGTTTTGATGTATTATAATATGGGAGAAATTGCTGCGGATTCACTAAATTCTATTTATGACAATAAAATTGCTGAACGATATCTTAAAAGTTTAAAAAAATATCCTTTGCATCTTGATTTTGCATTGCCTATTTACTCCTGGTCAGTTCATATCAGAAATCAAAGAGTGATTGGATTACGTTCGAAGCTAAGTGTTTCATCACTTAAAAAAGATGTAAATTTTGAACAGATAAGTTCCGTTTTTTTTAAAGTTAAACACTCAAATTACAAAAACGGAACTTTTTATGAAGAAAATGATTTGTTGAAAACAGAAGCAATTTCTTCAGAAGATTTAAAACAAATGGCACAAGAGCTGGATGAGAATTTGGCCCGGACACCAAACGAGATTATATTTTACGATTTAGATGAATTCAATATAAAAAACTATGAAAAGAATATTTTTAAGCAGGTTGTTTCTTATTTCTAGCACTTCTTTGCTTTTTGTTTATGGAATAATTTATGCCTGCTCTGATGGAGATTTTGGTTATTTTGATTCCAATTTTACGCCCGAAACATTTGTTGATGAGTCATATAAACCGCTTTTTTTATCAGGTGATATTTTTTACGGAATCGGTTTTGACACCGAGCATAACTCCAGGTTTAATGATGATATAAAATCAGATTGGCAAACCTATCTGAAGGGAAAAGCAGATGCAGCAACGATAAGTTACTTCCTGATTGGTGCTGATGAGCCAAAATCTTACGATGAAAAAGACAGGACTTTAAAAAATAAGACAGAAGCAGAACAGCTTCATATTTTTTTTAAAACAAAGAAAGAAAATAAAGCCTCTCTGAAATGGGGTAAAAAAATCAGTTTAAAAGATGATAAAATCAAGAGTTTTATTGAATTTTTATACCTGGCACAAAAAATAGAAACCGTTTCTATTGGGGAGGATTATTGGAGCTATGACCCTGTTGTGGCAAAAACTTTTGATGATCAGAAAATGATTCAGTCAATTGAAAATGTTTATAATACAACTTCAGATTCGTTCTTAAAAAACAGATATTGGTTTCTTACCATGAAAGCGCGTTTTTATAGTAATGACAAACAAAAAGCGATAGTCTTTTTTAATAAAACAGAAAGTGCTGCTCCTAAAAACACTTTGTATTATCGTGCTCTTTCCTATGTGGCCGGAATAAATTACAAGCAGAAAAAATATGCAGTTTCTAATTATTTATATGCGCAGGTATTTGATAACTGTCCTGAAATGAGAATCGTAACGGCTTATAGTTTTCATCCGCAAAACGATGCTGACTGGAATAAATCTTTAGCGATGGCTAAAAACAATAAAGAAAAAGCAGCGCTTTGGGCAATTCATGGGTTTTATAAGGATGAAATTCAGGCTATCGAAAAAATTTATGAATTAGATCCTAAAAGCGAACATTTAAATTATTTGCTGACCAGACTGGTCAATAAACAAGAGCAGGGAATTAATAATTCGTTTTATGAAGCCAAAAAAGAAAATATGCCTGGAAAGCAACAAACTGTTGTAGAAAACAAAGAACTAAATAAAAGCAAAATCGATAATAAAGCTTTCGATTTAGTCTCAAAAATAGCTTCTGCCGGAAATACTGAAAAACCTTATTTATGGGATATTGCTTTGGGATATTTGCAAATTCTAAAAGCCGATTTCGCAAAAGCGGATACCAATTTTGATAAGGCCGAAAAAACAATGCCAAAAACTGAGCTTTCTATTTATCAATTAAGATTGCTTCGGTTTGTAAATAATTTGAGTAAAATTGACAAACTTACTTCGAAAAACGAAAAAACAATTTTGACTGATTTAAACTGGCTATATCAGGAACTTCCTAAAACATATAAAGGAGAAGAATTCCGTTATCAAAATGCTTCTGCATGGAGTAAAAAGTATTTGGCTGTACTTTACAGAGAACAATCGAATCCTGTTATGGCTGAATTGTTCGGTAATTCCCAAGACTATTGGGATGGTGGAAATTCTTTTTATGACAATGAAAAAGATTTATTGGCAATGAAAACGTTTTTGGCTAAGTCAAATAAATCTGAAATTGAGAAAATTGCTGCTGGAATTTATAGTTTAAAACTGAAAGAGATTAATAATTTTCAGGCGGTTCAGGCGACTTTTAAGAACAAAATCCCGGAAGCAATTGCTTTCATAAAAGAAACTGACTCGGTTCAGTATCAGATATTTTCAGGAAATCCATTTAATGGAAGCATTAAAGATTGTCATGATTGTGATCACGCAGCCTATCAAAAAAAGAAATATTCTCAAATTGACTTCCTGAATACAATAAAAGCAATGCAGGATAAATTAGCAGAGAAAGAAGATGTGTATACAAACAGTTTGCTGTTGGGAAATGCATTTTATAACATTACACATTTTGGAAACGGAAGAAGTTTTTACGAAATAAATATTGTTGGTTATGGATCGAATCCGTATTCGTTTAGGGATTCCATGAAAAAAATGATTACCGATTGTAATCTGCCAAAAATGTTTTATCAAAAAGCACTTGAAGCAGCGACAACAAAAGAACAAAAAGCAAAATGCATTTACTTATTGTCTAAATGCGAGCGGAATGAATATTATAATAAAAAATACAATGAAGTAAACAACTGGTGGGAAATCCAGGATGACAAAGTTAATTTCATAGCCTGGCCTGGATTTAAAACACTAAGAAAAGAATATTCAGATACAAAATATTATCAGGATGTTATTGCAGAATGTGGTTATTTTAATATGTATGTAAATCAATAATTTAGTAAAATAAAATGGTAAATAAAATTGAACATATAGGGATAGCAGTAAAAAACCTGGAGGAATCTAATCGTTTATTTGAAAAATTATTAGGAGTTTCATCATATAAATCTGAAGAAGTACAAAGTGAAGGGGTTTCAACTTCATTTTTTCAGACTGGAATAAATAAAATTGAACTTTTAGCGGCGACTAATCCGGAAAGTCCAATTGCTAAATTTTTAGAAAAAAAAGGGGAAGGAATTCATCATATTGCATTTGATGTAGAAGATATTTTTACAGAAATTGAACGATTAAAAAAGGAAGGTTTTATTTTGATAAATGAGGTTCCTAAAAAAGGGGCCGATAATAAGTTAGTTGTTTTTTTACATCCTAAAAACACAAATGGCGTTTTAGTGGAACTTTGTCAGGAAATTAGTTGATTTTTGTTGTTTTAATAATTGCTTGATAATCAATTTGATTTTAAATAAGAATTGTTAATATTCAATTTAAGTACAAATGATACGGCAAAATATTTGGAACGAATAAAAAATAGTAGTAATATTGCAACCTCAAACCGGTCCTATAGCTCAGCTGGTTAGAGCACCTGACTCATAATCAGGTGGTCCCTGGTTCGAGCCCAGGTGGGACCACAAAAAGCTTCATAATTTTTTATGAAGCTTTTTTTTTGTTTAATAGTTTTTTTTTGGAGAAAAAAGAATACATTTGCTTCGGATTTTTTGTGAAAGAACCACGCTTTTACCAAAGGTTACAAAAACATTTTTAAGTATACTAAGATTTTAAAGTATTTCGGTTTTTATGAAAATGATAAGTAAAATTGCAATTGTATTTTTGTTAGGCATAGTAAATGTTTTTGCTGCCTCAGCACCACCCACACCAGTAGCTTCAACAGCAAAAACTGCAGGAGTATCAGGTCCGGATCCACAACCTGATTTGCCAATTGATAGCAATTTATTGCTATTGGCAATTGCAGCGCTTTTATTAGGAATATATGTAATATATAAATATAGGTTAAACACAAAAGCTTCAATGTAAATTGAGGCTTTTGTGTTTTTACAAAACTATTTGTTATTTGTTTATGGAATAAAGTCTTGAAATATATTTTCCAACCACATCGAATTCAAGATTGATTTTTGTTCCAATCTTAAAGTTTTTAAAATTAGTGTTTTCGTAAGTATAAGGTATAATAGAAACACTAAATTCATTCGTTTTAGAGTTTACAACAGTAAGACTCACTCCGTTAACGGTTATAGAACCTTTTTCAATAGTAATATTGCTCAGGTTTTTATCATATTCAAAAGTATAATTCCAGCTCCCTTTGGTTTCTTCTATTTTAATACATGTTCCGGTTTGGTCTACATGACCCTGTACTATATGTCCGTCTAAACGGTCGCCCAGCTTCATTCCTCTTTCCAGATTTACAATGTCATCGGTTTTCCAATCGGCAATATTGGTTTTTAAAACTGTTTCATCGATAGCTGTTACCGTGTAAAAAGAGTCTTTTATGGCTACAACAGTCAGGCAAATGCCATTGTGTGATACACTTTGATCTATTTTTAATTCGTTCGTTATAGATGAATCAACAGTTATGTGAAGATTGTTTTGGTCTTTTTTTATTTCGTGAATCCTTCCTAAGGTTTCTATGATTCCTGTAAACATTGTTGGGTTTATTTTACTAAATTTGCACATCAAAATTAGTAATAAATAATTGGAGCTCATGAATAAAAAAGCAGAAAATATAATTGTTGGGATTTCGATAGGAGATTTAAACGGTATTGGAAGCGAAGTTATACTTAAAACATTCGAAGATTCTCGTATGTTAGAACTATGTACGCCGGTTATTTTTGCCAATGCGAAAATACTTTCGTTTGTAAAAAAAAGTTTTTCATCTACAGTTCAGTTTCATGGAATTGATAAATTAGAACAGATTTTACCCGGAAAGCTTAATGTTTTAAATTTGTGGAAAGAAAGTGTCGATGTTAATCTGGGTGTTAATGATGAAAAAATGGGAGAGTATGCCATAAAATCATTTGTAGCAGCAACCCAAGCATTAAAAGAAGACTTAATTGATGTTTTGGTTACGGCTCCTATTAATAAATATAACATTCAGTCGGAAGATTTTAAATTTCCCGGGCACACAGATTATTTGGATCAGGAATTAGAAGGAAATGCATTGATGATGATGGTTCAGGACACTTTGAGAGTTGGATTGCTGACAGATCATGTGCCACTGAATGAGGTTTCTTCACATTTGACTGAGGAGTTAATTACAAGAAAAATTGAAACTGTAAAGAAATCCTTAATTCAGGATTTTAGTATAGTAAAGCCAAAAATTGCTGTTTTGAGCTTAAATCCACATGCTGGTGATGGAGGTGTAATTGGAAAAGAAGATGATTTGGTTTTAAAGCCTGTTTTGAAAAAAATATTTGAAAGTGGAACTATGGTTTTTGGTCCATTTCCGGCTGATGGTTTTTTTGGAAGCGGTCAATATGAAAAATATGATGCTGTTGTGGCAACTTATCACGACCAGGGATTGATTCCGTTTAAAACATTATCATTTGGAAAAGGAGTTAATTATACCGCAGGATTAAATAAGGTGCGAACCTCGCCTGATCACGGGACAGCGTATGATATTGCAGGAAAAGATATGGCAGATTATAATTCTTTTAAAGAAGCTGTTTACCTCGCAATTGATATTTTCCGTTCACGTAATCAGTATGAAGAGATTAGCGAGAAACCTCTTAAAATAAAAGAAAAACAGTTATAAACAAAAAAAGGTGAATAAGATTATTAGTTTTATAATAATTTTATATCTTTGCACCCCAATTCAGGTATCTGTGTTTTAAGTATGAATTGATCAAATTGATGTTGAAATGAGCAAAACAAAGGAATTTTTAATTCCCTTCGTGGGATTAAAGTTAGGAAAACACCATTTTGAGTATCAAATTAGTAAAGAGTTCTTTGAGGACTTTGATTATGATGAATTTCAAAGTTCAGATATCAAAGTAAGTTTAGTTTTAGATAAGAAAAGCAATATGCTTGAACTGGATTTCAAACATAAAGGAACAGTAAATGTGCCTTGTGATTTAACCAGTGAAGATTTTGATTTGCTAATAAAAGGAAAGATGAAGCTCATCGTTCGTTTTGGAGATGAATTCAATAATGATAATGAAGAGCTGCTTATCCTGCCACATGGCGAATATGAATTGGATGTATCACAATATATCTATGAAATGATTGCGTTGTCGGTACCGCTAAAAAGAGTTCATCCAGGTGTAAAAGACGGAAGTTTACAAACCGAAGCTTTAACAAAACTGAATGAATTAACAGTAAAAGAACAAAAAAAAGAGAGTAAAGAAGAAGAAGATATTGACCCGCGTTGGGACAAATTAAAAAAACTATTAACGGATAAATAATATAGTAAAATGGCACATCCTAAGAGAAAAATCTCGAAAACAAGAAGAGATAAGAGAAGAACACATTATAAAGCTACTGTAGCTCAAATCGCTACATGTCCTATTACTGGAGAAGCACATTTATACCACAGAGCTTACTGGCATGAAGGTAAAATGTATTACAGAGGGCAAGTTGTTATCGATAAATCTGTAGCGGTTGCTTAATACATTTTTGTAAATGATATTAGAACTCTCACTATGTGAGAGTTTTTTTTGTTGGTTATAACTTTCTTTTTTAAGGAAATTTACGACAATGCGTTTAGAATTTTTTTTGTAATTTTCAAGTCTTTTAAAAATTTTTCAAATAGTAGTATTTGAAAGGAAATAATAGAATATAATGAATACAATCACAGCCGCAATTACCGCTGTTGGAGCCTATGTTCCAGACTTTGTACTTTCGAACAAAGTATTAGAAACAATGGTCGATACTAATGACGAATGGATTACTACTCGTACAGGAATAAAAGAAAGAAGAATTCTTAAAGATGCTGATAAAGGAACTTCGTTTCTTGCCATAAAAGCGGCACAGGATTTAATAGCAAAAGCTAATATTGATCCATTAGAAATTGATATGATTATCATGGCTACAGCCACAGCAGATATGCCGGTAGCATCAACAGGAGTTTATGTTGCAACAGAAATTGGAGCAACAAATGCATTTGCCTATGATCTTCAGGCAGCTTGTTCCAGTTTTTTATATGGAATGTCAACTGCGGCAGCTTACATACAATCCGGAAGATATAAAAAAGTACTATTGATCGGTGCAGATAAAATGTCATCGATTGTTGATTATACAGACAGAACAACTTGTATTATTTTTGGAGATGGAGCAGGAGCAGTTTTATTTGAGCCGAATTATGAAGGGTTAGGTTTACAGGACGAATATCTGCGTAGTGATGGTGTAGGACGTGATTTTCTAAAAATCCCTGCTGGTGGTTCTCTTGTCCCAACTACTTTAGAAACTGTTCAGCAAAACAGACACAATATTATTCAGGACGGGAAAACTGTTTTTAAATATGCTGTAACCAATATGGCCGACGTAAGTGAGGCAATTTTGAAAAGAAACAATTTGACCAACGAAGATGTAAGCTGGTTAGTGCCACATCAGGCAAATAAACGTATTATTGATGCTACTGCAAGCAGAATGAATCTGGACGATTCAAAAGTATTAATGAATATCGAAAGATATGGTAATACAACTTCGGCAACTTTGCCATTAGTGTTAAGTGACTTTGAACACTTATTCAAAAAAGGAGATAATATTATTTTTGCCGCTTTTGGTGGTGGATTCACTTGGGGATCTATTTACCTAAAATGGGCTTACGATAAAAAATAAATTAAAACTAAAAACGAACCATTATGGATTTAAAAGAAATTCAAAACCTAATCAAATTTGTAGCAAATTCGGGTGTTGCAGAGGTAAAGTTAGAAATGGATGATGTAAAAATCACTATTAGAACAACTTTGGAAACAAATGTAACAGAAGCTACGTATGTACAGCAATTACCAGCTCAGGCTGCATTGCAACAAGCAGTTGCTCCTCAGCAAACTGCTCCAGCTGTTGTAAATGTAACTAGTGAGGCATCTGCTTCAGCAGAAGATTCTAAATATATTACTATAAAATCACCAATTATTGGTACTTTTTATAGAAAACCATCTCCGGACAAACCTGTTTTCACTGAAATTGGAAGTGTTATTTCAAAAGGTGATGTTCTTTGTGTAATTGAAGCAATGAAATTATTCAACGAAATCGAATCGGAAGTGTCAGGTAAAATTGTAAAAATTCTTGTTGACGATATGTCTCCTGTAGAATTTGACCAACCTTTATTCTTAGTTGATCCATCATAAAAAATTTAGATTTTAGATTTTAGGTTTTAGAATGACACACAATTGATTTTTGTTAGTCATCTAAAATTATCTAATGATCAAATTGTCTAATTATCTAATTAAAATAAAGATGTTTAAAAAAATATTAATTGCGAATAGAGGAGAAATTGCACTTCGTGTAATTCGTACATGTAAAGAGATGGGAATTAAAACTGTAGCAGTTTACTCTACAGCTGATGCAGAAAGTCTACATGTTAAGTTTGCTGACGAGGCGGTTTGTATTGGTCCTCCTCCAAGTAACTTATCGTATTTGAAAATGTCAAATATTATTGCTGCTGCTGAAATTACTAACGCAGATGCAATACATCCAGGTTATGGATTTCTTTCTGAGAATGCTAAATTCTCTAAAATTTGTCAGGAACATGGAATCAAATTTATTGGTGCTGCTCCTGAAATGATTGATAAAATGGGAGATAAAGCTTCTGCAAAAGCGACAATGAAAGCTGCAGGAGTTCCATGTGTACCAGGTTCAGATGGATTATTAGAATCTTTCGAACAAACACAAATATTAGCAAAAGAATTTGGTTATCCTGTAATGCTTAAAGCTACTGCAGGTGGTGGTGGAAAAGGAATGCGTGCTGTTTGGAAAGAAGAGGAATTATTGAAAGCCTGGGAAAGTGCACGTCAGGAAGCTGCCGCAGCATTTGGGAATGACGGAATGTACATGGAGAAACTTATTGAAGAACCACGTCATATCGAAATTCAGGTTGTTGGAGATTCGTACGGAAAAGCATGTCATCTTTCTGAAAGAGATTGTTCCGTTCAACGTCGTCACCAAAAGCTAACCGAAGAAACACCTTCACCTTTTATGACTGAAGAATTACGTAATGCAATGGGAGAAGCTGCTGTAAAAGCTGCCGAATACATTAAATACGAAGGCGCCGGAACAGTAGAATTTTTAGTGGATAAACACAGAAACTTCTATTTCATGGAAATGAATACGCGTATTCAGGTAGAGCATCCAATTACAGAGCAGGTTATAGATTATGATTTGATCCGTGAGCAAATTATGGTAGCTGCAGGAATTCCAATTTCAGGAAAAAATTACTTACCGCAATTACATGCTATTGAATGTCGTATTAATGCTGAAGATCCTTATAACGATTTTCGTCCTTCACCGGGAAAAATTACGACACTTCATATGCCCGGAGGACATGGAGTACGTTTAGATACCCATGTTTATTCAGGTTACAGTATTCCGCCAAACTATGACTCAATGATTGCAAAGTTGATTACAACTGCTCAGTCACGTGAAGAAGCAATCAGCAAAATGCGAAGAGCTTTAGATGAGTTTGTTATCGAAGGTGTGAAAACTACAATCCCTTTCCACAGACAATTAATGGATGATCCAAGATATATTGCAGGAGATTATACAACTGCATTTATGGATACTTTTAAAATGAATCCTATAGGAGAATAAATTATTTCAGTATATTTAAACCGCACAGAAATGTGCGGTTTTTTTTTATCCATTCAAAATGGAATTACGAGTAAATTAATAGAATGTGACAAAAAAAAGCTACATTAAATCCTGATGTAGCCTTTTTAAAACTATTTAGCTTTTTTGATAATAAATTACGAATTCCGAACAGTATAAGCCTTGTGTGTTAATCTTTTATTTTGAAAGTAGCCCTTCTTGCTAGTTTTCTGGCTAATTCGGAGTTTTTATCTACAGAAGCATCTTCACCCGCAGCAACCACAGTGATTCTTGATGCAGCGATATTAGCTTGAATCAAAATGTTTTTTATAGAGTTTGCCCTTTCATTTGATAATTTTTCGTTGTATGAAGTATTTCCAATTTCATCAGCATGACCTGTAATCTCAACAGAGACTGAAGGATTGTTTCTTAAGTAGTTTAGTATAAAATTAATACCATCTATAGAAGAATCTGTTGGGGTAGATTTGTTAAAATCAAAATAAGCCGCAACATAACCTCCGTTAACTAATTTTGTAATTGATTTGCTATCTGTTAGCTGCTGAGAATCATTATCAGTTCTATTTATGTATGTTTTTGTTAAATAGCTTTCTAATTCATCCGGAATTCCGTTATTATCAAAATCAATAGATTTTCCTTTAGAATTTACCATATGATCCGGAATAGTACCGGCTTCCTGATCTAAATAATCAGCAATACCATCTTTATCAGAATCTAACAGGTTATTTTCCAGATTATCAACTCTGCCTTTTAAAGCCACTAAATCTTTATCAACCAGATTATCTATTCTGTTTTTTAAAGCCAATACATCTTTGTCAATAAGACTAGCCCAGTCGGCATGTTTTTTATTTTTGCCTAAGTATAAGGTTAAACCGATAGTGCCATTAAATAAAATTCCTGAGAAACCTTTGCTGCGATTTACAATTGCAGCATCAAAAGTATGATTCTGAAGAGCATTAAGGATTGTTGTAAAATCACCGGTTAAAGCTAATCTATTTGATAATTTAATTTGTCCGGTTATCCCAATGATAAAATTAATCATTTTGTCTTTTATAGCTGAATTTTGATCTTCAAGCTGTGCGGCACCAAGACCTGTATGTGCTAATAGACCAATAGTATTAGTCCACATTTCAAAATTCATGATTCTTCCTAAATTAGCTACCGCCTGAAGATCGGCTCTGTAATATTTTGTATTGAAATCAATTGATTTTTTTCCGCCTTGAAAATTATCATACCCTAAATCCGCTTTTAAGCCAAATTTATTATTGAACATGTATCTTACACCTAAATCAACTACATATGGACTTGGAGTTGAAGTGAAATATTTCATTGGTTTTTGCGGTTTGTTAAAGCCTCCGGCTAATTCTATGGACCATTTATTATAATCACCATTCGTTATAGGTTTGCTAGTACTTGTTTGTGCATTTACTGTTACAAATGTTGCAATTAGAACAAATAAAAGTATATTTTTTCTCATACTATTTTTTTAAAAAATTTACGCGAAAATACAATATAATTATTAATAATTGTCCTAATATAATGATATATATTAAAGTATTATTGGTAATTATGTAAAAAATGTGATTATAATACAATAAATTCTATTATCGGTTGCTGCTTATTTATTGTAGATTTTTAGTAAGTGATTTTTTTTCAAATAGTTATGAGAGATCGGGATGTAAAATTTATACAATAATTGAATGAATGTGTAAAATGATTTCTTGCCCCAATTTGAAACTTAGTAGATGAAATATTAAGATATAATATTTCTTAAGCTTGTTTTAAATTTGCTGACGTTTTGTTTAGTCAAAGGATGTACTATTTGTGTATGCTTTTTTAAAGTTTACACATTTCACACTTTAAAATACATTGGTCTTTTCTTTAATTCCTTTAAAAAAATAAGAAGTGTAAAACAATTCAATTCAGGGACAAATATACTGGAATCAAAAATAGGAAAAAGATGATGATGAAAATTCAAATTTCCTTTCTTGAATAAAAAAAAGAGAGACTGAAAGTCCCTCTCAAAAACAAACTTCTGTACTTTATATACAAAGTGGGTTAGTCCAATTTTTGCTTTAAAAGCAAATTATTGTAGAGTTTATATAAATAACACTATTGATTTATTTTGAAAGTAACTCTTCTTACTAATTTTTTGGCTACTGCAGAATTTTTATCTACAGATGTATCTTCGCCAGCTGCAACTACAGATATTCTTGATGGTGTGATACTAGCTTTAAGTAAAATATTTTTCACAACATTATAGGAATATCAGACAAAGGGGGCTTGCAATACCTTTTGATTTGTTTTTTTATTATAGTAAACACTTATTGTGTGTATTTTTTATACATAAATTTAAGGATTACACACTTTTTACATTTTTTATATAAGTTGTTTTTTTGTTTAATGTCTTTAAATATAAGGCCTTATGCAGATTAGTAGGCGTGATTTAAGTTGCGGCATAATAATTTCATTATCCTAAGTGTAAACAATTATTAAAATTAAATAAACACATTATGAAAAAGATATTTTTATCAGCCGCAATCGTTTTGGGAAGTTTAACTTCATTTGCTTCAACTTCTCCAATTTCTAATACAATCGAAAAAATTATTTCTGTAGGAGATGAATATACTGAAATCAAATTAGAGGAAGTACCTGCTCCAATAACTGAAGCTTTGAAAAAAGCATATCCGGATGCAGTACTAACCAAAGCATACAAAAATGAAAAATCAGAATACAAATTAGATGTGACAGTTGGAGAGAAAGTAGGTTCTCTTTTTGCTAATGCAGATGGAACCTGGATTAAAAAATAATTATCCAACTTAATCTGTCAGACAATCAAATAATAAAACACAATTAAAAAAGACATATCATGAAAAATTTATTTTTATCAGCAACAATCATTTTAGGAGGTTTAACAGCATTTGCTTCAACTACTCCAACTTATACTACTTCAGTTAAAACAATTTCTATCCAAGATGAATATACTGAAATCAAATTAGAAGAAGTACCAGCTGCAATTACTGATGCACTTAAAAAAGCATATCCGGATGCAGTACTTACCAAAGCATATAAAAATGCAAAATCAGAATACAAACTGGATGTGACAGTTGGAGAGAAAGTAGGTTCTCTTTTTGCTAATGCAGACGGAACCTGGATTAAAAAATAATTGAGCATAATCCTTAAATATAATTATTATGAAAAAGTTAATTTTATCTGCAGCTATCATTTTAGGAAGTTTGTCAATTCAGGCATCAACGCTTAGTGAAAGAGGTTCAATAATTAAATCAGTAAATATTCAGGATGAATATAAAGAAGTTGATTCTGTACCGGCTGCTATTAAAACAGCATTAGATAATGCATATCCTGGTGTGAAACTTGAAAAAGCATATGTAAACGATAAAAAAGAATATAAAATTGAAATTATCGTTAGAGAAGTAAAGTCGACTGTTTACACAGATGCTCAGGGTAACATAATTAAAAAATAAATTACATTATGAAAAAATTAATCTTATCAGCAACTATTATTTTAGTGGGATTGTCAGTGCAGGCAGGTATTTCTGGAGAACCTTCAATAATTAATTCAGTAATAATTAATTCAGTGGTTCAGGATGAATATAAAGAAGTTACTGCAGATGGAGTTCCGGCTGCTGTAAAATCTACAATTGAAAAATCTTTTCCAAATACAAAACTTGAAAAAGCGTATAAAAGCGAAAAAAACGAGTATAAATTGGAAATTTCAAATGGTGATAAAAAGTATACTATTTTTACAGATGCTTCAGGCAACATCATTAAAAAATAATTAAAAATCAGCATTATGAAAAAATTAATCCTATCGGCAGCAATCATTTTTGGGAGTTTGTCAATTTATGCGGCAACCAATTCAATTGTTGAACCAGTAAAAACAGCAGTTAACTTTCAATCAGAATATACTGAGGTGACTGCAGATGCAGTTCCGGATGCAGTAAAAACTGCTCTGCAAACAGCATATCCGGGAGCTAAACTGGTAAAAGCTTTTGTAAACGAAAAAAAGGAATATAAATTAGAAATAGCAGTTGGTGACCAAAAGGCTACTGTTTATTCGGATGTCAATGGCAACTGGTTAAAAATTTAATTAGGTGAATTAGATTTATGTTTTTGGTAAAAAAGAGATTGCATTAGCAATCTCTTTTTTTTGCATAATTTTATGAAAATACTACTTTAATAGTATTATTTTAGCATAAAAGTCCCCCAAAACAATGCCGAAGATATTATTAATAGAAGACGATATTTCATTTTGCAAATTATTAGAAAAATTTCTAATAAAGAAAGCATTCGATGTAACTATTGCATTCTCTGCAGATGAAGCCCGATTAGCCATCAAAAAAGAACCTTTCGATTTGATTTTGACAGATCTTCGTTTGCCTGATTCTGACGGTATTGGATTAATGACTGAGTTTAAGGCGTCTAATCCTGAAATTCCTGTGGTTCTTATGACGGGTTACTCAGATGTCAATACTGCTGTAAAAGCAATTAAAAATGGTGCTGCCGATTATATTTCAAAACCTTTCAACCCTGATGAAGTTTTACTGGTTATTACTAATGCCCTGAAAGCGCCCCAGCCTAAAACTCCAATTAAAGAAAAAAAAATATCTGCAAAAAATGTCTCAGTTGACAATGAGTTTGTAAAAGGAATTTCTGTTGCATCCAAAAAATTATTAGATCATATCAAATTGGTAAGTCCTACTGATATGTCAGTTTTGATAATTGGTGAAAGTGGTACAGGAAAAGAAATTATTGCCAAAAGTATTCACCAGCAAAGCCATCGAAAAGCCAATAATTTTATAGCTGTTGATTGTGGCGCGATTCCAAAGGAATTGGCAGCAAGTGAATTCTTCGGGCATTTAAAAGGATCTTTTACAGGAGCAATCAACGATAAAATGGGTTATTTTGAAGCCGCTGACGGAGGAACCCTGTTTTTAGATGAAATAGGAAATCTTTCCTATGAAAATCAAATACAATTGTTGAGAGCACTTCAGGAACGAAAAATAAAACCTGTTGGAAGCAATAAAGAAATTAATGTCGATATCCGAATCATTACTGCTACGAATGAAGATTTGCGTGAGGCAGTTAAAAACGGAGATTTCCGTGAAGATTTATACCACAGAATCAACGAGTTTTCGATTCAGTCACCATCTTTAACTGAAAGAGGTGAAGACTTAATGATTTTTGCAGATTATTTTTTAGAGAAAGCGAATCAACAATTAAACAAAGAAATAATTGGCTTTTCGCCTGAAGTGGTTGCTATTTTTCAAAGATACAGCTGGCCCGGAAATTTGCGTGAACTTCAAAATTGTGTTAAACGTGCCACACTTTTATCGCAGGGAGACTTTATTGAAAGTGATGTTTTGCCTGCAGAGTTTTTTCAGATACAAAAACAAAGTAATGAAGGAGTTTTTTCTTTATCAGAAAATGAAAAAGAAACCATTATTCATGCCTTGTCCAGAACACAAAACAACAAATCAGAAGCCGCGAAGTTGTTGAAAATTACCAGAAAAACGCTTTATAATAAATTGAAGCAGTATAATATTGATTAGTTGATTTCTCTTTTCAAAGCTTCAAAAAGAACATAAATCTTTGTTTTTAATGAATTGTAGATAACTTTCAAATTAGAATTTTCAAAATTAGCCTCTTCCAGGGTTTTCAAAATTTCTCCAATTTCATGAGCCTGAATTTGTCTGAACATAGGAGCAATCCGATGTGCAATTGAATGAATTTCTGCTTCATTTTCTTCGGTTATGGCTTTTTCCAAATCATTTAAATTTAGCTTTGTACTTTTCATAAATGATTCAATGAACTCTTTTGAAGACTGATTGTCACTGCCTAAAAATTCCTTCAATGTTGTTAACGAATAAGATTCTGATGTATGTTCCTGTTCCGTTTTTACAATCTCATTATCTGAAAGAATATCATTATCTAAAAGACGCTGAATTGTTTCCAGCATGATTTTTGGTGAATATGGTTTTTTTATTACTGTCGAAAAACCAGCTTTGGTATAAGCTGAAAAATCCAAATCTGCCCGTCCTGTTATTGCAACAATTGGCTGATTTTTATAAAATGAATTAGTGGTGCTTTTTAGTTTTTCAACAAACAAAAAGCCATCCATTTCGGGCATTTGGATATCAGTAATAATGAAATCAAAATTAGTATTTCGAATAGTTTCCAATGCTTCAATTGCTCTGTTGAATGATAAAACCTGATGGTTTTGCTGCCTTAAAACACTACTGGTTAAATTCAGTAAATTAATGTCATCATCAATAATGATAAAAGTTAGTTTTTTAAAGTCTGAAATAGTTTTTTCGGGTGCTTTTTCTATAATAACACTCGTGTCAAATAACAATGGAAGTTTGATTTCAAAAATACTTCCTTTTCCAAAAGTGCTTTCCAGATTTAAATCTCCCCCCAAAATAGCTATTATTTTTTGGCAAATAGAGAGTCCTAATCCAGTTCCGCCATATTTTTTCTCTATATTTTCATTGGCCTGAGTGAATTCGTCAAAAACTAATTTCTGATTTTCTTTTTCAATTCCTATTCCCGAATCTTCAATTTTAATCAGGAAATAATGGTCATCATTTACAACATCGGCAGTTATTTTTATAAAACCTTCTTCGGTAAATTTATAGGCATTTCCAATAATATTAGTCAAAACCTGTTTTAGTCGAAACGGATCCCCAATAATTTTTGCAGCAAGTTTTTCATCGCTCAAGATAATGAGTTCAATGTTCTTTTGTTTGTAAACTGCCTGAACATTTTTTGCAACTTCCTCTATAATTTCAGGAAGTAAGAAAGGTACTTTTTCAATCGTAATTTTCCCCGCTTCAATTTGGGAGAAATCCAATAAATCCTGAACTAATTGTGTGATATATTCTGAAGAATTTTTAATGTTTTTAATGAAATACGATTGTTTGGTATTAATGTCAGAATTGTCTAAAAGCTCTGTATAACCAACAATAGTACTTAAAGGTGTTTTTAAATCATGGCTTACCGTAGAAATAAGCTGCTCACGGCTTTTGAGCAGATTCTTGGTTTTGAAATTGGCAATTTCCAACTGTTTTTTATACAATTGCGATTTTGAATAGTCACTTACAATTAAAATGGAGAAAAATAACGTCAGCAATAAACCAACAATAGCTGATACAGTGACAATCTCATTAACTTTTTTAAGTGATTTTTCTTTTAATGAATTGTTTTTTATCGAGTTGATAATAATTTCACGTTCAATAAAACGAAGTACTTTTCGGAGTTGTTCTGAGATGGCAATTTCATTTTTAAGCAGTTTATTCTCTTCAAAATTCAGTGATTCTTTCTTCTTTTCTGCTTTTAGTTTTACATTGCTTAAAAGTTTTTTCGAATTGGCTAATATAGAATCCGAAGCTTGTTTGCTCAGCGTATTGGTGCTGTCATCCGGAATGTTTTGATTGAGGTAATCTACATATCTCTGAAGTACATTTCGTTGATAACTTCCTAATTCATTAGGGTTTTTATTAAAATCCTGAAGTTCTAATTTCCGGAGCTTAAACTCCATTTTGGTAATTTCATCAATAGCTGTATTTACCGAAACTTCATCATCAGCTTTGTTTTTTATGGTTTTTAACTGCCTGATATTCTCTGTTTTTTCAGATAATAAATACGTTACGCTATCTAATAATGTTTTTTGATATTGTGTTGTAACAATTTGTTTTAATGTGTCAATCCTTGATTTAAGTGAATCCGTTTCAATAAGGTAGCTTTTGAAATCTTTTTCTGAATTGGTTTGAATTGTTTTTCGGGCTAAACTTTCTGTTTTATATACATTTGAAAAAAGCTTGCTGACTCTTAGGATTTTAATTTTTTCAGAGGCAATTTTATCTTCCAATTTGTTATAGACTACGTTTTCAGAATATAAAAACCATCCCACAGTAACAACCAGTGCCACTAATACAACATAGCTGAAGAGAATTTTGATTGGGGTGTAACTTTTTTTACTCTCCATAGATTTTTATTATGAGTATGTGTTTTTTTTAAAATTGGATATTGCAATTTATTCAATATTTTCTGTTTTAAAAAGCCAAACTTTCTTTAAAAAAATAACCACAGACTTTATGAATCTGTGGCTAATTATAATGTTGTTATTCAATTAAAGCGTTTCGTCCAGCCATTTAAAAAATTCATTCTGCCAAACCTGAGCATTTTGAGGTTTTAAAACCCAGTGGTTTTCATCCGGAAAATAAAGTAAACGGCTTTTGATTCCTCTTAACTGAGCTGCCTGAAAAGCTTCCTGACTTTGCCCGATTGGGACACGGAAATCTTTTCCGCCCTGAATAATTAAAATAGGTTTATTCCAGTTTCCTACTAAAGTTGCAGGATTAAAAGTAGTGTATGTTTTTTGAGCAGCAGCATTGTCTTTTTCCCAATATGCACCTCCAAAATCCCAATTGTTAAAGAAAACCTCCTCAGTAGTTCCAAACATACTTTGCGTATTAAAAACGCCATCGTGAGCAATAAAAGTTTTAAAACGATTTTTGTGAATTCCTGCCAGATAAAATACAGAATATCCTCCGTAGCTTGCACCTACACATCCTAAACGGGATTTATCAACGTAGCTTTCTTTGGCAACATCATCAATGGCAGATAAATAATCATCCATAACCTGTCCGCCCCAGTCCTTACTAATTTGTTCGTTCCATTCTATACCGTGTCCCGGCATTCCGCGACGATTTGGTGCAACAACCACATAACCTTTGGCAGCCATGAGAGAAAAATTCCAACGGAAAGAATAAGATTGTGTTAAAGCAGCTTGTGGCCCACCCTGACAAAATAATAAAGTCGGATATTTTTTTGAAGCATCAAAATTTGGAGGTAAAATTACCCAAACCAGCATTTTTTTACCGTCGGTAGTCGTAACATAACGTTTCTCAGTTTTGCTGAGTGTTAATGTTTTGTAAGTGTCTGTGTTTACATTTGAGATTTGTTTCCAGGTGTTTTTCTTCAGATTAAAAGAAAAAATCTCAGCAGCATGATTCATATCAGTTCTGGTTACAATGATATTATCTTCTGAAAAACCAACTAAGTCATTTACGTCAAAATCACCATTTGTCAATTGACGGACCTGAATTGCAATTCGGGTCAATCCCGGAAAGTTAACTTCGAAAAGCTGTTTTGTACCATCAATTGGAGCTGTAAAAAATACTTTTTTACCATCTTTACTCCAGATAAAATGCTCTACAGTACCATCCCAGTTTGCAGTTAGATTGGTTTTAATTCCTTTAAATTCAACAATAATATCATTTTTATCAGACTCATAACCATCGCGTTTCATTTGTAACCAGGTCAGGTTTCCTGTTGGAGAAAATTGCGGCGCTGTATCATAACCTAAATTGTCTTCGGTTCTGTTAATTGTTTTCTGAGTTTCTAAATTATACTCATATATATTGGTATTTGTAGAAATAGCATATTCTGTACCTGCTTTTTTCTTGCATACATACAAGATACTTTTTCCGTCCGGAGACCAAATGTAATCTTCGTCGCCGCCAAAAGGCTTTTGGGGACTATCAAAAGTTTCTCCTTTTAAGATATCTGTTCCCACAGCACCTTCTTTGTTTTCTTTATAAAAAACGTGGTTAAATTTACCCTCATTCCAGGTATCCCAATGGCGATAATCTAAACCGTTGTAAATCTGCACTTCAGATTTATCCAGATTTGGGTAAAAATCTTTACCTAAAACTTTATCAATTTTCACTTCTTCATTGTAAACTAAAAATTTCCCGTCAGGCGAAATGTTTTTATCTGCAAGAACGGCTTTAGTGTCTTTGATTTCGGTTGCAGTTCCACCATTTAAAGGTAAAATATAATATTTCGAATTCGATTTGTTTTCTTCTACCGAAGGAATAGAAACTTTGAAAACCACATTTTTCGCATCTTTAGAAAGCCCAAGAGGCGCTACTCTTCCTAATTTCCATAACAATTCCTGTGACATCACATTCTGTCCGATAGCATTTAAACTCATCATTATTAAGGTTATAAATAATACTTTTTTCATAATAAAAACTTTAATTTTCGTGGATTAAAAGTACAAATATATTTCAGCAAGAAAATGTTAAAAATTTGAGCAATATAAGCTCATTTAAACATTTAATTTTTTAAAATCAACCATTAAGAGATTAAGAAAAATTAAGTTTTATTCTTTAATATAACTTAATCTCTTAATTGTAAAAAAATATTTAAATGAACTTATATTCCTTAATATGGTGAAACAAAAATCATTATTTTTATAAAAAATTGACAAATGGAATTGAGTTATTGGGAGCTTAAAAACTGGTTTACGAATGTAGATTATACGATTGTTGGCAGCGGGATTGTAGGATTGCATACTGCCTTACGCTTACGCGAAAGATTTCCAGCGGCGAAAATTCTGGTGTTGGAAAAAGGAATGCTGCCACAGGGTGCAAGTACCAAGAATGCCGGTTTTGCCTGTTTCGGAAGCCTTTCGGAAATTATGGACGATTTAAAAACCCATTCAGAAGAAGATGTGGTACAACTTATTGAAAAACGTTGGCAGGGTTTGCAATTACTCCGCAAAAGATTAGGAGATTCTGTTATAGATTTCAAACCTTACGGCGGATATGAATTGTTTCTGAAAGAGGATGAAATAGGTTTTGGTGATTGTGTAAGCAGATTGTCTTTTATTAACGAAATTTTGAAACCTCTTTTCAAAGCGGATGTTTTTACTAAAGAAGTGGATCGGTTTGGGTTTGAAAATATTCAGGAATATCTAATCTTTAACCCGTTTGAAGCACAAATTGATACCGGAAATATGATGCAGGAATTGCTTAGGCAAGCCGTTGCGGCAAATATTTTAATTTTGAACCAGCAAACGGTAAGTTCTTACTCTGATTCGGGTAATGATGTTGAAGTTGTGCTGAATGATTTTAGTTTTATTTCAAAAAAAATACTTTTTACAACAAATGGTTTTGCAAATACTTTAACAAAAGGTGCAGTTCAACCGGCCAGAGCTCAGGTTTTGATTACAGAGCCAATTCCGAATTTAGATATCAAAGGAACTTTTCATCTGGATCGGGGTTATTATTATTTCAGGAATATTGGGGACAGGATTTTACTTGGAGGAGGTAGAAACCTTGATTTTGAAACGGAAAACACAATTGAATTCGGCCAAACCAAAATTGTGCAAAATAAGTTGGAAGATTTACTGAAAAATGTAATTTTACCAAACCGGGAATTCCGGATTGCCCATCGATGGAGCGGGATAATGGGAGTAGGGAACAGTAAAAAACCTATTGTGTCCCAACTGTCTGAAAACGTGTTTTGTGGAGTACGTTTAGGCGGAATGGGTGTAGCGATAGGAAGTTTAATAGGAACAGAATTAGCAGATTTAATATAATGGCAGTAAAAAAACCAGCACCAAAGAAAACAACCGCAAGCAAACCAAAAACATCTCCTAAGAAGTCAAATCGCTCTTTTGGGGTAAAAGTAAAATGGTTTTTAATTAAATGTATATTATGGTTTTTCGGACTCTCAATAGGTTCGGTCATATTTTTTAAATTCGTGCCGGTACCGTTTACGCCGCTTATGGTGATTCGTGCCATCGAAAATAAAATGGGTGATAAAGAAGTTTATTTTGATCATAACTGGGAACCGATTGACAAGATTTCCATGAATCTTCAAAAGGCTGTTATTGCCAGTGAAGACGGTACTTTTTTAACACACAACGGTTTTGATTTTAAAGCACTTCAAAAAGCGTATAAAAGTAATGAGCGCGGACGCAGAATCCGTGGGGGAAGTACTATTTCGCAGCAAACCGCAAAAAATGTTTTTTTATGGCAGGGAAAAAGTTATCTGCGTAAAGGACTGGAAGCTTATTTTACGGTTTTAATAGAAATTATCTGGGGTAAAAAACGCATTATGGAGGTTTACTTAAACAGCATCGAAATGGGTGATGGTGTATATGGAGCTTATGCGGCAACAGAACATTGGTATCGTCGTGATGCTTCGAGTTTAACACCAATGCAGGCGGCAGGAATTGCGGCTATTTTGCCAAACCCGAGAAAGTTTAAAGCGACAGGATCTTCGAGTTATATCAACAGGAGAAAAGAAAGAATCGTTCGTGAAATGCGCGCTGTTGGTAAAATACACTACTAAATGGATTTGAAAAGAAGTTTTTTTGGATTTTGGTTGTTGACCTCAGCTTTGACTTTTGGACAGGGAAAAACTAAAGAAATAGGTTTTATTACGGATAATGATTTATATACATCATCCAAAAATGATATGTATTATACGAATGGTTTAGAATTTTTTTACCGGTTTTTATCAAGGAACAACAACGAAAAAATCAATAAAAAGATTACTGAATTTAGAATTGGCCAATATATTTATAATCCGAGATTTATTAATGCAGAGGCTGTCACAATAAATGACCGGCCATTTACCGGATATCTTTTTGCCAAAGCCGGTCGAAGTTTTTTCTACAATAGTGAATCGGTTTTGAAAACAGATTTTCAATTGGGTTTTATCGGTCCAAATTCGTTGGGAAAAGAAATGCAGGAGGCTTTCCACCATGTTATCGGATATAAAAAAGTGTACGGCTGGGAAAATCAAATTCATAATGCATTAGCTGTACAAACGCATGTTATGTATTCGAAGAAATTATTTCCAAACAAACAGCATGATTTCTTTGATCTCCATTTTCAGTCGGAAGCCAATTTGGGAACCATTTTTACAGGTGTTTCCACTGGATTTTTAACCCGGATTGGGTTTAAAAAATTACTTCCAATTTATGATTCCAATTTGTATGATGCATCAGTAAGCACAGCACCACAAGTTAAAGTACGTGAATTTTATATGTATGCCATGCCCAGTGTCAATTATCAGTTTTATGATGCTACGATTCAGGGAAGTATGTTTAATGATACAAGTCCGGTAACTTTTGATTTGGTCCCTTTGCGGCTCAATGCTGAGTTTGGTGTTAAGTATAGGCACGATAATTTTAATTTATCCTATACTTTTATGTATCGCGGAAAAGAATTAAAAGATCCTCTTACCAATACCAATTCAGGATATTTTTATGGCTCGATTCGGGTTTCGTATTTGTTGAAGTAGTTTTTGTAAGTTTATTTGTTTAATAATTTATGGTTAACCGTAAATTTTGTGTTTCTAAGTTTTGTATTTTTATTCTATTGTAGCATTAAAGCTATTTCTTAACATAAACAAAAACAACATGGGGAAATTTGTAATTACCAAGAGAGCTAATGGGGAGTTTCAATTTAATTTAAAGGCGGGTAACGGTCAGACGATTTTGACCAGTGAAGGTTATTCATCAAAAGCGGCTTGTTCAAATGGTATAGAATCTGTGAAAACGAATTCGCAGGACGACTCAAAATTTGATAAAAAAGAATCGTCAAACGGAAAACCATATTTTAATTTAAAAGCAACAAACGGTCAAATCATCGGTGGAAGTGAAATGTATGAAAGTACTTCTGCCAGAGATAACGGAATTGAATCTGTAAAAACAAATGCTCCGGAAGCAACAACTGACGATCAGTCTTAATCTCAACCTAAATAATATAATTGGAAAGCTCTCGTAATTGAGAGCTTTTTTAATTTTGCCAGGTATTTAAAAGCAGAAAATTTTCGAAAGAATCGTTATATAAAAAAAACTATCATTGTAAAGGAATAATAGGAATAAAATATATGCCTAAATCCTATTTTTGGATTAAAATAAATAGGTAAACTTTTTTAGGACAAGACAAATCTCATAAATTAATAGACAAATCATAATGAAATCAAAACATATTTACAGTTACCTACTACTTTTAATAAGTCCCCTTTTGTGTATGCACGACCAATGAGCATTAGCAGTCTTCCTTTTGATAATACCGATATTACTATTGAAAAAATAATGGCAGGAGTAGTAGTGTTGTTTGTTTATTTTATACCAACAATCATTTCGTGGGATAAAAAAAAGGGCAGGTATGTGTTTGTTTTCAACCTGTTAACCGCCTGGACAGTACTTGGCTGGTTTATTTCTTTTGTGTTGGCATTAAAAGTGAGCAGAGAATCTAAATTGGTTCAGTCAGAGATGAAAAAGAAAAAGAAAAAACTCAAAACGCAAAGTGCAGCGAATATCAAATAGTAATAATTTAGGTCAGCTTCTTGTGCTTTTTATTCCAACTAAAATTTTATTGAATTACAAAACCTCTAATCTAGCCCAGATGGAAACGACATCCTTTTTATTCGCTTTTTTTGCGGATAAAAAGATATAGTGTACAGCGGGACTAAAGTTCTCAATGAAAACTCAATTACTGCTCCTGAAATAAAATACTTAATAATACAATCTGAAGTCGAGTAGTTTGCAAAGGTCGTAATGCTTCTCGTATAAAGTTTCTACAATCTCGATTAGATCATCTTCTTCCTGACATAAGCAAAAGAAAGCCTTATCTACAGAATTGGTGCTGGTAAATTTATTAGAAACCGTTCCGTAGCCCGAAATAGCACGAGCACCTGTAATGTCTAAAAAATATTGTGCTTCTTCCTGTTTTAAATCTAATATTTTTGAATTGGCGAAATGCAAAATTTTGCCTTTCATTTTACCTTCAAAAAGCTCTGCTATTTCTTGTAAGCTATAATAATATTCATTGAGGCAGATATTATTTTTTTTGCCTTTCATAACAAGGTAAATTATTTCATAATCTTTAAAATTATGGTCGTCATAAAGCAATGTATTTAGGCTTTCTTCCAGTCCTTCTATCGTATCACATGTTTTATAGATACTTGTAATGCCTTGGTTAAAAGCTAGTTTTTCTAAGCTTTTGACTACTTCGGTAGCATCGGTATTTTCTACATCCGAAACACCTTCAAGGCAGAAAATAAATTTATCAGAATCCATGATATTTAATTTAGTGCAGATAATACGGCGCAAAAAATGCCGCTCATTTAATGTCTGAGAGCAATTTAATTATAATTGCGTACATATAAAAGCTAATCGGAAGAGATTAATGCAATTGTAGATGTTAACCTTTTGATAATGCCCTGATGCTTTAAAAGCTTTATCTTTATTTTAAAATTAAAGCTATGGAAATCAATTGGATAGTGCTGGGGGTTATTGCTGTGGGGTTAATTATTTTAATTGTGTTTCTAATGAAGAAGAATCAAAAAGATAAAAAGAAATATACTGAATTATTGAATAATGATTTTAAGAAATCCGAAGAAGATGAAACGGATTTTGATAATGTAAACGAACGATGATTTAAAACTATTATGCAGTAAAAATAAAGAACCCTTTGTAAATATAAATTACAAAGGGTTTCGTTTTGTGGAGAATACCGGATTCGAACCGGTCACCCCTTGCCTGCCAGGCAAGTACTCTAGCCAAATGAGCTAATCCCCCATTGCGACAGCAAATAAAGTCAATTAATTTTCAAAAAGCAAATTTCAAATCGCTTCTGTCAAAAAATAGTTGCCAAAATTGTAACTTTACGATCAAATCTATTTTTATGAGTTCAGAAATTCAAAGCGGATCTTTACAAACTACTTTTCAAAATGCCGTAGCCACGGTGCAATTTGGTCATCCGGCGAGCAATTCTTTTCCACGCCAATTGCTGGACAGATTAACAGCCGAAATCAATTTGCAGAGTAGAAATGAATCCATTTCGGTAATTGTTCTGCAAAGTGAAGGCACAAAAGTTTTTTGTTCAGGCGCTTCTTTTGATGAACTTCTGACGATAGAAAACGAAGAGCAGGGAACCGAATTTTTCTCAGGTTTTGCCCATTTGTTAAACGCCATGCGCAACTGTACTAAACTCATTATTGGTCGTGTTCAGGGAAAAGCTGTTGGCGGAGGTGTTGGTATTATTGCTGCCTGCGATTATGTTTTGGCAACGCCTGAGAGCGCCATAAAACTATCTGAACTTGCGATTGGTATTGGCCCGTTTGTGATTGAGCCTGCCGTTTCCCGAAAAATAGGAAAAGTTATGATGACCGAAATGACACTTGCTGCCCACGAATGGAAATCGGCAGATTGGGCACTTCAGAAAGGACTTTTTTCGGCCATTCACGAAGCCGGTAAACTTGATGCTGAGGTCGAAAGTTTTGCTCAAAAGCTAAGTTCGTATAATCCTGAAGCTTTGTCGGAAATGAAGAAAATTATTTGGGAAGGTACCGAAAACTGGGAATCATTGCTTTTTGAGCGTGCTGCAATTACAGGAAAATTGGTTTTATCTGATTTTACTAAATCGGCATTGTCAGAATTCAAAAAATAATATAACGGTCACTCTTTATTAAGTTAAAAATCAGGAGCAATTTCCCGCTATCCGTTTCAATCTTTTGTGCCAAACCCCGGCACAAAAGGATTTTCACTTCTATCGGGGCTAAACCCGTAAAACAGACCTTTTTGTAATAAAAGCCCATTTCTCGCATCTATTTGCTAAATTTGCACAAAATTATACCCGATGAGTAATATCAGAATTACAAAACAATTTAGTTTCGAAACCGGTCACGCTTTGTACGGTTATGACGGAAAATGCAAAAACGTTCACGGGCACAGTTATAAACTGTCGGTAACGGTTATTGGTTCGCCAATCACGGACCGTTCAAATGTAAAGTTCGGAATGGTAATTGATTTTTCGGATCTAAAGAAAATTGTAAAAGAAGAAATCGTTGATCAGTTTGATCATGCAACCGTTTTTAATGAAACTACTCCCCATATCGAATTGGCAAATGAATTAAAAAATCGTGGTCATCATGTCATTTTAGTAGATTATCAGCCAACAAGCGAAAACATGGTGGTTGATTTTGCAGAAAGGATCATTGGGCGCTTGCCTGCCGGAATTACACTTTTTTCACTTAAACTTCAGGAAACCGAATCATCATTTGCAGAATGGTTTGCGAGCGATAATCAATAAAGTTAGTCGAAAGTCAAAAAACTAAAGTAATCTATGAAAAAAATATATTTCGCTTCTGATCAGCATTTTGGTGCCCCGACTCCTGAGTTGAGTTTACCACGCGAACAAAAATTTGTTGCCTGGCTGGATGAGGTGAAAAAAGATGCAGAGGCTATTTTTTTATTAGGTGATTTATTCGATTTTTGGTTCGAATATAAAACGGTAGTACCAAAAGGTTTTGTACGTGTTTTAGGAAAATTGGCAGAAATTCGTGATAGTGGAATTCCAATTTACTTTTTCGTTGGTAATCATGATCTGTGGATGAATGATTATTTTCAAACGGAATTAAATATTCCGGTTTATCATGATAACAAGGAGTTTACTTTTAACGGAAAAACGTTTTTAATTGGTCATGGCGACGGAAAGGGCCCAGGCGATAAAGGGTACAAACGAATGAAAAAGGTTTTTACAAATCCTTTTTCAAAATGGCTTTTCCGTTGGTTACATCCTGATGTTGGTGTTAGTCTGGCTCAATATCTATCGGTTAAAAATAAATTGATTTCCGGAGATGAAGATGTGAAATTTTTAGGAGAAGAAAACGAATGGCTTGTCTTGTACGCCAAACGTAAACTCGAAACCAAACATTACAATTACTTTATTTTTGGTCACCGCCATTTACCAATGATTATTCCTGTTGGCGAAAATTCAAATTACGTTAATCTTGGAGACTGGATTGGATATTTTACCTACGGTGTTTTTGATGGTGAAACTTTTGAACTTCAAAAATTCGAATCATAATTACTTTCACAGGTTGGTTAGTAATTCAATTTCAATTGCTAAAGCGGAATATTCGTCAATTCATGCCGGAACCATACACATATTCATCTAAATTAATTTTGAATAAAGTACCTTCAATCAAATCTTTTATTGATTTTATTTCTTTCATAGAAACAGCTAAATCCACTTGCGGACAAGGTGTTCTGAGTAAAAATTTATGACATGAATTTCGTAGTTCACAAGTTTTGCAGCATGCATTTTCAGTCATGCTGTCTTCTATCAAATCACAAAACTGATTCAATTCGGCTACTGTAAAATAGAATCCGGTTTCCCTAAAAACTAATTGAACCTTGTCTAAAATAGTTTCGTTTTCTTTTTTCCAGTAAAAAGCTATTCCAAAATTATTATGATAAATCTGTTCTATTTCTCTCATTACAAATTCTTTTTATTGAAACAAATATAAATATTATTTATATTAATTCTAAATAAAAAATTCATAAAAACAGAAAAATTTTAAATAAAAACCTGAGTTCGATTATTAATTAATTGATTTAAAATGTTTTTGTGTTTCTCCTGCAAGGTTTTTTTAACCTTGTAGGTGTTTCGATTAATAAATTATACCTACAAGGTCAAAAAAGACCTTGCAGGATTAGTAAAATATTTTTATTTATGTCTAACAATCAATACTTTAAAATCCAAAGATTAATCGAACTCAGGTTAAAAAAAATGTAAGCCTTTGAAAATTGATTATTGGAAATTTTCGAAGGCTTACATTCTTTATAGTAGTTGAAAAGAGAAATTAAATTTACTCCATATTTTGATGATCTTCCATGTCTTTTTGAAGATCCAGATTTCTAAAGGTTGGTGATTTGATCCCGAAGCCTAAAACGGTTAATAAAGTCATACTTCCGCCAAATACAACAGAAGTTACAGTTCCCATTAATCGTGCTGTTAAACCACTTTCAAAAGCACCTAATTCGTTAGAAGAACCTACGAACATAGAGTTTACAGCAGCAACTCTTCCGCGCATATGATCCGGGGTTTTAAGTTGTAAAATAGTCTGACGGATTACTACAGAAATTCCGTCGGCAACTCCGCTCAAAAACAAAGCAACTACTGATAACCAGAAAATAGTAGAAATACCGAATAAAATAATACACAGTCCGAAAACAAAAATGGCTATCAAAAGCTTCATTCCTGCTTTTTTATACAAAGGCACATAAGCGGAAATTAGCATTGTAATAAAAGCACCAATTGCCGGTGCAGCTCTTAATACACCAAAACCTTCGGGTCCAACTTTTAGAATGTCCTGAGCAAAAACAGGTAATAATGCTACGGCTCCTCCAAAAAGAACCGCAACCATATCAAGGGAAAGGACACCTAAAATGGTTTTGTTATTAAATACAAACTTGATTCCTTCTTTTAAGCTTTCCATTACGGGTTCACCAATTTTAGGATTCAGAATAGGTTTTTTACTAATCTGTGATAAAGCAATTAAGGCAAAAATCGAACAGACCAAAACACTGCACATGGACCAGTGTACACCAATAAAATTGATCGAAAAGCCTGCAACGGCCGGTCCTAAAACTGCACCGATCTGCCAGACTGAACTGCTCCAGGTAGCTGCATTTGGATATGCTTTTTTAGGGACGATTAAGGATAAAAGCGAGAAAATTGTAGGTCCCAGAAAAGCACGGACTAACCCGCCTAAGAAAACCAGGAAATAAATAGAATATAAAATGAGATCTGATGAAAATCCACTGGCGATTTTTGGCCAGGTCAGTAAAAACAGGCCAAAGCTAATAATTGAAAACCCTAAAATACATTTTACCAATAATCCTTTCTTCTCTCTTTGATCAACCATGTGACCTGCAAATAAGGCCATTGAAACTGCTGGTATGACTTCCATTAGTCCAATCATTCCCAGTGAAAGTGGATTCTTTGTCAAGCTGTAAACTACCCATTCAATTACAATAAATTGCATTGACCAGGCAAATACCATTGCAAAACGTAACAATAAAAAAACATTAAATTCTCTATAACGCAAGGCTTGATACGGGTCTTGTTTTTTTGTTTTATTCTTCATTAGTTCTAATATCTTTTAACATAAGCTGAGTCGAAATTTTATCATTCCACTCATTTTCAGAGAGACAATAAGCTAACTGAAAAGAATTTTGATTTCTTGTAAGATCTATTTTTTTTCCAAGTCCAAAACCAATTGCAGCAATTCCTTCAGAATTATTTTGTTTGACAAAAAGCCTCAAATGTTCTTCGTCTGCTCCCAACGTTTTGGCGTAACCGGTATCTTTTACATTTGATGTCATAAAAACCGGTGTCATATTTTGTGGGCCAAAAGGTTCAAATTGCTTTAAAATCCTGATAAGCTTTGGAGTAATGTCTGTAAAGTTTATTTCGGCATCAATTTCAATCTCAGGTGTTCGCATTTCCGGTAAAATGGATTCTTCTACACATTTCTCAAAAGCATCCTTAAAAGTTTTGTAATTTTCTGCTTTCAAAGTCATTCCGGCTGCATACATGTGACCTCCAAATTGTTCCAGGTGTTCTGCACAGGCATCAAGTGCATTATAAACGTCGAAACCTTTTACTGATCTTGCTGATGCAGCATATTTATCTCCGCTTTTGGTAAATACCAAAGTCGGGCGATAATAGGTTTCGATTAATCTCGAAGCTACAATTCCGATAACGCCCTTGTGCCAGTCTTCCTGAAAAACAACCGTAGAAAATCGTTCCTGTTCGTTGTTTTCTATAATTTGCAGATAAGCTTCTTTTGTGATTTTTTTATCTAAATCTTTACGGTCAGAATTGTACTGTTCAATTTCAGAAGCAAATTGCTGTGCTTGTTCAAAATCAAATTCGGTCAGTAATTCAACAGCGTGATTTCCGTGTTTGATTCTTCCGGCTGCGTTTATCCTTGGCGAAATAATAAAAACAACATCCGTAATGTCCAAAACTTTCTTTTTTACCTGATGTACCAAAGCTTTAATCCCCGGTCTCGGATCGCTATTGATCACCTGCAATCCAAAATAGGCTAAAATTCGGTTTTCACCGGTAATAGGCACAATATCCGCAGCAATTGCTGTAGCAACCAAATCCAGATATGGAATTAAATCTTCAATGGTTTCATTTCGGTTCTGACCTAGAGCCTGAATCAATTTAAAACCAACGCCGCAACCGCATAATTCATCATAAGGGTAGGAGCAGTCTTCTCTTTTTGGGTCTAAAACCGCAACGGCATCGGGAAGAATATTTCCCGGCCTGTGGTGATCGCAGATAATAAAATCAATGTTTTTTTCTTTCGCGTAGGCGATATGATCAATGGATTTAATGCCACAATCGAGTGCAATAATTAATGAAAAGCCGTTATCATCGGCAAAGTCAATTCCTTTAAAAGAAATTCCGTAGCCTTCGTCATAACGATCCGGAATATAAGTTGCAATATTTGGGTAATGTGATTTTAAATACGAAGAAACCAAAGAAACTGCCGTTGTTCCATCGACATCATAATCGCCAAAAACCAAAATGTTCTCCTGATTTTTAATGGCCAATTCAATTCGGGCAACTGCTTTATCCATATCTTTCATCAAAAATGGATCATGAAGATGTTCTAATGAAGGCCTAAAGAAATTTTTGGCATCTTCAAATGTTTCAATCCCACGCTGAATCAAAAGTGTTGCTACAAAATCTTCTACATTTAAAGCGGCTGCAAGATGTTTTACCTTTCCTTCTGAAGGTTTTGATTTGATGGTCCAGCGCATAAATAATTATGAATTGAAAATTATGAATTAGGATTTTATGTGAGAGAACAAATTTAGTTTAAAATAGCTAATCATTTTAATCTTCTTCAATGCAAATTTTAATCAAATACAAACCTTAAGTGATCTTATATGGTTATCTGTCTTAATAAGTTATATTAAGGTCATTTGAGAAAAGAAAAAATGAAAATTTGTTATTACTTTTGATTATATCATTTTTAAAATAAACAAAATGCAAATTCAGGGACAAATTATTGACATCCAAAACCGACGTATTTATGCTGGGGAAATCACTGTCGAAAACAAAAAAATCATTTCGATAATTGAGAAAAACCACAATGTGAAAAATTACATTATGCCGGGATTTATTGATGCCCATATTCATATCGAAAGTTCGATGCTCGTTCCTTCCGAGTTTGCAAAAATTGCCGTACTTCACGGAACAGTCGGTACCATTTCTGACCCACACGAAATCGCAAATGTTTTAGGAACGACAGGCGTTTATTATATGATTGAAAACAGTAAAAAAGTACCATTGAAATTTCATTTTGGCGCACCGTCTTGTGTTCCTGCTACTTCTTTCGAAAGTGCTGGTGCTATCATAGATTCAGACGGAATTAAGGACTTATTGGCTTCTCCCGACATTTATTATTTGGCAGAAATGATGAATTATCCCGGTGTTTTATTAAATGACGAAGAAGTTTTAAAGAAAATTCAATGGGCAAAACATTTCAACAAACCCGTTGATGGTCATGCACCGGGATTAAGAGGTGAAGCGGTTAAAAAATACATTTCAGCCGGGATTTCTACCGACCACGAATGCTTTACTTTTGAAGAAGCCGAAGAAAAATTATCTTTAGGAATGAAGGTGATTATTCGCGAAGGAAGTGCTGCCAAAAATTTCGAAGCACTCATCGATTTACTTCCAAAAAATTTCGAAAACATGATGTTTTGTTCAGACGATAAACATCCTGATGATTTAATCATAAGTCATATTAATTCGCTTTGCGCTCGTGCAGTTGCGAAAGGAATTGACGTTTTTAAAGTCTTACAGGCAGCTTGTATAAATCCTGTGAATCATTATAAAATGGATGTAGGCTTATTGAAAGTAAACGATGCTGCCGATTTTATTGTAGTCGAAGATTTAGTTGATTTCAAAGTGAAACAAACTTACATCAACGGCGAATTAGTTGCCGAACATGGTGAGTCTTTTATAAAACATATTCCATTTGAAACACCTAATAATTTCAATATCACTTCTAAAGAAATAAGCGATTTTAAAGTTTCGGGTTCGGGTTCAAAAATCAGAGTAATTGAAGCTTTAGAAGGACAATTAATTACCAATGAAATTCACCATCAATCATTAATCGTTGATGGAAAAATCGTTTCAGATACCGAAAATGATATTCTGAAAATGGCTGTTGTGAATCGTTATCAGGATACCAAACCTGCTATTGCCTTCATTAAGAATTTTGGCCTGAAAAAAGGTGCTATCGCCAGTTCTGTAGCACACGATTGTCATAATATTGTTGTTGTGGGAACTTCTGACGAAGAAATTTGCAATGCTGTCAATCTGATTATTAAAAATACTGGTGGAGTTTGTGCCGTAAATGGTTCTGAAAGCAAAATGTTACCGTTGCCTGTTGCCGGAATTATGAGCGACAAAAACGGTTGGGAAACTGGAAAATTATATCAGGAAGTTGATGCAATGGCAAAAGAATTGGGAAGTAATCTGAAAGCGCCTTTTATGACGCTTTCGTTTATGGCTCTACTGGTTATTCCCGATTTAAAGTTATCTGATAAAGGATTATTTAGTGGGAATAGTTTTTCATTTGTTGATTTGGAAATTATTTAACCATATAAAGGTCAATTAAGAAGTAACTTATTTTTCTCAATATTAGTGAAAATCCGTTTTATTTTTGGCCAAAATATTTAAGATTTCAAAGTCAAAGCTTCTCCTTGAAATTGAATTCCGTCCCAGCCTAAGTTGATGAAATTTCTAATGTTTTGGTGGTTTGCACCTTCTGGATCTCCCAATACTTCTTCAAAATAATAAGCTCCAAAACAAGCTAATGTTTCTTCTTTGGTTAAGTTTTGCAACTTCGCGAAAGAAAATAATTTGCAGGAACCAGAATTTTCACCGGCAGCATTGTGCTGTGTCCCGTTTTGAAAAGCAGTTGGAGTAAAACTGTAGTTTTCCTCGATTACTGCAATAGTTTTAGGAAAGGTTATTTGGGTTGGGGTTTGTTTTACTTTTTGTAAAAACGACTGAATACTCATGTGTGAAAATTATTTTTTTTGAATTGATTTAAATGTCTTTGTTCTCTATTTCTAATAATTGCTTTTCAGAATATTTGAAGTCATAATTAGTTTCGTTTTTTTGATGAATTCTAACTATAATGTCGTTATAATCATATTCATTTTGTATTAAAAAAATTCTATACAACAATGCAATTTTCTTAGAGTGAACTTTTAAAGCGTTCGTATCCTTTTGCAATAAATCACTATTGAAAATATTTATTTCGTAGCTTTTCTTATTCAGGTTAATATCAGTTTTAACTGGTCCTGTATTTATGCTTTCTGGTTGATAAAGATGTCCTATTTTCTGAATTTCAGTATCATCATCTTTAGAATGATCAATTTTTTTATCCTTACAAGAGACTGTTAAGATCAATAGAAAGAGAAGTCCTATCTTTTCCATAAAAAAATTATTCTTCATCCTTCGAAAATTTACTTTTCTTAGGTTCTTTAATTATTGTTTTTCCGGCAACCACAACCACAATTTCGCCTCGTGGCGCTGTTTTTTCAAAATGGGTTAAAACTTCTTTTGCTGTTCCGCGAACATTTTCTTCATGCAGTTTTGATAATTCCCTGCAAACGCAAATTTGGCGGTCTTCACCAAAATAAGTAACAAATTCAACTAAAGTTTTAAGCAGTTTATGCGGAGAAACATACAAAATCATGGTCCTTGTTTCTTCTGCTAAAGCTAAAAATCGGGTCTGGCGTCCTTTTTTCTCAGGAAGAAAACCTTCAAAAATAAATCGGTCATTTGGTAATCCGCTGTTTACTAAAGCGGGAACAAAAGCAGTTGCTCCGGGCAAACACTCTACTTCAATTTTATTTTCGACACAGGCACGTGTCAATAAAAACCCCGGATCTGAAATCGCCGGAGTTCCTGCATCAGAAATTAGTGCGATGGTTTCACCTGCTTTTAATCTTGCAATTAAATTTTCAGTCGTTTTGTGCTCGTTATGCATGTGATGGCTGTACATGTGCGTGCCAATTTCAAAATGCTTCAGGAGTTTGCCACTCGTTCTGGTATCTTCGGCTAAAATCAAATCGACTTCTTTCAGAATTCGTATGGCACGAAAAGTCATATCTTCAAGATTGCCAATTGGCGTGGGAACGATATATAATTTAGACATAATAATTTTAAATATTTAAACACAGATTGCACGAATTAGCACGAATAATTTAAGTGCTAAAAATTCCACGAATATAAATTAGTGTAAATCTGTGAAATTCGTGTTTTAAGTGAATTTCTTCTCCACAATTTCCAGAAAACGTTGTGCATAATCGTCTTTTCCTTCCCAATTGTTATAATCCGGTTTTACCATATTTTCAATAAACTCCTGAGCTTCATCGTAATTATCAAAAGTTAGCAATTGATTTAAGACACGGCTGTAGTCTTCTGTATTGTTTCCGAAAAGATTTTTGGTAAATGCGATTCTGTCATTGAGATCAATATGAAAACCTTTGGCCAATTTTTCGTTTAACGGAACTGTTTTTGGCTTCGATGATTCTAAAACTGCGGTTTCTACAGGTGCTTTTATTTCTTTAAATTCTGATATTGACGGAGCCGGTGCAGCAGCTTCAAAACTATCCACTTTTACGAATTGTGCATCACCGTAATTAATTCCTAAATCTTCAAATGAAATCTGAACAGGACTTGATTTTGAATCAGTCTCAATTTTAAGTTCTTCTATTTTTTCCTCTTCGTTTTCTATTTCAAAAGCCGGTTTAAAATCATTAATTGGTTTTAAATCGCTTATAGTTTTAAAAGAAAGTTCTTCAGTAGTTTCTGTTTCTTCTCTGGCTTCTAAAACCGGTTCTTCAATTATTTCGGCAATAATTGGTTCTTCTGCTTCAGCGACAGGCTCCGGAATAGTTTCGGCAACAGGTTCCTGAATTATTTCTTCAGGAGTTTCAGTCACAATTTCTGTATTCGTTTCTTCTGTGTTTTCAGCTTCATAAGATTCTTCAAGCGCAATTACTTCTTCTACAACTGGAGATTCAATTTGAATTTCTGTAGGAAGCACGTCCTGTTTGTCAAAAATAGTTTCCAGTTCAGAATTAATTTCACTTTGACCAATTGTTGGTTTTGCAGCATCAAAATTTTCTTCTACAAATTTTAAAATTGCTAATTTCTCATATAATTTCTGTGTTTCAAGATACAATTGATTGATATCGGATTTATTTTTAA
>JBDTRA010000030.1:0-49955 GCA_039931915.1 Flavobacterium sp. | reverse complement strand
GCAACCGCAAACATGGTGAGCAAACCTCCCCAAACATATTTTTTCTGAAAAACAAGTATAAACCCGGCAATAACAAGTGGCATATAAGCAATTGCATGGGCTTTTGCATTATGACCAACTCCCAGGATAATAATAAGATACGTTGAGAATCCAAATGCAATTGCTCCGATAAATGCTTTTAACGGATCTGTTTTTAAAACTAACAACAGCCCATAAAACCCTAAGAAGTATAAAAATAAGTAATCTGCAGGCCGTGGTAAAAAACGCAAAACATCATCAATTTTCCCCACATAATCATTTGGATAATTAGCACCCAGCTGATAAGTTGGCATACCGCCAAAAGCAGAGTTTGTCCAATAAGGTTCTGAATGTTCAGTGGCTCTAAAATCATTTTGCTCTTTTGCCATACCGGTATATTGCGCAATATCCGACTGAAAAATTTGTTTTCCTTGTAGAACAGGATAAAAATAGATTAAAGAAACGAGGATAAAGCCCATTATAACAAGGGCATGCGGGTAGAACTTATTTATTATTTTCAATTTTGGCAGGTTTGGTTAAGGGATAATTAATTATTTTGATTACAAATTTAATCTATTTCTTCGTAATCAACATAGTCACCCACTTTTTTGGTCTCACGAGGTTTTTTTGCATTAGCACTATCAATGATTATCTCATCATTATTGCGATATGCTCTTTGTTCTGAATTATTCTGACTATAATATTGTTGTTGTCTCTGAAAATTTTCTCCTGCTTTTTCAACTGCTTTTTTTACCAATACCGGCAAAAAAATTCTAGCTAAAAATTTAAAAATATAATAAAAAGCTATCATAAAAAAAATGGCTCTTATTAAACCTGAAAAAGATGCTTCTTGCATAATTGTATAATTTTTTTCAAAATTAATAAATCCATTGTTTAAAATTAAAATATCAATCTTAAATAAATAATAAAATATACTACATTTGAAATGCGTTATTACTTTTTAATCAAAAAAAATCATATATGCTAAAAATTAAAAACTTTTTTATACTGGGACTATTTTTATTTACACAATTATTTTTTGCCCAATATACTGATGTTATCAACTCTAATCGCCCAGGCGAAACTATGTCGGCCTTCTCAGTTGGAAAATCAGTTATTCAGGCTGAAATTGGTTTTTATGGAATCAATGAAAAACACCATACCCAAAATTATAAAGCCAATGGTTTTGGAACTGATTTAACACTGCGCTGGGGGCTTTTCCTTGAAAAACTGGAGTTTATTGCCGATATCCAATATCAAAGCGAAGAATTTACGACTCCTGTAACCAGTTTTAAGAAAAATGATTTTAGGCAAACTGTTTTAGGAGCAAAATATTTGATTTATGATCCATTCAAAAATTATAAAAAAGACGTCAATATTTACAGTTATAAAGCGAATAACAAATTTAACTGGCATCAATTAATTCCTGCTGTTTCGATTTTTGCCGGAGCTAATTTTGTTTTTAAGGACAATCCATATGCTTATGGTACAAATGCACTCAATTTTTATTCAACAGAATCAGGTATTTCCCCAAAAATAATGCTGATTACACAAAACAATTTTGGTAACGGAAGATGGGTATTAGTCTCTAATATCATTGCTGATTATATTGGTACAGACAATTCAGGATACGGTTATGTTTTAACTTTAACAAGAGGTTTTAACAGCAACTGGTCCGGTTTCTTAGAAAATCAGGGTTATAAAAGTGATTTATATAGTGACGCTATTTTCAGAGGCGGCCTTGCTTATTTAATTGGAAGCAACATACAGGTTGATGCTTCAATAAGTAAAAATTTAAAGAACAGTCCTTCTTTACTTTATGGCGGAATTGGTTTTTCATGGCGTTATGATGCAAAATACAAAGAAAAGCAAGTGCGATTCGGTAAAGAAAAAGAAACAACCGATAAAGGCAAAAAAGACGGAAAAGAAGAAAAAGAAAAGGAAATAGATTATCAGGCTAAAGAAAGAGAAAGGAAAGCCAAATACGAAAAAGATTAAAAATTACAAAAGAGCAACTTACAATAAAAAAATAAATGATTACAATTAAAGAAGCCAAAACTAAAAAAGAACTAACAGAGTACATTAAGTTTCCTTTCTCTTTATATAAAGACAATCCATATTGGATACCTCCTATTATTTCTGATGAATTAGAATCATTTGATAAAACAAAAAACCCTGCTTTTGATAATGCAGAAGCCTATTTTTATCTGGCTTATAAAAACAACGAAATTGTTGGGCGCATTACGGCTATTATTAATTGGTCTGAAGTAAATAATCAACATAAAAAGAAAGTCCGTTTTGGCTGGTTTGATGTTATTGATGATATTGAAGTAACTAAAGCCCTGCTCGAAAAAGTCTATGAACTGGGAAGACAAAATAATCTGGAATATATGGAAGGCCCGATGGGATTTTCAAATTTAGACAAAGTTGGCGTTTTAACTGAAGGTTTTGATCAAATAGGCACCATGATTACATGGTATAACAATCCTTATTATGTAACTCATTTTGAACAATTAGGATTCCAGGTAGAGAAAGAATATATTGAAAGTATTTTTCCGTTTTCGAATGTAAAACCTGAATTTTTTCTGAAAGCACAAGAATTAATCAAAAAGAGATATGGTTTACGTTCTCTTACATTTACAAAAACGAAAGACATTATGCCGCATGTTGACAAAATGTTTGATCTTTTTAATGAATCATATGAAAAGTTGGCTTCGTTTGTAGCCATTTCAGATGTTCAGAAAGAATACTTTAAAAAGAAGTATATCAGTTTTATTAATCCCGAATACATCAAATTTGTAGTTGACAAAGACGATAATTTAGTGGCTTTTAGTATTGTAATGCCAAGTTTTGCAGAAGCGTTGCAAAAAGCAAAAGGCAAATTATTTCCGTTTGGATTTATTCATCTTTTAAAAGCAAGGAAAAAAAGCAAGGATGTTGTTTTCTACCTTATCGGAGTACATCCTGACTACCAGAACAAAGGTGTTACAGCAATTATTTTTGATGAATATTTCAAAACTTTTTCAGAAAAAGGAATTCGAAATTGTATTAGGACTCCGGAATTAGCTGAAAATACGGCAATTCATTTATTATGGAAAAACTTTGATCCAAAGATTCATTGTCAACGAAAAACATACCGAAAAGAGTTATTGATATAAGATAACATAAGAGTAAAAAAGGGCCGAAATAATTAATTTCGGCCCTTTTTAGTTTATCCTATCAAGAAACTATTTCTTTTTATTTTGAGTTTTTTTAGCAGCTTCCTGTTGCTCCATAACTTCCTGAAGACGCTGTTGAAATTTCCCTTGTTTCTTAGGTTCTTTCAATTTATTTTCCTGAATCTGAGCATGAATCTTATCAGTATCAACAATATAGTTTTTAATCACAAACATAATTCCAATAGTAATTAAGTTAGAGATAAAGTTATATAAACTCAGACCAGCACCATAATTATTAAAGAAAAGTAACATCATTAATGGTGAAACATAAATCATGATTTTCATCATTTTTGCCATATCCGGCATACCTTCCTGCTGAGGAGCTGCCATTTGCTGATCTCCGGATGTCATTTTCATATAAAAGAAAATCGCAATTGCCGCCAAAATTGGAAATAAACTAATATGGTCGCCATATACCGGTATATTGAATGGTAATTTTACAACTGCATCAAAAGAAGACAAATCATTTGCCCAAAGGAAACCTTTTTGTCTTAACTCAAAAGCAGATGGGAAGAACTGGAATGATGCATACATAAACGGAAGCTGGATCAATGCGGGAATACATCCTGCCATTGGGTTTACTCCTGCTTTGTTGTACAATTTCATTGTTTCCTGTTGTTTCTTCATTGGGTCTTTTTTAAATTTTTCTCCCAATTCTGTAATTTCAGGACGCAAAACTTTCATTTTAGCCTGAGACAGGAATGACTTATAAGTAATTGGCGACATAGCCAATTTGATAATAATCGTAAAGATGATAATTGCGATTCCGTAAGCAATATAAGAACTTAAGAACCCGAATAATGGAATAAAAACCCATCTGTTGATCCATCCGAAAATTCCCCAACCTAATGGAATAATTTTTTCGAAATTTTTATCGTATGATTTTAATGTTTTATAATCTGACGGCCCAAAATACCAGCTCATTTTATAATCAATTTCTCCATTTGAGAAAGCCAAAGGAACTGTAGCTTTAAATTGCTTAATAAAAGAAGTATCTATTTTTTCATCTTTTACTAAATCATCAGACTGTAGTTTAGACTTTTCAAATGGCTTTTCTGTAGATAAAATAGTTGTGAAAAAATGTTGCTTGAAAGCAATATAACTCAATTTTTCAGGAGTTTCTTCCTTACCTGTTCCGTGACCTACCGAACTATATTTTTCATCACCGTATTCATATTCAATTTGAGCAAAACGTTTTTCAATAGAAATACTTTTTTCGTTTCTATTTGACTTTAAATCCCAAACTAAATCTAAAGGTTTAGACGAATTTAATACTTTATTCAAACCTTGAGAACGAATATCAAAACCAACTAAATAATCGTTTGGTTTCAATATATATTTGTATTCTAAGAATTCGTTTGCTCCTGCTTTCAAACGCATCGTCAAGATTTGATCAGCTCCATTTTTAGTCAGTGCTGGCTCAAAAAACAAATCTTTAGAGTTCAAAGTTCTGTTATCAGTTGTTTGCAGCTGAATATTCAAATTAGAGTTATTGTCTTTAATTAGTTCAACTAATTGTTTTGAACCTTTTTCAAATCTCTCAAATTCTTTAAGAGTAGCTTCAACGATGTATCCGCCTTTATTAGCGATTTTTAATTTTATCTTTCCGTTTTCAATAGTCGTAAAAGATTCTTTTGCCGAAGGAAGTGTAGCTGAATAAGCAAAACCACCTAATGTTTTTTGTAATTTCGCTAACTGAACAGTATCACCAGGAGTTACTGCAGTTACTGGCAAAACGGCTGTTTTTGTCTTATCAGTTTTAGATTGTGCTTCTTGTTTAGCAACTAATTCTTTCTTGGCTTTTTCAGCAGCAATCTGTTTATCAGAAGGTTGATTTTGGTACATAATCCAAATCAAAATTCCAAATATCAATACAAAACCAATAATTGAATTAAGGTCAAATTTTTTTTCTTCCATTATTATTTTTAAAAAAAGTTATTTGTTTAGGAGTTATCTGTTAACTGAAAACTGATTACTACTTTTTATGCGCATTTACTGCAGCAGCCACAAAGTTTACGAAAATTGGATGTGGGTTTGCAACGGTACTTTTATATTCAGGATGGTATTGTACACCAATGAAAAATGGGTGGTTTTCAAGCTCAATAATTTCTACCAAACCAGTATCAGGGTTAACTCCCGAAGCAATTAAACCTGCTTTTTGCAATTCAGCAACATATTTACTGTTGTATTCATAACGGTGACGGTGGCGCTCCGAAATGGTTGTTTGCCCGTAAATTTTATGTGCTAAAGAGTTTGGCTTAATCTCACATTTCCAGGCTCCAAGACGCATTGTTCCGCCTTTATCTGTAACTGTTTTTTGCTCTTCCATTAAATTCACGACCGGATGAGCTGTTTTTTCATTCATTTCAGTCGAATTTGCTTCCGTATATCCTAAAATAGTACGTGAATATTCAATAATCGACATCTGCATTCCTAAACAAATTCCGAAAAACGGAATATTATTTTCACGTGCATAGCGAACTGCTTCTATTTTTCCTTCAATACCTCTTTCACCAAAACCTGGTGCAACTAAAACTCCGTCAAGGACTCCTAATTTCTCGGCAACATTATCAATATTAATGTGTTCAGAGTGAATAGAGATTACATTTACTTTCGTTTCATTTGAAGCTCCTGCATGAATAAATGCCTCCAAAATAGATTTGTAACAATCCTGCATTTCAACATATTTCCCAATTAAACCAATATTTACCGTATGTTTTGGATTTTTTAACCTGCGTAAAAAAGTATTCCAGTTTTTTAAATCAGGAGCTGCTTTTTTAGGTAAGTCTAATTTCTTCAAAGCTACCACATCTAATCCTTCTTCAAGCATTAAATTTGGAACTTCATATATAGTTGAAGCATCAATCGACTGAATAACTGCTTCTCTTTTTACATTACAAAACAATGCCAACTTATTACGCAGTTCATCTGAAAGTTCATGCTCTGTTCTGCAAACCAAAATATCAGCTTTAATACCGCTTTCCATTAACGTTTTTACTGAGTGCTGTGTAGGTTTTGTTTTTAATTCACCTGCAGCAGCCAAATAAGGAACTAATGTTAAATGAATAACGATTCCGTTGTTTTCGCCTAACTCCCAAACCAACTGACGGACAGACTCTATATAAGGTAATGATTCAATATCACCAACAGTTCCTCCAATTTCAGTAATAACAATATCATAATCGCCGGATTTACCCAGCAATTGCATTCTGTCTTTTATTTCGTTTGTAATATGAGGAACAACCTGAACCGTTTTTCCTAAAAATTCCCCTCTTCTTTCTTTCTCAATAACCGAAAGATAAACCCTTCCTGTAGTAACGTTATTTGCCTGAGAAGTAGGAACGTTAAGAAAACGTTCGTAATGACCTAAATCTAAATCAGTTTCAGCACCATCATCCGTTACATAACATTCTCCATGCTCATATGGATTTAAGGTACCTGGATCCACATTTATATACGGATCAAATTTTTGAATAGTTGTCCGATACCCTCTTCCTTGTAACAATTTTGCCAAAGATGCCGCGATAATTCCTTTTCCTAAAGAAGAAGTCACACCGCCAGTAACAAAAATATATTTTGTTTGATTCATTCTGTTGTTGTTTGTATTGTAGTTGTGTAAAAAACTTGGCAAAAGTACAAATTTAATTAGACAATTTATCAATTCGAGAATGAGATAATTTGCAAATTTTTATACAGAACGGTTACATGTTTCCGTAATCGATAATTTTAACTTTTAATTAGAGAATTTTTTGAATATTCCCATTAATTAGGTTTTGGATATTGCTTTTTAATATTCCGGATTAATTCCTCTAACCCATTTAATTTTAGCTCATAGATAAGTTGCAATTGTTGTCCTAATTCTCCTTTTGGAAAACCTTTGTTATGATACCAAACTACATAATATTCAGGCAAATCAATTAGAAAACGTCCTTCGTATTTTCCGAAAGGCATTTTGGTGTGGGCTAATTTTATGAGAAGTTTTTTGTCTTGTTCCATTTTTAAAAGAGAAAAAGCAAGAAAAAAAACCAATAAGATTTCTTTCTTGCTTCCTTAAATTCTATAAATCTGTTTTCTATTTCCAGTTGAAAGTAATCCGTTTTTCGATTTCAGAGCTTAAACTCAAAAAAACCGGACAAGTCATTGCTGCACGCTCCAATATTGTTTTACTTTTTTCGTCTGCTTCGCCTTTCATTTCAAAAGCAATTTCGATTGCTCCGATTCTTCTTGGCTCAGCGTTCATTATTTTAGTTACCTCAGCAGTTGAATCATTTAAATTTACATCCATATCACGGGCTTTGATTCCCATAATAGTCATCATACAACTTGCCAGAGCATTGGCAACAGTATCTGTAGGGGAAAAAGCTTCTCCTTTTCCGTTATTGTCTAATGGCGCATCAGAAATAATTTCACTTCCCGATTGCACATGTATTGATTTTGTTCTTAAATCGCCTAAATAGGTTACTTTTGATGTCATTAATTTGCTACTTTTAAAGTTAAGTCTGAATCGTAATATAAAATGTAAACACCTTTGTTTGCGTGTCCTCCATCTTCTTTTTTATAATACTGGAATTTGTTGTCAACTTGCTCAGTTGTCATTAAATCTGCAGTTTCCTGATATGTTTTCCCTTGTACCAAACGCATCATCGTATCAAAAGTGACATCAAATCCTCTTGTTGCATAGGTGTTTGGATTCACTTTATTTTTCAATCGGTATTCTTTCTCAAAAATTAAAACCGGCTGTTCATCACTTTCTCTTGTCACTGAAGGGTACATTAATTTCAATTTTATTAAATTTTCAAAATTAATTTCATCCGTATCCAATGTGCTGTTAGGCTCCAGGATCACCAATTGAATCTGACATGTTTTTTGCGCATCAACCAAAGCCTTAATAATTGTTTTAATCATTGCCGTATTATTCGTTTCCATCACGACATAATTCATTCTGTTTGGCAATAATAAACTCTTTAAATTAGCAACATCCAAGCCTCCCGTTTCTGTTAGGGCAGCGAAAACAACTCCTTTTTGATTTTGTTTAATATAACTTATAACTGATTCTTTTTTCTTATCTACAACAGCAACAATATTTCCGTTTTTAGAACGCATATAATCAAAAACCGAGTTTCTGACAACGTCATTTGTTGGTATTGACTGATACAAATTATCTATTGGATTGGCAGAATCTTTTGATAATGGCGAAATTACCGGCACATTATATAAACGTAATGTATTTGCAGCTGCTTCAGCATTATTTTGATAAAATGGCCCAATAACTGCATCTGCATCCTGTAATTTATTTTGAGAAATCAAACTGGAGACATTCGATGTAGTTTTCGTTTCCTGAGAATCGTAAATCGAAATATCAATTGGTAATTTTAAGGCTTTCGCCGAATCGATTGCCATTAAAGCCCCGGAATAAAAATCAAGAGTCATATTCAAAAATTTGTCATTTTTTATTCGGTTAGCAGAACTCACTGTATCGTTTTGCATTTTAGCTAAATTAAAAGGTAATAATAGAACCAGCTTTTTACGCTCATTCTGCCCTCCTTTTTTAGTAAGCTCAACCACTTCAGGATCGACTTCGACCGTTTCTGATTTTACTGTTCCAACAACTTTTATCCCTCTTGGTTTATCCACAGGTTTATCTTCTATTTTTTCTGCAGATTTCTCGGGAGATTTTTCAACTGGCTGTTGTTGTGCAATAATTGGAATTGGCGCAACAAATCCTGCCGGTACTTTTAAAACCATTCCTTCTTTTACTCCTTCAGAAAGTGTCGGATTTAATTCCGTCAATTCTTCCTGAGTGATATGAAATATCTTTGATAAACTATAAAAAGTTTCTTTTGGTTTTACCTGATACTCCATATAGGTTGTCACTTTTCGTGGAGTTTCCACCGGTTTTTTAGTTTCGGCTGGTTTAGCAGTATTTTCAGTAATTGTATTAACCGCTTCTGTTTTTGGCGCAGTTCCTTTAATAGTCACCCGATATCCAACAGGTAAACTGGCAACAATATCCGGATTGCGTTTTTCTAAATCCTCAACAGTAGTTTTATATTGTTTGGCTATAGAATACTTCGTTTCTTTTGCCTGAACATCATGAAAAACATATTTTTCCTGTGCTTTTTCTTTAATTGTTTTGACAGCAGTTTTTGTTTTTGCAGTTGCTCCTTTTGCCGGAATTACTAATTTCTGACCTATCTGAACGCCATCCTTTTCAAGAAAAGGATTTGCTGCTTTTAAAGCTTCATCAGACACATCGTATTTTTTTTCAATACTGTAAAAAGTCTCTTTTGGCTGTACTTCATGTATCACTTCTTTTGTACGTGCAGCCGATTTTACTGTCACAGTTTCTGTTTTAGCTTTTGCGTCTTTTGTCGGAATCAATAAAACAGTATTCGGCTTCAAAGCAGTTCTTGCATCCGGATTTAATTTGTAGATATCATAAGGTGTAATCTTAAACTTCTGTGCAATCTGGCTAATCGTCTCTCCGTTTGAAACGGTATATTTAACTACCTTTTCCTGTGAAAAAGCAGTACAAGTAATAAAAAAAACAAGAGAAAAAATGGTGAAGAAATATTTCATAATAGATATTAAAACAATTATTCTTTAATGCGGACAAGATACTAATTTATGTTTAAAACAAAAATCAGTCCAATAGTTAATTCTTTGGTAATTATTATCTGAGGTCAATTTCCGTTTTAGCGATAATGATATTTTTATATAACTCATCTTCTTCCTTTTTCTTGCATTGATATAAAACTTCTTCCATATTATTGTATTTATTCGAATAAACATAGTAAGAAAGACTATTTATATTAAAGAAGAAACTAGCATTAAAATCACCCGAATCAATCAGTTTCATAATTAATTTATCCCTTGGAGCGGCGTCTGTAAATGTACCTAAAACCAAATAATAGCCGTCCGGAACTTCTTTAAGATTATCAAAAACTTCAATCTTTATATTCTTTTCATTTTTAAACGGATTTTCTTTTAATTCCTGCTTTATTTCTTCTACTGAAATGGATTTTGAAACTTCTGGCGAATCTGTTTTATTTTGATTTTTAATAGCGTTGTCCTGATATTTCTTTAACTTCATCAAAGCCACTTTATCATCAAATTTCCTGGCTTCCATACTATAATAGGAAGCTTTGCTGATGTGTCTTTTTATTTCGATTGTTTTTTGGGTGTCCAGCGAGTCAATTTTGGCAATTAACAGCTGATTTTGTGCATCTCCTTTTTCCTGCTCTATTTTATAACGCTTAATTTCCTCTAATGAAAGTCTTTGCTGCAATGAGGTAGTGTTATTGTTTTTTTCGCTTTCGCGGATTTTCTTTTTATACTCCTGGTTTTCCTCAAGGGCAATTCGTTCCACCTTGTTCATTAAACCGGCATAAACTTTTCGGTTTTCTGCTAATTCTTTTTTTAATTGAGAAGATAAATCACTTGTTTCACTAATGCTTTCATAGGACTGTTTCTCCAGTCGTTTTGATTCATTTATATTCAAAACATCCATTCTTTTCAATTCTATTAAATCATTATTCATCGTATTAACCAACGAATCTAATTTAGCCATCAATATATCCTGAACATTTTTATTGGTTTCTAATACTAAACGTAATTTTTCAACTGAATTGTCTTTAGAGCCGTTCAAATCATTCAGATTGACTTTTAAATCATTAATTTTTATGATTTTCTGATTCATTTCTTTCTGAACCACAAGCCTGTCTTTTAAATCTTCCAATTCAACTGTTTTGGCTTTTGTTTTTTCAACAACTACTTGTTTTTCGGCCAAAGCCAGCATCAGCTCTTCGCCTTCATTAGTTGGTTTAATCTCTTTGGTATTGATCGCTAATTTATTCCCAACAACTAATCCGTTTACAATTTCGGGGTTTTGAGATTCTAATTGATCAATTGAAATTCCGTATTTTTTAGCAATCGAAAATTTAGTTTCTTTGGCTTCGACCACATGAAAAACGGTTTCCTGATTAATCACACGAACTCTTCCATCCAAGGTTTTTCTTTTGTTTGGAATCGCAATTGTCTGCCCAATCTGTAATCCATTTTGAAGTAAATCTTTATTTAAATTTTCTAAATCCTGAACCGATACATTATATTGTCTGGCAATACTAAATAAAGATTCCTTGGCAACTACCTGATGGGTCACTTTTGAAGAAGTGGTAATTTCAGCTTTTGGAAGATTTGCAGAATTCTGCGGAATAATTAATTCCTGACCTATCTGAAGTCCACCGGCGAGAATTTCGGAATTTGCATTTTGAAGAGCTTCAACTGAAACATTATATTGTTTGGATAAACCATAGAGTGTTTCTTTTGCACCAACTATATGAGTAATTTGTTGGCTTTGCTTTCCTGCAGAATGAACAGGAATCTTAATAATCTGGTTGTCTTTGATTCCGCTTTGAGATTCGGGGTTGAATTTGTAAATTTCATCGACTGAAACCTTATATTTTTGGGCAATAAAATAGGCAGTTTCTCCTTTTTGAATTTTGTGCTCAATAAATGAATCTTGCGCAGTGATTTTGTTAAAAAACAAAACAAACACAAGTGAAATCGTTAAAAGTTCTCTCATAAATAGTAGGTATAAAAAATTAAGGCGTTACAAATGTAACGCCTTAATTTGAAAAAAAATACTATTCCCACTCAATTGTTGCAGGTGGTTTTGAACTTATATCGTAAACCACACGATTTACGCCTTTTACTTTATTAATAATATCATTTGACACTTTCATTAAGAAGTCATAAGGTAAATGAACCCAGTCAGCAGTCATACCATCAGTAGATTCTACGGCTCTAAGTGCTACTACTTTTTCATAAGTACGCTCATCTCCCATTACACCAACACTATTTACAGGAAGCAGGATTGCTCCGGCCTGCCAAACTTTATCGTATAATCCCCAGGACTTTAATCCGTCGATAAAAACTTTATCTACATCCTGTAAGATTTGTACTTTTTCTAAAGTAATATCTCCTAAAATACGAATAGACAATCCAGGTCCCGGGAAAGGGTGTCTTCCTAATAATTCAGGATCAATTCCTAGAGTAGCTCCAACTCTCCGAACTTCGTCTTTAAACAACATTCGAAGTGGCTCTACAATTTTTAATTTCATATAATCCGGCAATCCACCAACATTATGGTGTGATTTAATTGTTGCCGATGGTCCTTTTACAGAAACCGATTCGATTACATCAGGATAAATTGTTCCTTGCGCTAACCAGGTAACATCTTCAATTTTATGTGATTCATCATCAAAAACTTCGATAAAGGCATTACCAATTGCTTTTCTTTTTAATTCAGGATCTGTAACTCCGGCCAAAGCATCATAAAAACGCTGAGAAGCATCAACCCCTTTCACATTTAGTCCCATTCCTTCGTATTGATCTAAAACACTTTGGAATTCGTTTTTACGAAGTAAACCGTTATTTACAAAAATGCAGTATAGATTTTTACCTATTGCCTGATGTAATAAAACTGCTGCTACAGTAGAATCTACTCCGCCTGACAATCCTAAAACTACTTTATCGTTACCTAATTTCTCTTTTAATTCTCCCACCATCTCTTCTACGAAAGCATTTGGTGTAAAGTTTTGAGGAACTTCGGCAATTTTTACTAAAAAGTTCTCCAGCATTTTTGATCCATCCGTAGAATGGAAAACTTCCGGATGATACTGAATTGCATAAGTAGTTTCGCCTTCGATTTTATAAGCTGCGAATTCTACGTCATGCGTGCTTGCTAATTTCACAGCATTGGTTGGCAAAGCTTTGATACTATCGCTGTGACTCATCCAAACCTGACTGTTTTCTGAAACTCCATTAAAGAAAACTTCATTCTCTTTAATATAAGATAAATTAGCTCTCCCGTATTCCCTGGTGTTTGAAGCAGCTACTTCTCCTCCACTAAAGTGAGCTAAATATTGTGCTCCGTAACAAACTGCCAATAATGGAAGCTTGCCTCGAATTTGAGATAAATCAGGATGTGGAGCGTCTTCTCCGCGAACAGAAAATGGGCTTCCTCCTAAAATTACGGCTTTATAAGGTGATAAATCACTAGGAAAGTGATTGTAAGGGAAAATTTCGCAGAATATATTTAATTCGCGAACTCTACGCGCAATAAGCTGAGTATATTGCGATCCGAAATCTAAAATAAGTACGTTGTGTTGCATGCGCAAAAATACTTTTTATATTCGAATTTGAAAAATCAACAATGAAAAAATATTTTTTTTTTAATTGTTCCGATTTGTTGGTACAAAAAGTTCACAGTTACAAAGGGTCAGAGGTTTTAAAAAACTAAATAGTACTTGACTTTCCTTTATTTCTTTTGTTTATTTGCAGCTCTGAACCTTTAAATTTTAAAAAAATACCACAAAATCTTTCGTATCTGACGAAAAAACTTTTTAATCATGAAATCAAAATTAATCGCCCTTTCTTTATTTTCAGCTCTCTTTTTAAATTCTTGTAATGTTGTTGATGATTTATTAAGTTTTAATATTTCAAATGAGACCTCTATAGTAATTAAAAGTAATCTACCTGTCAATCTGCCTTCAGAAATTGTTACACCTGATGTGACTACAAATTCTTCGTCTGAATTTGAAAACAATAAAACAAAAGCCAGTTTAGTAAAAGAGGTAAAACTAACATCACTTAAATTAACAATTGATAATCCTGAAGGAAAAACATTTACATTCTTAAAATCAATTCATTTGTATATTTCGACTACAGATTCTGACGAAGTAGAATTGGCATACCAAGACAATATTAATATCTCAACAAATACGATTGATTTGATTTGTACCGATAAAAGATTGGATCAATATATTAAAGCAGACAGCTATAAAATCAGAACACAAGTAACATTAAAAGAAACTTTAACTCAGGATGTAACTGTAAAAGCAGATATGAAGTTTAAGGTTACTGCAGATCCGTTTTAATAAAAAAGATTCAGAGGTTCAGTGCAGCAAAGGTTTAAGGGTTGTAGGGTGTAACAACTTTGTTCCTTTAAGCCTTTGCTGCTCCGGACCTTTTGAGCCCCTATTTGGTATTTCCTAAATATATTTTAAACATTTAAAATATTATAAGAATTAGTATTACAAATTAATCAATATCATGAAACTAATTCAAAAAATAGTACTGCACCTTACTATCATTTTTATTGTAACAATCTTTCCTGTTGTTGTTTATGAATTTATGGCACATTATAATTATTATGATTTTGCATTCATTGGCGGAATATCTTATTTTATTTATGCTTTTTATCTTGTCCTCAAAATTAAAAAAAGCCGTGCAAAAATTATTCTTTTAGGAGTATTATATTCATTATTGTCCCTTTGTATTGGGATGATTTTAACTAGCGTAAATGAAACCACAATTATTATATTAGTAATAATAAACTTAATGATTCAGGCTTTTTTATTAATTAAGAATCCAAAATCTACAAATCCGACAGTATGGAAATCCTATTTAATTAGTTTTCTAATTACCATAATTCTGTCCATTTTTTGGGTTTTCCTTTGGTTTCTTATGCTGGCTGCAAGCGGAATGCCTTCCAATCATTATTAAATTATTTTGTAAACAAACATTAATTTAATCCACAATATTATCTTTTTGTTCTTGCCATTATTTATTGATAAAAGCCCACTTTTTATTCTCCCGCTTCTTTCAACTGAATCGCAAATCAAAGCACTTACATCTAAAAACTCCTACTACATTTTTATTATATTTAACATGGGACTGGTTTTCTTTACAGAATTAATTCACTAAATTTCAATAGACTAATCAGTTATTGGAATTTAAGCAATCACATTCAATAAGTTGTATATACTACGTACAATCCTTTCCGGCTTTAGGCATCATTTTAATAAAGTGCATAATAACCTTTATTTATAAATGACAATCATTTATAAAACACAACCAAAACCAATATTATACCATCAAATTATTAATTCTAAAATATAATCCATGAGTAAAATAGTTGCAGAACAATTAGTTGAAATGTTGGTAGAGGCCGGAGTAAAACGTGTATACGCAGTTACCGGTGATAGTTTAAATTATTTTAATGATGCGATACGCAGAAATGGCAAGATAAAATGGATTCATGTTCGGCATGAAGAAGTTGGAGCGTATGCAGCAGCTGCCGAAGCCGAATTAGACGGTTTTGCTGTTTGCGCCGGAAGCTGCGGTCCGGGACATGTTCATTTAATTAATGGATTATATGATGCACACCGGTCACATGTTCCTTTATTGGCAATTGCTTCTACAATTAATACAGGTGAAATGGGAATGGATTATTTCCAGGAAACAAATACAATTAAGCTTTTTGACGATTGCAGCTGCTATAATCAAATGATTATGACGGCCGAGCAAGCACCCCGAATTATACAAACCGCAATACAGCATGCTTTAGGTAAAAAAGGTGTTGCTGTTATTGGTTTACCCGGTGACGTTTCTGAGTTAGAAGCTGTTGAAAGTACTATCTCTACACAGTATTTTCATTGTAATCCTGTGATCCGACCTTCTGATCCCGAATTACAGCAATTAGCAAAAGCAATAAATGAGAGTACAAAAATAACGCTGTTCTGCGGCATTGGAGCCGAGAAAGCTCACGATCAGGTTGTACAATTATCCCAGCATATAAAAGCCCCGGTAGGATATTCATTCCGTGGAAAAATGAGTATACAGCCTAATAATCCTAATGAAATAGGAATGACCGGATTGCTTGGGCAACCTTCTGCTTATCACAGCATGCATGAGTCGCATCTTGTATTATTATTAGGAACTGATTTTCCGTACGATAAATTCATGCCTACAAATAATAAAATCATTCAAATAGACACAAGTTCTGAACGTTTAGGAAGAAGAGCCAATCTCTATATGGGTTTATGTGGTGATGTAGCTGACACTATAGAGGCTTTACTGCCATTATTAGAAACAAAAACAGATGAAAGTTTTCTGCAGGCCCAACTTAAATTGTACAGCACCGTAAAAGAAAACATGAATACCTATATTAATGATAATGGCGGAGAAGATACGATTCAACCAGAATATCTTGCTCATCTTATTGACAGACTGGCTGATAAAGATGCTATTTTTACGGTAGACACCGGAATGACCTGTGTTTGGGGAGCCCGTTTTATTAAAGGTACCGGAGAACGCAAAATGTTAGGCTCTTTTAATCATGGATCTATGGCTAATGCAATGCCAATGGCTATTGGAGCAGCTTTGGCTCATCCGGAAAAACAAGTCATCGCTATGTGTGGTGATGGTGGTTTATCAATGTTACTGGGTGATTTGGCTACAATTAATCAATACAATATCCCTGTAAAAATCATCGTCTTCAATAATCGTGCTTTAGGTATGGTCAAACTTGAAATGGAAGTTAACGGCCTGCCAGATAATGAAACCAATATGGTTAACCCGGACTTTGGTCTGATTGCTCAGGCAATGGGATTTCAGGGTATAAACGTTCACAAACCGGAAGAAGTTGAAGACGCCATTAAAAAAGCATTTCTACATAATGGACCTGTTTTACTAAATGTTTTTACTAATCCAAATGCGCTCGCAATGCCGCCAAAAGTAGAATGGGCACAAGTTATTGGTATGGCAAAATCAATGACCAGGTTAATGCTTGGTGGTAAAATGGAAGAAGTTCTCGATACGATCAAATCCAATTATAAACATTTAAAAGAAGGCATATAAAATTGTGTTTTGATTTAAAAGAATAAACTAATGGATATAAACAGTAGTAAATCATATCAAACACAAACAGAATATTATGAGTAATAATATAGGATCAGGAAATTGGCCCTAATTATTCTCTCGTAACTATTATTGAAGCCTTAAAACCTGCAGCAAGGTTATTCCAATAATCATTGGTAATCAATACTCCTTTGTCATCAAAAACCTGAATTTCGGCGGTATTACCTCCTAAAGAGCCTATATTTAATGCTTCAAAATCTAACTTATTAAAACCGTCAGAGAGTATAATTTTTACCTGCTTAAAATTTACATCCAGAAATAACTGATCCTGAATTATTTTATCGTTTGAGGAAACCCTGACCAAATCACCATCGATTGCTCCAAAATCCCTAAACTTTACAATAAAATAGGCTGATTTAGTTTTAAAATCACCTAATGAAATATTTTTCTTCACTAATTCTCCCCTTCCTTCTTTTAATCCTTCAGCCTTTAAAGCTTTGTCCAGATCTTTTTCCATTTTTGCCACATAACGATCACCCGGATTGGCAAAATCATTTTCTGTAGACATAGTAAAAGTGCTTTTTTGTTCCCCTATCTGAAATTTGGATTTTGGTGTAATGCTGGTATTATTAAAAACATTCGGAGTCTTAATACTTGGCATATCAGTCTTATCCTCCTGAGGATCTTTGATTTCCGGAAGTGGTGTTTTTTTAGGCTTTGCACTAAACTTTGGAGCAGGAATAGACTTAAAACCAGAATTAAATTCGGTTTGGGCAGAAACTGTTAAGACAGTAAAAAACAATATGAAAAATAAAATATGCTTCATTGAAAAAGTATTATCGAATCGGCTTTTAAATTTTATAAATAACATAACATCGCAAAAATAGCATAATTTAATTAGGCTCTACAACTTTAAGACTTTTATAACAATATATTAGGCTAATTTTTGGAAACAAAAAACCTGCCAAAAAATTAAAACTCCTGATTTTAATTAAACTAAAATTCAAAAAACAAAATTTAAAGTTTTTTGCCGTAATCATTATTCCAAAAATATATCATTTTGATAATTAGCAACTTATTCATAACTTCAATATTTTAATTACATTTATTAAAAACTCGAAAAATGGATTATATCGACTACTATAAAACATTGGAAATCACAAAATCTGCGACTGAAGCTGAAATAAAAAAAGCTTATCGAAAATTAGCCCGAAAATACCATCCGGATTTAAATCCGAACGATAAGGAAGCGGAGAAAAAATTCAAGGAAATAAACGAAGCCAATGAAGTTTTGAGCAATCCTGAGAATCGTAAAAAATACGATAAATACGGAAAAGACTGGAAACATGCTGACGAATTTGAAAAAGCAGGCTATAATCCGAATCAACAGCAAAGTTCGAGACAACAAAGCAGCCAAGATTACACTGATTTCTCCGGTAGCGATTTTTCTGATTTCTTTAATTCAATGTATGGCTCGGAAAGAAGCAGCAGAAGTCAGTCAAAATACAGAGGACAGGATTTTAATGCCGAACTTGAATTGGATTTGGTATCTGCCTATACTACTCACAAGCAGAGTCTAACCGTAAATGGCAAAAATATCCGAATTACGATTCCTGCCGGTGTAGAAAACGAGCAGGTTATAAAAATTCCGGGACATGGCGGGCCTGGTGTAAACGGTGGTCCAAATGGCGATTTATACCTTACTTTTTTAATAGCAAACAATTCAGATTTTAAAAGAGAAGGAAATAATTTGTATGCTGATATTCAACTTGATTTATATACAGCCATTTTGGGAGGAGAAATTTATATCAACACTTTTGATGGAAAAGTAAAAATTAAAGTACTGCCGGAAACGCAGACCGGAACTAAGGTAAAACTAAAAGGAAAAGGTTTTCCCGTATACAAAAAAGAGAATCAATTTGGAGATTTATATGTTACGTATACTTTAAAAATCCCGACAAAATTATCAGTGAAAGAAAAAGAATTATTTGAAGAATTAGCTAAAATCAGGAATCATGAGTAATAAAAATTTAATTCAGATAAGTCAATTTTGTTTGTATCACGAAATTGAAAATACCTTTATAACTGAACTGCATAATTATGGTTTGGTTAAAATTATTTTTCAGGAAGAAGACGAGTATTTAGAACCTGAACAATTACCTGCTGTTGAAAAAATGATTCGTCTGCATTATGATCTTAAAATCAATCTGGAAGGAATTGATGCTATTTCTCATTTATTAAACAAAATTGAAATTTTGCAGCAGAACCTTACTGTTTCTCAAAACAAATTGCGCCTTTATGAAGAGAAAAAGGAATAACTGAAATAAAAAATCTCTACAAAATATCACAAAAAAGAGTGATTTACAACATGATTTCAAACAATTTTCTCTCTTTATGATTTGTATATTTTATAAATTGCAGCAAATTAATTAACCCGGATTTTTTTTAGGTTCATAAAAATAAATTCACAAAATATAAAAAATGAAAAGAGAAAACATCTTAACAGGATCACCATGGGAAGACAAAATGGGATATTGCCGTGCTGTACGAATTGGCAATATTATTGAAGTTTCAGGTACCGTGGCTATTGTTGATGGCGAAAAAGTAAAAGCTGATGATGCTTATGCACAAACGTATAACATATTAGAACGTATTGAAAAAGTACTGGAAGATTTAAATGTTGGAATGAAAGATGTAATCAGAACACGCATTTTTACTACTGACATTACTACTTTTGAAGAAGTTGCCAGAGCACATGCAGCCTTTTTTAAAGATGTAAAACCAACAACCGGTTTTTATGAAATCAGCAAATTAGTTGCTCCTGAATATTTAGTTGAAATTGAATTCACTGCAGTAGTACAGGAATAATTTTTTTGCCGCGAATTTCACAAATTATCCCGAATTAAAAATTTTTATAGCCAAGCCTTTTGAAATTCGTTTTTATTAGTGAAATTCGTGGCAAACTTTTCTAAATGAATTTTCAAAAATTTAAGGAAATACTGCCAACAATATTCAAATGGATTCTCATTTGTATTTTGACAGGCATTTTATCAGGATCTGCATCAGCATTTTTTTTAGTTTCTTTAGAATGGGTCACACAATTTAGGATTCACCACGATTGGATTATCTGGCTTTTACCAATTGGAGGGCTTCTTATCGGTTTGAGTTATTATTATTTTGGAGAATCAGTTGTAAAAGGCAATAACTTATTGCTGGAAGAATATGAAAATCCAAAGAAAGTAATTCCGTTTAAAATGGCTCCTTTAGTTCTTTCAGGAACCTTACTCACACATTTATTCGGGGGATCTGCCGGGCGTGAAGGCACAGCGGTACAAATGGGAGGCGCAATTGCCAATCAATTCACAAAAAATTTTAATTTAGATAATTCCGAACGAAAAATTTTAATCATCCTCGGGATCAGTGCCGGTTTTGCATCTGTTTTCGGAACGCCTTTGGCCGGAGCAATCTTTGCTTTGGAGGTTTTATATTTTAGTAAAATCAACTTAAAAAGTATTGTTTTATCTTTTCTAACTGCTTATGCCGCTTATTTTACAGTTGAATTCTGGCAGGTTAAACATACACATTACAGCATTCCTCATGTTCCTGAAATCAATCTGACAAACTTATTTTATACCCTAATAATCAGTATTTTATTTGGTCTTGCGGCTTTATTGTTTTCCAGAAGCACACATTTTTGGAATTCTCTTTTTTCAAAAAACATTAAATATCCCCCATTACGCCCTTTTATTGGAGGAATTATCTTGGCAATCGCCATTGCAGGTTTTGGGCTTACAAAATTTTCCGGATTGGGTGTTCCCGTAATTGTTGATTCTTTTTCGAATGCCAATCCCTGGTATGATTTTTTGTTTAAAATTTTATTTACCGGATTCACTTTAGGAGCCGGTTTTAAAGGTGGTGAAGTAACGCCGTTGTTTTTTGTCGGAGCTGCTTTAGGGAGCGCTTTATCTGTAGTAATTCCAATGCCGATTGCACTTTTGGCCGGAATGGGTTTTGTGGCTGTATTTTCCGGAGCAACTCACACTCCTGTTGCCTGCACTATTATGGGAATGGAATTATTTGGAATTACTCCCGGGCTTTTTATCGCAATTGCTTGTGTGATTGCTTATTTTTCTTCAGGCTCTGTTGGGATTTATAAATCACAGATTGTAAAGGGTGCAAAATATAAATTGTATCAGAAATTACAAAAAAAAGAATTGGAGAACCTTTGATTTTAAATTCCAAAATTCACAATTATCATTTCCAACGGATTAAAATCCGTTGCTACAAAACAAATCGTTCCTACGGAACTACAAAACTTATCCAGCATTATTAATATTTTGAAAATCTGTTTAGATCAGCGTTTTCGCTTTGGCAAATCAGTTTCATCAGCGTTATTATTTCACAATTCAAATCATTAAATAATAAATTCAAAACTTATAACTCTTAGCTAATAACTTCCAACTTATAAAAGTGTGTTAATCTCTAAAATGATTTCAACTTTACATTAAAAAAATGTAAATTCGCACACTATGAAAATACAAGATATTCAAGCGATACAATTATTACTCGCCGCCCCAAAGAAAATCGCCATAATTCCGCATAGAGGTCCTGATGGTGATGCTATGGGTTCTACATTAGGTTTATACCATTTTTTATTAAAAAATAATCATCAGCCAACGGTTATTGCACCTAATGATTTTCCGGATTTTTTATCCTGGCTTCCAGGCTCTGAAACCGTAAAAATATTCGAAAAAGATACTGAAAACTGCACTAAAATATTAGAAGAGGCTGAATTAATATTTACACTTGATTTTAATGCTTTTCATCGTACTGGCGAAATGGAACATACTTTAGCCAGACTAAAAGCGCCGTTTATCATGATCGATCATCATCAAAAACCTGATGATTATGCAACCTATACCTATTCAGATACTTCGTTTGGATCGACTTGCGAAATGGTTTATAACTTTATTTTATTTTTAGATAAAAAAGAAGATTTAGACAAGACCATTGCAACTTGCTTATATACTGGAATATTAACAGATTCAGGATCCTTTCGTTTCCCAAAAACAACAGGAAATACACATCGCATCGTTGCTGATTTGATTGATTTAGGTGCGGAAAATACAGAAATTCCGGTTTTATTATTTGATAACAGTTCATACAGCCGTTTGCAATTATTAGGTCGTGCTTTACAGAATATGAAAGTTTTTGAAGCGTATAAAACATCGTATACTTCGCTTACACAAGATGAGCTCGATTCATTTAATTACGTGAAAGGTGATACTGAAGGAATTGTTAATTATGGATTAAGCATAAAAGGTATTGTTTTTACTGCTATTTTTATTGAAAATAAAGACGAGAAAATCATTAAAATATCTTTCCGATCGCAAGGCGGGTTTGATGTAAATCAATTTGCCAGAGATCATTTTAACGGTGGAGGACACAGCAATGCTGCAGGTGGAAGATCTGAAACTTCGATGGAAGAAACCTTGAAAAAATTTGAAGATTTAGTAACTAAACTAAAAATATAACCAAACGATGAAGTACTTAAAAATAAGCATTTACACGTTACTCTTTGCTGTTTTACTGGTAAGCTGTAAACATCATGAAGAAGCCAGAAGACCTATTTCAAGAGCGTCGGGCACTTTTATGAAAAAATCAGCTGACAGAAACAAAAAATTGGTAGCCAGTGAAGAAGATGTCATCAAAAAAATAATCAAAAGCAATCCGAAAATAAAATATTTCGCAACCAGAAAAGGATATTGGCTTTATTATGAAGAAAAAAATACAACCGATCTTTCAACACCTAAAAAAGGTGACATCGCTTATTATAGTTTAGAAGTTAAAGACATAGACGGTAAGATTATTTATTCAGAAGCTGAACTTGGTCCACAAACCTATCATGTTGACAAACAAGATATCATGATGGGATTGCGTGATGGCATCAAATTGATGCATAAAAACGAAGTTGTAACCTTCTTATTTCCTTCGCATATAGCCTACGGATATCACGGAGACAATAAAAAAATTGGCCCAAATGAATCTTTAATTTGTACTGTTACACTTCGAAATTTTGTACCTGAAGAAGCTCCAAAAACAACCGAAACAGCTTCACAAACCTTAAAACCAACTGCACCAAAAGCAGCAATTGAAACTAAAAAAGACACTTTAACTCCATAAAAAAACGTAAAAAAATGAAAAAAAGTATTTTATTATTACTGTTAGCCATCTCATTTTATTCTTGCAAAGACGAACACAGCAATTTGCCTGATGGTTTATATGCCGAAATTGAAACTAATAAAGGAAGTATCATCGTTGAATTAGATTATAAAAAAGCTCCTGTGACTGTAGCTAATTTTGTAACGTTGGCCGAAGGTAAAAATGAATTTTTAACCGATGAAAACCTTAAAAACAAACCTTTTTTTGATGGATTAAAATTTCACAGGGTTATTGAGGACTTCATGATTCAGACAGGTGATCCGTTAGGAACAGGTTCCGGAGATACCGGATATAAATTTAAAGATGAAATTACCGATTTAAAATTTGATAAAGCCGGCGTTTTGGCAATGGCTAATAATGGTCCGGGTACAAACAGCAGCCAATTTTTTATCACTCATGTTGAAACTCCATGGCTAGATGGAAAACATACTATTTTTGGTCATGTAGTAGAAAAAGGACAGGAAGTGGTAAATAAAGTAGTGCAAGGTGACAATATCGTTTCTGTTACTATTATCAGAAATGGTGAAGCTGCTAAAAAGTTTGATGCCGTAAAAGTATTTCATGATTATTTTTCAGAAATAGCTAAAGAAAAAGGTAAATATGCAGAGGTTCAAAAAGAAAAAGTGGCTTATTATGCTTCTTTAAAATCAAAAGTCACAAAGACTTCTACCGGATTAGAATATGTAATTACTGAAAAAGGAAGTGGTAAAAAACCTGCAACCGGAACTCAATTATACATACATTACGCAGGATTTTTAGAAGACGGAACTTTATTTGATACCAGTATTGGTGATGTTGCGCAAGCTTTTGGAAAATTTGATCCTGCAAGGGCTGAAGCAAAAGCATACCAACCTATTCCGTTTCAGGCAGGTCGTAAGGACGGTATGATCCCGGGATTTATTGAAGGAATCGAACAACTTTCGTTTGGAGATAAAGCAGTTCTTTTTATTCCATCTCATTTAGCATATGGACAAACGGGGGCAGGAAATGTTATTCCGCCAAATGCTAATATTATTTTTGAAATTCAATTATTAGAAAAACCGTAATAAGACCATTTTAAACAATTATCAAAGACATAAATCAAATACAATGAAGTTCAAATTTCTTCTTTTATTTTGCCTGGCAATATTTAGCACTCAGGCACAGACAACTAAAAAACCTGTTGTAAAAAAATCCAATAAAACAACAAAAGCAATTCCAAAATCAAATCCTAATGAAGGGATTTTTGCAACAATTTCTACCACTAAAGGCGATATTGTTTTGGCTTTAGAATATGTAAAAGCTCCGGTTACTGTAGCTAACTTTATTTCTTTGGCAGAAGGTAAAAATCCTAATGTAAAAGTGGAAAAACTAAAAGGAAAACCATTTTATGACGGATTAAAATTTCACAGGGTTATCAATGACTTTATGATTCAGGGTGGTGATCCGGAAGGAAATGGTTCGGGAGGTCCGGGTTTTTCATTTAAAGATGAATTTACAGAAGATTTAAAGTTTGAAAAAGGTGGTGTTTTGGCAATGGCGAATTCAGGTCCTGCTACTAACGGAAGCCAATTTTTTATCACACATAAAGAAACGCCATGGTTAAATGGTAAACATACTATTTTTGGGCATGTAGTTTCCGGAATGGACAATGTAAACAAAATTGTTCAGGATGATATTATGACAAAAATCACCATTACACGCAAAGGTTCTGCTGCGAAAAAATTTGATGCTGTTAAAGTTATAAATGAAGATGCTAAAAAAGAGGTGTCTAAAAAAGCAGAAAGCCAAAAAGTAATTACAGCAAAAGCGGCTTATTTTGCAAATGCTAAAGCCAGTGCTACAACAACTGCATCCGGCTTAAAATATAAAATAACGCAAAAAGGCTCAGATGTAAAACCGGCAGAAGGAACTACTTTCTATTTTCATTATGCAGGTTACTTTGAAGATGGAACTCTTTTTGACAGCAGTATTGCCGAAGTTGCAAAAGCATACGGTAAATATGATGCTGGCAGAGACGCGCAAAAAGGATATCAGCCTTTTCCATTTGTTGCAGGTAAAAAAGATGGAATGATTCCTGGTTTCATAGAAGCTTTAGGTATGATGTCTGACGGAGAAAAAGCAGTCTTTTTTCTTCCGGCAAATTTAGCATATGGAGAAAAAGGTGCCGGAGGAGTAATTCCGCCAAATACAACTTTAGTTTTTGAGATTGAAACCTATAGTAAAAAGCAATAAGAAAAGCTTTAGTAAGTTTCAGATAAGCATTTGCTGAAAACATAAAATTCTTAACGTAAAAACTCCATTATTTCTAATGGAGTTTTTGCTTTTTAATCCTTTTCACTTTTTAAAAATTTTCCGTCTTTCGTAAATTCCAAATCAATTTTATTTGTTAAATCAACATCGAGATCTTTGTGTCCGTAATCAATATGCGTAATTTTTTCATTTGGATAATTTTTTGCCACATAATCTTTAATTGATTTAGGGATAAATCCAGTTGGAATCGGTTTATCGTCTCCGTCAACTTCACGATAAGATCCATCTTTCCAAAATTCGACTTCTGTGCCATCTTTAAGTTTTACTTCATAACCTTTTTCACCATGTTCAGCATCTTTTTTAACGATGTCAACAGTTGTATGGCTAAAATGCTTTTTTATAAAATCCTGTGCTATTTTTGGCAATTCTGTGAATTCTATTTTCTTTTGGGCATTCGCCGGTATTACAAAACCGAGTAATAAAACGGCAATAGTGATTATCTTTTTCATTATTGTACATTGTTGCTTTATTAATATTACTAATTTACAATAACTTAAAATGTCATCAAATCAATTTATGAAACCTTTAATTTTTTCACAATCACTATTAGTCTTATTTTCAATAATTTATCTTACCAAGGACTTTCTTCAGTTTCATCTTCAATATCATTGCTGAAAAATTTTCCTGTTTGTCCATTTTCATCGGTTAGAGTATGTTTAATTATAAAACCAGCTGCGCTTTCTACAGTTCCGGGACCGTTAAAATGATTAAAATCTGTTGCAGTGTACCCGGGATCTATTGCATTTACTTTAAATGGTAAATCTCTCAATTCATAAGCCAATGTTATTGTAAATGCATTTAAAGCTGCCTTCGACGGAACGTAACAAACTCCTTTTATAGGATGATATTTCCAATTTGGGTCGCTGTGTAAGGTAAGCGAACCAAGTCCCGAAGTAATATTGCTAATTCTTGGACTATCCGACTTTTTAAGCAGTTCCAGAAATGCCTGAGTAACTCTTATCACGCCAAAAAAATTAGTATCAAATGTTTTCTGAATATCTTCTATTGAAGTTGTGGAAGGCTCTTGTGGCAAAACGCCAAGTACACCCGCATTGTTAATCAGAATATCCAATTTTCCCTGTTCGTTTTCTATAATGCTTTTGGCTGCTAAAATACTATTCGGATTATTAACATCAATTTCAACGGCTTTGATGTTGTTATAGCCGTTTTGTATTAATTCTTTTACAGCTTCCTCCCCTTTTTTGAGGTCACGGCTTCCTAAATAAACAAACAATCCTTTTTCTGAAAGCTGTTTCGCTGTTTCTAAACCGATACTTCTATTCGCTCCTGTAATCAGTACTGATTTACTTGACTCTTTTTTATTCTCTTCTGTATGTTCGTGGTTCTTCGAATTCATTTTTTTTATCTTTTAAAATTATTGAGTACAAAGTTGCATAGATAAAAAATAAAATTATTTGCCAAATGGCAAAAAGCGATTTTAGTCTGTTATAATACTTTTTTTCAATCGTCTTTTTAAACCGAATATTGTTGTAAAAAACATTCAAGAAATAGGTTTTTCATTTCATGGTGATCGATAGATGGCGTTTCTTCAACATTGATGATGAGACTATTCGAAAACTTTTTTTGATGCCATAATTCGATGAAATCTTTGTTTTTTGAAATGATATGTACGGGAGTTTTGAACGAGTTTTCATCGGTTGTTATCATGGGTGGCTGATGGTCTCCGAAGATGACGAAAATGGTATCTTGCAACTCGTTGATTATCAATTTTTCGATAGTTTTTAATTGATATTCAATAGCCAGAAAGTAGTTTTCTTTACTGTTTTTTTTTGGTTGTGTTGGTTTGAAATCTTTTAAGGGTGTGTGATTACAATCCTGCCATTGGTCCAGAATCACTGTTGGAGTGTAAAAATCGTAATGGGAATTGAGGGTTTCTACAAAAAATGCCAGGGGTTTACCTTGGGTTTTCGCTTTCATAATTTGAATTGACTGATTGAGAAAGTATTGATCCGGTGCAGACTCAAGAGTAAATAATGGCCCTGTATAATTAAGATCTTTGTGGATAATGACATCATCTACGTCTGCGAATTCTAAAATTTCTTTCCATGGCACCTTAAAGTTTTCGAACCCTCCAATTCCTGTAACAAGGAAAGTATTGTATTGGAATTTTTTTAGTACTGTGAAGATTGACTGGACAGGGTATTGGTCTCTGAGCTGGACTAATTTACGGTAAAGAGAATCTGTTTTTATTTGTATTCCTTTGAGAACTGAAAAAAACGCCATCCATGAGCCACCACCGCTTATGGGTGAGTCAGATAAAAAACTTGTGGCATGCCATAGGTGGTTTTGAATAGTTGTGTGTATAGTTTCCAGTAATTGGATGTATGGCTGGGTATATGCTTCATTTTCATATAAAATAGCACCGTAGGATTCCAAGGCTATAAAATAAATGTTGGGGCTTTGTTTTAGAGTTTGGCCTGATGGGATTGTAATTTCTGTTTTGTTGTAAATGTGAGGTATTAAAGCTATTTCGCTTTTTGCTTTTTTACTAAAAAAGATATTAGAGCTAATTAAAAATGAAAGAGTCTGAATACCAGTACCTAAATGTTGTACAAAATTGGATTCTTTCTGTATATATATATAGTTTATATTACGAAAAAAGAAATGCCTGGAAGTTGTGATTACAATAATAGATGTAAATATCTTTAATATTATGACATTGGAATTTTGGATTTGTGAAAGCAAACTTGAGTTTAGCTTAATAATAAGACCCAATAAAATTAAAAAACAACCAATACCCAGCACTAATTGCTTTTTATAACCAGCCCATCCAATTTTTATCCCCTGAACAATGAGTTGAAAGTCAGTAGTAATTGCGGGATATGTGTTATAAATACCATAAATGCTATGGTGATAATAAAATATAATTAAAATAACAATATAATATAGATGAAATGGAATAACTATATATTGAAAATTAATATAATTTTTGAATATTGATAGTACTAAAATACCGAATGTATACTCCAGGTTTATTCGAAAAATGTCTTTATTCACTCGTCCAAATAAGCTTACAATTGCCAACCGCATGCTTTTTGGCCTGAGTGTTTCATTTATGGGTAAAAATGTTGAGGTTTCCTTATTGAAAAAATACAAAGGGACAAACAGCAAAAAGTTAAGTAATAAATAAATAGCGATTGCAATCATAACTATTAATGGTATATATAATTTGTTTTATGCCCTTTGTTTTGGCTAATGTATAATAAGTTGTTTTTTATGCACAATACATCTTTATATATTAATCCTCCTCAAAGCCAGCCCATGCATTTGGGTTTTCTTTTATTGAAACACTGATTTTTCCATCAAAATAGGGTTTTACGCTTAAACTTACCTCGTCATATATGTATTGTGCTATAAATTCTGTTGTGGTGAGTTTTCCTTTAAAAATATCTAAATCGTCAAAATTTTGATAATCTAATTTTGACAATATATCTTTTACTACTTTATGTGCAACGCCTATATCTATGACAACATTGTACTGGTTTATAGTTTTGGTTTTAAATGTTACGTCTACAACAAAAGTTGCACCGTGAACATTTTGTGCCGGCCCAAAAAAAGGATCTTTTAAGGAATGGGCAATCATCATACTTTCTCTAATTTTTACAAAATACATGTCTTTTAAGTTTGGTTTAATATTCTACTATGGTTATAAAATCGTTATTAGGTTTGTTTTTCCTGATTTGGTCGAAATAATCCGGTAACTGGTCAAAGGAAATAATTTTTGAGATAAATGGCTTATAATCAATAGTTATAAGCAAATATTCTACTAATTGTTTTCGTGTTAAAAAATTATAAGTTTCTTTTTTTTCATTTGGTATTGCAGATACTTGCGAACTTATAATTTGTAGTCTTTTATAATGAAAATTTCCACCTAATTGTAACATAACAGGATTATTTCCATACCAACTTAACTCAATTATTTTTCCTTCTTCGGCTGTATGATCAATACAATATTGCAAGCCTTGCTCGTTGGCTGATACATTAAATGTGATATTATATTCGATATCGTTTGTGCATAAATCAAATCCAAGGTCTTTTAATTTTTCTTTTTTTTCCGGATTTGTCTCTTGAACATATACTGTTGCTCCAATATACATTTTTATTGTTTGTGCCAATAAAACACCTATACTTCCTGTACCGCAAACTAAAACGACATCTGTTTTTTTTACTTTAGATGTCCAAATAGCATTAATTACCGTTTCCAGGTTAGAAAACTGTGTAGCAATGATAGGATTTATTTTTTCCTGAGAGAAAAAATAACAATCGTAATCATTAACTATAATTTGATTTTGATGGGGATGCATAACATGTGCCCATCTGTGGTCTTCTGTTTTGCCTACTAATGAGTAGCCATATTTTATAGGAAAGTCAAAACTGCCAGCCATATAATTGACCTTCATTTTATTATAAAGATCTATGGGTACTTCACCTTTGGCAACAAGTTTCTCTGTACCTAAACTTATTGACGAATATCTGGCACTTATATTAACAGCCTGATCTATATCCCTAAAATCAATATTTTCAGTTTTTATTTCTGATGTTTTTTTATTGTTATGCCAAAATGCTTTTACTGTCATAATTATAAATTTGAAACTATCATTATAGCATTCCCTATATTGTAATACTTTGGATTATTTAAATGTATTGCCTCATCCAAATCTTGTATCTCTTGCAATTCAACTCCGTTTTTACCAGAACCAAATAACATTGGTGCAATATGAAATTCTATTCTTGATAACATTTTATCTTCAATAAACCTTCTAATTGTTAAAGGTCCTCCTTCTACAAGAATGGAATGTACGCCTTTTTGTTTCAGTATTTCTAATAATGATTTTACAGGAATACATCCGGATGCATCATCAATATTCACTATTTCAATATCGGCATGTAAATTATGATAAGATAATTTTTTGCTGCTAAAAAGGTATGTTTTTCCCAGTGTTAAATCTTCAAGTTCTAAAGGTGAGTTGGCAACAATCGCTTTAATAGGGTTATTACCTTTCACAAGTCTTACATTCAGTTTGGGTTTATCAATTCTAAATGTGTTACCTCCTATAAGTATAACGTCAACAAGTGCTCTTATTCGGTGGGCATGAATTAAATTTTCCTGATTGCCAATCCATTTTGATTTTTTGGAAACCGTGGCAATTTTACCGTCAATAGTTTGCGCCAAATGAACACAGGTAAAAGGTATTTTGGAATGTTTATTTACTAATATATACCCCAAATATAAACCTAAGATTTTTTTTAACTTTTTTGGAACTGCTTTACCATATAAAACTTCAAAAAAATTATCATTCGTGTTATTAGGATAAAAACAAATAACAGCAAGATTCACTGATAAACCTGTATTTGTACTTTTTATGAGCTTATAATCATAAGTAATACTTAACGTTTCTGTTGATATGTCAATAGTTTGATAGATTTCTTTTATGTTTAATAACAAATCCCAGTAAATATCTTTAACTTTCATGTTAGATTATTTTTAATGGTTGTTATTGTTTTCCCTAATTCTTTCTGATATATCATTAGAAATATCAAAACAAAAATACTAAATTGAATAATAGCTATTAAAGACACGAGTCTCGGTTTGTCCAAAAATAGCATCATACTATTTAAAAATATAAAAAGGAGAATATAAAAATAAATCTTACGGCTGGGAAGTACTTTAGCATGAATGATTCTATAAAAAATATAAACATTCAACAAATTTGAAACACCTATGGTTATTAATGCTCCATTAATTTTCAGCATGGGTACTAAAAAATAAAACAGAATTGTCATCAATATTATTTTACATATTGTAAAGTAATTAATTTTATTGATTTTGTTTTCATAACTTAAAATCAGAGCCCAAAAGCGCAACAAAATTAATGGTAAAAATGCGAGAGCTATTAAAGGAAAATATAAACTTATGCCATTATATTTCGGATGATTTAAAAACAAATGGATATTTGTACCAAAAGCTGTTAAAAAACTTAGTACTACAAGACCGATTAAAAGATAAAAATCTATTTTTTTTTGAATTAATAATTTCAAATCTTCGGGTTTTTCAGAAAATATCATAAATAATTCCGGTCTTATGGCATTGTCCAGACTATTAAAAAGTATAAAAACTGCACCTGAAATACCTAATAAAACCGAGTAACGTGCCAAATCTTCAAGCGTTAAAAATTTCTCTATAAAAAACCTGTCTAATTGGTTTTCTAAATTGTATAACACTAAAAACGGAATAAATGGCAACGAAAACTTAAGAGCCTCCCTGATGATGTTTTTTGAAAACTCAATTCTAAAAAGTGCCCTGTTATTTAAAAGAATCAGCAAAAAAACGAATAAATTAGCGCAAAGGGACGAAAGTAAAAACCACAAAAAGCCCAATTCGAATACTTTTATACATAGCACCTGCAAGACAGGTGTAAGCAATATGTTGACAATAAAATAGAAACTATACTTTTTGACTTCTGATTTATTTTGTAAATAGATAAAATAAAAACCATTCAACATACTCACACACAACGATAGCATCATCACAAACGTATATGGGAAAAACGAAAAGTTGTTTTTAAAAACAAGACGAAACAACTGATCACCAAATAGATACATAACGATTATCCAAAAACAAAAAAGAACAATCTGAAAACTAAACAAACTCCTGAACAATGCCAACTGTTTAGGCGCATTATCAGATTCATAAAAATAAATATGTCTTAACGCCTGATCTGTTTTTAAGCTTAAAACTATTGAAATTACAGCAAAAAGAGCATTTGACAATGATACTATTACATACTCGTCTGTAGTCAGATATTTTAAAAACACAGGCAATAAAACAAAGCCAATGACAGGTGGCAGAATACCTAAAAAAGTATATATCAATGTATTTTTCAACCTTTTTTTGTTATAATTATTAATTGATATTTCATTTTTTTTTGAGCATACATCTTATCAAGTAACAATCCGCCTTTAAAAAGTTTTTTGAATAAAGATTTACGTCTAAATAGCTTAAAAAAAAGGAGTTGCATGTTGATTTTAAACAAAGATTTTTTAGGCATAAAATGGGTTAAATCTTCAGATTCTAATGTATATTCCTTAGAAATATTTGAAAAATGAGACAATGCAAATAAAAAATTCAAATTCCAATCAGACATAAAGATCCTGCTTGTTTTTGTAATTTCATTTTCAAAAAAATCATCTACAATAATTAATTTACCATTAGTCTTTAAACCACTCAATAGTACATTAAAAGCATTATCAAAGTTCAGGGCATGCTTAAGTGATTCAACACAAAAAATTAAATCATAATTAAAAGGTTGTACATCTTCAAAAGTGCAGATTTCAAAATCAACGTTATCAAAATGATATTTATTTTTATTGCGATTTGCACTTTCAATTTCTAAGTCACTCACGCTAATTCCGGAGACTTTCTGAGCTTTGTTTTTGGCAAAAAGCAAGCTTCCAAAACCCACACCACAACCTGCATCCAGAATAGATTTATTTTTTATATCAATTTTATGAATCAAATATTCATAAATATCATTAAAACTTTCTCCAAAATTTAACCGTTTATGAATCGGATATTCCTCATTGGGTTTTAATTTAGCTTCAATTTGAAAAAGAGCATTGTATAATTGCGTTATGTCGGTGCGTGTATTCAAGTTAATTTTTCTTTAATATGAAAATAAATTCATTGGCATATTTTAATGGTGTAAATTTATTTTGTTTGTTTTTGTAGCCATTAAATTTACCAAAAGTCAAAACCTGTAATATGCGCATTATAGGCCATTGATCCGGGATACAATTTATAATTTCAAGATGCTGTTGCTCAAAAAGAGCTTTCCATTGCTGATAATTTTTTGCATCCTGATGCCCTTTTTTATTGACTGCAAAAAAAAGTTTTTTAGTAAATACCCAACGCCAGGAGTTCGAATTTCTTACCATAAAACAAATTCTGGCATCGGCAGTTGTAACTCTTTTAATATCCTGCAGCACTTTATCTTTATCCAGCATCCGTTCTAAAGAGCCTAAACACGTAACAAAATCAAATGCATTATCATTAAAAGGCAATGCTTCGGCGTTAGCTTCCAGAATTTCAGCCTTTGGCAATTTTAGCTTTGCTTTTTCTACTGCCACACTAGAAATATCAACGCCACAGCATTCAGCATTATAATCTAATCCTACTTCTAACATTCTGCCCAACCCACAAGCAACATCAAGTACCTTTGTGTTAGGCTTAACCTGAAGCAGTTCAGCAAAAATATAATATGCCTCTTTTGGTCGAAGATACATTTCTCCCCGTGTCAAATACGTTTTATCAAACCATGCTTTAATTGTCTGCTGTTGATTCTCGATCATTTTTTCCATTTAAAATAATAAAAAGCGTTTTGTGTTAGTGATGTAATCCAAATAAACATCTCCAAATAATTGTTTCAAAAATTCTTCTTCGATTTTTACCCTAAATCGCATATAATAAAAATATAATAGTAACCCTATCCATATCAAAAAACTGGGAAACAAAATACCGAATCCGGTAAAAAACAAAAACATACCGTCCAGGCCCGGGTTTCTGGAAAAACTAAAAATACCGTTAGTATGCAGTTTAAAACTATTTTGTGTTTGTTTGTTTTTCCTACGCATAAACAGCATAGATCCAAACGTAATCATTCTACCTGATACAACACACAAAGCTCCGATCGCGATCCACCAATCATTAGTTTTAAAAATCAGCCATTTATTGCCAGGGATATCAGGGAAAAAATATAAAAACGGTAATAAAAAATACATATTTATAAAAAAGAACGGAACAGCCAAAATCAGGACTTTTTTCCACATTGGCCAACCATAGATTTTAGAAATATATGTATTACCATCAACTTCATAATTATTATTTTCCTTAAAAAAATTCTGCATATTTGCAACACTTGGCACATGAAAAAAAATCAATTCAATAAGTAAAGTCAGGTATCCAAACACAAATGCAAAAACGATCATAGATTTTTAATTTTACTTAATAACAATTCAAAATTAGTCTCCCAACTTTGTATATTTAGCCCCTTTACTGATTCTCTTAATCGTAAATATTTGTCAGGCGAATTTAAAATACCTTCTACAACAACTGTCATTTCCTCTACATCAAAAGAATTCAAAATACCCAGAATTCCCAAAGATTGATATTTTTTATAGTTGCCTGTGGGAGTAATCACGCAAGGCAAATGCGTACACAATGCCTCTAAAATACCCATACCAAAACTTTCATAATCCGAAAAATGCAGCATTAAATCATATTCCAAAAGCAATTCATTTATGCCCTCATGCGGTATTGGATCTTTAAAAGAAATATTATTATGTAAGTCATAACGTTTAACGATGCTTAAAAGTTCCAGAAAATAAGGCTCAGAAAGTATCTCCCCATAACAATCTACTTTAAGTCCCAAATGTTTCAAGCTTTTCAATAGTTCTAAAAGTTTAGTATGCCCTTTACCTTCAATAAAACTGGCCAAATAAACTATTTTTCCGGGCCGTTGTTCAAAATGATTTTTTATGCTCCATTCGCTATTGATTCCGGGCTCTACCAAACATCTTTTAGTTGTAACTGGCTGAATAACATCATCAATATAATCTAATGAAATTGAACCTGTGACAAAAACTATAAACGCCTCACAGATTAATTTTTCAACTGTTATTAATCTGTTTTTATTTACACCCAGCCTATTTACAGATGGCCAAAGGTGAATTAAAAAACAAATCTTATAGCGTTTCAGGCTATTCACATTCAACCTTTCATCAATCAGGATACCATCAATTATGTAACTGGCGTCATCCTTAAAATCATATGAATTAATATCTTCTATAACCTCAACAGCTGCTTTTTGATGTTTTGTCTTCAAAAACTCAAAAAGCTGTGTATTATAAACTGTTCCACCACTAATCTTGTGGCAAATATCAGATGTCAATATTATAATCACGACCTTCTTATTTTAAAAAAATCCACAAAAGATATTGCAAACGAAAACAGTACCAGCCCATTACCAATCGCGATAATATATTTTCCTAACGAAAAATCGACATAAAAAAACATTACCAAACTAACAAAATAACAACCTGCAAAAAAACGGGCATACTTTTGTTTTGCTTCCGAAAAAGCTTCTTTATTCCAGACTGTCGTAACAATTTTATATAGATATCGCATAGATCCGGCAAGTAAAACCCATTGCATTTCAGCATATTCAAACCCAATCAACAACGAAAATATCAAACAGAAAAAAGCATCAGCTTCCATATCCAGCTGTCCGCCAAAATGTGTAATCTGATCAAGCCTTCTTGCCAAAAAACCGTCAACACCATCCAGCATTACAAACACAGTACCTAAAACCGCCACAAAAAAGCGATTATGCATAATAAACGGAGCCATAAAAAGCAATATCAAACGAAGTAACGTAACCATATTTGGTACTCCTCCCCAAGGTTTTTTTTCTATAAATCCAGACCAATTTTTAATAACGAAAATCAAAAAAACCAAAACACCGGTTATAGGACAAAAAAACATTGTTCCTCTGGCTATATCAGCCATCAATCCAATCATAATTATAATCGAATGATAAAACAACCAATCTACAGTCCATACTTTTGTTTTCATATAATCAGAATATACATAAAGCTCAATAACTTAAGCCGGATCCAAGTTCAGTAGGTGTTTGAAAAAATCCTTTTTTGTACGCAAATAACCTTCATTTTCTTTTGTCGACTCAATCTCAATTGCTACACAATTTACCAAAGCCACATTTGAATTGTCAAAAGCCTTCATTTTTTCAGGATTATTCGTCAAAAGCACAATCGATTCTACACCCAGATCCTCTAAAATAGTTATTGCATCACCAAAAGACCGTCCATCAGGCGCGAGTCCAAGTGCGACATTAGCTTCTACCGTATCCTTTCCTTCCTCCTGAAGTTTATATGCTTTAAGCTTATTAATAATTCCAATATTACGCCCCTCCTGACGCAAATAAATCAAAATACCTCCATTGGTACGAAAATAATCCATCGCAACATGCAGCTGCTTTCCACATTCACATTTTAAAGAATGAAAAATATCTCCTGTCAGACATTCAGAATGCAAACGCACTGCGACCGGTTTTTCAAAATCAGTCTTTTCGTGAACCAAAACAATATGTGGCATCCAGTCATCTGCATCCTCAGAATACGCCATAATCTTAAAAATCCCCCAATCTGTTGGCAACTGTGCCTCCACTTGATTCTTTAAAGCCATAAGCCAACGATTAATTTTTATTTGAAATAAACTAAAAAGTTTATAACGTAATATATAATACTCTTAAAAAGTTTAAAAAACAGCACAAGTTTATAAATCATAATTACAAATTTCATAAGATATCCTTAATTTAAATATCTCTAAATAAATTGGATAATTATATACTTAACCTTATTGAATATGATAAATGATGTTACATGTTATTTATTTAAGTAAAAACAATTTACTTTGTTTATACCCTACTTAAATTAAAAAAAAATACTTTTATTTTTTTTTAATATTACCGGTTAGAAGTGATTTCGGTAATTAGGAATGACACAACTTATTCTATATGAAACTTTTAAATCTTAAATTAAAAAAAACTAATAGTAAGAATTGGATTATATGCTTTTTTAATTTTTTTGTGCGTGATACAAGGACTCGAGTTTTCCTAAATAAAATATTTTTTCTGTGATTGTTATTTTTTAACGATGCTCCTGTTCCTCCTAATTAATATTGATACACAAGTGCATCGATAAAAAGGAAGTTATTGCCAAATGGCAAAAAGCGATTTAACGTATGCTTTTTCTAATTCGGCTCAAAGATGATTGTGTAATTCCTAAGTAAGAAGCTAAATACGAAAGCGGAATTCGATTGATAACTTTGGGATATTTTTCCATAAAGCTCAAATAACGAGTCGTCGCGTCTTCAGAAACTAACGGACTTCTTCTGTCTACTTTTTGCATTAATGCTCTCGAAATGATTTTATGCACAATGGTATCCCAGCCCACAATAGTATTTAGAAGTTCTTCCCAATCCGGTTTAGAAAACACTATAAGTTTACAATCTGTAACGGCCTGTACATAAGCTGAAGAGCAAATGCTGTTATTAAAACTTTCTAAATCTACTACAAGATTATTTTCCTCGATGAAATATTTGGTGATTTCTTCGCCTTTATTATCATAGTAGCAAACCCTCATGATTCCTTCTAAAACAAACCCCACCTGCACAGCAATTTTTCCTGCTTCAGAAAAATATTCGTCTTTACGAAGATTTAATTCAGTTGCTTTCTTTGAGATTAACTCGATTTGCTGCTGATTTAAATTGCCAAACTGCAAAATATATTCTACTAATTCTTTCATGATAGCAAGTTAAGGATATCTTTTTATTGAAGATTTGCCATTTGGCAAAAAAGCACAAAAAACACAAAGGATGTCCATTTTGGTTTTTTATTAAGATGTAATAAAGCATATTCTTGCGCTTGCCCATTGACTCTTACAAGAGATGATGGTCCGCATCATTCTTCATTGGTGGAAAGTGTACTCACCAACATTCGCGGAACTAAGATTGCCTATTCGGTAATGGCGCTGACTTAAAGGATATTGAAAACATCCTATATGCCCGAACCAGTTGTAATTTTGGCACACAAAGGACTGTATTGGAGTAATGTAAGGCGAAGATAAGGAACTGTTTGCTTCTTAAAGCACTAATATAAAAATCAATTATATGTAGGTTTTTTCCTGTATTATTGTAATTTATGGAATGAGGCGCTATTTATAATCCAAAAAAAAATTGATGTCGTTTGTAGCTGTTTACTGTAAATTTTAATTGCTTTTAATAATTTTATGGATTTCTTTTACGCCGAATTGCTTTCGATTCATTCTAAAGAAAGCCGTTTTGTTACTCAAATAGGCTTACCTTCTATTATCCTAATGCTACAAATTGGCAGGGAATAACCCAATGAAAAAATTACTTACCATTTTTTTCCTGGTGCTGATCTCCTATTCAACGATTGCTCAGGTTGGAATAGGAACCACGAATCCAGATGCTTCGACTGTCCTGGACGTTTATTCCGATAATAAAGGAGTGCTTCTGCCAAGGGTTACAACGATTGTCCGAAACGCTATTGTTAGTCCGGCCAACGGATTGATTCTGTACAATACTACTACAAAATCTCTGAATTATTTTGATGTGGTCTGGAAGGACTTTTCTCCAATTTATCAATCAGTCAATTCCACACAGACCATATCCACCACAGCTGTTACCGATGAAGAGGTGCCCGGGATGTCATTATCCCCATCTGAAGGTACCTATTCGGTATCTTTTGAGAGTCAGATCTCAAATACTGCTGCTGTGCCTGCAGTTGTTGTCAATTCTGCAACGCTACTGGCTGATTTTTCTACCCTTTACAACCAACTTCAGTCTTACACAACAACAAATAACACGCATCTTGCAGCCTATGGAAACGGGGAAACAATTACCCCCGGAAAATATGCCAACGCAAGTGCAACCTCTGTTGCAGGATCTTTCACCCTCGACGGTCAGGGTGATCCCAATGCGGTATTCATTTTTCAGGCAACGGGTGCAATAAATTTTGCGGCCAATACCACTGTGATATTGACAAATGGTGCGGCTGCCGAAAATATATTCTGGGTAGGTGAAGGTGCTGTTGGGGTAGGAGCCGATTCGATTGTCTATGGAAATCTTATATCGCACGGAGCCGCAGTGGCCGTTGGGGGCGCCTGTACCGTAACCGGCCGGATGCTGACAAATGCAGGCGCAATATCGTTTGGACCGGGAATTTGTACTGTTCCTCCCAACACATCCTCGGCAATACAAATGGGGTCGCTGGAAACTTTTGTGGTCTTTACTGGTTCTGGAGCTATCAACAATACAGGCGACTCTGTTTATAATGGAAACATCTGTACAGGTGCGGGGGCTACGACAAGTCTCTCGGCCGCCACAGTCAACGGAATTCTGGTTCCGCCATCAGTGGACACTATTATCAATAGCCAAGCCGATTCGAGTTTTGTGGCCACATTCAGCATCTATCAGAATGGCGTTTTGATTCCAAGTTCTACCAAGCAGATAAGCTGTAATTCTGGCTATACCAATTTGTCGCTATCGGCAATAGCCAGTATTTTGGAGGGGGAATCCATTACCATTAAATGGCAAACAGATACTGGTACATTAACCTTAGGCAACAGGGTTTTTACCGCTATCAAGGTACAATAGGCAGGTATTGCGAAGTGTGAGCCAGGCAGTGTCGATAAAAAAACCGCAAACATTTCTGTTACGGGATTGTGTGAATCATTTAGTCTATCCGCCTAATAATTGCCTCTTTCTAACTGTTGTAGCCGAATCATATTCCTGGTGCTAATTAATTGCAGGATCTTTTGTCATAGTCTCTTAATCAATTTACTCTTCTTCTTAGTGAAAACCCCGATGTTTGCGATCGAAATTTTCGTTGGTTTCTTCTATCATGATGTGAGTTTTAAATTATTTTCATCAATACTGATTTTTTCCTGTCACAATCTTGATTCCTTATTTCCTTGTCTGATAAAGTATAAATAGTGTCTGCTTTCTCGCAGATTTTCTTGCTATACCTTCTGGTATTTTGTGATTACAAATATCAAAAAACTTTCTTTTTAAAGTTATTTTACAAATCTAGAACGATGGAAACAAAAGCTTATCCTTTTTATTATATCATTATCAAAGCATTAAAAACAATCAGAATATTTTACTGTATAAAAAAGCTCACAACTTAGAAGCTTAATTAAAAATTAATATCGGATTTTATACAATAGACGGTTGTTTTTATTTTTATTTATTCTAAATAAATATATATTTGCAGAAATTTTAGAACACAAAAAATGAAATCACTTTACATCCTGGTATTTGTACTCTTTGTTAATTTTATTCAAGCCCAAAATACCGAAATCAAAGGAAAAATAACATCCAAAAATAACTTCGAAAGCCTTAGTGCTTCTGTAACGATAAAAAACACTGGCGAAAAAACTACCACAGACAATGACGGAAATTTTGAATTTTATAATATAAAGCCTGGTAAATACACTCTTTTATTTACTTCTTTGGGATGTACTTCGCAAACACGAGAAATAGAATTGCAGGAAGATGCAAAAATAAGTCTCTCCATCGTCATGGAGGAAAATATCAATCAGCTCCAAACTGTCGAAATTACGGGGAGAAAAGAAAAATCATATAAAAATACCAAATCCTTTATCGGGGCAAAAACAGAAATTGCATTAAAAGATCTGCCCCAGGCGGTTTCTTATGCGACTAAAGAATTAATTGCAGACCAAGGTGCCATTCGTGTTGGAGAAGTTGTAAAAAACTTTAGCGGTGTGAGCCAATTTACCTTTTATGACGATATTTCTATCAGGGGTTTTCGAATAAATGGCCAAAGCAATACACAGTTGCTTAACGGATTGCGAACTTCAACAGGTTTCTGGAAACAGCCGCTGGCTAATTATTTAGAGCGAGTTGAAGTTTTAAAAGGACCATCATCTGCCCTGTTTGGTAATGCTTCACCGGGAGGGGTTGTGAACAGGGTAACTAAAAAACCACTGGATAAAGCCGCAAACAGCCTTAGTTTTTCTACCGGCAGTTTTAATACACTTAGGGCATTAGCGGACTTTACCGGTCCATTGAACAAAGAAAAAACGCTTTTATACCGTCTTAATCTTGGTTATGAAAATGCTAATTCTTTTAGAGATTTACAATTTGACAAAAACACAGTGATTGCTCCTTCCCTCTCTTTTTTACCAAATGACAAAACACGTGTTAACCTGGATTTAATTTATACCAGCTCAAAAAGTGTTTTGGACCGTGGCCAGTCTACTTATGAAAATGATTTATATTCTACTAAAACAAGTCAATCACTCAACTCAACAAATGATTATCTAAATGAAGAAACATACATCTTAACAACATCATTAAATCACCAGTTTACTGATAAATTAAGCTTTTCCAGTTCGTATATCAGAACAGGTTATAGCGAGGATTTATTAGAACATCGTGGAGCTAATAAATATGCTGTGGATGGTAATGGGGTAACTATTCCGACTCAGATTGAGATGCAGGTTTTCATGCGAAAAAGAAAGCGTTATATTGATAACATAGCCAGTTTTATGAATTACAAAGCAGAAACCGGTGCTCTTACGCATAATTTAATTTTAGGTTATGATTACGCACAAGAACAGGTACCTGCGGGAGGATCTCAATTACAGGCAAGAGGATACAGAAATGCCAGCAACACCGGAGCTATTGCTACCTACAATCCAAATAATAAAAGCGCTTATTTATTAGATTCAAAAGGAAATCCGGTTCCCAATGTGGCGCATTTTGATTTAGCTAATCCTTCTTCATCACAGCAATTAAAAGATATCAGTAAATATTTTTACACCACTGTTCCATTTGACCAGTCTTATTATTCAACTTACGGCGTTTACTTACAAGATCATATTAAATGGGGGCCTTTGCAGGCATTAATTGGTTTTCGTTATGATGAATATATCGATCGAACAAATTATGAAAAACCAAACGAAGAAAAAGTGAAACAACATTCTTTTCTTCCCCGAATAGGTCTTACCTACACTTTAAATCCTAATATCAATCTTTATAGCACGTATGTAAAAGGATACAATCCACAAACAGCATCGATTATTGCAAATCCAAATGCGGGAGGCCCTTTTGATCCTTTAGAAAATAACATGATCGAAGTGGGTGGAAAATCATCCTGGTTTAATGATAACTTATTTGTTACTCTGGCACTTTATAAAATTGAACAAAAAAACACATTATATACTGCCAATGATGCGGTCAATCCGGATTTGATGAGAGCCGTTGGTAAGGAAGATTCAAAAGGTATAGAAGTAGATATTACAGGTAATATTTTACCTCAATGGAGTATTTCGGCGGCATATTCTTATAATGAATCTCATATTACCGACAGTCCTATAGCAGAGGAAGTAGGCAGACAAAAACCAAATACTCCCAATAATCAAGGTAATCTTTGGACCCGATATAATTTTACAAATGGAACTTTGAAAGATTTTGGAATTGCCTTTGGAGCAAACTATGTTACTACAAGAACTATGAGTCAGACCAATACGCAAACCTTACCGGGTTATACTGTTATGAATGGAGCATTGTATTATACTATTAATAAATTCAAACTTCAGCTAAATGCTAACAATCTTGCCAATAAAACCTATTGGGTTGGTGGTTATGATTATATACGATTATTTCCCGGAGCACCAAGAAACTGGATGCTGACTCTAGGATATTCATTTTAATTTTAAGCTGAATACAATCACTTTTTATGAATAAAAAATAAAAATTAACAAGCTGTAATTTTCGAACAAAAAAACCTCCAGAATCAAATGACTCTGGAGGTTTGTAAATATTAGTCTTTATGAAACTATTTATAAACAATTCTATGTAGAATTTAAAGAAACTTTCATAAAACAGTTTTTGATTATATTGAAATAGCACTTGAAACCATGAGGTAGCTATAATAAAGATATTCATTATATTAGCGTAGCACAAATAATAAGTTATGGCACAAATCATACTAATTTAGAAGATTAAAAGCTATTTTAGTTCCTCTCTAAACGAGTTATACGCAAGTTAAATGAAGTCATTCAACATAATCCTTAAACTATGAAAAATAATTTACTGCGAATGGATAATATCGGTATTGTGGTAGAATCCCTTGATGAAACAATTTCTTTTTTCGTTGAACTTGGTCTAAGTTTAGAAGGGAGAACTACCATTGAGGGCGAATGGGCTGGACGTATAACTGGACTTGGTAATCAAAATGTCGAAATTGCCATGATGGTCACTCCTGATGGTCATAGCCGCCTCGAACTATCACGCTTTATAAATCCAGATGTGATTGCAGATCATCGCAACGCTCCAGTCAATGCTTTCGGTTACCTGCGTGCCATGTTTACCGTTGCTGACATTGACGATACACTTACCAGACTTTACAAGCGTGGTGCGCAACTTATTGGAGAGGTAGTCCAATATCAGGATTCGTATAAGCTTTGTTACATTCGTGGACCTGAAGGAATTTTAATTGGACTCGCAGAACAACTCAATTCCAGCGATTTAACATAATAACTTGTTCAGTTATCTGAACCCGGAAAGTACAAAGTTGAAATGCTTATCAGCTTCTTTTATCGAATTATTTTTATATATGCACTATAGACATCATCCTTAATAGAGGTTCGCAGGTACATTTCGTTTTCGTCTTTTGTTTTAAATTCAAATTGAATTAAAGCAGCATCTGAATAATAAAACAAAGATTCATCATCATTCCCAAATTCAAGATTTGAAATTGGTTTGGTTGTTAGCTTTGCTTCGAATGCTATTTCACCATTCGTCATATCTAATTGAAAAAGTTTTCCTTTACGGGTATACCCCCAAATATTATCACTTTCCTCAACGATATATTCGACATTATCATCTTTAAAATCCGTTTTCCAAATCTGAGTTCCTGTTTTTGAATCCACAGCATATATAGAAGAAACTTCCGGGCCTTGTGCTGCAAAATATACTCTTTTGTCTTTGCAAAATATACGTTCCCTTATATTATTTTGATTTTCATCTAATTTAAATTGCCATAAAACATCTAATTTATCTGGACTTAAAGCAAAAACTACATCTTTTTCGTTTGCTATAAATACATTTTCACCATCTGTTACAGGTTTTCCGGAGATAGCTCCTTCAAAACCTTTCTGGTTAAGAAGTTTTCCTGTATTTGCTTCAAAACTATAGACATTAGATGCGCTTTGGGTAAAAACCTTGTTATCAAAATACAGAACCGGAATATCATTATTTGTAGAATCCAGCTTGTACTTCCATATTGAACTGCCATCTTTTATATCAAGGGCATAAATGTTATTATTTGGACTTTGAGCAGTTATATACAGTTTTCCATTATTTATGATTGGAATTTGATTTTTTAATATAATCTGATCTGTACTATTGCCTAATCTTGATTTCCAAAAAATTTCACCGGTTTGATTATCAATCGCGAAAATTTCACCGTTAATAAACGGAACGTACAAAACTCCATCAAGCAGCGTTACTGCATTTGCGCACATTTCGGTAAAAGAATCTGTAGCTTTTACAGTCCAGGCAATTGTTTCAGATTCTAAATCAAATGAGAAAAGGGTGCCGTCATAATCATAAATCAGGATTAAAGCTTCATCTAATGGAACCTTTGTAAGCGGCTTTATGGCTTTATTAGTAACCATATCATTAAGCGGTAAAACTTCAGTATTAGTTTTGCCATGTTCTGACATGGTTGGCGTTTGCCCAAACATATTGATAACAGTAAATACAAATAAAAGAGTTATTAGTTTTTGTTTCATTTTTAAATTTTTGTTTTGATAATTTGATTTGGGTACAATTATTTGAAGTGAAAAATATAACTATTTAAGTAAAAAAGATGGATTAAATCTGTCAATATATTAAAATTCAAAACATGACACCGACAAACAAACCATATCTATGCCAAATATAGTAAAAACTATTATAGCATTTTAGAAGCTATAAGTTCTTTGAATTGTGAATCAGAGTTCAAAACAGGAATAGACAGAAAAGAAAAAGTGTCTGATTTAGAGATTATTGCATTAAGTTTAATCCTTAATTTATATCTATTGATAGTGAGAATTCCTCAGTTACACGAAAAGTTATTGTGAAATGCTGTGAATGTCTGACTTCACACCTGTAATCTAAATTCTTAAGATTCGAAAAGTATAAACATAAAAAACTCCTTAATTTCTTAAGGAGTTTGTTTGTGGACGATGAGGGCTCAGAACTTTTTCCACTAAACCCACGCTAATACCATATTCATTATCTTAAAAAGCAACTGTGCCATGAATTTGCCACAAACTGACTTTTATTTTTGTAATATCTTAAAAAAAGTTCCTGCACAAAAACTTCTTGAATTTTAAAGAACATATAATTCGTTATCATTTTCTAAATCAACTGTGGTCACTTTACTTTGAAATTACTAGTCAAATCTGCCAAAAGGATTTGGCTCGACTCACCATTGCCTCCATGAAAAAACACAATCTAATTCCTTTTCTATTATTGGTCCTATCAAACTTATTATTAATTTAGTCCAAAAATAAGTTCCTATAAAAATAAACATCCAGGTGATTTTATTTACATATCTCATAATCTTCAATATTCTAATTTATGAAAAGCCTCTCCCTTTTAAAATTCTAATAGTAGTGTTTGCTAAAATAATATGGTAGACAAATTTCTTCTAGAATGATAGTTTTTAAAACTTCGTTTACAAATAAAGTTTTAATTAATAATGGCTCTTCATTTTTATTTCCATAAAAAAATGTACCCAATAGTGTTTTTAACTTTTGGGGACATTCATTTTTTTGTAGCTTTTTAAAATATTAAAAGTTTCTTATTGCATTGAAACAATTACAAATTCACTTCTTCTGTTTAACTGATGTTCTTCTTCTGTACAAGGTACATTATCTGAGCATTTATTTACCAATTGACTTTCTCCATATCCTCTGCCTTTTAATCTCGCAGAAGAAATTCCCTTTTTCACAAACCATTCTATTGTAGCCTTGGCTCTTTTGTTAGACAAGACCATATTGTATTTTTCAGTCTGTCTGCTATCAGTATGAGAACGAACATCTATTTTCATTTCCGGATACTGTTTCAGTACGGCTAAAACTTTTTCCAACTCAAAAGCAGCATCATCGCGAATAAATGATTTATCCAAATCAAAATAAATAATAGGAATTTCAAGGGTTTTAGCCAAATCAGTTCCAACGCTTATTTGCTTGATTTGTTTTTGTAATTTAACATCTAATTCTGATTTATCATTCGATGGTTGAATTGTAATTGGACTTTCATTAGTTTCAAAGTCTTTTTTAGCAACTCTTATATAATATGTTTTATTACATTTTACATCAAAATTGTAAGTACCATCTGTCCCGGATGTAGTTTCTGCAATTTCCTGAAATTTATCGTCCAGTAAAATTACTTTCGCGCCATCGACAGCCTGATTAGTTTCAGAATCTGCTATGGTTCCTGATAATTTTTTCTCACAATCCAGCTTTCTCGTTTCTGTGAACTTATAAATATCATCATTACCAACTCCGCCTTCCTTATTTGAAGAGAAAAACCCTTTTCTTGTGCTGCTGTTAATTATAAAGGCAAAATCATCAAATTTAGTATTCACCGGTTCTCCAATATTCTGTATTTGATCAAAAGCAGCACCTTCATTGATTTTTACAACAAATACATCTAATCCTCCTAGTCCCGGGCGTCCGTCACTTGAAAAGTAAAGTTCATTATCTCCTGATATAAAAGGAAATGTTTCTCTTCCTTCTGTATTAATAGTTGAACCAAGATTTTCAGGCTGACCATATGTACCATCGTCCTTAATTACAACACTATATAAATCAGATTGTCCAAAACTTCCCGGCATGTCAGATGCAAAATATAGCTTCTTTTCGTCTACACTTAAAGCAGGATGCGCGACACTAAATTGATCACTATTAAAAGGCAGCTCTGTAATATTTGTCCATTTATCATTTGCCAAATCAGCTTTGTATAACTTTAACAATGTAATTCTTTTGGTATCTTTTCCTTTTTTTCCTCCTAAATAGTTGTTTCTTGTAAAATACATCGTCTTCCCATCTTTGGTAAAAACAGGAGTGGATTCATTGAATTTCGAGTTAATCTTTTTCTGCAATCGAACCGGATTCTCTAAGCTTCCATCTTCTTTTAGCTCTGACACATATAAATTAGTAAAAGACCTGTTCGTCCATTTAAATGTTTTTTTTGCTAAAATTGCTGTATCACGTGCAGAAGCAAATACTAATTTATTATTGAATACCGTGCTCCCATAATCTGACTGTTTTGAATTAATGCCCGCGTCTGTTACGTCGAATCTTCCGGAATTTAACTTAATCTGTTCTAAATAATTTTTATTATTATTAAATAAAAGTCCCCTTGTATCGGTTTTAACTTTCTCATTAAAAGCTTCGAGCATTTTATCTGATTTAGTATAATCACCAACAGATTTAAGAGCCTGGGCGTATCTATAATAATATTCAGGTTCCTGCTGATTGTTTAAAGAGAATAAGGCATCGTACCACTTTACAGCTTTTGTTAGCTCTGCATTAAAATAGTAGGCATTTCCTAACCTCTGAAACATCTTTTCATCCTTATATCCATTTTCGGCCACTTTTTCATAAATAGAAATTGCGTCTATATATGCATACTGATTGTATTCCTTCTCTGCTTTATTTAAGACTGCCTTTTGAGCTATTCCGCAAAAAGAGACAGAAGACAAAAAAACGCTATAAATTAAATTTTTAATTTTCATAATTAGAAAAATCTAGGTGAAGTTATTCTGCTATATTTATTTAAGAATTCAAAACGCAGGAATATTTCATGCGATCCTGAATTATAATTTACTAACCTGGTCGTTTCACGATCATATGCATACCCAAGATATAAACTGTCAGTTATCTGAAATCCGGCCAATGCACTCACGGATGCGCTCCATCTATAAGCAACACCCACTACAAATTTATCGTTGAACATAAAATTAGCAGATGCGTCTACTTGTAGCGGTGAACCTTCAACCATTTTGGTTAGCAATGCCGGTTTAAATTTTATCATTTCATATTTGTCTAAATTGAAGACATAACCTGCAATAAAATAGTAATTAATGCGCTCTTTGTATATCGCAGTCTCATTGTCATTATAACGATTCGTCTGAATAAAATTTGGTACTGACAAACCTATATAAGCCTTATCAGTATGCCAATAAACACCGGCACCAATATTTGGTGAAAATTTATTTTCTAAATCCTGAAATTGCGGATCTCCCTGATCTTCCGGTGCTAATTTTGTAGGATCCAGTTTGAATAAATTTGCTGATCCCTTGATACCAAAAGAAAGTTTAGCACTTGCCGATGTTGGTATGGAATACGAAAAATCAGCCGATAAGTTATTCTCATTTGTAGGCCCAATTTTATCATTTACTAATGAAATTCCAAGACCTACATTACGACCAACAGGCGTGTTTACCGAAAAACTGCTTGTTTCCGGTGCGCCATCCAATCCGACCCATTGTGTACGATAAAGTCCAAAAATACTAATAGCTCCTCTTGAACCAGCATAGGCGGGATTTATATTTATGGTGTTATACATGTATTGTGTAAACTGCGCATCTTGCTGAGCAAAACCTGCAACCGAACAAAACAATAAAACTAAAACTAATTTTCTCATTTATTTTATTTTTAAATAATGGCTTAGCTTTCACTAAGCCATTTAATTTGTATAGTGTATTACTTGGTAAGGTATAAATAGCCTGCTTGTTGCTGCGTCTTAGATTGTTTATCTTTATATCTAACGATATAATAATAAGTCCCTTCAGGTAATCCGTTTGAATCTTTAATAGTAACACGGCCTTCTGAAATACCTCTAAAAGCAATGTCGTTATTATTATAATGATCTCTTTCGAATACTAAAACTCCCCAACGGTTATAAATCTCAACTGTATTATCAGGATAACATTCTAAACCTTGCACATAGAATCTTTTGTTCTTTTCATCTCCATTTGCAGAAACAGCATTAAAGATTTTAATCACACAGCCATTTAATTCTATAACTGTTGGTCTTTCACCTTCTGGAGCACTAAAATCTGATTTATCTTCAACAATTATCCCACTGTTTGTAATTCCTGAAACAGTTGCCTGATTGCTCACACTTCCGGAATTCACATCTGCTTGCGTTAAAGTGTAAGTTCCGATAATTGAAGAATCATCATTTTGACCAACAGCTAAATCAATTGGACCTCCGTTAATAACAATTCCAGGAAGAGGATCAGAAACTGAAATATCCTTCAAATCTACATTACCTGTGTTGGTTATCGAAAAACTGTATGTTATAGTCTCTCCTGCTTCAGCATATCCGTTACCATTAGTGTCATCCAATACTCCTGTTTTCACAATTGTAATTGCAGGAACTTCAACAGGCACCGGCACTATGGTCGATGTATTGTTTGACGGGGTCGGATCAGGCTCGTTACCTGTGATCGTTGCCGTATTGCTGTAAGAACCCGTAGCGTTCACTGTTGCTACGATGCTAAGCGTTGCGCTGGCTCCGTTGGCAAGGCCTCCGATAGTCCAGTTCGGTGCTGTCCATGTTCCGGTCGATGGCGTAGCGCTCACAAAGGTGTATCCCGAAGGAAGCACATCGTTTACCGAAACTCCCGTGGCACTACTTGCTCCATTGTTGGTCGCAGTGATCGTAAAGGTGATATTGGACCCTACATTAGGGGTAGCGCTGCTGGCTGTCTTGACCACACTTAGGTCGGACTGGGCAACAGGCACCGGCACTATGGTCGATGTATTGTTTGACGGGGTCGGATCAGGCTC
>JBDTRA010000029.1:0-53045 GCA_039931915.1 Flavobacterium sp. | reverse complement strand
TCAAAAACCTGAGCAGATTTCAGTAATGCTTTTGTTGGGATACATCCCCAGTTCAAACACACACCACCTAAGTTTTCTTTTTCAACTACAGCTACTTTAAAGCCTAATTGTGATGCTCTAATAGCAGTTACATATCCGCCAGGACCACTTCCTAAAACAATAACGTCGTATTTCATTTTTTTGGTTTTTAGTATTTAATATCAAAAATGAGGTTATAATTCCGAAACTCATTTTTGATTTTTCACGATTATTTGTGATTGCGAATTTAAGGATTTATTTTAAAAAATGATTTAAATTTTATTTTTACAACACGAGACTTTGACCTTTTCACAGAGATTCTGTAAAAAGTTATATAAAAATGGTGAAATGAAGTTTATTTTCTCGCTTTTTTTAATAAAAACGCAGGAAGAGAATGTAAAGTTAATTGCAAAAATCAATATCAATTTCAGAAATCAATGTCAGGCGGAGTCGAAGCCCTTCATACTTACAAAGCTCTTCGACTCCGCTCAGAGTGACAAGTGTGTCTTCGCTTTACAGTTTATATTTTACACTTTTATAATCTAAAATCTGCAATCTAAAATTATACCTTAATATGTCCCCAGTTTTCTCCGCTGGCAATACGTCTGATTTGCATTTCGCTTACGCCAAATTGTTTTGCAATCATTTTTAAGCGTGTTTTTTGCTCGGGTCTGGCAAGCATTTTTTTGATTAGCATTACTTTTGTAGTAGTCAATTTTCTGCCATCAGCTTTTATATTGTGCTCAATCAGGTTTTTCTTGGCTTGAATGACATGGGGGCTTTTTCGGCTGTGTTCAATCATTTCCGGTCTGGTCGCCCAACGCAAATTGTTTGCATCATCATTGTTTCGCACATAATCCAAATGCAGGACATAGGTTTGCTCCTCAGACTGTTTTGGAATAAAATATTTGGCGACTAATTTGTATATGAAAAAATATTTATTCAATATTTTTCCATCCTTTTTAATTTTAAATCGAAAAGTAGGATAGCCATCGCTTAAACTTCCTTTTAAAACACGGCCATTTTCTATTTCATCAGAAAAACTTACTAACCTGCCTTTATTGGAAACGGCATAACGAAACTGCATGGGGTAATCTATTTCTACTTCTTTAAATTGTTCATTAGGATAAATTCTAATTTGTGGCATTTTATTTGAATTTAGATAATCAAAGATAGTAATTTAAAAGAAAACAATATCAGAATCATTATTTTATGCCTGTTTTTTATGATTCTGATAAGAGTGTTTTAACTTTTATAAGGGGTTACTGAGTCTTAAACTTAATTTTTTCGATTTAAATTGGAGCAACATGTCTTCTGTAATAAGGTTTATCGTTTTAAAAATTTTACTGATTAAGCCAATTCTTAAAGTTATTTATTTCTTTTTTGCTAATGATTATCGGATCCGTTTCTACAGCAGGAACTGTAATTTTTATTTCTATTTTTTGGTTGGAATGCTTGATGACTTCTTTTATAATATTTCTATTGACAATATATTTTCTATTGACTTTAAAGAAAATAACAGGATTCAGATTATGAATAATATCGGTAAGCGTATTGTTGTATAAATAGCTGTTTCCTGAATTTGCATATATAAAAAGATGTTTCCCGGAGGCAGCAAAATAGGTAATGTCGTTTTCGTTGATAGAAATAAGTTTATAGCCATGATTCACCAAAAAGTGACGCTGTACTTTGCTGGCTTCAGGATTTTCTATTGCAACCAGTGATTGTATCGTAGAATCGCTGTTGAAAGTGTTTTTTATTTTTTTGAATTTTTCTAGAGCTTCAAATAATTCCTGTTCTTCAAAAGGTTTTAGAAGATAATCAATTGTAAAGTGTTTAAAAACTGTTATGGCATAAGTATCATAAGCCGTAACAAATATAACAGGGCAGGAGATGGTCGTTTTTTCGAAAATTTCAAGGCTCTTTCCGTCACCAAGATGAATATCCATAAAGGCCAGATCGACATTGTTTTGGGTAAAAAAAAGGACAGCTTCTTTTACGGACTTCAAAACTGTGATTTCTGTTAGGAGTAAAATATTTTGCTGTTCTAAAATAGATTTCAAATAACTCGAAGCAAGAGATTCGTCTTCAACAATGGCAATTTTCATTTTATTTTTGAATGTAATGTTAAAGCTTCAGAAAATAAACGAAGCTAATATTTGAGGATGCAAATATATTTAGTTAACCTTAATATATGATGTATAAAAGTTTTTTTGTTGAAATTTTATAGAGTGATTTGAAAATTTTGATTGTTTGGATAATAAGCAAAAAAAGCCCAGCTTTGAAACTGGGCTTTTAATAAAAAAAACAATAGGTATTATAGATTGGGATTGTTTAATCTCGCATTTGCCGGGTAAATAATGGTATATCGCGGATCGTTTTGTATCAAAGTATAATTTTCACCATTAAAAGTATGAACGATTTGCTTTTGAGATGTTCTTCTCAAGTCAAACCAACGCTGTCCTTCAACAGCAAATTCACGTTGTCTTTCTTCTAAAATGAAGTTTATTAAATCTGTTGCATTCATGGCATTGATGTCACTTTCAAGTTGTGTAAAACCAACTGCTGTATATCTGTTTTTGATAAAACTTAAAACTGTGGTCTTAGCATCAGCAAGGTTTTCCAATTTTAATAAAGTTTCTGCTTTAGTTAAATACAACTCAGAAGTTCTGAAAGAACATTTTTGGTCATCATTACCTCCTTTTTGAATTCTCACACGACTTCCGCTTCCTGTAAAATAAAGGGAATAACGTAAATCTGTAGTTTTGTTATAGGCTGCAAGTAAATCTGTGGATGCAAATGAAGTTCCTTTCAGACCAGTTTCATAAGTATCTTCAAGAGCTAAAATAGATTCTTTTGAATCGTATTTATTTGCTAAAACAGGAGTTGATTTTAAATCAACTAAATTGCTGTTAATGGCTAAAGCTTTGTTGGCAGCATCAAGTGATTTTTGCCATTGTTGCTGGTATAAATAGATACGGCTTTCTAAACTGTATAATGCAGCTTTAGAAAAGCGGTAGTTTATACCTTTTGTTTGAATGTCTTTATTGATTAATTGATGAGCTTTCTCTGTATCAGAAATAGCTTGATTGTAAATTATTTCAACACTTTGAGGAATATAAACCTGTTCTAAATCTACTTGTAATGCTAAAGGAACTCCTTTGTCTGATGCAGCTGTTGCAGCATTGTAAGGCTTTCCGAAAAGGTTAATTAAATCAAAGTAAGCCATTGCTCTTAAAGCATAAGCTTCTCCAATTAACTGATTTTTTTCTGTTGAAGCAGACAATTTTCCAGATGCATCATTAATTATAACGTTTGTATAAAAAATTACATTGTATAATGCCTGATACTGAAAAGAAGTTGTAAAACTATCTGGATTAACATCTTTCCAAAAGTAAATATCTTTAAAAAGATTTAACTCATTGCTGTCTTCGTTTAAAATCAATTCATCAGTACGAACAGCAGTCAAAGATTTGTGTTTTGGATAAACAGAATATCCTTTAGTTAATACTGCACGATACTGGTCAAGTGTTTCCGGAATAACGCGGCCAATAGGTTGAATGTCCAGATAATCATCGCAGCTTGTTACTGCAATTGCAGAAACAAAAAGTAATATGTATTTTGAAATTTTTTTCATCTTTATTTTTATTAGAAAGTTACATTACATCCTAAAGTGAATGATTTAGGAACTGGTTGTGCATAAATGTTTCCAAAAGTTTCAGGGTCGAAGTAACCTTTGTAATCAGAACTGATTACGAATAAATTTCTTGCCTCAACATTGAACCTAATGCTTTGAATATTGATATGATCTGTAAACGCTTTAGGGAATGTATAACCCAAACGCATACTGCTTAATCTCATATAACTCATTTCACTGGCCCATGTGTCTAAATAGTTCATTGTAGTTATTGGATTTCTTCCAGAAAAATATTGATATGCCATCCAGGAATCTCCTGTACCGGATGTCTGACTTGTAATTCCAGGTAAATTAGAAGATGTGTTTGTTGGAGACGATGCATCTAAGATGTCTCTGCTATAATTTTGTCCTCTGTCTACTTGTGTTCCGTTATAAGGAGGAGTTCTTGTAACTGTTTGTTTAATGTTAAAAGAAGCAGCGATTGTAAGGTCAAAATTACTTACTTTAAATGTATTTGTGATACCTCCTGTGAACTTAGGATCTCTATCTCCCAAATAAACAAATAAGTCTCTAAATTCAGCTGCTGATAATTTTGTATCAGAGAATTCTCCAGGGAAGAAATCTGCCCATACATCATACAAGCCAAAGAAAGTCTGTGCATTTACTGTTTCTCCTTTTTTATTTACAAACAATGGGTAGCCATTTTCATCGATACCGTTAGTTTTAAAACCAAATACTGCATTTACAGCATGACCTTCCTGATTAGGTAAGTAGCTGTTATCTCTTACTTGTAAACGGTCTACATTACTCTTGTTGTGAGAGAAGTTGATACTTGTATTCCATTTAAAGTTAGGGCGGTCGATATTTTTTGTAGATACAGTAATTTCATAACCTTTGTTACTTACCTGCGCCCAGTTCATGTTTGTAAACTCAAAACCGTTTTCTAAAGGAAGAGATCTTAAACCAATTAAATCTGTACTTTTTCTTCCGTAAAAATCAGTTACAATGCTGACACGATTGTTAAATAATCCAATATCTGCTCCAATGTTGGTATTAGTAGTTTTTTCCCAACGTAATTTATCATTTGGAGGACTTTCAACTGTAATTACTGGTTCTGCTTGACCAGGAAGAATAATAGCCGTATTGTTACTACCTACTACATACGGAGAGGTGTTTTTGTCAATGTTTCCTTGTAAACCATACGATGCACGAAGCCTTAAATTAGAAAGTGTTAGGTTATCTTTTAAGAAGTCTTCTTCAGAAACTGCCCATGAGGCAGAAGTTGACCAAAGTGGTAAGTATTTGTATTTTGGATCTACACCAAATAAATCTGAACCATCGTATCTAACACTTCCGAATACACTATATTTCCTGTTGTATGTATAAGAAGCTGTTGCAAAGAATGATGCAAATGCATTTTCATTTTTAGCTTTAGCGTATGCTTTCCAATCTGATTCTTTTGCAAAACCAGCGTTAGGAAAAACAATTTGCTGTGTAGTTAAATTATTCTCATCAAAACCAAATCCTTTAGTTGCAATAGATGTCGAGTAATTTCTTCTTAGTTCATTACCAATCATGGCTTCAATTTCGTGTTTTTCTCCTAATTTTTTAGAGTAATTCACCATTGTTTTCAGGTTATACTGAAAGAAGTCTGTATTTGTGTTTTGAATAACACCACCAACCGGAAGAAAATACAGCTGGTTCCCACCACTAAAGTAGCTTGATTTTTCTTTTAGGTTTCTTGTGTAATAGGTATCCTTACCAGCAAATTTTTCACTAGCTGTATTATCTAACTGTAAACCTAACTGGCTTGTTACTTTTAAATCTTTAGTAACTTTGTATTCAGCATCTAATAAAGCTTTTACGGCTCTTGTTTTTAATTCATAAGAAGTGTTTTCTCTTTCTTCCAGAAAATTAAAAGGTACTTTACGATCTGAATATCCTACGATATCCTGGTCGTATTTATAACTTCCATCAGCATTGTATGGAGTTAAGTATGGATTTACATTTCTAGAGTAAGTAGATGGACTTGTAAATGCATAAGAATCTGTTAAGTAAGAGGTAGTTTTGTTTTCAGAACCAAAAATGCCAACACCAACTTTAAATTTGTCTGTTATGTCGAAGTTGTTTTTCAACGTTAAGTTGTAACGTTTGAAACCGGTTCCGATAGTAGTTCCTCTTTCGTCATAATATCCTAAAGAGAAGTAATAATCAGATTTTTCTCCGCCTCCCGATAAACTTAAACCGTGCTGTGTGTTTATTGCAGTTTGGTACAATAAGTTACCCCAGTTTGTATTATTATTTCTTAAATCATTTATAGATTGTTGCGTAGCAGGACTCAAAGAAGAGAACCCACCGGCTCTGAATGCTGCTAATTCATTCGATCCGTTAAGGATACGAGCAATATCACCACCGGTGTCTCTGTATGTTAAATCTGCACGGCTGGCCATGTTAAGTTCTAAATCAACTTTTTCACTTGAGTTCATCAGGTTTAATTTAGAAAATTCTGGTCTTTGCGTGATAAAAGTATTGGTGTTAAAGCTTACAACCATTTTACCGGCTCTGCCTTTTTTTGTAGTCACTACAATTACACCATTTGCAGCGCGTGCACCATAAATAGCTGTTGCAGCAGCATCTTTTAATATTGTAATATCTTTAATATCGTCCGGGTTCAAACCTGAAATAGAGTAGTTGTTTAATACATCGATGTTATCTTTATCGAAGTTTTTAGGAACTTCGTTTCCTTCTAATGGCAATCCATCAAGTACCCATAAAGGATCTTGTGTACCGTTAAGAGAAGCTGTACCCCTGATTCTGATTTTTGCAGGTGCTCCAGGTGCTCCGGATGGTGTACTAACAGCAACCCCTGCAATTTGTCCTACCAATAATTGGTCAATACTGGAAACGCCTGTCTGCTGGATCGCAGCCATATCAATTTTGGTAACGGCAGAAGTAAGTTTTCTTTTCTCAATTTTTTGATAACCTGTAACAACAACTTCCTGAAGTTTTGCAGTTTCAGATTTTAAGTTAACAGTATAGTTTTTTTGAGCATCCAACTCAAGGGTGTACGATTTGTATCCCATAAAAGTAACTCTCAAAGAAGTAACGTTCTTCGCTATTTTCAATGTAAATTTTCCATCAAAATCAGTTGTTGTTCCAATTCCTTCACTTTGGATAATTCCGACATATGAAGTTTTATTCGAAATTGAATTGTTCTCAACAAAAATCGATGCACCGGGAATTGGCGACAGATCAGCTTCGTCTTGAATGATTCCCGTAATCGTTCGGGTTTCCTGCGAGTATCCTGCGATGGCCAGGAGGAGCAGTAAGGCATGTAAAATTTTTCTCATGTTTGGGCTATTTATTAAAAGGTTGTGTTATTTAATGCTTTCTCAATTCTCTGTATTAAATCGATATAATGATTTTGAGTTGATTGATTTCCGGTATTCTTTTTGGTTTTTAATAATTGAAGTACTTTAACGAGTTCTCCTTTTTTATCAGATGTAACTTCTGTAACTCTTTTCATAGATGATTGATTGATGTTTCTAACCATTTCTCCATCATGAAAATAATTACAAAGGTTTGGCATGCTTAGCGTTTGCTGTAAATCAATTGTTTTTTTAGGATCTGTTTTTTCAAATAATTTATTTGTCGAAACAATTAGAACATCTACATAATTCTTTTGCGTCATACGTTCCAGAATCGATAATGATTTATTTAAAATCGTTGGTGCAAAAACCTGCTGATGTATTTTTGTGAATAGCTCATTTACGGTGAATACTTTTTCTTTGGTTTCATTTCGCTGATATAATTCATTTTCGGTCATTCTTAACAAACGGTCATCACTAAATAAATCATACAAAACACTGTATTGCAATTCTCTTGACAAGGTGTAAGGTGTATATTCATATGGGCCTAACGGAGAATCTTTCAGCGGATTTGTTTTATCCAAAATGGAATTAAAAAAGAGCCATTGCGGAATCGTAATCACATTTTTAATTAGATAATCTGTGGCTCTTTTTTGCATTAAAGCAGAAACCGGAACATAACTTTGTTTGTTGTCGCCATGAACAGTTACATTAAGATAAACACCACCAATATTGTTTAATACGTGACGGTTGTATAACTGCCATTGACCAATAGTTCCAATATATAATTTAGCGGTTTCATAATAAGACTGATCTTTATCGTACGTCCAGTCTAGAATATTATCAACAACACGTTTCAGGTTTTTTAAACCATATTCACTTGCTTTAACGGCATCATTTCCTAAATCTTCAGATTGAGAACGCGGATCAATCAAATTACTTCCGTCCTGCTGTTCCCCATAAAAATAAATCGGGTCATTTTGATGTGAAGCAATTAAAGCATTCAGTTTTAATTTTTCGTTATCCTTATCAGAATACCATCTGTATCCCCATTCGATAGCATATTTATCATATTCACCAATTTTTGGAGTAATAGCCGTAACATTATCTTCAGGCTGTGCCACATAATTGTAACGGGCATAATCCATGATAGAAGGAGCAGTTCCGCCCATTTTTGCTGTAAAATCTTTAGAACGCAAAGATTCAACATCATAAGCAAAAGAAGAACCCATGTTATGTTTTAACCCAAAAGTATGGCCAACTTCGTGAGATGATACAAACCGGATTGCTTCTCCCATATGTTCATCGCTAAAAGTATTTCCTCTTGCTTTTGTATCGATTGGGCCAGTCTGAATACGCATCCAGCTTTGTAAAGAAGTCATTACATTATGCCACCAGATAATATCGGCTTCAATAATTTCACCGCTTCTTGGGTCAACAACAGAGGGTCCCATCGCATTTGCTTTTTGCGAAGCGGCATAAGTAATAACAGAATAACGTATATCGTCAATATCAAAATCCAAATCGGCTTCTGTAGGCTCTTTGGCAATAATGGCATTTTTAAATCCGGCTTTTTCAAAAGCAACCTGCCAGTCAGCAACACCATCAATAATATATTTTCTCCATTGTTTTGGAGTTGATGGATCGATATAATAAACGATAGGTTTTTTTGGTTCAACCAATTCCCCTTTTAAATATCTTTCTTCATCTTCTTTTTTAGGTTCTAATCTCCAGCGGGTAATCAATTCTTTTTCTACCATCGCCTGTTGTGCATCAGTAAAATACCAGTGTTTTTCAGTAAAATACCCAATACGATTATCCGAAAAACGGGGCTTCATAGGAACTTTATCTAACAAAACAATATTACTGGTCACTCCAAGAGTTACAGACAATGCAGGACCGCCTTCATTAATAGAAGTTGTTAATTGGGATTTTACGACAACATTTTTCGGGAAAGATTTTAAACTTTCTATATAAGACAAGTCCGACTTTACAGAACCTCCAAAACTAATATTGTTCAGAACATCATTGAAGCTCTTCTGTTTTCCGTCAAAAATCTTATTTACCTTAATAACAATCGAAGTAGAATCATTGTTTTTGGTTTCTATATCAAAAACTTCAATAATAGATTCAGAGAAATTATTTTTCACCGAAGCAGTTATGGCGTCATCTTTTGGAGAAGAAACTTTTGGGACATATGATTTAACCCAGACTTTCTTTGCAATTGTATCTTTATAAAAACTGATTACTTTATTTTCGTAATTCATTCCCTTGTTTAATCCGGCATCGTTGACCTGAAAAGGAACCTGTGATAATTTGTTTACTACAAGAAATTCTCTTTCGAACAAACTGTCCTGAATTTCAAAATAAACATCAGTCTTAACCTGAATAATATTGAAAAGCCCTTTTTTTACTGTTCCCTTTTTTACAAGATCATTATATTTTTTTCCTTTTTTAGAAGAAGTGGTGTCATTTGCTATTTCGGAAGTATTTTCTTTTTTCTTATTCTTTTGTGAAAAAACAGAAATCGGGCTTAATGAAAATAAAACTAATACAGAGATCATTTTTATAGTACACAGGATTGCCTTTTCCCTCATTTTGATATTAATTTTAGGTTGATTTAGGCGCGAAAATATTTGTTTTTCGGTGAGGAAAAAAAGGAAAAGGAGTGAATGGCTTTTTTTTAGGAGTGAATGTCAATTAAAGGCAAAATACATACGAAATTGCCCTCTTTTTCTGAGGCTTTAAAATCTTTTTTAGAATAATAGCCGTAAATGCTTTTAAGATATTTTATTCCGAATTTAGTACTCGGCTCCGTATTTTGCTTTTTCTGCAGGTTATTGGTAATAATGACCTGATCAGTTTTAACTACAATCTTTGTTCGCAAAGGAGTCTCCTGAGTAGCCATATTGTGCTTTATAGTATTTTCGATTATAATCTGAAATGCCAAATAAGGCAGATTTTTGGTTAAAGCAGATTCATCTTCAATTTCAATAGAAAAAAATAACTCTTCCTTGAAACGGGTTTGCTGCAGAAAAATATATTTCTCTATAAATAATAATTCATCCTTAAGAGGAACTATATTTTTTTCAGGAGGATCAATCAGGTAACGATAGATGCGGGATAAATTCAATGTGAATTTCTGCGCTGTTTTTACATCGCTGTCAATTAACATATAAAGTGAATTGAGCGAATTAAATAAAAAATGCGGATTTATCTGTTCCTTTAATTGTTGCAGCTGTATAAGCGCTTTTTCTTTTATGATTTTTTCGTTTACAACCAACAGCACATTTTTTTCCTTGATTACAATTTTCTTTTCTTTATAAGCTCTTCGGTTTGCATACGTAAACAGATAGAAAATAAAAAGAAGCATTATAGTAGTAATCGAATAGATTAACGTCGCATATTTTTTTATCAAAGTAACATTCTCTACAATAAAGGCCTTAGGAAAACTTACGCATATAAACCAATCAGAACCTTTAACGGACATTTTTTTTGTAAACCTGATTACATCCAGTTTAAGATATTCAGATAGAGCCACCCTTTTTACATAATCATGATTCTTGTGGAAAATGGTGTCAGAAGGCTGAAGTGAAGATATATCGTAGACATTTTTTCCTATAAAATCAGATTCAGGATGAAAAATGCATCTTCCTTTTTTATCAAATACAAAAGCATAATTGGGTGCAGTGGCATCAATTGTGGAAAAATAATCATGTAACGATTTTAAATTGATATCATAACCATAGCGAATGGTTGTTTTATTAGGAGCAACCAATTTGAAATAAATCCTCCAAACCCATTCTTTTCCTTGCGGAATAATAGTATTTATATGTTGTGAAGAAGAATTTTGAAGTGTAAAATCACGAATGCTGTTTTTTAAGGTACTGGAAATTGTATCGTTACCAAAATGAATTTCACCTTTATTGATCTGAAACCAATTATTTGTAACCAATGAACTTGTTGTCTGAATCGAACTCAAAACCTGCAAATTTGCCAACAGGTTTTTAGAATCACTAATCTTTAAAACATGTTTAACTTGCTTTTCCTGTTCCAGAAATTTCAAAAATTCCTGAGACATAAATTCCTGTTTCTTGGTGAAATTTCGCTGTGCAGCATCCTCATTGGATTTTTCGGTAAGATCCGTAATTAGGTTACTAAGAAAATATACCGAAATCACTGTAAGCAAAATGGCTATAATTCCAAAAATTAAGAACGAGCGTCTGGAAGTGATATTACTAAATCTGGATTTCAAAAAAATAATTTGTTACTGATGAAAATTAATTGGCAACCGAAAACTGTGAATCGTATAGATTTTTGTAATATCCTTCGGTTTTGTTGATCAATTCCTGATGTGTACCCTGTTCTACGATTAAACCTTTATCCATAACCACAATTTTGTCTGCATTCACAATTGTTGCCAATCGGTGTGCAATAATAATTGAGGTTCTTCCTTTTGTAATCGTTTCTGTAGCTCGCTGAATCAATTCTTCAGAATAAGTATCGATTGATGAAGTAGCTTCATCCAAAATCAAAATACTCGGATTACTCACATACGAACGCAAAAAAGCAATCAATTGCCGCTGACCGGAAGAAAGCATAACGCCGCGTTCTTTTACATCAAAATCATAATTGTCCGGCAGGCTCATAATAAAATCGTGCACACCAATTTTTTTGGCTGCATCCAAAACCTGTTCACGTGATATTTCCGGATTGTTCAAAGTAATATTGTTGTAAATAGTATCGGCAAACAAAAACACATCCTGGAGAACCACAGCAATTTGTTTTCGCAGAGAAGCCAAAGTATAATTCTCAATATTATGGCCATCAATAAAAATAGTTCCGCTGTTAATTTCGTAAAAGCGGTTCAGTAAATTAATAATCGTCGATTTTCCGGCACCCGTCGATCCTACAATCGCAATCGTTTGTCCCGAAGCAACAGATAAATCAATTCCTTTTATAACTTCTTCTTCCGGAATATAACTAAAACGAACTTCCTTAAATTCGATACTTCCATCAAAAACAGGAGCTTCAAGAGTTCCCGTATCCTGAATATGATCCTGCGTGTCGATAATATCAAAAACACGGTTGGCAGCAATCATTCCTAATTGCATCTCGTTAAATTTATCCGCAATCTGACGCAGCGGATTAAACAGCATTCCGATAAACATCGTGTAGGAGAACAAATCACCAAAAGTCGTAAAATGATCTCCGTTCAAAATTTTAAATCCGCCATAAACAACCACGAGCCCTAAAGTAATTGATGAAATAATATCGGCAATCGGGAAAAATATGGAGTTATAGAGAATCGTTTTTATCCACGCCACTTTGTGTTTGTTGTTGATTTCCTTAAAATTTTCAGCTTCAATTCTCTCACGGTTAAAAAGCTGTACAATCTTCATCCCCGTCACACGTTCCTGAACGAAAGAATTCATGTTGGCAATCTGCGTACGCACTTCCTCAAAAGCAACCTGCATTTTACGCTGAAAAATTCGTGTAATAAAAACCAAAAGAGGCATAGCAACTACAACAATCCAGGTCAGTTTCCAGTTCATGTAAAACATAAAAAGCAGTACCACCAGCATCTTCATCAGGTCACTGATAATCATAAATAACCCCTGGCTGAAAATACGCGCAATCGACTCAATATCAGAAACAGATCTGGTTACCAATTGCCCAACCGGAACCAAATCAAAATACTTCATTCTGAAACTCAAAATATGTTTAAAAAGTTTCGTACGGATATCTTTTACAATATCCTGTCCCAGCCAGTTGGCCCAATAAACAAAATAAAACTGAGAGAAAACCTCCATCAAAAGAACTGCTCCCATCAGGATAATGTACATCAATAACCCCTGTTTGTCATGCGTTTTAATATAGCCATCAACCGTTTGCTTTAGTAAATAGGGGCGCAGTGCTGCAAAGACAGACAGCGAAACAGCAAAGATAATAACGCCGTAATAGCGCCATTTATAAGGTTTTGTATATTTTAAAATACGTTTGAATAGTGCGGTATCAAATGCTTTTGCTTTCATTTATTTTTAGGAGCTAATTCCTGCTTTCCATTTCAAGTTTTTCTCAAAAATATGTTTTTGTATTTTTTTATAAGAGCTTCCGCCGGTCGCTTTATAAAAATACAAAAACTATATTTTTCTCAAAAAAGCTTTTCTTTTCAATCAGGGCTATTTCGTGATATAATCGTAAGTTATATCGGTTAAATATAATCCGTGTGCCGGAACTGAAAATCCGGCTTTTTCTCTACTTTTACTCGCGATAATGTTTTCAAAATCGGCTAACGAAATTTTGTGTAACCCAATATTAATCAAAGTGCCAACAATTGCCCGAACCATATTTCTTAAAAAACGATTGGCCGAGATCGTAAAAACCAATTTGTCATTCTCATTCTTCCAATACGCTTCAAAAATCGTGCAGTCAAAAGTATTCACATCAGTGTTAACTTTTGAGAAACATTGAAAATCGGTATGATTTAGCAATATTTTAGCAGATTCATTCATCAAATCCACATCTAAATTTTGACTAAAATACCAGCTCAATTCTTCCAAAAAAGGATTTTTTACAGTATTGATATGATATTCGTACGTTCTTTTACTGGCATCAAATCGGCAGTGTGCGTCATCATGAACCAAAAAAATATCAAAAATCGCAATGTCTTTTGGTAAATAAGAATTGAGTTTATGAACCAGATTCGGAACATCTATCGGAGTTTCAAAATCAAAATGAGCATACATTTCCTTTGCATGAACACCTGTATCTGTACGTCCTGCTCCCATAACATTTATCGTGGAATTCAACAAAACCGAAAGCGCCTTGTTTAAGGTTTCCTGAACAGAAGAAGCGTTAGGCTGAATTTGCCAGCCGTGATACTGTGTTCCGTTATATGCGAATCGAATAAAATATCTCAAGACTGTTATGATAAGGTTCAATATGATAAAGGAGCAAAGGTACAAAGGTTTTTCTATAGGTTCAAAGTTGCGAAGCGACAAAGATTCAAAAAAGGCCTCTTGACATCTTAATTTAGATTTTTTAATTTCATAGAAAATTATAGGAATTCGAATTAAAAACACTGAACCTTCGGATTTCTGAATCTTTACAATTTTAAAAAAAACCTTTGTACCTTTGTATCTCTGAACCTTTGCAACTCAAAAGAAATTGAAAAAAATCCTCCTTCTTTCCGATACTCACAGCCATATTGATGATGTAATTTTAAAATATGTAGCTCAGGCCGACGAAGTTTGGCATGCCGGAGATATTGGAGATTTGAATGTAACTGATACAATAAAAAAGTTGAAACCTTTGCGTTGTGTTTATGGAAATATTGACGATGCAAAAGCGAGACTCGAATTCCCGTTGCATAATCGTTTTTTATGTGAAAATGTATCGGTTTGGATTACGCATATTGGTGGTTATCCGGGAAAATACAATCCGGGTATAAGAGAAGAAATGGCTTTAAATCCTCCAAAATTATTCATTTGCGGTCATTCCCATATTTTGAAAGTGATGTTCGATAAAAAGAATAATTTATTGCATATGAATCCGGGAGCAGCAGGTAAGAGCGGCTTTCATCAAATGCGGACTATGTTGCGTTTTGTAATTGATGGTGATAAAATAAAAGACTTGGAAATTATAGAAATTGAAAAACGGGTTTAATTAACTATTTAGAGGAACAACTATTTTTATTGAGGTTCCATGATTTATTTTTGACTTTACATCAAAATCACCATTCATATAATTTATTCTGGCTTTAATTTGGTTGAGCCCAAATCCTTCCACAAAATTAAATTTATTGATATCGAACCCTTTTCCATTATCATTAATTTCAACAATTAACTCATTATTGTTTTCAGTTAATGAAACTTCAGCTCTATCAGCTAAACTGTGCTTGATAATATTATTTAGCAGTTCTGAGATAATAAAGTAGATTCTGGTTTCGAATTTCTCTGTATATCTTTTTTTGATTGGAATCGTATTCAAATATTCAAAATGTAATGTTGAATTTGAATATTTTTCGCATAAATCATCCAAAGCATATAATAATCCAAAACGCACCAGTAAGGTCGGTAGAAGGTCATGAGAAAGATCTCTTACTTTATCATGGGTTTCATCTAAAATAAATTTTGTTTTTATAATTTCATCCGGCAGCAGGCTGCTGTAGTGGGATAAAAAAACATTTAAATGCATTCCTGCTGATGATAAGGAAGCGCTGATTGTATCATGCAAAAACAAAGCAATTTTTTTCCTTTCATTTTCCTGGCCATCAATGCTGGCATTGATTATATTTTGATGAATTTTATTCTCAATATTTTTAATTCTATTTTTTTGTTTCAGTTTTGTATTCTGATAGAAAAAGTAAAACAAAATGGTACTTACTGCAAATAAAGAAAAGATGATACTTAACATCTTTTGGTTGCGGCGCTTTTCAGAATAAAATAATTTTTCCTTGTTTTTATTTAAGGCTCCAATTCTGTCAATTTCACGTTTATATTCATCAATTTCAAGATTGATTCCTGCCACTCTCGCTTTTATTGTTTTGTCTTCAAGAGCAATCTCATCTTTTATTTGATGATATTTATTTAAATTTTTGTATGCCGCCTCATAATTATTATTTTTCGATAAAAACTTGGCATATTCCTGATGGATATATGATAAATCTTCTTTCTCATCATATTTTATGGCACTTTCAATTGCCTTTTTAAAATTGTAATCAGCTTTTTGATTGTCTTTTTTAGATCCATAATACATTCCATTAAGCATGTATGTAGGTGCGCATGTAGATTCAAGGCCATACTTTTCTTTGTGTTTATTGATGAATTTTAAATAAGGATAGCCATCAGAAAAGGCTCCAATATCAAAATATGCCCATGCAATATTAAGTTTAGTAAAAAAGATTTGCGAAGAATCTTTTGTTGCCCTGCTATAATATAAGGACTTTATATAATATGAAATTCCTTTTTCATATTGCTTTTTATCAAAACAATAGATGTTACCTATATTATTGTAAATCCAGTTTTGAAGTTCCAGATTATTGGAGTTTTCAGCATATATTAAACTTTTTTTGTAATAAAATAAAGCTTTTTCAGATTCCAATAATCCATCAAAATTAGCTGCAATAGTATTATAAGCCTTTGAAGTTAGATAATCGTTCTGTGACAGTATAGAATAATTTAAAAGTAGCCTTGCCTGTATTAAAGACTCCTCATATTTACCTTTATTAAGATTGGTAATAGATTCAGCGTGAAGTTTTAACAGTTCTTTTTCATTCAGGTTTTTTTTTTGACCCATGACCGGAATGCAATATAGCAGCATCAAGAAAGTAAAAGTCATTAAATGGCGAAAAATGGACATAGAGAAAAATTAGCGGGTAAAAATACAGTTTAATATTGTTAAAATCAAACACATGACGCTTTTTAATGCTGTGTAGATTTTTTTTTATAAAATTGATTAAGTTTTAAATAATAAATTATTACTTATATTTTTTTTAAAATAATATAATAAGAATTTAACGGTTAATTTTGTTAAATATTGTAAAGAGAATTTTTGCTATGGAATCAATGATGTTACAAATCGACGAAATAGTATAGTAAATTATAAATAAACAGTTAAAAAGTAACTTTTATGACTTTATCAAATTATTTTTAATAGCATATTTAACCAGACCGATAGTGTTTTTTGTTTGCAATTTTTTCATAATGTTTTTACGGTGAGTTTCAACCGTATTGGTACTAATGAATAATTGTTCACTAATTTCCTTCCCGCTGTATTCAAGTGAAATTAACGTAACAATTTCTAATTCACGACAAGTTAAGATAGAATTTTCAGGAAAATTAGTTTTATTTAATTTAGGGTTGTTTTCTGAAAATGTGTTAAAAATTTTCTCTCTGACTGAGTTGCAAAAATATTCCTCACCCTGATTAACAACTTCAATAGCTTCAATTATATTTTCTCCGGCGCATTTTTTTGTTAGGTATCCACTGGCCCCCAGATTCATTACTTCCCTAATGATTTTTAAATCATCATAGCTGGATAAAATAATAACTTTGCAAGGATACCCTTTTTGATTGAATTCTTTTAAGACTTCGATTCCGTCTTTTTCGGGCATACTTAGGTCCAACACTAATATATGTGCGTTATTAGCAGTTACTTCATCAAAAATATTCAGACCGTTATTGGATGAACCTACAATTTCGAATTCAGCAACAGTACTTAATAGATTTGTTAATCCATCAATAAGTACTAAATGGTCATCGGCCAGGTGTATTCGTATTTTCTGTGTCATAAATAGATTAAGATAACTTTAAACAAATGTATATAAATCAACTTATAAATATTGATTTTTACGTGTTTAATGGTAAATATAGTGAAATTTCCACAAAAAAACCCGAATATAATATCCGGGTTTCCTTCGCGCAATAAATTAAGTTTATAGGTTTATCTCAAACGATCTACAGATTTTACAAGATCTTCGTCCTTTTTGATAGCCTTATTAGCTAAAACTAATAATACGATAGTAACAATAGGAAGAAACATCCCAATACCTTTCTCCGAAACAGTAACTGTTTCTCCAGATAAATTTAGTGACCGATATACAAATAATCCTAATAAAATTAAATTTAATATGATATTCAGTCTGCCCATGACAAACTGATTTTGTCTTTTTTTGTATGAAATAATGCTGATAACAGTAAGCATTGTGCTTAAACCTAATAAGATAGTATATACCTGATCCTGCATAAAATAAAATTCTTTACTTGTACTTAATGTCCAAAGCGGAATAAAAAATAATAAAACACCTGTAATTAAAAAGGTAAGGAGCAAATATATAGTTTGAATTCTCTGTATCATGATCTCAATTTGTTTTACAAAAATATATTTTCTTTTTTATAAATACTATTGTATGATAAAATTTTATTCGTATTATTGCATCATAATACCGTAAGCACTTCATACTGCGGGGAATTCAAAATAATTATCTACCTATTCTTTTTACAGTATTTCCTTTAAAATAATTAAATTCATAGAACATTCATGTTTGATATTTCTGCATTAAAAGAAATGAAGCTTTCTGAGCTTCAAGAAATAGCTAAGTTAGCTAAAACTATAAAGTTTAATGGCGTTAAAAAAGAGACTTTAATCAGTCAGATTTTAGCACATCAAGAAGCGACTGTAGCGCCGCCGGTTAATACTGTTGCCGAAACAGCAGATGATGACAAACCTAAAAGAGCTAGAATAGTTCCTGTAAAAAAAGCAGCCATATCAAAAAATGCACCTGTTTTAGAATTTGATAAGGTAGAGGAAACTCCTGAAAAGATTGAAACTCCTGTTGTTGCAAAACCAATTTCAAAAGTAAAACAAAATCCAAAGGTTGAAGAAACTCCAAAAGTTGAGGAAACTGCAGAGAATAGTGATGTAGAGAAAAAAGGACCTAAAATCGTAAAATTCAATAAATCAGCTTACGAGAAAAAAGTTGCTTTGCAAAAAGAAAAAGAAGCTGTAAAAGAAGCGGGTTCTGAAGAAGAAGCCGTAGAAACGGAAACAACTCCAAGTACAGCTCCGATAGCTGAAAAAACAGAACAAATTGCTCCGGTAAAAAAAATAAATCCGAATCAAAATAAAAACAATCCGGCTCCAAATCCGAATCAAAACCCAAACCAGAATCAAAATCAAAACGGGAATGGAAATGTAAACGGAAATCAAAATCCAAACCATAAAAATAAAAAGAATAATTTCAGGGATTCAGATTTTGAATTCGACGGAATTATAGAAAGTGAAGGTGTTCTTGAAATGATGCCTGACGGTTACGGATTCTTACGTTCATCAGATTATAATTATTTAGCCTCTCCGGATGATATTTATTTATCAACTTCACAAATCAGATTATTCGGTCTTAAAACCGGAGATACTGTAAAAGGAGTGGTTCGTCCTCCAAAAGAAGGCGAGAAGTTTTTCCCTTTAGTTCGTGTACTTAAAATCAATGGTCACGATCCGCAAGTAGTTCGTGACAGAGTTTCTTTCGAACACTTAACTCCGGTTTTTCCTTCTGAAAAATTCAAATTAGCCGAAAAAGGCAGCTCCGTTTCAACCCGTATTATCGATTTATTTTCTCCAATAGGAAAAGGTCAGCGTGGTATGATTGTCGCGCAGCCTAAAACGGGTAAAACAATGTTGCTAAAAGATATTGCCAATGCGATAGCAGCCAACCATCCTGAAGTTTATTTAATAGTTCTTTTGATTGATGAGCGTCCTGAAGAGGTTACTGATATGCAAAGAAGTGTACGTGGAGAAGTTATTGCTTCGACATTCGACAGAGAACCACAGGAACACGTAAAAATTGCCAATATTGTACTTGAAAAAGCAAAACGTTTAGTAGAATGCGGACACGATGTAGTTATTCTTTTAGATTCGATTACACGTTTGGCAAGAGCTTATAATACTGTTCAGCCGGCATCAGGAAAAGTTTTAAGTGGAGGTGTAGATGCAAATGCATTACAAAAGCCAAAACGTTTCTTTGGAGCTGCAAGAAATGTAGAAAACGGTGGTTCGTTAAGTATTATCGCAACTGCATTGACAGAAACTGGTTCTAAAATGGATGAGGTGATCTTTGAAGAGTTTAAAGGTACCGGTAACATGGAACTTCAATTGGATCGTAAAATTGCCAACAAACGTATTTTCCCTGCAATCGATCTTACTTCATCAAGTACACGTCGCGACGATTTGTTACTGGATGAGAAAACGTTACAAAGAATGTGGATTATGCGTAAATATCTATCCGATATGAACCCTGTAGAATCAATGGATTTTGTAAATGACCGATTCAAAAAGACAAGAAATAACGAAGAGTTTTTGATCTCGATGAATGACTAAAAATATGGTTCTAAGTTGCTAAGTTTTTATTTTGATTTGACGACATACTAAAATGTAAAAAAGGGATGAGTTTTAAAACTCATCCCTTTTTGCTTTTAAATTCAGAACCTTACTTAGTGCCTATTTTTTATCAACCACAGGTCTGTTCTCTCTGTTTGCCAAATCCCAGGCAACAACAAAAGCAAGTTGTGCTCTTTTTGTTAAAGCATCATATTCGATTTTTTGAGGTTCATCTCCCTTTCCATGGTAATCTTCATGTACACCATTAAAAAAGAAAACAGCCGGAATACCATGTTTTGCGAAGTTATAATGATCTGAACGTTCATAAAAATGATTTGGATCTTTAGGATCGTTAAATTTAAAATCCAAATCTAATTTAGTGTACTTTTCGTTTTGGGCAACCACTGCATTATGCAAATCGCTTGATAATCTGTCAGCTCCAATTACATAGATATAATTGTTTGTTTTTGCATGCTCTGCATCACGACGGCCAATCATGTCGATATTGATATCAGTGATTGTATTTGCAATTGGGAATAACGGATTTTCAGAATAATAACGGGAACCGTGCAAGCCATGCTCTTCACCGGTAACGTGTAAAAATAAAATAGAACGCTTAGGTCCGTGTCCGTCTTTTTTAGCTTTTGCGAATGCCTTGGCAATTTCTAATAAGGCTACTGTCCCTGAACCATCATCGTCAGCTCCGTTATAAATTTCTCCATTTTGTATTCCTATGTGGTCATAATGAGCAGAGATTACTAAAACTTCATTCGGTTTTTCTGAACCTTCTATATAAGCCCAGATATTTTCAGAATCAGGTAAGTTTTCATTACGTCTTGCATTTAAAAATGCTGCCGGGATATGCTGGTAATAATCTGTTGCTCCTTTAGGAAATGGAACATCATTTTTTTTGTATTGTTCAATCATATATAGTCCTGCTTTTTTCTGTCCTTTTGAGCCGGTTTCACGACCTTCCATTTCGTCTGAAGCTACAACGTACAACATCGTTTTTAAATTTTCAGCAGTAATGAGTTTAATGTATTTAGTTGGGTCTGAATTATCTTTAGAAACAACAGACTGCGTATTTTTACAAGAAAAGGCAGAAACAATCAGAAATAGAATTACAATTTTTTTCATTCGTTAATTAGTGTAAATTGATAATATTTATGTAAAAAAAACATATAGAAGCAGCAAAAATAGAATAAAAAAAGAGTTTATGATAAATAATGTTACACTTTTAACAAACGAAACAAATCTGTTTTCTCCCCATAAAAACAGGGGTGTGCGGGATAAAAATAATAGAACCTTCACAGAGTTCCCACAAAGGTTTAATGTCAGAGATGAAAAATCAGCAGGTATTTTCTGCAAAGAAACCAATTGTTATGTCTAGATAATAAAATTATTTTCCTGCCCACAATTTGGGCAAAATTTTTGATTAACAACATGCCTGCAATTCAGGCACGTTTTATCTTTTCTAATCGTATTTTTGACATATGTAATTTTGGTTGATTTGGTTTTGGTTGATTGGTTTTGATTAGGCTAATTCTTTATTTTTTTAAGACTTCATTCAGGAAAAGCTGTAAGTGTGCGAACGATCTTTTTGCAGCAGCAGCATTATAGGCATTTCCTGTTGAATTGTCATTTCCTGCTTCAGGATTTGTAAAAGAATGTACTGAATTTGCATAATAAATCATTTGCCAGTCAGCTTTTGCATTTCGCATTTCCTGCTGAAAAGCAGTGATTTCTTCTGCTTTTACATTTGGATCATCCGCTCCGTGACAGATCAAAACTTTGGCAGTGATTGGTTCAACAGGTCGTGAAGCATCTTTTCCTAAACCCCCATGAAAAGAAGCTACTCCTTTTACATTCAAATGTCCGCGGGCAGCTTCCAAAACGCCGGTTCCTCCAAAACAATATCCGATAGCAACAATATTATCTGCATTGGCACCTGATTTAATTAACTCCTGCAACGCTAAATTGATTCGCTTTTGGTAAGCGTCGTAATTTTTTTTGTAAAAACCTGCTTGTTTTCCAGCTTCTGCATTGTCTTTAGGATAATTTCCTTCACCATATATATCGGCTATGAAAACTGTATACCCTAATTTTGATAAATTTTGGGCAATTTCTTTAGAAGCATTATCGATTCCTTTCCACGCAGGAAGCATTAAAATTCCGGGATTTTGACTGCTTTTTTTAGCAGTTTTTATTGATAATCCGTTTAAAATCTGATTTTCATCATTGTATTTTACAGGTTTTAATTGTGCATCCATAGTGCCGGAAAATAAAATCATAACTAAAAATAAGAATGTTGACTTTTTCATAATTTCACAATTTTGAACAAATATCTGAAATATAATGGTACGAAAAAACCTCAAAAAGTTATTTTTTCGAGGTTTGTATAAAGTGATTATCGTTTTAGTATTTTTCTTCTATTATATATCTTTTACCGCTGTTCCTGCAATTTTTATTTTTGCACCAAATGGCAGCTTTTGCACTTCGTAAATAGTTCTCGCCGGACGTTTGTTTTCCGGGAACAGGCTACCATATAAATGATTTATTTCTGGTAAATTTTCTAAATTATCAAAAGCAATATCGATAAATACAATATCATCTTTCTTAAAGCCGGCATTCTCTATAACTGAAATGAAATTTTTAAACGCTAGTTCCGCTTCTTTTAAAGCAGTGTCACAAATATATTTCCCTTCAATATTAACCGATAGTTGGCCGCTTACAAAACACATATTATTGGCAACAACGGCGTGACTTATCGGATTTTCCCAATTGGGTAATCCATCTCCTTCGGTTATGTATTTTTTAGAATTCATCTTTTAGATTTTTGTAATTATCCTTTCATAAGGTAATGTTTCTTTTAAATGCACAGCCTAATTCCACTATAGAATCCGTTTTGGCAATGCCGGAAATTCGATCTATTTTTTCATACAGTACTTTTCGCATATGCTCGTGATTTTTGGCTATGATTTTAATGTAAAGTGTAAAAGAACCGGTTACATAATAACACTCCGTAATTTCAGGAATAGCTTTCAATTCTTCGATAATTCTGTCGGAATCAGAATCTTTATTGAGTGTAATTCCGGTAAAGGAAGCCCAGTCATAGCCAATTTTTTTTTCGTTTACCAAAGGTTTAATTCCGGAAATTACACCCTGATCTATCAATCGGTTGACACGTTGATGAACCATAGTATTTGAGATTTTCAGGGTAGTGGCAATGGATGAAAAAGCCATTCTGCCATCTTTTTCCAGCTCTTTGATAATTCGGATGTCAAATTCGTCTAATGTATCCATTTCTTCATATGTTAAAAATAAAATTGACTTTTATTTATGGTTTTTATTTTAAATTGACTTTTATTACTGTAATTAAAGTCAAAAGTATTGAATTTTATTGTAAAATAAAATAATATAATTATTTTTGTAAAGGATTTTAAAATATACAATCATGGCACATATAAAAGAAATTCTTTCATCGAAATCGGAAGTTTTGATCGAAAAAGAAAATAAATACGGAGCTCATAATTACCACCCGCTTCCGGTAGTTTTAGATAGGGGAGAAGGTGTTTATGTCTGGGATGTTGACGGTAAAAAGTATTATGACTTTCTATCTGCCTATTCTGCAGTAAATCAAGGACATTGTCACCCTAAAATTGTGGGTGCAATGGTTGAACAAGCACAAAAATTAACGCTGACTTCGCGTGCTTTTTACAATGATCAATTAGGGAATTACGAAGAATATGTAACCAATTATTTTGGTTTTGATAAAGTATTGCCAATGAATACAGGTGCTGAAGCGGTTGAAACGGCTTTGAAATTGTGTAGAAAATGGGCTTACGAAGTAAAAGGGATTCCTGAAAATCAGGCACAAATTATAGTTTGTGAGAATAATTTCCATGGAAGAACAACCACAATTATTTCGTTTTCGAATGATGAAAGCGCCCGTAAAAGTTTTGGACCTTTTACAGAAGGGTTTATAAAAATAGAATATGATAATTTGGAGGCTTTGGAAAAAGTACTGGAATCTTCAAAAAATATTGCAGGATTTTTGGTTGAACCAATTCAGGGAGAAGCCGGAGTTTATGTTCCAAGTGAAGGATACCTTGCAAAAGCAAAAGCACTTTGCGAAAAACATAATGTATTATTCATTGCCGATGAAGTTCAAACCGGAATAGCGCGTACAGGAAAACTTTTAGCAGTTCATCATGAAAATGTGCAGCCTGATATTTTGATATTAGGAAAAGCAATTTCCGGAGGAGTTTACCCGGTTTCGGCAGTTTTGGCGAACAATGAAATTATGAATGTAATCAAACCAGGTCAGCATGGTTCTACTTTTGGAGGAAATCCTGTTGCAGCAGCAGTTGCAATTGCAGCTCTTGAAGTAGTGAAAGAGGAAAATCTGGCTGAAAATGCAGAACGTTTAGGAATCCTTTTAAGAAAAGGATTAAACGAAATTGCAGAACGTAATAACTTAATCACTTTGGTTCGTGGAAAAGGGTTATTAAATGCGATTGTTATTAACTGCGGTGAAGATTCTGATTTGGCCTGGGAAATTTGTATGAAATTCAGAGATAATGGACTATTGGCAAAACCAACGCATGGAAATAAAATACGCCTGGCTCCGCCGTTGGTAATTACTGAAGCACAAATTCAGGAATGCCTTGAAATCATTGAAAAATCTTTGAATGAATTTTAAAAATTAAAATTTTACTTTCCACATGAAAGGATAAAAAAATATAGCTGCGATAACTTGTTTCGCAGCTGTTTTGTTTTATGGAAATTGGAATTATATAATGATGTTGCTTTATTATATAAATTTTAAAGGGTGAACGTGAGTAGTTTTGAATGACTTTACAAAACAAGACTTAAAATTTGTTTAACCTTAAAAATTACAGAAGATGGCTTACGCAAATAATGATTTAACACGCTTTTTAGATGCACAGAACAAACTTTATCTTACGGCTTATTCCGAGCTAAAAAAGGGAAAAAAAGAAACGCATTGGATGTGGTTTATTTTTCCTCAGATACAAGGTTTGGGAAAAAGCTCAATTGCTAAATATTATGCTCTTGCTAATCTTAAAGAAGCAGAAGATTTTTTAAATCATCCTGTTTTGGAAAAAAATCTGATTGAAACTTGTAAGGTTTTGTTAGAATATAAAACAAAATCTATCGAGGCTATTCTTGGAGAATTAAATGCAAGAAAACTTCGTTCTTCAATGACTCTTTTTTCTCAGATAGAAAATGCCGATCCAATATTTAAGGAAATACTGGATGTGTTTTTCTCAGGATATTCAGATCCGCTTACCTTGTCACGCACAGCAGTATCATTAGAAATTGCTATGGCATCCTAAATTTGATCTCTGTATATAAATCAAAAAGTGATTGTCCGAAAACAATCGCTTTGGTTATAATTGCTTAAAATATCAAAAAAAGCATTTATTTGGTTGAGCTACTTGTTTCATCAACTCTGTGCTATTAAAATTTAACTTTTTTAAGTTCCCATAAAGTTTCAATAAACTTGTCGACATCCTGCGTGGTGTTGTAAAAAGCTAATGACGGACGAACTGTAGTTTCGATACTCCATCTGTGTAAAATAGGCTGGGGCGCAATGATGACCGGTTCTAACACCGATTCCTTCTTTGTTTAAAGCCTGACCGACTTCGTCATTTGAGTAGCCTTTTAGACTTCCTTTTTTAATTTTAAAGCTTTTGAAAAACCAAAAAATGAAGTTTTAAGCGAAAAGAATTATAATTCTTTAAGAATTTAAAATTATTTGTCAAACAGTAAAAAGGCAATTATCAGTGTAATGATAACATTAAAAAACTGTGCAATCAAAAAAGCATATGATGGTTTTTTATTGTTATTGCTGAATAAATCTTTAAAGTTGGTTTCTTTACGGTATCCCTCACTTCAGAAGTAAGCAAGAAAGAAAATACTAAGGAAGCAACTATAAAACCAATAACGAATTTTGGGAAACGTTCCCAAATTACGCCCAAAGTAGGTTTGGATGCTACAGCTTCGGATGATTTGTTATGTGTATATGTCCAATAAACAGAGATTGCAAAAGCGGCTATCCCTAATAATACATTTTGCGAGAATTTGACAATGGTACTAATTTTCAGTGCCGTTTCCCCAACCAATGTACCCGATGCCACAACAGCTCCCGAAGTATCAATGCTGACGCCCAACCAGGCGCCGGTAACTTCTTCAGGAAAATTGAAATACTTTGCTATAATCGGCATAAAAATCATCATCGGAACAGCCGTTACCAATACCATCGAAATAACGTAGAGTAACTTTTTTGGATCTCCTTTGATGGCACCCGAAGTGGCAATAGCTGCAGAAACACCACAAATAGAAACGGCGCTGGAAATCATCATGGTAAGTTCGTCATCGACTTTTAGTTTTTTACATAGCCAGAAAGCAAAGTACCAAACTGATAAAACGACAATTAAGGCTTGTATTAATCCTAAAGAACCTGCTTTTAGAATATCTGAAAAAATCACACCGGTTCCTAATAAAACCAATCCAATTTTTACAAAAAATTCTGTAGAAAGCGCCGTACGAAACCATTCCGGAAGTTTAAAAAGATTACCAATGGCTAAGCCAATAAGCAAACTGAAAATTACCGCTTCCAAGTTAAGTCCTTTTATAGTTGTATTTCCTGCAATAATCAAAGCAAAAATTGTTAAAACATAAATGATAGGAAACACCAATAAAAAGTTTTTTACCGATTTACCGACTAAAAAAATACCAATAGTTCCAAAAGCTGTCAGATAAATAAACTGTAAAATAATGATTTTAAAATTTTTAAATTCAAATACATCAGCGAGTAAATTTGTAGCGTCTGACCATTTGAATGCAGGTACTTCCGGAAGAAAAATAAATAAGGAAATCCCAATTATCAAAAATCCTAAAATGACTACTGTCTAGTCTTCGTGAATGGTATTTTTTTTTGTTTTAACTAACATTTTAATGTTTTTTAATGATGGCATAGTTTTATTTTTAATGGGACAAAGCCACATCAACATCTTTTTTCAAATCGGCTAAACCATCTTTTTTGAAAATAATTTTTTCCTTTTGGTATAAAATCAAAGTCGGAAAAACTTTCACTATTTTTAAATCGGCTATGAATTGCGGGTTATCTTCCAGATCAATTTCTACTATTTTTAAGTTTTCACCATATTGTGCTTTTATGGTTTCTAATATTGGTTTTACTTTTTTACAGCCTGGACAATGTGTAGAGCCAATATCTACCAAAACGGTATTGTTATCAGTAATAATTTTATTGTATTCCTTTAATGATAATTTACCTTTACTGTTAGAATAAAATGGCTTTCCGCTTCCAATCCAGTTGGCAATACCTCCTTCTAAACTGTAAGCTTCTTTAAAACCGGTTTTAAGTAATTCCTTCTCTAAAGCGACACTTCTTCCGGCCCCAATCGAATAGATAAAGATGGGTTTTGATTTGTCTAAAGCTGCTGTATATTTTGTATAATTTTCTGTCTGAAGATTAAAATTGACAGCGCCTTCGATATGATTTAAAGCAAATTCTTCCGGAGTTCTTGCATCAATAATTTGTGGTTTTTCCTGACTTTTTATTTTCGTATAAAACAAATCTAAAGACAAAGTATTACTGTTCTCATTTTGGGAAAAACCAGCAATTGTAATTAGAAATACAATTGCTGTAATGCTGTGTTTAGTGATTTTATTTTTCATGATTTTTTAGGATTGAGATTGAACCTGCTCTAAATAGCTTGGGTTCTGAGAAATAACATTTGCTTTCTGTATTAATGGTACCGAAAGAACACCTTCGGCCAGTGCGCTTCCTTCTTTTTTAGATTTGAATATCGGCCAAAGAAACTGTGCGTACCATTCTTCCTGTTTGTATGATTTTATTCCGTAAGATTTTGGAAATTGGCGTGTGATTAAACCTGTTCCAAAGATCACATCCCAAAGGAAAAACATGTTTCCGAAGTTTCCTTTAAAATGTCCAACCCCATCGCCGCTTGTATCTGCATGGTGTGCATGATGTGTAGCCGGAGTTGAAATAAAACGCTCTAAAACCCACGCAACAGGGTGTAAAACTTTGTATTTGTAAAATGGTTTGTCCCAGGCAATGCTTGAATGTGCTCCCAAAGTGATAAAACTTTTAATCACAAGGACAAACAAAGCCGGCAATCCTAAACCTAAAAAGGTTAAAGCAGCTGTTAAGTAAATCTGAGAGAAAAACACTGTGTAAATAAAGTTTTGTCTCGAAAGCATCGCCATTCCCATGTATGGAGCCGAGTGGTGTGTTCTGTGAAAACGCCATAAAAAAGGTACCTGATGGTGTAAACGGTGATACCAATACTGAGTCAGATCATCGGCTACGGCAATTAAGAAAAAGCCTCCCCAAAACGGAACCCACGAAAGGGTGTTTTCAAGATTCGGAATTAAAACCGGTAAAACCGTTAAACTGAAAAAAGCAATGATTGGGGGCAAAATTAATTTTGGGGCTAAAAAAGAAATGATATCTATTTTGCGCTCTTCACCTGTCCATTGATCATCGTATAAACCTGCTCCAAATTCGATGATTCCTAAAACCAGCATAAAAACGGTTAATCCCCAGGTCCTGATATTGGTGAAAACCGGTTTCGAAAATTCTAAAAAGGAGGGTAATGTCAGATGTGATTCTGCTACCACACCATTACTTAATTTGAAATAAAGATAAATTGCCAGTACAGGCAATGTATATAACAAAAGACTAATACTCAAATCTCTTGTCAGTTTGCTTTTTGAATTGTAATCTGTTGCCATGATTTCTTATTTTAAAAATTGATTTATTAATGTTAAACCTCCGGCCAAAATAACCAGTGGTATCAAAAAGAGAATTGTTCCCACAACAATCTTTTTTCCTATAATTTCATAATCGGTTCTTTTCATGATAATTTTGATTTAAAAAGGAATCAGGCCTTTAGGGTTATTGAAGGAACTCTATTTTTAGGTATGATTATTATTATTATTATTATTAAAATTTATTGAAATTTTTTAATATTTCCAGAATCATTGTTAGGCTGAGTCCATTCGGCTTCGCTCAGGATAAACTTAGTCGAAGGCTTTTTGCATGGAAAGGGCTTCGACTCCGCTCAGCCTGACACCATTTTGAATTAGACTCTACCGGGTTATTATTAATTAGCACCTCCCGGTTTTGTTGCCTGCTGAATCAAATCCTGTACGGTTTTATCTTTATCTGCTCCAGTATTATGTATTCTTCTGTTGTATACATCCTGCCAGTCAATTAGCGGATAAACGTTATTTTCTTTAGCCTGCTCGTCAAATAATTTTTTAAGTTCAGCTAATTTTTCAGGATTTTTTTTCGCCAGGTTATTACGCTCGTTAAAATCTTCATTTAGATTGTATAACTCCCAAACATCAGTATCAAAATTACTTGGCTCAGGTTTTTCATTTTTGCCCAAAGAATTCTTAACAGCAAAAGAATCAGGTAAATGTGCCGCAGCAGCTTTCCATCCATCTTTGTAAATGGCTCTGTTTCCAAAAATATAATAGTATTGAACCTTGTGCAGCGATTCTGCTTTGGCATCATTTAACGAAGCATAAAATGTAGAACCCTGAATCTTATCCTGTTTAATTTCTCTGATATATTCCGGTGCTTTAAGTCCTGCAATATCCAATGTTGTAGGAAGTAAATCCGTTACATGGCTGTATTGATTTCTGATTCCTCCTTTTTCCTTAATCCCTTTTGGATAATAAACAATCAACGGATTACGCGTTCCTCCTTCAGAATGTGCATCTTGTTTCCAGTTTTTGAATGGTGCATTGGTTGCTTGTGCCCATCCCAAAGGGAAATTAGTGTTCAGGCCTTTTGCAGTACCAATTTCTCCGATATTATTTAAATTATCCTGAAGGTTTTCTTCATCAGATGCGATTTGAGAAAAAAGTTTTTGGTTGATTGTTCCTTGCAGTGTACCTTCCTTACTCGCTCCGTTATCACCAATGGCAACAAAAATCAAGGTATTGTCTAATTGATTACTTTCTTTTAGATAGTTGATTACCCTTCCAATTTCGTGATCTGTATAAGTAAGGTAACCGGCGTATACTTCCATAAATCTTGCATACACTTTCTTTTGATCCGGAGTTAGTTTTTTCCAATCTGTAATAAGCGGATTGCGTTCCGGCAGTACAGCATTAGCAGGGATTACACCCAATTTCTTTTGATTCGCCAATACTTTCTCACGATAAGCATCCCAGCCTTCATCAAATTTCCCTTTATATTGATTGCTCCAGGATTCAGCAACCTGGTGTGGTGCATGAACAGCTCCGGGTGCATAGTACAAAAAGAATGGTTTGTCCGGTGCAGCTTTATGTTGTTTAGTGATATAACTAATAGCTTTATCGGTAATCTGATCGGTTAAATGTCTGCCGTCAGGAATTACATGTGCATTATCTTCTACTAAATCAGGTTTGTATTGATCGGTTTGTGATCCTAAGAAACCAAAAAAATGTTCAAACCCTTTACCGGTTGGCCATCTGTCAAAAGGTCCTGCATCGGTAGCTTCTTCATCAGGAGTTAATCCGTATTTACCAACTGCAAAAGTATTGTATCCTTTATCCCTTAAAATCTCAGCAATTGTCCCTTTATCAGATGGAATCCTGCCATCCCAACCGGGAAAACCTGCTGATAAAATAGTGTGGGAAAAGCCGCTGACATGTACTTTTCCTGAATTTCTACCAGTTAATAATGCGGCACGGGTAGGGGCGCAAATAGCCGTAGTATGAAAATTGGTATAACGCAAACCATTATTGGCCAAATTATCAAAAGTTGGTGTTTCTATTAAACCGCCAAAAGCACTTGAGGCTCCAAATCCAACATCATCAAGTAAAATCCAGACAATGTTTGGTGCTCCGGCAGGAGTTTTTACAGGTTCCGGCCAGTATTCTTTTGAGTCTGCCAATGTTTTTCCAACAACTCCTTTATAGTCGGTGTCCGGTTTATTTTGTGAAAAACCAATTTGTGCCACAAGTAAGGCTGTAAATAAAAGTCCTTTTTGCGGACTTATAAGCTTTGAGTTAAATTTAAATTTTTTCATTTTTAGTTATTTTATAGTTAATTAACATACCTCTGTCAGGTTAGTATTTTATTTATTTAATTGTCTAGTTCCATAGATTTAGTAGAATTTTATATTGTGTCTATTTAAGAAATAATCAGTGTTTTCTACTTACTATTTTATTTTATTCCAATCTTCGACACCTACTTTTACTGACCATTGTTGATGCAGTTCAATCAGGGTCTGGAGCAGCTGTGGTTCTGATTTTGCCAGGTTTTTTGTTTCTGTCCGGTCTGTAGCAAGATTGTACAATTCCCAAGGTTGATTGTTTTCGGCTACCGCTTTCCACTGACCTTTTCTTACTGCTTTACTGCCTTCATGTTCCCAAAACAACGCTTCATGTGCATCAGATTGTTGTCCTTCTAATTCCTTTTTTAAGCTAATGCCTTCTAAGGGAATGAGACTTTTCCCTTGAAAGGAATCGGGATATTGAAAGCCGGCAAACTCCAGACAAGTTGGAAAAATATCAATCAAATGGCTTACTCTGTTGCTTAGTGTACCTGCCTTAACATGCTTTGGATAATAAGCAATAAAAGGGGAAGCAATACCGCCTTCGTGAGTGTTCTTTTTGAATAATTGAAAAGGCGTGTTGCTCACATTTCCCCACGGACTTTCGTAACTGTCAATCGAAGCAACCGAACCTGCTGTTCCGTTTTTTTGTGTAACATAATTCCAGTTTTTTACATCATCGGCACTTCCGCCATTATCCGAAAGAAAAAGAACAAGGGTATTATCTTCTTCTCCCAGAGACTTTACTTTCTTCAGGATTTCTCCAATTCCGGCATCCATTCGGTCAATCATGGCGGCGTAAATTGCCATTCGGGTATCCCATTTGTCTTTTTCTTCGGCACTTAGTTTTTCCCAATCCGGCACTTTTTCAAAACGATTTGATAAGTCCCAATTTTTATCAATGATTCCTTGTTCTTTTAATTTTTTAAAACGTTCTGCTCTCAATTTATCCCAGCCTTCCAAATATTTGCCTTTGTATTTTGTAATATCTTCCGGCAATGCCTGAATGGGCCAATGCGGAGCATTATAAGCAACATAAAGAAAAAAAGGCTGTTGCTGATTTCGCTGTTTTTCTAAAGAATTAATGGCAAAATTGGTAATCTCCTGTGTCAGGTAGGTAGAAGTATCCTTGCGAATAATTTCTTTATCTCCTTTCAAAAAAGTAACCTTTCTTCCGTCATTATACAAAGGCTGTGAGTTGAAATAACTGCTTCCGTTGTTTTGTAAAGTAAAAGAATCATCAAACCCCCGATTAACTGCCCAGGCTGATGGTACTAAACCAACGTGCCATTTTCCTGAAACAATAGTGTTGTATCCTGCCTGTTTCAGTGCTTGCCCAATCGTGATGCAATGGTCGTTTAAATATCCCTGATAGGCTGGAACTCCCTTGTCCTGAACCATATCACCCACGCCTGCCTGGTGCGGATACAAACCCGTGAGTAATGAAGCCCGGGAAGGACAGCAACGCCCTGCATTATAAAACTGCTTTAGAATAAGCCCGTTTTTAGCAAGCTTATTCAAGTTTGGTGTTTTAATTTCTGAGCCAAAAGCACCAATATCTGAGAAACCTAAATCATCCGCCAAAATGATGATGATGTTAGGTTGCTTTTTCTGTGCAAACAGCTGAAATTGTGCAACAACCAATAGGGCAAGTATGAACAGTTTTTTAATCATTTTTTTTATTGTAGTTATAGTTTAATTTCCGTATCCCGGGTTTTGTGGCAATCCAACAGGATCAATATTTCTTTCGCTTTGTGGAATTGGGTATAAAGTATTTCTTTCTGAAACAGAGTTCTTCGCTGTTACTTTTTTAATTTCAGTAACCAAAGTTCCCCAACGCACTAAATCAAACCATCTTTGCCCTTCCTGAACAAATTCTTTTTTACGCTCTTCCTGAATTGCGGCTCTAAAAGTCGCCTGGGTCAATCCTGATAAATCTACTGTTGGATCAGGCGTGTTGATTGGTTTTCCGAACGCTCTTCTTCTTACCTGATTGATAGCTTCATAAGCTTCAGCAGTTGGTGCTCCCTGCTCATTAATAGCTTCCGCTAAAGACAATAAAATATCAGCATAGCGAATAAGCGGGAAATTAATAGCTACGTTAGATGGTGTAGCCAGATTGGTAAGATCCAGATATTTGCTGAAGATTGGCTTTGGAAAAGTATATAGTGTTCCAGTGGCCGGATTCAACAATTGTTTTTTATAACTAACATCCCTTCTGGTATCTCCGGCAGCATAAATGTCGTAGAACAAAGCTACATCTGAGATAATATCTGCTGGTTCCGTGGCGGTAAATCCGGTAAACGAAGTAGCTTGAAAAGTGCTTCCACTTGAACCATTTCCTGCCTGATTAGATTCAAATTGAACAGAGAATATATGTTCTTTTCCGTTCTTTTTGGTTTTATTAAATATGTCGCCAAAATTTTCAAAAAGTGCATAACCATAGCCTCCGTTAATGACTTCATTAGCTTTAAGAATAGCATTTGCCCAATCTTTTCTGGTCAAATAAACCTTGGTTAAAATAGCTTTTGCTGCTCCCGAAGTCGCTCGTCCGGTATCGGCAGTACCATAAGTAGAAGGTAAGCTTTCAGCAGCTGTCAAATCTGAAATTATCTGAGCGTAAACTTCATCAACCGTAGCTCTTCTTGATTTTAAACTTTCTAACTGAATAGAAGTTGGTTCATGTAAAACAATTGGAACACCACCCCAAAGGCGGACTGCCTGAAAATACAATAGCCCTCTAATAAATTTAGCTTCATTAATTAATCTGGTTTTAACAACTTCATTACCTGATACTTTCGGAATGTTATCAATAGAAACATTCGCTCTGTTGATTCCGGCATAAATTTGTCTCCACGCCACCTGAACACGGTCAGAAGTCGCATCATGGGTTAAACTGCTTAAAGCTCTTACCTGCGGATTTGTTGCTGAAACTCCTGCCGAAGCATAATCAGAAGCCATATCTGTCAGGAAATATAAATTTCTTCCAAATAAACTTTGCTCTCCCGGATCAAGACTTAAAGATGCATAAACGGCAGTTACACTGGCAACGGCATCATCCTGGCTTTTAAAATAGTTATCTTCGGTTACAAAAGAGGTTGGTGTTACCTCTAACTCTGTGCACGATACAAATAGCGCGGCACTTAATATTAATGTTATTATACTCTTTTTCATTTTATTTTTTTTACTTAGAAAGTTACGTTCAGGCCTGAGATGAATGTTTTAGAGTTTGGATATGAACCAAAATCAATTCCCGGATATAAGTTGTTTTGTTCGTATGAACTTACCTCAGGATCATATCCTGTGTATTTTGTCCATGTAATTAAATTTTCGGCAGATACATAAAATTTTACACTTTTTGCACCGAGTTTTTTAGAAACACTTTTTGGTAATGTGTAGCCAAGCGTAATCAGTTTTAATCTTAAGAAAGAGGCATCTTCTATATAACGTTCTGAAACTATTCCTAACGGTGAACTTGATGCTCTCGGAATTTCATTGCTTGGATTAGTTGGTGTCCAGCGATCTTCAAGAGTTGAAGCTGCATTTGTTCCAAGAGTAGAAATTTCTAATTGCTGATTCAAAGCGTTGAATATTTTTCCGCCATAAGATCCCTGAAAAGAGAAATTTAAATCGAAGTCGTTATAAGAAATCGTGTTACTGAAACTGCCAACAAATTTTGGTTGTGAACTTCCAAGATTGCCCTTGTCAAGAGCAGTAATTACCCCGTCTCCATTGGTGTCTACATATCTTCTGTCTCCAACTTTTGTATTCGCAAGACTGTTTATTTTAGGTTGTGTATTCACTTCTTCCTGAGTCTGAAAAATTCCGTTTGTTTTGTATCCCCAGAAAGTTCCCAAAGGCAATCCTACTTTTACGATTACAGGCTGCTGCTGCAATAAAGATCCATTTGGAACTACTGGAAAAAACTGATCAACACCATTTCCAATTCCTACTACTTTGTTTTTATTGGCTGAGAAAACGAGATTAGAATTCCATGAGAAATTTTCTGTTTTTACGTTTTCGGTCGTTAAGCCAATTTCGATACCTTTATTTTCAACTCCTCCAATGTTTTGAAGAACAGTCGCATATCCTGACGTAAGCGGCACGGGAACATTGATAAGTAAATCTTTTGTCTTTTTATAGTATACATCAAAAACAAAATTGACTTTTCTGTCCAGTAATGATAAATCCAATCCAACATTATATTGATCGGTTTTCTCCCATTTCAAATCAGGGTTTGCTAATCGGGTAGGGGTTAACCCTGTTTGTAATGTTCCTCCAAAAGAATAATTCACAGAACCCATTGAAGCCAATGAAAGGTAATTTCCAATTTCCTGGTTTCCTGTTGTTCCGGCAGTAATTCTAAGTTTAGCTTCGGTTACGCCTTTAATATTATTGGCAAATTCTTCATCGGTAATATTCCATGAGAATCCGGCTGATGGGAAATAACCCCAAAGTGATTCTGAACCAAATCTTGAAGAACCATCCGCACGTGCAGAAAGCGTAAAGTTGTATTTTCCTTTATAAGAATAATTAATTCTGGTAAGCCATGATTTTAGTACACTTTCGTATGCGTCACTATACGGCTTTAAAGCTACACCATCCTGCAAAGCATTATACCTATTGGCATCATTCACAAAAGTGTTGGCTCCTGCATTCACCACTTCACCTTGTGTGTATTGAAGGGTATAACCGCCCAAAACTGAGAACTTATGATTTTCACCAAAATTAGTATTGTAGTTTAAGGTATTTTCATTCAATACAGAGCTCACTAAACGGTCACCAACTGAAGCTAAACCTTTGGTCCCTGCACCGTTTGATGTATTTGCCGGAGCGTAATAATTTTGTTTAGTGTTTATTACATCTCCACTAACAGCAACTTTAGCGGTAAGTTTTTTGGTTATTTTATATTCGCCAAATAAACTCGTCAAAATTCTATTAATTTTGGTTTCATTAATTGTATTTACCAAATCATTAATAGGATTCGGGATATATCCGTTAACAGAAGTCGCGTAAGGATTTTGAGTTACATTATAACTTCCGTCTGCATTTTTAATGGGAACCACCGGAGCGGTAAGCAAGGCGCTAACTATTGGATTTGGCTGTCTCCCACCACTTGAATTATTTCCAAAACCATTTGCTGTCGAATTGCTGTAGTTTGCATTTACCCCGAATTTAAAATTCTGGGAATAATTTCTTTCATAATTGGCACGAAGTGAAATTCTTTTAAAATCAGATCCCAGAACAATTCCTTCCTGATCAAAATATCCCGCAGAAATGGAGTATCTTGATTTTTCATCCCCTCCTGAAAAAGATAATTGATGATTTTGTACCGGGGCAGCAGTTCTAAAAGCAGCAGATTGCCAGTCGTATCCTCCGGATGTTTTTAAAGCTTCGATTTGTGAATTAGAAAAAGAAGGTGCCTGACCAATACTTGCCTGAACTTCATTTCGCAAAGTTGCCCATTGGCTGGCATTCATTAAATCCAGTTTTTTGGAGATGTTTTGAAATCCAAAATAACCCTGATACGAAATATTGTCCTGTCCTTTTGTACCTTTTTTAGTGGTAATGATCACAACTCCATTCGCACCGCGTGAACCGTATATTGCAGTAGCCGAAGCATCTTTTAAAACTTCAATTGATTCAATATCAGCGGGATTTATGGTTGATAAGACATTGATGCTTGCTCCGGCAAAAGTAACTCCGGCAGAGCTGTTTGAGTTGTCATTGTAAATCAAAATTCCGTCTACAACATACAATGGTTCATTACCGGCTGTAATAGAGTTCCCTCCCCTGATACGTACACTTGATGATGCACCGGGACGCCCTGAACTTTGCGTAACCACAACTCCGGCAACGGCCCCTCTTAATAAATTATCTGCCGATGAGGTTACCTGAGATAAATTTGCCTTTGGAACAGAAGCTACAGAACCGGTAATGTCTTTTCGTTTTTGAGTTCCGTATCCTACGACTACTAATTCATCGAGTTCCTGGCGTTCTTCCTTTAAACTGATCGTAACAGGGTTACCTTCAACGATTACTTCGGTTTTTTTATAACCAATATAACTTACAATTAAAGTATATGGAAGTTTTTGTCCGGTCTGGAAATAGAATTTTCCTTCAGCATCTGTTACAACGCCGTGTGTTGTTCCTTTAATGGTAATAGAAGCTCCAATAATAGGCTGATTTGTAATGTCATCTACGACAGTACCGTCAAGTTTAGACTGGATAAGCGGTGTTGTATTTTGAGCATTAATTTCTGCCGATAAAAGCAGTAGAAATAGTAATGAGTATATATTTAAATTTTTTTTCATTTCTTTGTATTGGTTTAAGTAATTAACAAGGAGCCCTGAAAGTTGATTTTTCAACTCTCTGATTGTTTCCTTTATTTAGCGATAAATATTCTTTAAGCCTCGCCATTTCTGTTGCCGCAGAAATGGCATTTTTTTATTTACAACAGCAGTTGTGCATTGTTTTCATTTTAGTAGTTTTTAATTTTTAAATTCGACTTTTTGATTATCAGGTATAGTTTGAACACTCTTTAATACAAATTACTGTATCAAATAGATTTTATAATGTTTAATAAGATTCTTGTTGTGTATTTTAAAAAGATTCGTTTTTTAATTCGATTTATCATAAAAGAAAATAGAATGCAACGAAAGAATTGCTGAGAGATTAGCAACAGAAGCACATATAACAAAATGTGTTATAAGTATATTTTTTTGGAAGAATATAATACGTTATGCTTTCTGTTGTTTTCAAAATATAGTTCTTTATGGTTTTAAACAAGATTTAAACTCTACTAATTCTATAGACAAAGTTAATTTTAATATAATAGAAACCAAAAAAAACTTGAATTATTTTATGGAAAATAAGCGAAAATATTTTTTAACTATGCTTAACTTTTATTTTAAGTTATTTAAAATCAATAAAATATAGGATTATTTTTCATTTTAAAATGTTAAAAATATTTTTAAACTAAAATTTAAAATACATAGTTTTGTCGCTTTTTTAAGACTTTAATCTTACTGGTAAAATCAAATTTGTTAATTAAAACGGCTGTGAAAGCATCATTTAAACCTTAAACAGCATATTTTGAAGCAAACTAGTATCAATTTAAGGAAGCATTCTGAATAAATTAGAGTAATTTTATAAGGAGAAAAATAAATTAAATTTTTTTAACCATACGAGTAATAAATACTTATATTTGTCATAAGTATTTATACTTAGTTTTATATTTTTAAAATGATACAAGTTAATGAAGCCTTAACGATTGTTACCGGGAACAGTACTAAAATGCCAACACAAAAAATAGGTGTTAGCAAAGCTTTAGGATATGTTTTGGCAGAAACGGTATATTCGCCAATTGCAATGCCGCCATTTCGTCAATCAGCAATGGATGGTTATGCTTTTAATTTTAGTGAAAGGCAACAGTATGATGTTATCAGCAGTTCACAAGCGGGAGATCATTCTAATATCAAATTAAAAGATAATGAAGCTATCCGCATTTTTACCGGTGCTTATGTTCCGGATGATGCAGATACTGTAGTCATGCAGGAACATGTGATGGCAAATGAAAATTCAATTTTGATTGCCAAAATGCCTGAGCAGTTTGCCAATGTCCGTGATAAAGGAGAACAAATAGCCAACGAAGGTATAGTTTTTGAAGCTAACATTTTGATTACACCAGCTGCAATTGGTTTTTTAGCCTGTTTGGGGATTACAGAAATAACAGTTTATAAAAAGCCTAAAGTGGCTATTTTAGTTACGGGAAATGAATTAACAGAACCCGGTAAAAAATTAAAAAAAGGAAAAATTTACGAAAGTAATTCGGTGATGCTGCAGGCTGCACTTCAAACTATCGGAATTAAAAAAACTAAGGTTTATAAAGTAAAAGACAATCTTAAAGCAACAAAAAAAGCCTTAAAAAAGATATTGCCAAAATCTGATATAGTATTAATTTCCGGTGGAATTTCAGTAGGAGATTATGATTTTGTAAAAGAGGCTTTACTGGAGAACGGTGTTCAGGAGTTATTTTATAAAATAAACCAAAAACCCGGGAAACCAATGTTTTTTGGACGTAAAGAGGAAATGTTAGTTTTTGCCTTACCGGGAAATCCTGCTTCATCACTGACTAATTTTTATGTATATGTTTATCCTGCAATCAAAAACCGAATGGGATTTTCGGAAATTCATTTGCCAAAATTAGTCCGGAAATTAAATACAGGTATTTCTAATACTTCTGGAAAAACGTTGTTTTTAAAAGCTTTGTATGATGAAACCCATGTAACGGTTTTAGACGGTCAGAGTTCAGCAATGCTTAACACTTTTGCTACAGCAAATAGTTTATTAATTGTTCCGGCTGATGTACAGATACTTAAAAAAGAACAATTTGTAACTTTGTTGCCGATTGATTAGAATAAAGAATATCAAACATAAGAAGCGGTGTGTAAAAATAAACATATAGCAAAAACTGAAACAAAAAAAATGAGCTTCCTAACTTCCGAAAATATAATTTTATTCAGCTTCGCTTTAATAGTGATTGCTTTCCTGTACTCGAGTGTGGGTCACGGCGGAGCATCGGGTTATTTGGCGCTGATGACTATTTTTGCTTTTCCGGTGGCAATTATGAAACCTTCAGCTTTATTGTTGAATTTGTTCGTTTCGAGTATTTCTTTTTTCTTTTATTACAGGATGAATTATTTTAAACCTAAACTTTTCTATCCATTTGCTATAGGTTCAATTCCTGCAGCATTTATTGGTGGTTTTATAACTTTGGATAATACAGTTTATAAAATTATTTTAGGAGTTGTATTGGTTTTTGCAGCATTTCGATTGTTCGGAATATTTAATTTTAAAGAAAAAGAAGCAGTTCAGATAAAATTGCCTTTTGCTTTGCTGATAGGCTTTATAATTGGACTATTATCAGGGATGTTAGGTATTGGAGGCGGTATTATCTTAAGTCCGATTTTATTGTTTTTAGGTTGGGCTTCAGTCAAGGAATCGGCAGCAATTTCGAGTTTATTTATATTTGTGAATTCGTTTGCAGGAATGCTGGGCTTCTTTTTAGGAGGAAAAACAATTCCGACTGAAAGCTTTTATTTAGTTCCAATTGCAGTTGTTGGAGGGATTTTAGGCGGATTTTACGGAAGCGGTTATTTTTCGAACAAAACCTTAAAAATAGTTTTAGGAACTGTGATTTTAATGGCAAGTGTAAAATTGATTTTTCCCTAAGGGAGAAATATTTTAATACATAGAAACATAGATTTGTTTTTATAAAAGATTAAAAAGAGAATAGATTATCACACATAGTTATGTGTATTCATACGAGTGAAACGCCTTTTAAACATAAAGAAGAGCTATGAATCTATGTGTTGAAAAAAAATAAGATTGGTAAAAACGTGAAACTTTAAACCTGAAACAAACAAATTAATCATGGAAACACTAACAGTATTTATTCTTTGTGGAGGAAAAAGTTCCCGAATGAAGTCAGAGAAAGGATTGGTTTTGTTTCAGGGAAAACCATTTATTGAGCATATCATTCAGGCTATTTTGCCTATAACCGAAAATATTCAATTAATAACAAATACGAAAGAATACGATTATTTACCATATCAAAAAACATTGGATATTATTTTAGACAAAGGTCCTTTGGGTGGAATTTATACGGCATTACTGAGTTCGGAAACTGAATTTAATTTAATACTAAGCTGTGATATCCCTTTAATTTCTACCGAATTATTGTCTGAGTTAATTTCAAAACATACTGAAGAAGCGGGAGCTACCGTTTTTTCTTCAGCAAGCAGAATGCATCCTTTGATCGGAATTTATTCTAAAAAGGTATTGTCGGATATAAAAAAGGCGATTGAGGCAAATGAATTAAAATTAATGGATTTAATTGCTAAAGTGCCACATCAGATTATTACTATAGAAGAAAGCGAAAATTTTCCTTTAACCAATATAAATTCGATTGACGAATTAAATGACCTGAATATCAATTTAAGTTAATACATTATGAAAAACTTAAAAACACCAAAATTAACCATAGTAGGCGCAGGGCCTGGAGATGTAGAATTGATTACGCTGAAAGCAATAAAAGCATTAGAAAATGCCGATGTAGTTTTGTACGATGCCCTGGTCAACGAAGAGTTATTGCAATATGCCACAAAAGCCGAGATCGTTTTTGTGGGTAAACGTTTAGGATGTCATGCCTATACGCAGGACCAAATTAATGAATTGATTGTTTCGATGGCAAATCGTCACGGGCATGTAGTACGTTTAAAAGGAGGTGATCCTTTTATTTTTGGAAGAGGAAGTGAAGAAATCGAATATGTAGAACAATTTGGTTTAGAGACAGCTATTGTTCCCGGGATTTCATCAGCATTGGGCGTTCCGGCTTCAGTTGGAATCAGCCTGACACAACGTAAAGTAGCTGAAAGTTTTTGGGTAATTACTGGAACAACGTCTGATCATAAATTATCAAAAGATGTACATTTGGCTTCAAAATCTGCTGCTACAGTAGTTGTTTTGATGGGAATGCATAAATTGGAGGAAATCATTTCTATTTACAAAGAAAATCGTACAGATGATTTGCCAATAGCAATTATTCAGAACGGAACTAAAAATTCCGAGCAAAAAGTAGTAGGAACTATCAATTCAATAAGTGAATTAGTTGCTGAAAAGAACATTTCTTCTCCCGCAATTATTGTTATTGGGGAAGTGGTAAAAAATACTTCAAAACTGACTTCTTATTTCCAGGAACATTTTGAAGATGAATTTATATTTCAGAATTTAAATTTATAATAATGATTAAGAAAAATGTATTTAGTAATCTTAATATGAATCGTTCCTACGGAACTTAGTATTGCTTTCAAATTAATACAACGGAATGAAATTCCGTCGTTACAAAATAAATCGTCCCGCTGGGACTAAGTTGCGAAAGAGCTGTAGGCTCGAATAATATTGTAGGAATGAATTTTAATTCGTCCCTGCAGAATAAATCGTTCCATTGGGATTAAGTTGCGAAAGAGCTGTAGGCTCGAATAATATTGTAGGGATGAATTTTAATTCGTCCAAATGATAAATTGTGAACCCAGTAGAGAGCCTTAGGCTCGATTCATATTGGTATGGCATTAGAAATTTTTACATTAAATTCGTTTTAAATCTATAATAATGATTGAAATTAAATATTTTGGAGCTGTCGCTGAAAAAACGAAATGTTCATTTGAAAATGTGATCTCGTCGGATATGTCTTTGCAGGATTTACTGCAGGATTTAGAAGAAAAGTACCAATTCGAATCACTTTCTTTTAGTGTTGCCCTTAACCAAAAAATAGTATCAAAGGCAGCAAATTATGCTTTGCAAACAAATGATACTATAGCCTTGTTGCCTCCATTTGCAGGAGGATAAAAAGAATTTTATGAATACAACAGCACGATATAACCGACAAATTATTCTTCCGGAAGTGGGTGAAACAGGTCAGTCTAAATTATTAAAATCCAGTGTTTTAATTATTGGGGCAGGTGGTTTAGGTACTGCAATATTGCCTTATTTGGCTGCTGCAGGTGTTGGCGAAATAGGAATTGTCGATGATGATATTATTGAACTTTCAAATTTACAGCGTCAGGTGATTTATAAAAGTTCATCAGTCGGAAAACTTAAGGTTGATGAAGCTAAAGCAATGGTTGCAGAACTGAATCCTCAGGTGAAAATTAATGCCATTGCAGAAAAACTTTCAGGTAAAAATGCCATCAGATTATTTGAAAATTATGATATTATTGTTGATGCAACAGATAATATCTCAATAAAATACCTGATAAATGATGCTTGCATGGTAACAAATAAGCCAATGGTTTATGGTTCCGTTTTTAGATTTCAAGGACAGGTTTCTGTGTTTAATTATAAAAATGGCCCCACTTACAGATGTTTATATCCGGACGAAAATACCGCAGCTGCAAACTGTGTTGATGCAGGAGTCATCGGAATTTCAGTTGGAATAATAGGAATGCTGCAGGCTAATGAAGTTATAAAAATGATTCTAGGGATAGGTGAAGTTTTAAGTAGTAAAATACTGGTGTATAATGTTTTAAACAATGAACAGCAAAAGTATGACTTTGAAAAGAATGAAGCTGTTGTAATGAATAAGGAGTCGTTTCAGGGAAAATATAATGGTGCTGAAAATCAAGTTGAAGAAATTTCGGCAAAAGCAGTTTTAAGTAAAATTGATATTGATGAAATTCTTTTTTTAGATGTCAGAAACGAAGATGAACTTCCAAAAATTAATTTCAAAAACGGAATTCAGATTCCGTTGATAAATTTAGAAAACGAAATCGGAAAGCTAAACCCTGACCAAACCATTTATGTTTTCTGTCAATCCGGAATCAGAAGCAAAGCAGCTATTGAATTACTTCAGAAAAAAGAATTCAGAAATGTAAAAAGTATTTCAGGAGGCGCTTTGGAATTGAAGCAATTATTGAAAGAAGAAAAAATAAAAGTATAGCGTTGATCAAAAAAAGTTAATCGTATCGTTCCGTTTGTCATTCTGAGGAACGAAGAATCTTCGTTAGTAGCTTGACAAACATTATGGAGTTTCTTGCGGAGATTTCTCCTCTGTCGAAATGACAAGATTGCAGTTAATTTCTTTGCGACAAATTTAATTCGTGCTAATTTGTGCCCCGAGAGAAAACGAACGAAGTAAATTCGGGGCAAAAGAAAAATTAGAGATAATTAGTATAATTCGTGGCAACTAAAAATAAAAAACAATGAGTAAAAATGTATTTGTAGAAGGGCCAATTTCTCCTGGATTTATAGCCGAATCAATTGCCAAACATCAATCCAAACATACCATTGGAGCGCATAATATTTTTCTGGGTCAGGTTCGTGCAGATATAATTCATGACAATACCGTTGTGGCAATCGATTATTCAGCGTACACCGATATGGCAAACGAAGCCTTGCATGCCATTCGGGAAAAAGCATTTGCTAAATTCGATTTGACCTGTATGCATATTTACCACAGTCTGGGCGTAGTGAAAGCGGGCGAAATTTGTTTGTTCGTTTTTGTTTCGGCAACAAGGCGCAAGCAGGTTTACGAAGCGACAGAAGCAATTGTCAACTGGATTAAAACCGATGTGCCAATTTTTGGAAAAGAAATGTTTGAAAACGATACATTCACCTGGAAACAAAACACCTAAAATGGTTGATATTACGCATAAAATAAGCACATTAAGAACTGCAACAGCCACTGCAATTGTCAAAGTCAGCAGACAAGAGACAATTGATGCAGTGGTGAATAATCTGGTGCCGAAAGGAAATGTACTTGAAATGGCTAAAACTGCCGGATTATTTGCAGTAAAGAACACACATTTATCAATTCCGGATTGTCACCCGCTTCCAATTGAATTTACTTCGGTAGAATACAAAATTGAAGGATTAACGATTCAGATTATTTTCAATGTAAAAACAGTTTACAAAACAGGAGTAGAAGTAGAGGCGATGCACGGCGCTTCAATTGTAGCATTGACGATGTACGATATGCTGAAACCAATCGATAAAGAAATTGAGATTTCAACGATTAAATTAATTAATAAAGAAGGCGGTAAATCGTCTTTCAAAAATAAATTTCCAAACGTAATAAAAGCGGCAGTTTTTGTTTGTTCCGATTCTATTTTTGCTGGTGACAAAGAAGATCGCTCCGGAAAAATTATAGTAGAAAAACTGACTTCTTACGGAGTGGAAACCGGACATTACGAAATCATTCCTGACGAAATTGATGTTATTCAGGAAAAAACAAAAGCTTTCGCTACAGATCATCAGTTGGTGATTTTTACAGGCGGAACAGGTTTATCTCCAAGAGATGTTACACCCGAAGCCTTGTCACCATTACTGGAAAGCAGAATTCCGGGCATTGAAGAAGCGATTCGCAATTATGGTCAGCAACGCATGCCGTATGCGATGTTATCAAGAACAGTTGCAGGAACATTAGGAAAAAGTCTTGTTTTGGCATTGCCGGGATCAAGTAACGGAGCCAGAGAATCCATGGATGCTGTTTTTCCGCATATTTTACATGTTTTTCATATTTTAAAAGGAAAAAATCATGATACCCTCTAAAACCATTTTAACGGATGATTTTGGGCGAAAACACAACTATTTGCGTATTTCGCTGTTAGAGAAATGCAATCTGCGTTGTACGTATTGCATGCCTGCTGACGGAATCGTTTTGTCTCCAAAAGAGAGTTTGATGACCGCAGAGGAGATTTTTGCAATTGCCCAAACCTTCGTGGAAAATGGTGTAGATAAAATTAGGCTGACAGGCGGTGAACCACTTTTGCGAAAAGATTTCCCTGAGATTATTTCAAAATTAGCCAATTTAGAAGTTTCACTGTCCATTACTACAAACGGAATTTTAATCGATCGACATATAGACGTTTTAAAGCAGTTTAAAGTCAAAAAAATCAATTTAAGTTTAGACACTTTGGTTTCGTCTAAATTTCATTCAGTAACGCTCAGGAATCAGTTTGAAAAGGTAATTGATAACCTGCATTTACTTTTGAATAATGATTTTCAGGTAAAAGTAAATGTGGTTTTGATGAAAGGTTTTAATGAAAACGAAATCATAGATTTTATCAAATTAACTGAGTTTTTACCACTTTCCATTCGCTTTATTGAGTTTATGCCCTTTGCAGGAAACGAGTGGGACAGAAGCAAAATGGTAACGCAGAACGAAATTTTATCGCAGGTTGAAGCATGTTTTACTCAAGATAAAGTTCAAAAACTGGAAGATGAAAAAAACTTCACCGCCAGAACATATAAGGTCAAAGGTTTTCAGGGTAATTTCGGAATTATAAGTTCTATTACTAATCCGTTTTGTGATGGCTGCAACAGAATCCGCCTGACAGCAAACGGTAAAATCAAAAATTGTCTTTTCTCGAACTCTGAAACCGATTTGCTGACGGCTTTCAGAAACGGTGAATCGATTACCGAATTGATTTCTACTTCCATCAAAAACAAGAAAAAAGTAAGGGCAGGAATGGTTACGGTTTCTGAAATGGATGATCCAGCTTTGCATTTTGATAATCGCAGTATGATTGCGATTGGTGGATGATATTTATGATGATTTTGTCTTTGAGAGGAACGAAGCAATCTCACTAATATTGGCCACTGTTGTGGATATCCTGAATGTTGTTTGCTTCGTTCCTCGCAATGACTTGTAGGAAGGTACAAAAAAAGGTTCAACTTTATTCAAGTCAAACCTTTTCTAATATTATTTTTTCTTTTTTGCTTTTACCTTTTTTTGGGACTTGGCCTTCTTTTTGGCTATTTTTTTTGCTTTAGCTTTTTCCTTCGCTTTCTTTGCTTTTTCTTTCTTCTTAGCTTTAGCTTTTAGTTTTGCTTTTTTAGCTTTTTCTTTCTTTTTGTCGTTTTTGGCTTTTTCTTTTTTCTTGGCTAATTTCTTTTTCTCTTTGTCCTTTTCCTTGTCTTTGTCTTTCATTTTTTTCTTGTTTTTCTCTTTTGATTTATCTTTATTAGCTTCTTCGCTGCTTGTAATGGCAACTTCTTTAGTTTTACTCTTTTTTACTTCCTTAACATCATTCTCTGCAGGAACTGCAGGCACATCTTTAAGAGTGTCAGCTTTTTTTACCGGAGCTTTTACAGTGGTTTTAGCCATAGTAGTTGCCGGAGTTGTTTTTGCAACCGGTTTTGGAGCTGAAGGTTTTGTAGCGGTTGCAGTACCCGGCTTTTTTGGTACAACCGGAGTTGCTGCCTTTTTTTCTTCTGCTATTGGCTGTACGATGCTGTCTGTTTTGGATAAATCAGGATTCTGGGGAATACTTTCGTCGGTCTTTTTTTCCATAGGGTATATACTTTTTTAAATTGAAAAATAATGAAATAACTAAGAATAAAAGTATTTACAATGTTTGTAAATGGTTAATTCTTGGTTAAGTAAATATAATCAATATAGGTATACTCCAATGTTAAGCTTTTCTATGGAGAAATATAAAATGAAGCCTTTGGGTTTATTGAATTATTCTAATTCTGTAGGTTTCTCTTCTTCCTCATCCTCAATAAAATCAAGTTCTAAAGCTCTAACGGTCTGAACAGCATTTCCGGCGATACCGCGAATAGATCCGTACATTCCTAATGTATTATGAACCACTTTTTCGATTTGTTTTTCACGTTGTTTCCAAATGCGCTGCATGGCTCTTTTTTCGGCATCAAGATCACCTTGCATTTGTGTAAAACCTTCAACAATTCCTTCAATCTGTAAACGGAATTCGTTGCTTGTTAAAAAATCATACAGCATCGACATTTTATCGCCTTTGTTTTCCTGCGCCTGGACTGCCTGGCTAACTTGTATTAAGGATTGACGTAAAACAGCACTTAAACCTTTAAACTCTTCATAAGTACAAATCCAGATTCCGTCACGCATTCCCATTCGGTCCATTCCGGCAGGCATAACTTCTGTTACTAAAACACCAATATTGGCTCTTTTAGTCCGGATATCATTTTTGAATTTCTCAATCCAGGCAGGCTGAAAAGCTTTGGTACGTTTGCTTTCGTAATAAATAGAACCACAATTTTGTAGTTCTCGTGTGTTTACAATTTGAAGACAATCAGCTCCATTGGCACCTTTTTTAACTTCATCGATAGTGTCTAACGGGAAATTATTGGCAAGCCATTCTTCAATAGCCAATTCCATAACTTCGCCTTGCAATTGCATAGAACCTTGTTCCTGCTTGCGTTTCATTTCTTCGATCAGCTTCTTTTGATCATCAGATTGTTTTTGGTATTCTTTGATTTTCAGTTCGTTTTTTTCTTCTTCCTGTTTACGGATTTTATCACGTTCTAAAACCAAAGTGGTATTCAGTTGTTTTTGTGCTTCGGCTTCGATTGCTTCTTTCATTTCCAGTTTTTCACGCTGAAGTTTCGCAATTTCACCTTCCATTTTATTCAGTTCCCGAAGTTTCTCTGATTTCTCCGAAAGTTCTTTTTCCATCGACAGCAAACGATCTTTATTTTCTTCGTCGAGTTTTGTTTTTAGTTTTTCGGTAATATCTTTTTCGGCTATCTTTTTTTCACGTTCCAGGCGTTCAGCAAAAAGTTCATTTTCCTGTTTCTTTTTGGCTTCAAAATCGGCTTTGGCTTTTTCGAATTGCTCGTTTTTAAATTCCAGTTCTTTCGCCTGAGCGGTTGCTTTTTGCTGAAATTCTTTACGGATACTATCTTCCAGCTGATGTTTCAGAATATCATTTACATCGATAGTTGTTCCGCAGTTTGGGCACTGAATTGAAGATTGCTCAGCCATTTTTTGTTGATTTTAAAAGGTAATTAATTTCTGCTAAGGTATTTAAAAGTTCCTTCTTTCCAGAGAATTTAGATGTGATAAATTGTAACTTTTTTTTGCCACGAATTGCGTGAATTTGGACTTGAAGATTTAAATAGGTGCAAAGCCACAAAGTTCTTTACACAATTTTAATTATACGTACTGTTTGTCATTTCGAGGAACGAGAAATTTCCACAAGTAACTCCGTAACGAAAGTTCAATCTTTGTCGGGTTTCTCGCGGAGATTTCTCGTTCCTCGAAATGACATACAAGGAAAGAAAACTTTGCGGCGCTGCGCCTTTGTGAGATTATTTTTTAAAATGTAAAAGAAAATCAACTGCCGATTTCGTGATTTCAGAGTTGTCTTCTTTTGAAGTGATTAAGGAAACATCGGTATATAAATTTACTTTTTTCAATTCGATGAAACCAATTTCCGGATCCGAATTGTTTTTGGCAATATTTGATGGGACAATTGAAATTCCCAATCCGTTTTTAACCAATTGTACAATAGAATTGATGTTGTTTGATTCGTGAACGACTTTCGGCGTAAAGCCATAGAATGCACACAATTCCAATAAAACTTCATGATAGTGCGGTGCGTAATCTTTATTGAAGAAAACAAAAGTTTCATCTTTTAGATTCGGAATCTCATTTTCTGACTTAATTTGAATTATGTTTTTGTTATAAACTACCGAAAATCCATCCTGAAACCACAATTGCGATTTTATTTTGGGAGATTTTACAGGCGAACGAATAATGCCCAAATCAATTTTCCCTTGTTCTAATGCAGTAATTTGTTTGGTGGTAGAAACTTCAAAAAGTTTGAAATTTACATATGGGAATTGTTCTTTTAAATGTTTTATCAACTCTGAAATTACAGATGAATAAATAGAACTGATATACGCGATTCTGAATTCGCCGGAAACATTTTCTGCTATTTTTTTTGTTTTACTTGTAATATGATCCAGAGTGTGAAAAAGTTCCCGAACTTCTTTTTCGAAATATTTTCCGGCTTCGGTCAGTTCGACTTTTTTATTGTTTCTGTTGAATAATTGTGCTTGGATTTCTTCTTCCAATTCGATGATTTGCCGACTTAATGGCGGTTGAGAGATAAATAGTTTTTCGGCAGCTTTGGTAAAGCTTAATTCTTCGGCTACAGCCAAAAAATATTTGAGATGACGTAATTCCATAAATACCTATTAAGTATTAATAATTGACAAAATAAGTCTTTTTAAAGTATATATCAAAAGGGTAATTTTGACAAAAAATAATTTCACGCAGATTTTAAAAGTATTTGAGCAGATTCTCGCAGATTATTTTTGTAAAAGGCTGAATTAAATAAAAAAGTAATCTTTTATAATCTGCTTCAATCTGTTTCAATCTGCGTGAAAGTAAAAAAAACAGACTATGAAAAAATCAACTGCACAAGAAATCAGAGAACGTTTTGACAATGATGTCGAACGATTTTCGAATTTAGAAACCGGACAGATTGCTACAATTGATGCTGTCATTTCATTGGAATTAATTACCGAAGCTTCTAAAAGAATTGTTCCGAATGCTGTAAATGTTTTGGATATTGGCTGTGGCGCCGGAAATTATACATTAAAAATGCTTTCGAAAGCACCGAATTTAAATTGCACTTTAGTCGATTTGAGTTTGCCGATGTTGGAAAGAGCTTTTGAAAGGGTTTCAAAAGAAACTGATGGTAATGTAGAAGTGAAGCAAGGAGATATTCGTGAAGTCAATTTGCCGGAAAATCATTTTGATATTATTTTGGCTGGAGCGGTTTTACATCATTTACGAGATGATCAGGATTGGGAAACTACGTTTACCAAAATATTTACATTATTAAAACCGGGTGGCTGTTTTATGGTTTCGGACTTGATTACGCAGGATACCGAATTGTTAAACGAATATACCTGGCAGCGTTACGGCGATTATTTGGAGGGAGTCGGTGGAGCTGAATATCGTCAGAAAGTATTGGATTATATAGAAAAGGAAGACTCGCCAAGATCAATGAATTATCAATTGGATTTGATGAAAAAAGTGGGTTTTACCAAAGTGGAGATTTTGCATAAAAACATGTGTTTTGGTGCCTTTGGTTGCATTAAGTAAAATTAAAAACAGCTTTTAGACAATTCTAAAAGCTGTTTTTTCTTTTTTTTAATATCTAAACTTTATCGTTTTTTAAAGCAGGTGCAGGAAATTTATTCCTTAAATCAAAAACCAATTGCGAAGCTCCGTTTTGTTGTAAATAGTCTAATTTTTCTATGGCTTCTTCAAGAGTCGGAAAATAAATTAGTTTAAAATAATAGTTTATAGAACAGTTTTATATACCTGAATAGGTGAGGTGACTTATAGGATGAGAAATGATTTTAATATATGTTAATTGGTCAATTTGTGTTTAAATTATCTTTTTAATCACACGAAGTTTATGAGTATGCTTATTCAATTCAGGATTATAAATTCCTAAATGATCTAAACGGTCGATACGAACTTTTCCGCTGGCGTGAATAATGTAATTATTGTCCATAATGATACCGACATGAATGATGTTTCCTTCTTCGTTATCAAAAAAGGCTAAATCCCCCGGCTCGCTTTCTTCAATAAAACTTAAAGGCTCTCCTTCAAGAGCTTGTTGAGAGGCATCACGATGAATTTTGTATCCGTTTAATTTGTACACCATTTGTGTAAAACCGGAACAATCGATTCCAAATGGTGTTTTTCCGCCCCAAAGATAAGGAGCATTCAAATACATAAATGCAGTATTGATTAAGGCGCTTTTAGGTTTTATTCCACTGGTTCTTGTACCTTCAAAATCAAAGTTTGAAGTATTGATTTCGTTATTGTTTAAAAAAGATAATGAAGCACCAAGCGGAATTGGCAGTAATAAATTATCTGGTGACGTAATATAATCGATTAAATCAGCATTTAAAATAATAGCTTCATTGCTCAATTGATTATAATTGGCTTCTGAAATTACCTGATATTGTTTAGAATCGACCCAGCCTTCATAATCATCATACTGAATTTTTATTCGGGACCATTGATTTTGGCGTTCTAGTATTTCGATGTGCTCGCCAAACAAAAGTTGTGTAACGATTTCACTTCTGTCACTTGGTTCAGACCGAACGGGTACTATGGCTAGATTGCAAATTCCGAACATTTAGGGTAATTTATAAGTTGAAAATCAGGAGTTATTTACAAACGAAATAACTCCTGAAATAGTATTATTTAAGCTCTTTCGATAACAATTGCCGAAGCACCGCCACCACCGTTGCAAATTGCTGCTGCGCCGGTTTTAGCATTGTTTTGTTCTAAAACGTTTAATAAAGTTACAATAATTCTGGCTCCCGAACAACCAAGTGGATGTCCTAATGAAACTGCTCCGCCATTTACGTTTACTTTATCATTATTAAGATTAAGAATTTTTGAGTTGGCTAAGCCAACAACAGCAAAAGCTTCGTTGAATTCGAAATAATCAACATCGCCAATTGCAATTCCAGCTTTATCCAGCGCTTTTGGTAATGCTTTTGCAGGGCTTGTTGTGAACCATTTTGGTTCCTGAGCTGCATCAGCATAACTTTTTATATAAGCTAAAGGTTTTAATCCAAGTGCGGTTGCTTTTTCTTCGGACATTAAAACTAAAGCTGCAGCTCCATCGTTGATTGTTGAGGCGTTTGCAGCAGTAACAGTTCCGTCTTTAGTAAAAACTGCGCTTAGGGAAGGTATTTTGTCCAATTTCACATTGGTATATTCTTCATCTTTTGAAAAGATAATTGGTTCACCACGTCTTTGTGGTACTTCAACAGGAATAATTTCGTTGTCGAATTTTCCGGCATCCCATGCTTTCGCACTTCTTTGGTAAGACTGAATGGCATGATTATCCTGTTCTTCACGAGTGATGTTGTATTCAGATGCACATAAATCAGCGCAAACTCCCATTGCGTTGTTATCGTAAGCATCTGTCAAACCATCTTTTTGCATTCCGTCGAGCATTGTTGCAGGACCAAATTTGTTTCCGTTACGCATTTGGACGTAGTGCGGAATAAGGCTCATGTTTTCCATCCCACCAGCTACAACAATTTCGGCGTCACCACAAGCTATTGCCTGCGCAGCAAACATAACAGCTTTCATTCCGGAAGCACAAACTTTGTTTACGGTTGTGCAGGAAACGTTTTCAGACAAACCGGCAAAAAGTGCTGCCTGACGTGCTGGTGCCTGACCAACTCCGGCTTGCACTACATTGCCCATGAAAACTTCATCAACTAATTTTGGATCGAGATTAATTTTTTGAAGTGCTCCTTTTATAGCAGCAGCACCTAATTTTGGGGCGGGTACGGTAGATAAACCTCCCATGAAACTTCCGATAGGTGTTCTAACGGCAGAAACGATAACAACTCTTTTGTTCATTGTTCTGTATTATTAGTTATTCAAGCAAATTTAATCTTTATTTATACAATTTCAAATTTTCAATCAATTCGATTGAATTTTAAATTTAGTTCAATTTTTTGCTAATTCTATTCGTTTGATTGTGAAGTGTTTTAGAAAAAAGATTGAAAAAAGAGAAAAAAAAGCCTTGAAATAGTTGTGAGAAATAGAATGTTGTGTTACATTTGCAACCGCAAAATAGGGCATGTTCCTTGAGCTTGGAGAGTTGCCTGAGTGGCCGAAAGGACTTGTTTGCTAAACAAGCG
>JBDTRA010000028.1:0-54972 GCA_039931915.1 Flavobacterium sp. | reverse complement strand
TTTGTTTGATAGAATTCTAACGGATATTGGAGACAATCAATCTATTGAAAATCATTTAAGTACATATAGTTACAGACTAAAAAACATGAATTATTTCCTGAAAAAGTGTAATAAGAAAACCATGTTTTTGATTGATGAATTCGGTACTGGTTCTGATCCTGAATTGGGTGGTGCTTTGGCAGAAATTTTCCTTGAAGAATTTTATCACCGAGAAGCTTTCGGAATCATTACGACGCATTATTCGAATTTGAAAATTCTGGCGAATGAATTGCCTTTTGCTACGAATGCGAATATGATGTTTGATGAGAAATCACTCGAACCGATGTATAAACTGGCTTTAGGACAGGCAGGAAGTTCGTTTACTTTTGAGGTAGCGTTGAAAAACGGAATTCCATTTGGATTGATTAATCGCGCCAAAAAGAAAATTGAAGTTGGAAAAGTCCGTTTTGATAAAACCATCGCAACACTTCAGAAAGAACGTTCTAAGCTTGAAAAAACTTCTATAAATCTTAAGGAAGAAGAAACCAGAGCACGTGAAGAAAGCAAAAAGATGGAAAACATCAATGTAAAAATCAAACAGAAGCTGGAGAGCTATCAGGAATTATACGACAGCAACCAAAAGACGATTTGCATTGGGCAGAAGATTGAAGATATCTCGGAGAAATATTTCAATAATAAAAACAAAAAGGAACTTATTGGCGAGTTCTTGAAAATTATAGAAATTGAAAATTCAAAACGTAAAAAAGCGACTCCAAAAGAAGCAAAAGCCATAATAGAAAAGAAAAAAGAAGTTATCGCTGAAGTTTCTGTACAAGTTGAAGAAATTCGCCAAGAGAAAAAAGAAAAAAAACTGAAGCCGGTAATCGAAAAACCAAAACCAATTTTAAAAGTTGGTGACAGAGTTAGAATGCTCGACGGAAGATCTGTGGGAAGTATTGATGTTATTGAAAAGAATAAAGCTACTGTAAATTATGGAATCTTTACTTCGAAAGTCAGTTTAGATGAATTAGAGTTGGTTGAGGCAGCGAAGAAGTAAGTTTTTAGTTTTTCTCGCAAACAAAGTCATTGCGAGGAACGAAGCAACCACACTAACATAAACAAGTCTGCAAATAAAATAGCAAAGTGTGGTTACTTCGTTCCTCGCAATGACAAAAAATAAAAATATGAAACCAGGATTTGTTTATATCATCACTAATAAATATCAAACAGTTGTTTATACTGGTGTAACTTCAAATCTTCCACAAAGAATTTTAGAACATAAGGAGAAAAAATATCTAACTTCGTTTTCTGCTCGCTATAATGTAAATATATTAGTTTATTATGAGCAATTTCAATTGATTGGAGATGCAATTACAAGAGAAAAACAAATAAAGGCTGGCTCAAGAGAAACAAAAAATGAATTGATTCGTTCTATAAATCCAACTTGGAAAGATTTATTTGATGATATTAAAGATATAATGATTGAATAAAAATTATATACTTTGAGGATTACTGCATGTGATTGTTTCGTTCCTCGCAAAGACAAACAAGATGGAAATACATAGTGAGATTGCTTCGTTCCTCGCAAAGACTGGCGAGAATAAAAAAATAATCCTCTTTGATGGCGTTTGCAATTTATGCGACAGCTCAGTTCAGTTTATTATTAAACATGACAAAAAAGATGTATTTAGGTTTGTAGCTTTACAATCGGAATTCGGAATTGAAATTTGTAATTATATTGGTGTTGACCGCACAAAGATTGACAGCATCGTTTTGTACAATCCCGGTGTTGCTTACTATTATAAATCTTCGGCTGTTATTGAAATTGGATCTGAATTGGGCGGAATTTATAATTTGCTTTCTGCCTTTAAAATTCTTCCTGAGAAACTTAGAAATTATATCTACGATTATATTGCTAAAAACCGTTACAAATGGTATGGCAAAAAAGAAAGCTGTATGATTCCGACTCCCGAATTGAAGGCTAAATTTTTGTAAAACCAAATTTCTATTGAAAACGAATGCCATAGCCCTGATAGCAACGAAAATCCTTTATGGTTTTTCTTTAAAACCATAAAGATTGCAGTGAATAGCAGGAAATAGCTCCTGACTCTTCGACTTCACTCAGAGTGACAACATTATATAAAAAAGCCTCAAATTCATGTAATTTGAGGCTTTCTATTTTTATTATTATCTAATCAATTTTCTGTATTTCAAACGTTTTGGGGTTAAATCACCACCTAAACGTTTCTTTTTATTTTCTTCATATTCAGAGAAACCTCCTTCGAAATAATACACTTCAGAATCTCCTTCGAAAGCTAAGATGTGTGTACAAATTCTGTCCAGGAACCATCTGTCGTGAGAAATTACTACAGCACAGCCAGCAAAGTTTTCAAGACCTTCTTCAAGTGCACGAAGTGTATTTACATCCAAATCATTCGTAGGCTCATCTAATAAAAGTACATTTCCTTCTTCTTTCAAAGTCATTGCCAAATGCAAACGGTTACGTTCTCCACCGGAAAGCATTGAAACTTTCTTATTTTGCTCTCCGCCACCAAAATTGAAACGTGATAAATAAGCTCTTGAATTGACTTGTTTTCCACCCATCATAATTAGTTCCTGACCATCGGCAAAGTTTTCCCAAATGGATTTATTAGGGTCGATATTAGAGTGTGCCTGATCTACGTAAGCGATTTTTACAGTATCTCCAACAGAGAATTCCCCACTATCTGTTTTTTGCTCTCCCATAATCATTTTGAAAATGGTTGATTTACCAGCACCATTTGGTCCAATAATTCCAACAATTCCAGCTTGTGGCAAAGTAAAGTTTAAATTATCATACAATAATTTATCTCCAAAAGCTTTGGCAACATTTTTAGCTTCAATAACATTTGTACCTAAACGTGGACCGTTAGGAATATAGATTTCCAGATTTTCATCCAGTTGTTTTTGATCTTCGTTCAACAATTTGTCGTAATTCTGTAAACGTGCTTTTTGTTTTGTCTGACGGCCTTTAGCTCCCTGACGAACCCAGTCCAGCTCACGCTCCAAAGTTTTTCTACGTTTAGAAGCTACTTTTTCTTCTTGTGCCATACGGGTTGATTTTTGATCTAACCAGGAAGAATAATTCCCTTTCCACGGAATACCTTCTCCTCTATCAAGCTCTAAAATCCAACCTGCAACATTATCAAGGAAATATCTATCGTGCGTTACCGCAATTACAGTTCCTGCATATTGAGCTAAATGTTGCTCTAACCAAAGCACAGATTCAGCATCTAAATGGTTGGTAGGTTCATCAAGAAGCAATACATCGGGTTGCTGCAATAACAAACGACATAAAGCAACACGACGACGCTCTCCTCCCGAAAGATTTTTGATAGGTGTATCGCCATCGGGCGTACGCAAAGCATCCATTGCAATTTCTAATTTTGTATCAATTTCCCAAGCTCCCAGCGCATCAATTTTATCCTGCAAAGCAGCCTGACGATCCATCAGCTTGTCCATTTTATCAGGATCTTCATAATTCTCAGGAAGACCAAATAAATCGTTGATACTATTATATTCTTCAAGAACTGCCATTGTTTCAGCTGCCCCTTCACGAACAATTTCTATAACGGTTTTCGAATCATCAAGAATTGGCTCTTGTTCTAAATAACCAACCGTGTAACCCGGTTGAAAAACCACATCTCCCTGATAGTTTTTATCAACACCTGCAATAATTTTTAACAGAGAAGATTTTCCAGAACCGTTTAGACCTAAAATACCAATTTTAGCTCCATAAAAGAAACTCAAATAAATATTCTTAAGCACCGGTTTATCTGCTCCGGGATAGGTTTTACTCAATTTCTGCATTGAGAAAATTACTTTCTTATCGTCTGACATTCTATTTATTTTTTATTTTATTAATTATTTCTATAGTATTTGATTTTTGTTATTGCAATTTATTTTGCTAAACTCTGCCTTTTAAAGCATTAAAAACCCATGCATTGGCTAAAAAACCAACTCCTGTTGCTGCAAATCCCCAACCTGATACTTCACTGTATCTAAAAGCTCCCAAACCTATAAGTAACAATCCCATAAGTACCATTATAAAAGTCGCCCATCCTAAAACGGTATTTTTATTCATTCCCATAATTGTGTAAATAATTTAACGTCGTTTAATTTTTTCGGAAATGCAAATATCGTGAATTTCTATGGCTTAATTAAATATTTTATACAGCATTTCTTTTAACAAATCTGACTGGGGTAAAGCGTTTGCTCCTACACCTTTGCTTTTAACATCTATATCACGAAGAGTTCCCACAATATGGCTGACTTTTTTCATCGGATAATTCTTGAGCGCAACATCATAATCCTTCATAAAAAAAGGATTAACGCCTAAAATTGGAGCAGCTGTTTTTGGATTTTTATCTTTTAAACCATGGTATTTTAATATCTGAATAAAAAAAGAAAAAACTAATCCGGTTGTCATTACCAATGGATATTCTTTTGGATTATGGGCAAAATTTTCAGCAATTTTATAAGCTTTGATTTGGTTTCTTTCGCCAATTGCTTTTCGGAGTTCAAAAACATTATAATCTTTACTGAAACCAATATTTTCCTCAATATGCTGTGGTGTAATTACAGTACCCTGAGGCAAAATAATTTGTAGTTTCTCCAGTTCATTGTTGATTTTACTTAAGTCTGTACCCAAAAACTCTACCAGCATAGCATTAGCTTTTGGATCAATGGTATATTTTTTTCCGGCAAGAACACGTTTTATCCAATCACCAACCTGATTTTCGTATAATTTTTTACTTTCGTAAACAACTCCTTTTTGGGCTAATAATTTAGTTACTTTTTTACGTTTATCAAGTGTTTTATATTTATAGCAGAAAACTAATACCGTTGTCTCCATCGGATTATTTACATATGATTCAATCTTATCAATAGTCCTTGATAAATCCTGTGCTTCTTTTACAATGACAACCTGACGATCAGCCATCATAGGATAACGCTTAGCTGTTGAAACGATATCTTCAATAGAAACATCCCTGCCGTATAATACAGTCTGATTAAATCCTTTTTCTTCTTCCGAAAGTATATTTTGCTCAATATATTCAGATAATTTGTCAATATAATAAGGTTCTTCCCCCATCAAAAAATAAATAGGCTTGATGTTTCCGGCCTTTATATCATTAACAATTTTTACAACTTCATCCATTCAATTTTTTTGTTTCAAGCTTAAAGTTTCAAGTTTAAACCTGAAACCCAAAAACTATTTTATATTTTTGCTCTATGCAGCAATTAAATTTTCCAACTTATACTTTCCGATTCAAAAATAGCGAAAATAAAGTGTCTATTTTTGATGAAATCAGGAAAAAATTTATCATTCTTACTCCTGAAGAATGGGTCCGTCAGCATGTTGTTCATTTTTTAATGAACGAAAAAAAATATCCAAAATCCTTAATTAATGTAGAAAAAGTTTTAACGGTCAATGGATTACGGAAAAGATACGATGTTGTTGTTTTTAATTCTGATGGCTCTATACATATATTGGTTGAATGCAAAGCGCCTGAAATCAAAATCTCGCAGGCAACTTTTGATCAGATTGCACGTTACAATATGACAATGCAGGCACGGTTTTTGAAAGTCACAAACGGTCTGAATCATTATTATTGTCAGATGGATTTTGAAAATGAGAAATATGAATTTTTAAAATCCTTACCAGATTATAAAGAAATATATTAAATTATAAAAAGATACTTTTGGATAAAATAGCTGTTGTCATTTTAAATTGGAATGGAATAAAATTATTAGAGCAATTTTTACCATCTGTAGTTCAATTTTCGGAAGAAGCATCAATATATGTAGCAGATAATGCTTCTACTGATGATTCTGTAAATTTTATCAAACAAAACTTTCCCACAGTAAAAATCATCAGAAACAGTGGTAATCATGGTTTCGCAAAAGGATATAATGATGCTTTAAAAGAGATTGATTCTGAAATTTATGCTTTAGTCAATTCTGATATTGAAGTAACTGAAAATTGGCTGAAACCTATTATTGAAACTTTTGATACTGAAAAACAAACTGCCATTATTCAGCCTAAAATCCTTGATTTTAAAAACAAAGAATATTTCGAATATGCCGGAGCTGCCGGTGGATTTATTGATAAATATGGCTACCCGTTTTGTCGCGGACGTATTTTTGATACGATCGAAAAAGATAACGGTCAATATGATGATGATTGTGAAATTTTTTGGGCTTCCGGTGCATGTTTTTTTATAAGAAAAGAAGTCTATGATGAGCTAGAAGGTTTTGATGAATCATTTTTTGCTCATCAGGAAGAAATTGATTTATGCTGGCGTGCGCAGAATGATGGTCATGTCATTAAATACAATCATCAATCTGTTGTTTATCATGTTGGCGGAGCTACTTTAGAACAAGGTAATCCTAAAAAAACATACCTGAATTTTAGAAATTCACTATTAATGCTCGTTAAAAACCTTCCAAAAAAGGGATTATTTTTCATCATTTTTTTCAGAATGATACTTGATGGAATTGCCGGAGTAAGATTTTTAACACAAGGAAAATTTAAACAAACACTGGCAGTTTTGCATGCTCACTTTTCATTTTACTGTGTTTCATTAATTTATCTCAGAAAAAGAAAAGATTTTCAAATGCAAAAATACTATACTGTAAAAAGTGTCGTTTTCATGTATTATATAAAGAAATTGGGTGTTTTTAAAGAAATCTTTAACACTAATCAAAATATTAAAAACTAAATTTGTAAACAACGTCTAATTAAATTAACATTTATGAGAAAAATAGCAATTGCACTATCCGTATTCATGGCTTTAACGTCTTGTGTTTCTAAAAAGAAATACACTGACTTAGAAGCTAAAAACAAAGAGATCCAAGATTTATTAAACTCTTGTACAGTAAAATTAAATACTTGTCTTGAAGAGAAAGCTGGTTTAGCTGCAACAGCACAAAGCTATAAAGAACATAATCAAGACTTGATCAGCAGCTCAAAAGATTTAACTGTATTAACTACAAAAGGAGCTGAAAATCTTGAAAAATCTTTAGAAAGCTTAAAAGAAAAAGATTTAAAAATATCAAGGCTTCAGGATGCTTTAACTAAAAAAGACAGTGTAACTTTGGCTTTAGTAACAAGTTTAAAAAGTTCTGTTGGAATCTCTGATCCAGATATCGAAATTAATGTAGAAAAAGGAGTTGTATTTATTTCTATCGCTGATAAATTATTATTTAAAAGTGGCAGTTATGACGTAAGCGACAAAGCAAAAGGCGTTTTAGCTAAAGTTGCAAAAGTTGTAAATGACAAACCTGATTTTGAATGTATGGTTGAAGGTCATACTGATAATGTACCATACAAAAGCAATGGAGTTTTATTAGACAACTGGGATTTAAGCGTAAAACGTTCAACTTCTATAGTTCGTGTTTTAACTAATGATTTAGGAGTTAACCCTGCTAAATTAATTGCTGCCGGTAGAAGTTCTTATGTACCTTTAGTTGCAAATGATACTCCGGATAACAAATCCCGTAACAGAAGAACACGTATTGTTGTTATGCCGAAAATCGATCAGTTCTATGATATGATTGAAAAAGAAATGAAAAAACAACAACAATAGTAATTTCTAATTCTTACTTACAAAGAAAAAGCAGGTCAATTGACCTGCTTTTTTATTATCCTTAAAATCAATCAGGGATAATATTTGTTTTAATTAACTAACTAAATTTTAACTAACACTAAAGTTACAAATAATATTTTTTAAAGCAGTTAATAGTTTAAGTTTTTTTTTACAAAATATCGATATCTCCTTTTCCTTCTCTTACAATTACCGGTTCATGCTCTGATAAATCAATAATCGTAGAGCCTATATTATCTCCGTAGCCACCGTCAATAACAAGATCAACCAGATTTTGCCATTTTTCAAAAATCAATTCAGGATCTGTCGTATACTCAATTACATCATCTTCATCACGAATCGAAGTTGATACAACTGGGTTTCCTAATTGTCGAACAATTTCTAAAATAATATTATTATCAGGAACACGAATACCAACTGTTGTTTTCTTCTTAAATTCTTTTGGCAAATTATTATTTCCCGGTAAAATAAAAGTATATGGTCCTGGTAAGGCTCTTTTTAAAATTTTAAAAGTTGCAGTATCAATCTGACGCACATAATCGGATAAATTACTCAAATCATGACAAATAAAGGAGAAATTTGCTTTCTCTAATTTTACTCCTTTAATTTTTGCAACTTTTTCCAGCGCACGGGAATTTGTAATATCACAGCCCAATCCGTAAACGGTATCTGTTGGATAAATAACTAAACCTCCGTTTTGAAGTACTTTAACGACTTTTGCAATCGCTGCTTCACTGGGTTTATCCGGGTATATTTTTATAAATTCTGACATTTTTATATTTTTTGTTTCAGGTTTCAGGTTTAAAGTTCTTTCAAAACTACTTTAAACTTAAAACAAATTTAATTACCCAACTACATCTAGTTTGGCAAATCGCAATAATAATTTTTTAATTCCCCCAACTTCAAATTTAATTTCAGCTTTTTTATCCGCTCCAACCCCTTCTAAATTGATTACTTCCCCTTTTCCAAAACGTTCATGCATTACTACATTTCCAACAGTTAGTTTACTGTCAAATAAATTGGGAGCGCTGCTATTGGGATTAGTCCCTGTAACTGGTTTTAATTTACGAATATTTAAATCCGGCTTAGGCTCATTATCTGTAATATATTTTGGAGGTGTTCCTCCAACCGGTTTTGCTAACCTCAATTTTGATTTATCAACATCTCCAAAAATATCACTGTCAATCATTGGTTTATAACGGTAGTTATTTTCTGTAGGCGTTAAATATTCTAAATATTGTCCATCAATTTCTTCAATAAAACGTGATGGTTCGCTATCTGTCAGTTTCCCCCAGCGATAACGCGACTGTGCATATGTTAAATATGCCTGATGTTCTGCACGGGTAAGCGCTACATAAAACAGACGGCGTTCTTCTTCCAATTCACTTCTTGTACTCATACTCATCGCGCTCGGAAACAAATCTTCTTCCATACCTACGACAAAAACATGAGGAAATTCAAGCCCCTTTGCTAAGTGAATTGTCATTAAAGCTACACGATCTTCATCACTTGTGTCTTTATCAAGGTCAGTTGACAATGCGACATCTTCCATAAATTCAGATAAGGCTCCTCTTGCGCCATCAATTTCTTTCTGGCCTTCGGTGAAATCTTTAATACCATTTAGAAGTTCTTCGATATTTTGAATTTTGGCCATTCCTTCCGGAGTAGCATCTTTCTTCAATTCCTGAACCAAACCCGTTTTTTTAGCAACATGATCTGTAATATAAAAAGCATCCTGATTTTCGTTAATTACCTGAAAACTCTGAATCATTGTCACAAAATCATTCAATTTATTCTTTGTTCCTGAATTCAGTTTCAAGTCAATTTTATCAATATTCACCATTACTTCCCACATTGAGCGTTTGTAATGATTTGCCGCAATTGTTAGCTTTTCGACAGTTGTATCTCCAATTCCTCTTGCCGGATAATTAATTACGCGGACTAATGCTTCTTCATCTTTTGGATTAATCACTAAACGCAGGTAACACAATACATCCTTAATTTCCTTCCGCTGATAAAAAGATAAACCTCCATAAATCCTGTACGGAATATCACGTTTTCTCAATGCATCCTCCATTGCACGGGATTGTGCATTGGTACGATATAAAATTGCAAAAGCACCATTATGAAGTTGATTTTGCATCTTTTGTTCAAAAATGGTACTGGCAACAAAACGCCCTTCTTCTGCATCTGTTAAACTGCGGTGAATTTTAATCTTTGGCCCAAAATCATTTGCTGTCCAAACGATTTTATCAAGCTTGGTTTTATTTTTATCAATAATGGTATTTGCCGCTTCAACAATATTTCGGGTTGAGCGATAATTTTGTTCTAATCTGAAGGTTTTTACCCCTTCGTAATCTTTCTGAAAATTCAAAATATTATTGATGTTCGCTCCACGAAAAGCATAAATACTCTGTGCGTCATCACCAACGACACAAATATTCTGAAATTTATCTGATAAAGCCCTTACAATCAAATACTGAGAATGGTTTGTATCCTGGTACTCATCAACCAGAATATAACGAAAACGATTTTGGTATTTGGCTAAAACTTCCGGAAAACGAGTTAATAATTCATTGGTTTTCAATAACAAATCATCGAAATCCATTGCTCCGGCTTTAAAACAACGTTCAACGTATTGTTGATAAATCTCTCCCAATCTCGGCTTTTTTGCCATAGCATCAGCCTCCTGCAATTCGGGATTATTAAAATACGCTTTTACAGTGATTAAGCTGTTTTTATAACTTGAAATACGGCCTAAAACTTGTTTAGGTTTATAAATATCACGATCCAGCTGCATTTCTTTTATAATCGAAGAAATCAGTCGCTGTGAATCCTGCGAATCGTAAATGGTAAAGTTGGAAGGATATCCCAAATGCTCTGATTCTGAACGAAGAATACGTGCAAAAACAGAATGGAAGGTTCCCATCCACAAGTTTTTTGCCTCGCTGGCTCCAACAATCGCCGAAATACGGCTTTTCATTTCACGAGCTGCTTTATTTGTAAATGTAAGTGACAATATATTAAATGCATCAACTCCCTGATGCATTAAATAAGCAATCCTGATAGTTAAAACACGTGTTTTTCCAGATCCTGCACCAGCAATAATAATCATTGGCCCATCTTTTTGTAAAACAGGTTCTCTTTGCGCTTCGTTTAGCTGGTCAATATATTTATGCATGAATTATTTTCCTTTTATGCAAAAATAAGAATTTAACTCTTAGAAAATTACTCTATAAAAATCAAACTTACCTCAAATAGAAAAATTTGCATTAATAATATCTTTTTTTACCCATATCCTTTTTCGTTCATAAAATATAATTAAAAAACCACCCCATTTTATTGAGGTGGCTTATAATTTAAAAAGTGTTTTACCTTTTTATTTCATGATTACTTTTATTGATTTTTTGATCCCTTCTGATTGAACAGTAAGAATATATAAACCAGCAGTAATTGCATTGTCATTAACTGCAATCACATTTTGACCACTTTCCAATACTTGCTTTTTTGAAACAAGTATTTGTCCATTAATATTAGTCAAAATGATACTTGCTTCTTTAGCCTCAGTTGTATTCACTATCAATTTAATAGTATTTACAGCCGGATTTGGAGAAACAACTGCTTCAAAAACAGGAGTAGTTTCTGTAATAACAGTATTAGAAGAAAGTGTTTTACCTGAACTGCTGCAGCTAGCTGCTGTTGGAGAATTTCCTGTTATTTCTAACCAATCAACGTTAGCAAATTCTGAACTCACGGTAGTTTCCAATCTTATTCTGTTTATTCCGCTTACCAATGTAATAGTTGCATCTGCAGTAGTTGACCAGGTTGACCAACTAGACGTTTTAGGAAACCCTAAACTTGCAATAGCGGTAGCTCCGTTTAAAACAACTTTAGCTACGGTAGCTGATGAGCTGCTACCATTGGCATATCTAAATTTAATTGTATATGTTCCTGCAGAAGGTACATTAACAGAATAGTCTATTCCTTTTGCCGCCGAATTAGAAAGATTGACATAATAACCGCCATCAGCTCCTGTATAACTGTTTTGAAGAGATCCATCAGCACCACAATATCCAGTTGCAATCGTTGCATTATCGTCAATTCTTAAAGTCGTATTACCAGTAGTTACCGGATTAAACGTTGCTGTAATTGTTGTATTGGCATTCATAGTAACAGTAGTAGAAGCAGTTGTTGCTCCAGTACTCCAGCTTGCAAATGTATAACCGGATGCAGGTGTTGCTGTAAGAGTTACTACTGTTCCGCTAGTATAGCTTGTTGCATTTGGACTGCGGCTGATAGTACCTCCTGCTGTTGGACTAGCTGTAGTAGTTAAAGTGTATGAAGTAGCTGTTGCAGTAAAATTTGCAGTAATTGTTGTGTTCGCATTCATAGTAACTGTTGTAGTAGCGGTTGTTGCCCCGTTACTCCAGCTAGTAAATGTATAACCGGATGCAGGAGTAGCTGTAAGAGTTACTACTGTTCCGCTGGCATAACTAGTTGCATTTGGACTGCGGCTGATAGTACCTCCTGCTGTTGGACTAGCTGTAGTAGTTAATGTGTATGAAGTAGCTGTTGCAGTAAAATTTGCAGTAATCGTAGTGTTCGCATTCATAGTAACTGTTGTAATAGCAGTTGTTGCCCCGTTACTCCAGCTTGTAAAAGTATAACCGGATGCAGGTGTTGCTGTAAGAGTTACTACTGTTCCACTAGCATAACTAGTTGCATTTGGACTACGGCTGATAGTACCTCCTGCTGTTGGATTTGCTGTAGTTGTAAGTGTATAATTGGTAACTGCTGTTCCTCCGGATTCTCTTGCACCAAGATCTGGAGCTGTACCGTTAAAAGTAATTCCGGTAGCAGTAACTCCAGCATTTATTAAATCACTAGAGGCACTTAATGCTAAAAAATTCCCTAAATTAGGACTTCCGTCAGCATTTTTAGTAACTGTTGGAGTTAAAGTAACAAAATCGGCGCTGCTAACAACCAGAGATCCACCATTTGTACTAACGTTATTTATCCACCATACATTAGAATTACTTACATCCGTTCCTGTTTTTTTATCACTGCTGCCTGAGTTGTAAGATAGATTATTTCTGAATTGGTGAGTTCCACCTGTTCGGAAATTAAAATTACTTTCTGCATTATTAAAAGAGGTATTATTAGACATCTCTATTGAACCCAGGTTATTGTTGTCTGTAAAACCATGTTTTCCGTTACCGAAAGAAACACAACGACGCAAAATATGATTTACTGCAATACCTTCTCCTCCTAATTTAAAACCATTTTTATCTCCGCTTCCGGAAGTCCCGCTAGTGGTTAGTGTACCATTATTATAAGCTACACAATTTTCAAATAAAATAATTCCGATTGGTCCCGTATCTGTTTTAGTATATAAATCCCATCCATCATCAATATTGTTATGAGAAATACATCCTCTAAATATATTGCCCTGTCCACAAGTAAGTTTTGCAGCAAAACCATCAGCATTTTCTGAACCCACATCTTTATTATCAAAAGATTCACAATTCAGAATCAAATTATTGGAAGGCCACTGGCTAATTGTGGTATAACTTGTAGTATATCTGCTTAACTGAAGACCGGTATCTCTGTTTTTTTCAAAAATACAATTGTCTAAAGTGTTGTTATTACCTGAAAGGAGCATCCCATTATCACCTGCGTTTTTTATGGTAATCCCTTTGAAATACCAATAAAGTCCATCTAAGACAATGCCTCTATTGGAAGCACTTTCTGTTTGTGCCGAAAAATCAAGAATCGGTATTTCACCATTATAAGCTTCTATACGCTTAAGATTTCCTGATGTACCACTATTTGCTCTGTCAATCAAAATTGTGGAAGCAATCGAATATGTCCCACCTCGCATATAGATGGTTTGTCCGGGACTGACTGTTGCTATAGCATTTGCTACTGTAGTGGGACTGGCTAAGGTGCCAGGATTACCGGCAGCACCTGTTGGGGAAACATAAATTTGTGAATACATGCAAAGCGGAAAAAATAACAATGCACTGAATAAACTGGTTAATTTTTTTTTCATTTAATAGGGGGTTTTGTGGTTAGTTAGTAAATTATAATTTATTTGAAATTATATCCGATTTTGAAAACTCATTATTAAATCAAAAACATAAACAGCATCATCATATGTAATCGATTACACAAAACTATATAATTTTTCCGACAATAACCAATAAAATGTTAAAAAAACTTTAAATATTTAAAAATAAAATTAAAAAATAATATAATATACAATTATTAAATTCGCAACGATCTCTGTAAAAGCCCGAAAATTCAAACAATTGTAATCGATGACATAAAATAAATATCACTTAAAGAAATCAAAGAAAAAATGAGAATTAAGCAGAATGTATTTTTACTTGTAAAAAACATCATAAGCAAATCGGATAAGAGTACCGATTACCACAATCAAAAAGAAAACCCTAATAAATCCGTTTCCTTTATTAATAGCCAGTTTAGCGCCTAACCAACCTCCCAAAGCATTGCTGGCGGCCATAGGTAAGGCAATTGCCCAAATAATTTTTCCTTTTATCATAAAAAGACAAATGGAACCAAAATTAGTTGCCAGATTGACCATTTTAGCATTTGCAGAAGCGTGCAAAAAATCAAAACCCATTAAAGCAATAAAGGCAACAACAAAAAAACTTCCTGTTCCGGGACCAATAAACCCGTCATAAAAGCCAACGATTATACTAATTAAAACAGCATATAAAATTTGTGTGGTATAAGAATGGTCTTTTGCAACGTGCTGACCGAAGTTTTTCTTCGCATAAGTATAAATTGCTAAAAGAGATAAAACAACAAGTAATAATGGTTTCATAAAATCATTACTCACATAAGTCAATATTGTGGAACCTAAAAATGCCGATGGAACCGCTAAAAACATCATAATCAATAATAACTTCCATTCAATTACTACTTTTTTCATGTATTGAAAAGCGGCAAAGGAGGTCCCGCTGAAGGCCGGAATTTTTAAAGTTCCAATAACAGTTGCTACTGGCAGATTAGGCAATAAAATTAATCCCATTGGAGTCTGGATCAACCCTCCTCCTCCAACTATTGCATCAATAAACCCTGCAGCAAAAGCTGCCAGACATAAAAAAAATATAATATATGAATCCATTTTTTTGGGTATTTGTCGGTTTAAAGAATTATGCACAAAAGTAAAATTACATTTTGTTTTTACAATAATTTTAAAGTGGATTTCTCCTCAAAAAGTATATTTTTGCTAAAAAATTACTAAAATGGATTTTACAAGAATTATAGAACTGGCAAGTTATACCTTACCAGCCATCGTTACCGGATTTGTGGCTTACAGTTTTTTTGAATTGCACATCAAAAACAATGATAAAAAGCGTAATTTTTTATTAAACAGAGAAGCTCATAAAGAATCGTTACCTATACGTTTACAGGCATACGAGCGCATGACTTTATATTTAGAGCGTATTAATTTAACTAAATTATTGATTAGAATTGCTCCAATTTCAAACGAAAAACACGATTATGAAAACTTTCTAATTGACCAGATCGAACAGGAATTTGAGCATAATTTAACGCAACAGATTTATATGTCTGATGAATGCTGGACAATTATTACAACAGCTAAAAACTCAACGATACAAATTATTCGTAAAGCTGCTATGAGTGATCGCGTTGATAGTGCTGATAAATTACGTGAAGTAATTTTGAATGATTTATTAGAAAAACAATCACCAAGCAATGCAGCTTTGGGTTATATTAAAAATGAAGTTTCTGAATTGTGGTAACATTTTATTTTAGATTTTAGAATGTAGATTTTAGATTTTTTGATAATCATTTTTTTGAATCTAAAATCTACATTCTAAAATCATTTACTTATTATCACTCATGATTTCAGACTTATTCTGAGCATATTCATAACCTTGCTCCCACCACGTTTTCATCACTTCCTTATTAAAAATCAAGGCATTATTTGTCAGTTTTGTTGGTGTGTAGTATAAATTAAGTTTTACATCCTTATTGTTTGCCATCAGTTTTCCTATGGCAATATCGTGTTTTTCAACTTGATCAAGGGCAATTCGGAATAAATCAATCATCAATGAAAATGGGTTTTTACCTATCACCGTTTTATTCATATTGACTTCAGTTTCAAGAATAATTACATCTATTTCTGTGGCACCACGGTTGATCGCCTCCCGGATAGGAACCAGGCTCGAAAAGCCACCATCTCCATATTCATTATTATTTTTATTAACCAGACTCATAAAAGGGACATAATTACTGGATATCCAGGACCAGTCACAAAATTCTTCATACGTACAATCTTTAATTGACTTATATTCAGCTTCGTTTTTTGTGAAATTAGTTACTGTAATTACAACATCTTTTTTTAGCTTTTTTAATTTATTGAAATCTGAAAGTGTAAAATTATTCCGGATGTATTTTCGCAAACCTTTACTTTCTCCAAAAGTTCTTTTTCCTTTAAAAAACTGAAGCAGGACATTAAAATGGTTAATCGTAACAATATCAACACCATCCTTGACTTTGACGACAAAAGGACAAATGTTAAAAATTTTACTCATACTGACATTGGTATAAACCGAGTGGATTTTCTCAACATTTCCAAGTGCCAAATGTGGAATTAACAAGCTTCCGGTAGAAGTTCCTAAAAATAAATCATATTGATATTTTTTAACTTCTAATAAATATTGCGCAACACCGCCGGCAAATGCGCCTTTACTGCCACCACCGGAAATAACCAATGCTCTCATAGATAATTGTTAGGTTTTATTTGATTTGGGAAAAGACAAAAGAAATAGGCAATATCATTGTTCTATTTTATTTTCTTTTTTACTCTTTCAATAAACGACTCAGCTGAAATTGTTCATCGGGGTTCAAATTAGGCAAAATTCTTTCAAATGAAGCACGCATTTCAGTATTTTTTATTAAGAGCCGAATTGTATCTCTCCCAAATTTTGAAAACTGCCACATATGATGCGTGGTCGCATTCACCAGATTCGTCAGGACTTCATCGTTTATTATTTTAAAAGCTATAAGTTTTTCAAGTGCGTTCTGTCGGGTTGTAGCTTCATATTTTGTTGAAGAAAAAGTAATCAATTCAGATATTAATGATTCCGGATTATCGCTATAATCCGGAGTTGACAATGCCAATGAAAGCCATAATGTCCGAAGATTATAATCGTTAAAACCAATCCAGTCTTTAGATCGGTTTAAATATTCTCTTTGATGATCCGGAAAATTTTTCCACAACCAATATAATGCAATTTCCCGGGTCTGATACGATTTATCATCAAGCAATGCTTCATATTCAACTCTGAAATCTTTCGGAATTTTTGTCAAAGTTTGGGCCACAGTCTGACGAACCGGAACATTGTTTGTCTGTAAAGCTAAAAGCAGTAATTGCTTTTTTGCTTCGTATTTTTCATCTTCCAACTGATCAAGAACAGCAATTTTAACAGCATGATAAATATCAGAATTTAATGTTTTAACAAAAAAATCATTTTTCTCCGCCAAAGGTGTTTTTTTCAATTTATCAACTTCTAAACGTACCTGAATTACTTTATTTTTACTCAATAAAGTATTTGCAGCTGCCGTATCAAAAGCAGTAGATTCAAGCCATGTTTTCTGAAACTGAACCAAATCAAAACTGGATACTTTTTTAATTTCATCAAAGAAGTCCTGAGTATTTACGGTTTGATAAGCATATTTTTTCAGATAACTTTTTATTGCTTTTTTAAACGCTTTATCGCCTATTGATTCATGCAAAACAAACAATGCCCACGCTCCTTTTTCATAAAAAGTAAGAGAACTGGCTTTTGCGTTTAAAAGCGGAATATTATCCGTGCGTGAAGCAAACTTTATTTGTTGAGCGGTTTCATATAATTTCGAATAAAAATAATTATCTCCGTAAATATCCCTTTCTGCAAGTAACGCATAATAGGTTGCAAAACCTTCCTGAAGCCAGTGATGTGTACTGCTTTCGGCGGTAATCAGATCACCAAACCAATGATGCGCCAATTCGTGAGCATCAACATTCGTATAATTTCGATCTTCAAAACCAATAGAATCAACTACATATCTTGTAGCAAAAAGCGTCGTCGTAGTGTTTTCCATTCCCGCATATAAAAAATCCCGAACCGGAATTTCCCTGTATATTTCCCAAGGGTACTTCACTCCTATTTCCTTCTCTAAAAAATCAAAAATGCGTTTAGAATAGCGATATGTTGGTTCAAAACGATCTGTATCTTTATTCTCCAGGTAATATTCCAACGGAATTTTGGATTTTGATCTGAATTCCTTTTTATCAAATTTTCCAATTGTAAGCATCAATAAATAAGAACTCATTGGCTTTTGCATTTTATATTGCCAATGCAGATTATTTTCTTTTTTAATTTTTTCTTCTAAAATACCATTTGAAACAACCTGATACTCTTTATCATACGTAATTCCTAAATTAAAAACTACTTTTTCGTTGACATCATCAAAACTCGGAAACCAATTGCTCGTATATTTTCCCTGTCCCTGTGTCCAGATTTGCACATCTGAATTCTCAATAGCTACAAAATATAAAGCTTGCTTCGGTTTTGCAGTATATTCAAAACTTAAATGATTTTTTCCTTTTAGAAATTTATAAATAATCTGCAATTGTTTGCCCGTATTCAGAAAAACAGCTTCCTTATTATCTATTTGAATATGGGAAAACTCCATGTTTTTAGCATCAATTTTTATGGTATCCAGCGGTTTTAGAACTTCAAATTGATAATCTACGGATCCTGAAACCGATTTTCCCTTAACGTTTAATGTCAATTGTCCGCTAACTGATTTAAAATCTACAAATTGGGTTTGTTGCGCAAAAACAAAGCTGGTAATAAATAATAGGATGTATTTCATTGAAAATTAGAATTTATGGAATCCGTTTCCCAGTTTCCCGGATTGCTTTTTATGTATTGATAAATTTTATCAAATGTTTTGTAATTACGAACAATATAATCGTGATAATTGGATTGCCAAATTTTGGTAGAGACACACTGCTGTGTGTCTTTACAAATATCATTAATTTGTTTGGTTGTAACCGATTTAAAAATAGCAACAAATGATGAAATCGAATTGGGTTTTCGGGATAATTTTGATTTCGATTGGTTTTGGTTTTCCTGTAGAGGCGCACAGCAGTGCGTCTCCTCGGCAACGTTTACGTCAATATTATTTGTCGATATGCTGGGTGTAGACGCACTGCTGTGTGTCTCTACGTTAGAATCTGAACGATTATTATCTTGAATTTCAATCAATAAATGTATATGATTTGGCATAACAACCCAATTATAAAAAAACCAATTTTTCCGAATTTTCATTGATTTCAAAAGCTCATTTTCGATAATTTGACCATTATCATTTAAAATCATTTTATCATCTATAACAGATCCAAAAATACATTTTCTGTTTTTAGTAACGATGGTAATGAAATAAACTGCTTCGCCTGAATAATCCCAGTTTTTCAATCTTTTTGAATCAATTTTAAATTTATCCTGATATAAAGTCATTTTTCGGCGAATAAGAAATTCAAAGTTACAAAGGTTTCATCAACAAATCGAATGAAATTTGTATGTTTACATTAGAAAAATACGATAAAGTGTCAATACCTAAAAAAGCCTTGTTTAATTGGAGCAGCGGAAAGGATTCTGCTCTGGCATTATACAAAATCCTTCAAAATCCTGAATTTAAAATTGAATGTTTATTGACAAGTGTCAATCAGCAATTTCAACGCATCTCAATGCATGGTGTTCGTGTAGAATTACTCGAAGCTCAGGCAAAAAGCATTGGTTTGCCTTTAAAAATCATGCAAGTCCCGGAAATGCCAACCATGGAAGTATATGAAAATGTGATGACTAAAACCTTAACCGAATTAAAAGAACAAGGCATTACCCAATCTGTTTTTGGAGATATTTTTCTCGAGGATTTGCGAAAATACCGTGAAGATAAGTTAGCACAAATTGGCTTTGAAGGTGTTTTTCCGATTTGGAAAATTCCAACGAAGGATTTGATTCATGAATTTATTAATTTAGGATTCAAAACAATTGTAGTTTGTGTAAATGAGCGTTTTCTGGACAAAAGTTTTGTCGGACGAATAATAGACGAGTCTTTTATTAATGACTTACCGGAAAATGTAGATGTGTGTGGTGAAAACGGTGAGTTTCATACTTTTAGTTTTGACGGCCCGATTTTCTCTGAACCAATTAATTTTGAGGTCGGTGAAATTGTTTATCGCAAATATGAAAAGCCAAAAACCGAATCCACTAATACAGCTTGTGATACAAACGAAACAGATGCTTTTGATTATGGTTTTTGGTATATAGACCTGATTGCTAATTAAATTTACTTCATTCATGACAATAAAAAACCTATCTCCGGAATTAGAAAAAGTGCTGTCTTTTTTAAATGAAATCGGAATTGATATTGTTGAAAAAGAATTGCAGACTTCTTTTTTGCCGGGATTGGGTTTAGGTCCCAATTGTCTCTATATTGATTTCGAAAAATTATTATATCCCGGTGATATACTGCATGAAACCGGACATTTGGCGGTTACTACTTCTGCTGAAAGAAAAATGGCAGGAACCAATGAAATGGCAACTGACTGGCCATCACAAGGAGAAGAAATTGCTGCAATCCTTTGGTCTTTTGCAGCAGCAAAGCATTTAGAATTACCTATAGAATTTGTATTTCATCCTAATGGATATAAAAATGATTCGGAGTGGCTGATTTCAAATTTTACCAGTGAAAATTATATTGGATTACCTTTTCTGGAATGGACAGGTCTTGCGTTAGGAAAAGAACGGGCAAGTAAAGAAGGTAAAGAGGCTTTTCCAAAAATGTTAAAATGGCTAAGAGATTAATTATGGATAAATTAGTTCGTTATATTAAGTTTCCGATGTTTTTTGATACTGAAAAACTCAAAAATGATGTTCATAAAATCATCAATGAAAAATGGACAGACCATTATAATACAAATGATTATGCAGGAAAATGGACGTCGATTGCATTAATGTCCCAAAATGGAAAATCGGATACTATTTACGCATTACCAAATACCGATGAAAAACTCGTACCTACAGAAATTTTAAAATACTGCACTTATTTTCAGGAAATCCTTGATAGCTTTTTATTCGAAAAAACGGCTGTCAGGTTATTACAATTGGCAGTTGGTGCAGAGGTTAAGCCTCACAGTGATAATTGTCTGGGTTATGAAGATGGCTGTTTTCGGTTGCATATTCCGATTATTACAAACAGCGAGGTTGAATTTATTCTAGATGGCAAGCGATTGATAATGAATGAAGGCGAATGCTGGTATATTGATGCTAATTTTACTCATTCGGTTGCAAATCGCGGAACCCGGGACAGAATTCATCTTGTGATTGATGGTCTCCGAAATGAATGGACTGATTCCTTATTTTTTAAGGAAGCACATGAAAATGAATTTATAAGACCTGCTCCTGAAATGAACGAAGAGCAAAAAAAGCTTATGATTGCTGAATTACAGCGGATGAATCTGCCTGCAGCGAATCAAATTTTGAAAGATTTAGAATAATATAATCAAGCGTATTTTATCAGAATCTTAATTATTTATCTACTGATAAAATAAATTGAACTATTCCCTGAATATCTAAAACAAAATCAGGTGTAGTATTCTGGATTGCATTCGTTGGCATAAAAGGCATTTCGGCTGATTTTGGATCCTGAACTACAATAATCCCTCCTTCTTTTTGAATTGCTTTTAAGCCTTGTGTGCCATCAGAATTTGAACCTGACAATAAAATTCCAATTAATTGATTTTTATATACTTCTGCAGCCGATTCAAAAGAGACATCAATACTCGGTCTGCTGTAATTTATTTTTTCTGAAATGTCTAAGGACAACAGATTATTTTTTTCAAACAATAAATGATAATTAGAAGGCGCAACATAAATAAATCCGGGCAAAAGAGGTACTTTATCTTCAACCGGTTTTACTTCTATAACAGATTTTAATTTAATAAGCCCTTCTAAAGTTTCTTCATCTGTACTTTTTCTGTGAAGCACAATTACAATGGCAATGAAATTTATTGCCACTAATTGAGGCAATATTTGCATCAGTGCAAGCAGACTGCCCGCTGATCCTCCAAAAATAATTACTTTACAGCCTGATGTTATTTTACTTTCATCCATATTCTTTCTTTATCAAGCTGTTTATAATTACTTTGAGATATGGAATATTTTATGGTTTCTTTGGTGCCTAACGCCAGAAATCCCTGTACTGATAAACTTTCATCAAATAAAGTAATGGCTCTTTTTTGCAAATCATTATCAAAATAAATCAAAACGTTTCGGCATAAAATAAAATCAAATTCGTTGAATGATCTGTCAGACACCAGATTATGTTGTGAAAAAACCATTTTCTGAGATAATTCTTCATTGAATTTTGCAATTCCGTAATTGGCTGTATAATAATTTGAAAAATCTTCCTGTCCTCCTGAATCCAGATAATTCTCTGAATATTCTTTCATCATTCTCAAAGGGAAAATTCCTTTTTTTGCAGTTTCCAATACTTTTTCATTGATATCAGTTGCATAAATCAGGCATTTGTTTAAAAGACCGGCTTCTTTTAATAAAATAGCCATTGAATACACTTCTTCGCCGGTAGCGCATCCGGCATGCCATAAACGAATAAAAGGTTTTGTAGCCAATAATGGGAGAATCTGATTTCGGATTACTTTATAAAAGTAGGGATCACGAAACATTTCGGTAACATTTACTGTTATTTCGTTGACTACGTGTTTATAATATTCCTGGTCATATCTGACTTTTGATAAAAATTCATAAAAATGAGTAAAACCATCTAATTGATATATCCTGTTTACACGCCTTTTTAATGAGGCTCTAGAATAACTTCCAAAGTCAAACCCGTAATATTCATAAATTTCATTAATCAGGGTTTCTAACTCGATGTCTTCTATCATAGCTATTTCAAATTTTGCTTAAGATTAAAAGCAGTTTATCAACATCTACAGGTTTAGAGACATAATCATCAGCCCCTGCTTCTAAACATTTTTCTCTATCCCCTTTCATTGCCTGGGCAGTTACGGACACAATAAACAAATCTTTTCCGGAAGGGATTTGTTTAATTAAAGGAATTGCTTCGTAACCATCCATTTCGGGCATCATCATATCTATTAAAACAGCATCAAAAGATTCGTCAGCATTTAATATTTTTAAAGCTTCCCCGGCACTTAAACATGATAAACAATCGAATGATCTGGCACGAAGTGTATTTTCCAAAGCAAAAATGTTTCTCGGATCATCATCAATAATTAAGAGTCTTTTTTTATTCATTTTAATACATTTAATTAAATTTTACCTGTGTTGGCTGTAATCATTTTCAACACACTTCGACTTCGCTCAGTGCAGGCTAGGAACATAGATTCTGTAATTCAAAAAAGCGTTTCACTTATTAAAATACACATAATCAGCTATGTGAAAGAAAGTATTTCTTTTTGTATTCTTTTTTAAAATAACAACTAATGTCTCTATGTGTTAATCATCTTTTTATGAATACACTCAACAGTTAAACTTTATCATACAGCCATACTCGCAATAAGGAAAGCAGCTGATCAATATCAACAGGCTTGGTTATATAATCTGAGGCGCCAGCTTTGATGCATTTTTCACGATCACCCGTCATTGCTTTTGCAGTTACGGCTATTAATGGCAGTGTCAGATGTTTTGGGTTGCTCCGTATTTTTTCGGCTGTTTCATAGCCATCCATGTTAGGCATCATCATATCAAGCAGGACAATATCCGTATTTGGATTTTCTTCGAGTGCTTTTATAGCTTCTTTACCATCAAAAGCTGTAATTACATTCATCTTGAATACTTCTAACGCTTTGGTAAGTGAATAAATATTACGGACATCATCATCAACTACTAAAACCGTTTTATCGAATAAAATATTATTCAGCAGATTAAGTTTTTTATAACTTTCTTTTTTACCGGTATCTCTGTTTTCTTCAACCAAATGCAGAAAAAGCGATACTTCATCCAACATTCTCTGATAAGAATGTGCTGTTTTTACAATAATGGAATCTGTGTATTTCTTAATTTTTACTTCTTCTTTCAGCGACAGGCTTTTTCCGGTAAAAACAATTACAGGAAGATTTTCGAGGCCCGGGGTTTTCTTTACACCTTCCAAAATTTCGTAAGCATGTTTATCGGGAATTCCCATATCCAATATCACACAATCAATTTCGCTTTTATTAAGTGACTCTAATCCATCTGATACTTCACTTTTAATTTCAGAATTAATATTATAGCTTTCGAGGAAATAGGCAAGTGCTTTTGCATGCTTAGGATTATCCTCAATAATTAAAACTTTTTGTGCTTCCTTGTTTATAATATGTTCTATCCGCATAAAAACCTCCGGAATTTTTTCAAAAGCAACCGGTTTATCAAGAAACTCAACAGCTCCTTTTAAAAGACTTTCCTGCCTCAATTTATGCGATGACATAATATGTACCGGAATATGTTTGGTTTGTGTCTCATTTTTAAGTTCTTCTAAAATCTCCCAGCCACTTTTTACAGGAAGCTCAATATCTAATAAAATCCCAATTGGTTTGTACTTCAAAGCAAAATCTAGCGCATAATCACCTCTTACGGCAACCACTCCTTTATATCCTTTATTTCTGCTGAAGGTTAACAATGATTTCGCAAAATTGATATCATCTTCAACAATCAAAATCACTTTATCATCCTTAGAAACTGTGTTTCTGTCATCTTCAATTTCATCAGGAATAATAGTACTGATGTATTTATTTTTTGAATCTGTTTCTTTATTTTCTTCTTTATCTTCAATTTCGATTGGTGGCAATTTTTCGATTGGAGGTGTTTTTATTGCCGATCCAAAAATGGGTAAGCAAAACGTAAAGGTGCTTCCTTCATTTTCTACACTGTGTAAGGTTATCTCTCCTTTAAGTAATTTTGCCAGTTCCCTGCTAATAGACAAACCTAAACCGGTACCGCCATATTTTCGTTTCGTTGACCCGTCTGCCTGTTGAAAAGCCTCAAAAATTAAAGGTTGTTTATCTAACGGTATTCCAATTCCTGTATCTTTTACAATAAAACAAATGATATTACTGTCATCATCATTTATTTTAATTTCCAGGCTTACAGCACCTTCATCTGTGAATTTAATAGCGTTCGATATTAGATTTTTAAGAATTTGCTCTAAACGCATTCTGTCTGTTTTAATGACAATTGGAGCTTCTTCTGAAATGATTTCAAATCTGATATTTTTTTCTTTGGCAACCTGGGTAAATAAACTCGAAAGGGTTTCGGTTATTTCCTGGGTAGGAACTTCTGTAAATTCCAGTTCCATTTTTCCAGCCTCAATTTTAGACAGATCCAAAATTTCATCAATCAAACCTAATAAACTGTTTCCTGAACTCTGAATTACTTTGGCAAACTCAATTTCCTCTGTATCCATCCCTTTGCCGTTATTTTCGGATAATAATCGGCTTAAGAGCAAAATAGAATTTAAAGGTGTTCTTAATTCATGCGACATATTCGCCAGGAACTCTGATTTATAACGTGTTGAAAGTTCTAAAGCTTCTGATTTCTTTTGAATTTCGCTGTTTTTTTCTTCCAGTAAAGCACTTCGCTCAGACAATTCTTCATTAGTTTGCTGAAGTTCTTCCTGTTGTACCCTTAATTCTTCTTCGGAAGCCTGGAGTTTTTCGGTCTGTGCTTCCAATTCAGAGTTTATAGCTTCAAGCTCACTGTGCTGAATTTGCAATTCTTCAGACTGTGATTGGGTTTCTTCAAGTAATTCGAACACACGCTGGCGGTGTTTTGTAGACTTTATCGCGATTGCAATATTACCGGACACAATTTTTAGAAACTCTAAAATCAATGGTGAAAACTCATGAACACCTGCCAGTTCAACTGCGCCTTCAATTTTGGTACCCATCAAAGGAACCGCCACTATGTGGGCAGGTTTTATTTCGCCTAATGCATAACTGATCTGAATATCTTCAGGCTTTAATGATTTCAATTCTAGCATTTTGCCCGAAACAACACATTGACCAATTAAACCTTCGCCTTTTTTAATACGTTCTTTATTTTTACTCGGAATATAACTGTAACCCGCAGCAGCAGAAAGATCATCGCCATCAAGAATATATAAAACACCGGCATTGCTATTGGTATAATTACATAAAAATTCAATAACATCTTTTGATAATTGGTTCATTAATTTATCGCCCAACATCACATTATTGAGGCTGGCAACACCCGTTTGCAGCCATTCTTGTTCTGATAATAAGCCAAAAGATTTTTTTAGGGAGACGCTCATATTATTTAATGATTCTGCTACACTGCCTAGTGAGTCTGCCTTGGTATCGTCTATACGAATGTCATAATTTCCGTTGGAAATATTCGCTGCGATAGTACTTATAGCGTCAATTCTCTCAGCAATTTCCCTATCTTTTCTTTCTAACTCCTGCTGCAGCAAGGTGCGTTCACTAAAATCTTTTAAAATACGCATTAAAGATAGTATCGAAATAGAAAATGCAACAATAAAGGCTACAATAATTAAAAGAATACTATATCTGCCATAACGTTCTGAATTTTCATTTCGTTTTTTTAGAAGATTTTGTTCTCCGTTTTCAATTCTTTTAACATTTGACCGCAACTCGTTCATCATTTTTTTCCCTTCATTGAGATCAAACGTGACCGTGTTTTTTCCCAGTCGTTTTTTTACACCCTGATTGTTTAGATATTTAAAAAAATTAGTCCTGAGAACTTTTAATTCTTGTAATTCTCTTTGTTGAGACGGATTATCAGCGGTAAGTTTGTCTAACTTATCAAAATAGTCATTCGATTTTGATTCGCAATCATTATACATTTGTACAAATTGTTCGTCACCGGTTAAGAGATAACCACGCATATTAGTCTGGGCTTCAATAATTTTGGCTGATCCTTCATTTAAATTATAAATTACATCCTGGGTATGATTAACCCAAAAATTACTTTCCAATAAATTTTTTATGCTAAGAAATGATGCTGTAGAACTGATCATTAATATCAGTAATGAAATCATTGAACTTACAAGTAAATTTCTTTTAAAGTTATTTTTTTTCATATGAATTATTTTGATTCCTGATATTCTAAAGGTAAAACCATAATAAAACTTGCCCCTTTGCCTATTTCACTTTTAGCGGTAATTAAGCCGTTGTGTTTTTCGATTATTTTTTTTGCAATTGCAAGTCCAATCCCTGTTCCTTCGTAACTTTGGCGGTCATTTAAGCTTTGAAAAATGATAAAAATCCTGTCCAGGTAAATTTCATCAAAACCAATTCCGTTATCCTTAACAATAATGCGGCAGTATTTTCCTTCTGGCAAAGGTTCTCCATCAAAACTTTTTGTTTCAATGAATTCAGAAGTGATTTCTATTAAAGGATGGTTTGTATTATTTGAAAACTTAAGAGCGTTTCCAATTAAATTTTGAAAAACCTGTCGCAATTGACTCGGAATGCTGTCAATAGTCGGGAGCCCATTTGTTTTAACAACAGCTCCTTTGCTTTCGATAAGATAATCGAAATCGGAGAGAACTTCCTGCAGCACAATATTCAAATCGGTTTTTTCAGGCTGTACTTTTGATGATAATCTGGAGTAAGCCAGCAAATCTGTAATCAGGGTCTGCATTCTTTCTGCCGATTTAATAGTCCTGTTAACATAATCAACCGCTTTTTCATCTTTCGCCAGATACAGATCTTTTATAATTTTAATGAAAATCTGAATTTTTCTTATCGGTTCATTCAAATCATGCGAAACAACCCAGGAAAATTGCTGTAATTCATGATTTTTAAATTCCAGTTCTTCGTTTTTTAAAACTAACTCTTTTGTTCTTTCTGCAATTTTTATTTCCAGATTGTCCTGGGCTTCTTTCCTGATTTTAATTTCTTTCGAAAGCAACTCTTTCATTTCTTTTAACTGACTCTGCTGTTCGTAAATCTTCAGGAAAGTTTTTACTTTTAAAATCAGTAAATCAGTATCTACAGGTTTGGTTATATATTCTACAGCGCCCGTTTCATACCCCTTAAAAATGTATTTTTTTTCGATATTAAGGGCTGATAGAAAAATGACAGGAATGTCTTTTGTTTTTTTGTTACCGGAAAGAATTTTTACTACTTCAAAACCATCAAGTCCAGGCATCTGAACATCCATTATAATCAGGGAGTAATCGGTTTGTAAAATTTTCTTTAATGCTTCTTCCCCTGATTCTGCAGTATCAACATCGATATTATGTAATTCTAATGTTTTTTTTAAGGCAATTATATTTGCCCGTATATCGTCTACAATTAATATCATTTTGTTTTTAGTTTTAGGGCTAAAGTGTTATAACTTAAAAATATTTTAAGAAAATATTCTTTTAAAATAATTATTAAAAATCTTCGAAACTTCCAAAATTATAAAAAAAAGATCCAGTTGCATTTTACCTCAAATTTAATTAATTACATAATTCCCATTTTTTCCAGTTTTAAACAAATAACATTTATTGAGATAATTTTTAATTTATTGAGGTCAAATTTTAATCAGAAATCGCATTATTTTAGATTTACTATTATTCTAAAATTAATGTGTTATGAAAAAAGAAAAAACATTTCCGGAACAAAAACAAGAACTCCCAGGTAATGAATATTTAATGAAACCCGAACCTGAGATTATTAAGGAAAATTATGTGGGAAGCGGAAAACTTTTAGGCAAGGTCGCCTTTATTACAGGAGGCGATAGCGGAATTGGCAGAAGTGTGGCGGTGCATTTTGCCAGAGAAGGCGCTGATATTGCAATTGTTTATCTGAAAGAAGACAAAGACGCCCTGTTAACTAAAGAACTGATTGAAAAAGAAGGTCAGCAATGTCTTTTAATCAGTGGAGATTTAAAGGAAGAGAAATTTTGCAAAGAGGCTATAAAAAAATGCCATCAGGCGTTTAATAAAATAAATATAATTGTCAATAATGCAGCAGTTCAGTTTCCCCAAAATGAATTAGAAAAAATTACGGCAGCCCAACTTCAAAAAACATTTGAAACTAATATTTACCCTTATTTTTATATTTCAAAAGCAGCGTTGCCGTTTCTAACGGAAGGTGACAGTATAATTAACACCAGCTCTGTGACTGCTTATCGCGGAAGTGGGCATCTTCTTGATTATTCAAGTACAAAAGGGGCAATTTTAACTTTTACAAGATCCTTATCGGCTATGCTGGCAGAAAAACAAATCAGGGTAAACGGTGTTGCTCCCGGTCCCATCTGGACTCCTCTGATTGTGGCCACGTTTGATACAGTTTCAGACTTTGGAAAAGATACCCCCATGGGAAGAGCAGGTCAGCCATCTGAAGTTGGACCCGCATACGTTTTTTTGGCATCAGATGACAGCAGTTATATTACCGGTCAGTTCATTCATGTAAACGGAGGTGAAATGGTTGGAGGATAAAAATAAAATATTATGAACTATATCGATCTTATTGGTCTTTTTGGTGGGATCTGCGTCACTGTTTCGGTTATTCCGCAAATCATAAAAGTTTGGAAAACAAAAAAAGTAAAAGCCATTTCATTGCTGACTTTTAGTATTTTAACTTTTGGAATTATGGTATGGATTATCTACGGAATTTTAAAAAATGATTGGCCAATAATTATTACCAACAGCGTTTCATTCCTTTTAAATCTTATTATGATCTATTTTATTATTTATTATGAAAAAGAATAAAATAAAAAAAACAGCTTGACAAAAGCTGTTTTTTTTTGATAAATGACAGAATATAATAATGCTTTACAGCTAACTAATTTTTAACAATATGACTAAATGTCAAATGGTATTTTTGTTTTAAAAATCGAGGCAGATAATATCTTCCAGCGTTTCTCATTCCATAAAAAGTCTCTAAAATATTTAAATTAGAAATTCTTTTAAATTCCTCTAGCTGTTTTGTAGCCAGATTTAAAATCGGCTGTATTGCTTTTACGTAGCCATAACTATGCTGCATATGTTCAATTTCGAGAATATTCTCTAAAATTCTTTTTCTTACTAAATTCCCAACAATTCCTTTTTGGGGAACTTTGGTAAATTCATTGATTTTTTCTGTTATACCTCCATTAGTCGGTCCAACATGTATATATTTTCCCGATGGATTTGTAAACATTATTTTTAAATCAGAAGATAAACCTGCATCTTCTGCAGTAGAAACATTATTACTGATGAGCGAAAATTTAACTCGTTTAAAGCCTTTAAAAAATAAAACACTATTAATATTTGATGTGTTTCTCAGGATTCCAGTCTGATTCGGTTTTATATCTTTCTTATCTCCGTTAATTCCAAAACTATGACTTAAATTACCTTCAGAGCAGTAGGCAAATAAAACAGGAGAATTTGCTGATGATTCCATACTTAATACAACATCGTCATGAAAAAAAACATCAAATTCCATATAAGCCATTTGCTTGTTAAAAGTCATTCCGCTTATTGTTCCTTTTGCTTTTTTGGAATTAACCTTTAGTTTATATTGATTGTTTTCTAAAGTCAAAGTTCCGTTCAGACTATCTTTAAGATCATTAAAAATAGTATTCATTTCAGCTGTATTTATGTAAAGTTTTTTCATCTGTCAGTATTTGAATTTTATATTAAACTAGAGTTCAAATCTTTTACTCTTTTTGAACAATTCAAATTTCGCAATAGTTTGAATGTTTATTGTTATATAATTTTTCGTACAACTTTCATAATTAATACCTTATAAAAATTATTATAAATAAAAACAGCTGTCCAAACATACATTTGAAACAGCTGTCTTATCAGCAAAATAAAAAAATCCTATACTTGTAATATTTATAATTTAATAAACAAACTCTATGTCAGCTTATGAATATCCGCATTTTTCGAATAATTTTCTTCCGGTATATTCTTAAAGAATTCGGCAGCTTCTAAGTCAGCAGTTGGTCCGTATCCTAATAAGTAAGTTCCTTTTTTATTGTCGGCAGTTTCTATAACATACAAAATCGACATATCATCAGGATTACTTATTCCTTCATATCTATGATGGGCAACAATAAAAATTTCCTCAGGCTGATAGGGGTATTTTGATTCCGTTTCTAAAAGGGCATTATCCTTAAACAGAAAATTACAGCAATATCCGTTTTTTTGGTACTCCTCTATATATTCTATCTCGTTTTTTGAAGATTCTTTTTTCATAATAATTAGTTTACGTGTATATATCAGGATGTAAAAACAATGTTTACTGACAAATTTCATTCATTTCAAATCCATTTTTTAACTCAATAAATATTTTTTTTATCCCATTAAATAATTTATGCGAAAAATAAAAGAAACAGCCTTTTTATGACATTGCTATTTTTAAAATTAATTTATAAATTGCTATATTTATTGGACATAGGAGTTTTTTTATTTTTAAAAGAAACCAAAAATATTTTTTAAAATGACCCTAATAGATCAGGATTTTTTAGCAAAAGGAGGCGAAATGGGTGAGTTAACCCGAGCTAAAGACTGGAGTAAAACTTTGGTGGGCCCTGTTGAGTCATGGCCACAAAGTTTACGCACAACATTGGGGCTTCTTTTGAATTCTAAATTTCCAATGTTCTTATTTTGGGGTCCTGAACTTATTTGTTTTTATAATGATGCCTATCGTCCCAGTTTGGGAAACGATGGAAAGCATCCTTCTATATTAGGTCAAAAAGGAGTTGATGCCTGGCCCGAAATCTGGGATTTTATAAAACCGCTTATCGACCAGGTTCTTTTAGAGGGTGAAGCAACATGGCACGAAGATCAATTATTGCCGATTTACCGTAATGGAAAAATGGAAGATGTTTATTGGACATTTAGTTATAGTCCTGTAAACAACGAATCAGGAAAACCTGCCGGAGTTTTGGTTATTTGTACTGAAACTACAGAGAAAGTAAATGTGGTCAAAAAGTTAGAAGACAGCAATAATCGCTATCTGAACAATATTATGCAAACCCCAAATGCCATGTGTATTCTTAGGGGACCGGATTATGTGGTTGAAATCGCAAATGATCTTATGCTCGAAATCTGGGGAAGAGAAAAAAATCAGGTTATAAACAAACCCATTTTTAAAGTGATTCCTGAAGCCTCCGGTCAGGGTTTAGAAGATATTTTGCAAAATGTTTATACGACCGGCGAAAAATTTACAGCCTACGAACTTCCGGTAAGAATAACCAGAAATGGTAAAATTGGTGAAAAGACTTTTATAAATGTTGTTTATGAAGCTTTAAAAGAACCTGACGGAACTATTTCGGGTATTGTCGCCATTGCCAATGATGTAACTTTGCAGGTTATTGCCAGAAATGTTATTGAAGAAAGTGAAAAGAAATTCAGACTGCTTGCAGACTCAATGCCACAGCACGTTTGGACCGGCGATGCGATGGGAAATTTAAATTATTTCAACCAATCGGTCTATACCTATTCCGGAATTTGCAAAAGTATATTGAAAAAAATGGATGGCTCCAGATTGTTCATCCTGATGACCGGGAAGAAAATATTAATCTATGGATGGAAGCTGTCCAAACAGGAAATGACTTTTTAATAGAGCATCGTTTCCGAAGATTTGATGGAGAATACAGATGGCAGCTTAGCCGTGCGATTGCCCAAAAAGATCAATTCGGAAATATTCAGATGTGGGTAGGAACAAGCACCGATATCCAGGATCAAAAAAACTTTACCTCCCAACTGGAAAAAGAGGTTTTTGAACGTACCGCCGAACTCGAATCTAAAAATAAAGATTTGATAAACATGAATATTGAACTTGAGTCTTTTGCTTATATTTCAAGCCATGATTTACAGGAACCATTAAGAAAAATACAAACTTTCGTGAGCCGTTTGGTCGATTTAGACGATCAGAATATATCGGCAAGAGCCAAAATATACCTTCATAAAATTGATATTTCGGCAAAAAGAATGCAAAACCTGATTCAGGATCTTTTAATGTATTCAAGGACAAATTCTGCCGAGAGAGTGTTTGTTGATACGAATCTGGATGAGATTGCCGAAGAAGTAAAAAGCGATTTCTATGAACGCATAGAAGAAACAAATGCCATAGTTAATTTTCATCCTTTAGGATATGCTACCATTATACCATTTCAGTTCAGACAATTATTGCATAATTTAATTAGTAATGCCTTAAAATTTTCTAAAAAAGATCAAATTCCTTATATCGAAATTAAGGCAAAGAATATAAAAGGAGAAGATATAAGACCTGATATTGATTTTCCTGAAAAAATATACCTTCATTTTCAGGTTTCCGACAATGGTATTGGTTTTGACAAAGAATATAAAGAGCGTATTTTTGATGTTTTTCAACGTTTAAATACAGAGAATGAATTTGCCGGGACAGGAATTGGTCTGGCAATTGTGAAAAAAATCGTAGAAAACCATAAAGGGTTTATTACTGCCGAAGGTGAAATAGGGAAAGGTGCCACTTTTGATATTTATTTCCCTGAATTATAAAAACTGCCAAATCAATATCATAAAATGATTTGGCAGTTTCAATTTTTTTTAATCTAAAATTTATGCACAAAATTATGGTCTGCAGGTACAAAATCAGACCAGTCAATTTCAAGTGCGTGTTCAATTGATTTCACAATATCCTTCATTAGAACAGGTTTGGTAATAAAATAATTGGCTCCTAATAACCGACATTTTTCAATTATGGCCGGTTCATTTGAAGTTGAAAATATAATCACCGGAATATCATTCTTTGTTCCTGAATTTCGGAGTTCCGACAATACATCAAACCCATTTTTTCCAGGCATATTCAAATCTAAAAAAACTACATGTGGCGTAGGAGGCGGGTTATAAATTGCGTCTAATAATTCATCTCCGCTATTATAAGTCTGCAGCTGTATTTTTTTCGGTAAAGATTGTACTGCATCTGCAAAAATGCTTAAATCATCTTCATCATCATCCGTATAAAATATAGTTAAATCATTCATAGTTGTTTTTAAAATAAAAAATATCTCATCAAAGATAAATAAATAACCAATACTATATCGATCAAACTGAAGCTCCTCAGATTTAAAAAAAAAAATAGAAATATCATAATCCTGTAAATGAATTATATAACTGCAAAAAAACAAAAAAACTGAACTTTATTTTGTAAAAGTTAAAAAAATAAAGTCATGGGAGATCATAAAAACCTTAGAAACGAATCGGCTGCAGAAAAAATAAAAAATCTTGCCGAAGAGATAAAAACATGCATGCTTTGTACTTATAAAAAAGATGGAAAACTACAATCACGTCCAATGTCAGTACAGGAAATTGACAAATACGGAAATCTCTGGTTTTTGTCTGATAAACACAGTCAAAAAAACGAAGAAATAAACTTAAATCCGAAAGTAGAAGTCTTCTTTGTCCAACCACATGATAAGTTCTTAACGCTGCACGGAACCGCTACTATTACTTATGATCGAAGAAGAATTAAAAAATTATGGAATCCTATTATTAAGGTATGGATGCCTGAAGGCGAAGATGATCCAAATTTAAGTATTATAAAAGTAATCCCCGAAGAAGGATATTACTGGAACAATAAACACGGAAAAATGATTGCTATTGCCAAAATGGCTGTCGCTTTTGTTACCGGAAAAACTATGGATGATGGTATTGAAGGGAATTTAGAATTATAAACATTAATGGACAATGCCTGTTTTTTAAACAGAATTGCCATTATTTTATATGTAAACGCTGCTGAGATTAAAGTATATTTGGTATTGTATTTTTTTTGGTCCGACTTTTGAACTTATAAACCATTCATCATAATAACTTATAGGACAATAAAACCAAACAATGAGTTTTTACGTATATAACTAAATTAACCAATACTTTTGAATCATGTCAGAGAAATACAAAAAAATCAAAGCAGAGGAGAATCTTAAGTTAGCTCAAAAATTCGATGACATAGACCGAAAAATGCATAAAAGAATAATAGTGCTCATTGCCATATTAATAACTCTTTTTTTGGTTTTGCTATTAGTTCTGTTTGGTAATATTTTTTCAATTCAGCATTTTATGTAAACAGATTAATTAATAAAGAGAATTGCATTATTATTTATAATTTGTTTTAAGTTCCAAAGCATTTAATATGCCCTCTGTACTTGCGGTATTATTAAAATATATAAAACCCTTTTTGCCTTCTTTTTTATTTTTAGTATTCTCTAATTGTTCTGAAGAATATCCGGAATAAAGCATTCCTGGGGTTTCATGAAGCCTGATGTAAACCAAAGGAAATGTATCAAAAATAGTTTCCGGCAATTGAGGATGACTTACACTGCAAAATGATTGCGATTGCTAAAATGGCTGTTGCTTTTGTTACCGGAAAAACTATGGATGATGGTATTGAAGGGAACTTAGAATTATAAGCACTATAAATGGCAATTTCCATTTATTATATTCTTAAAGTTCTGAACATCAAATCACTTTTAATTTAAACCACTTTATGAATCCAATATAATAATTTAAACCAATCATCGGTTTTTTGTGTAGATCAACGGTTTTTTGTGTATATCTAGAAGTTTTTGCGTAATATAACTGAATTAACGTAATACTTTTGAACCATGGGAGAAAATTACAGAAACATAAAAGCAGAGGACAATCTTAAATTAGCGCAAGAATTCGACGATATTGACAAGGAAATGTATAAAAAAGCAGTAGTGGTTATTGGCCTGTTAATAACTCTTTCTTTGGTGTTGCTATTAATTCTGTTAAGTAATATTTTTTCGCTTCAGTATTTGCAATAAATCTATGCGATACAGTATGATTAACAGAGAATTAAAAAAATAAATGCATTACCTGTTTATAATCTTTTTGAATTCCAAAGCATTTAAAATTCCTTCTTCACTCGCCGTATTATTAAAATATACAAAAGCATTTTTGCCTTCTGCTTTATTTTTAATATTCTCTAACTGTTCTGAAGAATATCCGGAATAAAACATTCTTGGGGTTCCATGAAGCCTGATGTAAACCAAGGGAAATGTATCAAAAATAGTTTCCGGCAATTGAAGATGGCTTACGCTGCAAAATGTAATGTTGTTTTTCATAAAAAGATCCCAAACTTCATCAATCCACCAGCTTACATGACGAAATTCGATTACATTTTCGAATTTTGGATTTAAGTTACTAATAATATTATGAAGCCTTTCTTCAGTAAAAGAGTAACTTGGCGGAAACTGAAATAAAACACATCCTAATTTATCCTTTAAACCAGTATCGCAAATAGTATAAAAATCTGAAATCAGTTCCTGGCAATCCGTAAACTTTTTGATATGCGTAATTTCTTTTGGTGCTTTTACTGAAAATATAAAATGTTCAGGTGTTTTATTATACCAGTTTTCAAATATTTTTACTGTTGGGGGCTTGTAGAAACTGCCATTAAATTCGTAAGTATCAAAATGTTGGCAATAATAATCAAACCATTTTGAAGCAGGAATATTTTCGGGATAAAAAACACCTTTCCAATAACGATTATTAAAACTGGAGCAACCCACTAGCATTTCCTTTTTCATCATATAATTTTTGACAGTTAGTACAAAAAAAGCTGCGTCTTTTTTTTATTCCGGTGTATTTTTTTATAAAGGGGAGATTACAACGCTCACAAGTAATTTTGGTATGTGCTTTCCAATGCTTTTTTAATTCATAATTCTTTTTCCAGTCTAGGAATTGAAAACTATAAATAACACTTTCCTCAATAAGTCTTTCTATATCCTTGATTGGAATTTTGCCTACTAATGATTCCGGATGAATTTTACATCGGTATAAAACTTCATTTTTAATGATATTCCCTACTCCTGAAAAAATATCCTGCTCTAATAAAGCGTCACAAATCATTTGATTCGGAATTTTACTAAGGCTTTTTTTTGCTTTCAGTGAATCCCATTTTTTATTCATTACATCCCGGCTCCAGTCATAATAATCATTGACATCACCTTCTAAAAATTTAATTGAGCAGGTGTAAAAATTAATTTCTCCGTCTAAAAAAATCAGGCTTAACCGTGGTGGGCTTTCTTTTCTTTCATTAATCCGATAAGTGCCAAACATCAGCATGTGTATTTTGGCAGTAAAACCATCAAAACAAATTAAAAAATGTTTACCCCAGCTTTTAAATGCGTGGATGGTTTTGTTTCTTAATCGTTCAATATCAATACTGGTGTTTCCTGCAACATCAATAATTTCCTTTCCTTCAAATTGGCGGACTTCTTCTTTTAATATCACTATTGACGGACCTTCAGGCATACTCTCCTTATTTTAATTAACCCGTTGGATGTAATTGATTGAAACTCTTATTTGATGTAAAACAAACAGATCAAAAAGTATAAATTTCAATAAAAACCATATTTAGACTTTTAAAAATCAATGTCATCCTGAGCGGAATCGAAGGCTTTTTACTGGGAAAGGGCTTCGACTAAGTTTATCCTGAGCGAAGACAAACGGACTCAGCCTGACCCCTATTTGAATTACATCCAACGGGTTTTAATTCGCTTTTAATCTTTTTAAATTTAATCTGCTTCAGCAGCTTCAAGATTTACTGCATTCACAGCAACAACTGTCAGCTTTTCGTCAGCACCTTTTTCTTCTTCGAGTGTTTGTTCCAGTAAACTTACAGCTTCAGTTAAGCCTAAAGTTTCTGCAAATTGTCTTAGTGTTCCGTAAGTTGCAATTTCATAATGTTCAATTTTTTGAGCAGCTGCAATAATTCCGGCATCACGCACTACACCAATTTCAGTTTCTTCCATGATTGATTTACCTTCTTCAATTAAGCCTTCCATAGCCTCACATTTTTTAGCGGATGCTTTTTTACCAATCACTTCAAAAACCTTTTCTAGACGAGTTATTTGTTCTTCTGTTTCGGTTAAATGACTGTTTAGTGCCTCAATTAAATCGGCTGATGTAGCATTTTTTGCCATTAGCGGAATAGCTTTAGTCAGTGCTTTTTCTGCCCAATAAATATCTTTAAGACTCGCTTCAAACAATTCAGTTAAACCCGATGCTGCATCGCTTTTAGGTTTTGTTGCTCCTTTTTTAGTTTCAGTAGATTTCATGATATATTTTTTTTCGTTATTAATATTTTCAAAATTAATTCGTTTAAAAAAGAAACAGGTTATAATATTATACATTAAAATTATACTATAAACACCTGTATATTATGAAATTACCATTCAAAATTGTGTAACGTAATTTTTTAAAATCCTGCGTAAATTTGAGTATTAAAAACCTGTAAAAAATATATAATGGAAACAGATACTCAATATACTCAGGAAATCAAATTTAATTTTTACCAGCAATATCAAGGCATTATTTTAGAACCTGATACAAATTTAATTGATGGTGCCATTGATACCCTTCTGAAGGATGCCAATATTCTTAGAAATGAAAATATTCCGAATGAAGAACAGGTAATTAATGAGAATGATTATATCACAAATCATCAGGAAGATGATGATTATGACCTGCCCGAACCTTCGAATCAGGAAGAAGAACTAAATGACGAAGATCTTGATGAAGAAGACTGGGAACGCAACGATCATTCAGAACCCTGAACTATTTCAGATTAAAAAAATAACAACACCTTTAAATCATGATTTAAAGGTGTTGTTATTTTAAAAAATTCAAATTTAATATTTAATCATCTGTAAATTATAGAATTAGCAGCTAAAATTCTATAAATGCTTGATTGTGGTTCTAACTAGATTTGTGTAATACAAATACAAAAAATTAATATTATGAGTACTATAGATCAAAACAACGACATTTTTAAGGCTAAAAGAGATCCTCTAAACCATATTTCTGATAAAGAAACGCTTCTTAATGATGAACTTCCGAATGATGAATTTCTGAATATTGATCAAAGCAATGAAGAGATTGCCACTCAGGGATATACAGTAAGAAATGGCTATGACCCGAATGGACCAAATCCCGATCAGGAAAAAATTACAAATGACGAAGATGACCTGGATGATTTAGATGATGATTTTCATACGGAAAAAGATCTGGAACACGATGACTATATCGAAGAAGATCTGGATGATGACGGAGAAGACTTAAATATCACTAATGATGAATTTGATAACCCATCAGACGATTTTAACGAAACTGAAGATGTCTTAGAAGATATCGATGAAGACGATGATGAGGATGACGACGATGATGACTACAAAGAGGATGATGTGCAGGAAGAAGACGAAGAGGATGACTTTGAAGAGGATGATATCCAGGAAGAAGATTATCCCGCAAATGATCCAAGAAGATTTTAGATTTCAAAAGCCAAACCAGTTAAAAATTTAACGGGTTTGGCTTTTTTATATTTTAGTCACCAATTTTTTCCAGAGTAGGAATATCATCCATTTTTTCTAAACGTTCTGCCAACCCTGATCTGGCTTCGGTCAATTCCTCTTCAGCCTTAATTAATTCTTTATACCATTTGTCCTTTTCAATGGTATTTATATCTTCAATTTTACGCATTATTTCATAAATTTCACCTTCAGCCTCCATCACCTTCAATCTTTTATAATACGTCAGGCTTTCTGTCATATGGGCAAGTGCAATCATCGCTGTTAAAAAAGGATGATTGTTCGTTACATTCACATCTTTAATTTTTCCATGCTCAAGTTCCACTTTCAAAGCAAAAGCAAATTCTTCCATATTGAATGCTTCATGTTTGCTGTTTGGTTTTAAATAGGCCTTTATTGACTCAACATTATTCATTGTCGACAGATCAACATCTGTTTCTTTATTATCATTCAAATCATTAAAAACAACCAATCCAATAGCTCTTGCTTCAGCAACAGTTGGATCGTTTTCCGGATTTTCGAAATCACGTACCGACCAATCCCAATTATCAGGATGAACAGGTTTTATGTATTTTTCGCAAAAATCTGTTACGTCATTTTTTAAGCTTACCATTTCATCTTCCCTTTTTATGTAGACATCCTGATAAGCACCGCTTTTTGTTCCCATGATTTATTTTATTTAGAAATTATAAACGGCACATTTACCGAAATAGATGTGCCGTTTTGTTGTTATATTTTTTTGAATTTTGCTAAACTTTCCTTCTGCCGCTAATCAAAGACAGTATAAATAATACTATAAATATAAAGAATAAGACTTTAGCTATACTAGCGGCTCCTGCGGCAATACCACCAAAACCAAATATTCCGGCTATCAGTGCCAGAATAATAAAAATGACTGTCCAACGTAACATAATATAGATTTTTTAATTAATACTGATTTCGTTTGTTATATCAAATTTCCCTCTTTAATAGTAATTTAGTTAACTCAAAACATTATTTTTTTATCTCAATCGAATAGCTTTTTCTTAATCTGGATTAAGTGCGTTTTGACTTTTATAGATTATTTTTGTAAAAATTACAGCATTATGAAAAAATACGATTTTTTAATACTTGGCAAAAATCAGTCTATCCTTGAAATTTTAATCCGGCTTGTAAATGCCAATGAAAATTGGAATGCTGTCGGATTTAACCACGAAAAATTAGCTCAGGACTACTTTATAGAAAACAAACCGGATTTTGTTTTATTAAGTTCCGGAATTGCAAAAAACATTGAAAAAGAGTTTACGGATTTTTGTCTGGAAACTCACCCGGATGTTGAGGTCATTGAGCATTTTGGCGGCGGAAGCGGATTACTTCAATCCGAAATACTGGACAGATTATATAAAAAGGGGAAACTTTAAAATGGAGAAAAAGTACTCGGTTGCCATTTATCCTTCTCAGGACGCTATTGACGCTGTCAAAACAATGAAAGACTATCTCGAAACTAAAATCGGCTGGTATAACAGTAAAAACTCGACTGCACATATTACGATCTGCGAATTTAAAATGACGGAAGCGGAACTGAAAAAAATCAAACTTAAACTCCATCAAATCTGCGATACATTTACCCCTTTTCCCGTACAATTAGATCATTTTGGAGCTTATGAAAATGGTGCTTTTTTCATCGCTCCAAACGAAGATTCCAAAACAAATTTAAAACCAATCATGAAAAAGACACATGATGCTTTGCGTCTTCCTAACATGAAAAAAAGCAATGATCCACATATTTCTATTGGCCGAAGACTAACTCCGGAAAGCATCAAAATAGCCTCTCACCTATTTACCACTATTGATATTGATTTTATATGCAATTCGATTGTATTGCGGGAATTAGATGAAATCAAAAAACAATTTTTTGTAATTGATACTTTTACTTTCAATAGCAATACGCAACCGGAATTTATTCAGGGAAGTTTGTTCTGAATTAAATTTCAATGTTAATGTCAAACTTCAATTTCAATGTTAATGTCAATATTTTATAACTCAATTTTCATATTAGCAATTTCTTCTATTGTGACTTAATGTAAAAATGAAATGCCTTTCAACACAATCAAAACCTATGTTTCTAGCCTGCACTGAGCGGAGTCGAAGTGTGTTGAATAAAAAATACTAATTTCATAATCTTTCAGGATTTCATATATTTGAATTTTACAATTACTTATGAAATCATTAGATTCATTTTACCAGGACATCACTCAGGGTTCAGTCGAACCAAGTTCGTTATTGCCAAACGATATTAAAAAAGAAATTGGTCATTTTAATGTCTTTGATATTAAAGAACTAATGGAAAAACTTCAGGAAAAATGGATTATGCCTTATGACCGAAGGGCTTTTTACAAAATAAGTTTGATTAAAGGCAAAAACATAGCTGAATATTCGGATAAAGTCATTCAAATAGACAAGTATGCACTCTTGTTTGCTACCCCAAAAATTCCTTATAATTATCTCCCACAGGACAAGAACCAATCGGGGCAATTTTGCGTATTCACGAATGAATTTCTCTCTAAAAACAAAAGCGGAATCGATCTTGATGAACTCCCTATTTTTGCAACAGGTGGTTACCCTGTTTTCCAGCTTTCGGATGAAGAGGTTGTTGAAGTTGAACTGATATTCAATAAAATACAAAAAGAAATCAATTCAGATTATGTCTATAAATATGATTTGATTCGGAATTATGTTTCTGAATTAATTCACTTCGGGCAAAAATTACAGCCTCTGACAGCGCTTTATTCCAAACATAATTCGGCTGCAAGAGTTTCTTCTTTATTTGCTGAATTATTGGAAAGACAATTCCCAATTGAATCGCCACATCAGCGGCTGACACTCAGAACGGCTAAAGATTTCGCCGACAGATTATCTGTTCATGTCAATCATCTGAATAAGGTTTTAAAGGAAAATACCGGAAAAACCACAACCGAATTGATCAGCAGCCGGTTAATAAAGGAGGCCAAAATTCTCTTAAAACAAACCAACTGGAACATCTCTGAAATTGCTTATTCTTTAGGTTTTGAAGAATTAGCTCATTTTTCTAATTTCTTTAAAAAACAAACTTCATTCACCCCTTTAGCATTCCGAAGTTAATTTTAGATTTTGAGATTGAAATTGAATTTTGATTTCCCTGATTTGAATTTCGCAAATATCGATTTGATATTTACAATTTCCTAATGCTGCTTCACTTCTATCTTTGTCTTATCAATTTAAAGATAAAAAAGATGAACTTAGCAAACAATAAAATTTTAATAACAGGCGGTACAACTGGTATTGGATTTGGTCTGACAGAAAGATTTATTCAGGAAAACAATACAGTAATTATTTATGGGAGAAGAGAATCCATTTTAAATGAAGTTAAGGCAAAATTCCCAACCGTAATTACAAAAGTATGTGATCCGGCAGTTGAAGAATCAATATTTTAACAATTAAAAGATGGAAAAAACGAACTTACTTTTGAAACCAGCGAATCCAGATTAAACGCAAGTGTTCCCGAATTAAAAGCACCATTTGAAGCACTACACGGGAATTAATAAAGCATAATATTTTAAACACATAGAATCATAGATAATTGAAACGCTTAAAAAAGGCATTTCATTTATTTAAATACACATAACTATGTGTGAGAAACTAGTTTCTTTCTGTTCTCTTTTTAAAGGAAGAAATCTATGTTCCTCCTATGTTTTTATTTTTTTTCACGCAGATGTAGCAGATCAGCAGATTTTTAATTCTTAATTTTTAATCTTTAATTATTTTATAAAATGGCAGTAAATACAAAAATCGCCTTAGTAACAGGCGGAAGCAGAGGTTTAGGAAAAAACATGGCAATCGCAATTGCGAAAAAAGGAATTGACGTAATTTTAACCTATAACAGCAAAAAAGAGGAAGCTGATATTGTGGTAAAAGAAATCGAAAGTTTAGGACAAAAAGCTGTGGCCATTCAATTGAATGTGGCTCAATCTGATACTTTTGATAGTTTTTTAGAAGAAGTAAAAACAGCTTTAAATGGCACTTTTAATACAGGTAAGTTCGATTTTCTTGTTAACAATGCCGGAATCGGAATTTACAAACCATACGTTGAAACAACTGAAGCTGAATTCGATGAGCTGAACAACATTCATCTTAAAGGTCCATTTTTTCTGACTCAAAAGGCATTGAATATCATGAACGATGGTGGCGGAATCGTAAATATTTCTACCGGTCTGGCTCGATTTTCATTTCCGGGCTACTCAGCTTACGCATCTATGAAAGGCGGAATCGAAACGCTGACTAAATATCAGGCTAAAGAATTGGGTGAAAGAAAAATTAAGGTAAATGTTGTGGCTCCGGGTGCAATTGAAACTGATTTTGGTCATGGAGCAGTAAGAGATAATGAACAATTAAACCAACAAATTGCTTCATTAACAGCATTGGGAAGAGTTGGTTTGCCAGATGATATTGGTGGTGTGGTTGCTTTTTTATGTACCGAAGATGCCGGTTGGGTTAACGCACAGCGTATTGAAGTTTCAGGAGGAACAAATTTGTAATATTATCGAATCAGGTTATAAAATAAAAACCCGGCAGATTTATAGTCTGCCGGATTTCTCCTTTTAATATATTGAGTTAGTAAGAATTCCTGTTTAATCTTTTTGAATAATGACATCAAAACCTCCATTTTTATCAAAGACAACATCATAGAAGTTTGAGTCTTTTTCTACTCCGACTTCATAAGTTGTTTTGTTTTTATAATCTACAACTACACTGGCTTCCCGAATAGCATTTGGATAGTTTTTCTTTAGATAATTCAAAGCAGCAACTGGTAATTTAGAAACAGGAATAGCCAGTTCAAAAGCTTTTAAAACGCCCAGATTATCATAAACGGCTAATGCTTCTCCATCATTCGTATTGAATTTTGCTTCATACCTGATTTCATCGTTATCATGCCCAACATATTCTATTCCCCAAACCGGAATTTTATTTGGATATTCTTTCTGAAACGTCTCTGTTACTTTTAGTGGCGGCGTTGCTACACTGCTTGGTGAAACTTTAGTCTGACCTATTAAAATCCCAGTGCATAAAAAAATAATAAGACCTAAAATATGTTTCATAATTCTTAATTTAAATTAATAATCTTGAAAACTGTTTACTAAAAGTACTACTTTAAAATGAAGAAGAAATGAAGAAAGATAAAAATTTAATAAGAAAATTTACTTAATAATCGTAAGCACATTAAGTTATGAAAAAACAGTAATAGCAATTGATGTCATTAAAAACAAAAAAGCCTGCAGGAAATTCATCTTAGCAGGCTTCTTTTTTGAAATAATTGAATTAGTAAGCACTCTTATTTCTAATTTTTATTTTTTAACCGATCCGTTAATTCTCTTCTGTAAGTAATTCCAATTGGTAATTTTTCTTTTCTTAGGATAACAAAATCCTTCTCGGTGGCCTCAATTTTATCCAGCGCTACTATATACGATTTATGGATTCGCATAAAGTTTTTCTCAGGAAGGCATTTCTCCAGTTCTGTTGTCGTAATGGATGCCAGGTAAGTTCTTTTTATAGTGTGCAATTTCACATAATTGCCAAAACTCTGCGCATACAAAAGCTGATCTAATTCAATATCAACAAAATAACCATCAATTTTTACACTTACTGAATTGATTACGATTTCGTCTTCCTTAATTACTGTATTTTCAGTTAAAAAAAAGCGGTCAATAGCTTTCAAAAACCTGGGAAAATAGATAGGTTTCAAAAGATAATCAATAACCCCGTAATCATAACTTTCAAGGGCAAATTCAGAGTAAGCCGTTGTTAAAATGGTTTTAGGATGTACCTGAAGAATCTTTAATAACTCCATTCCTGAGATTTCGGGCATATTGATATCCAGAAACATCAGATCGACTCTGTTTTCACGAAGATAATCCATTGCTTCAATCCCATTATAGCCTTGAAAAACAAGCTCCAAATTTGGATTTTGCTTGATATAATTGGCCAAAACATAATGCGCTGCCGGCTCGTCATCAACGATAATACATTTTTTGGATTCTCTCATTCTACAAACTTTTTCAGCTGTAATTTCAAATCAACTATATACGTATTTTTATCATCCTGGATATCCAGTTTATAGTCTTTTCCGTAAATCAGGTTCAAACGTTCAATCGTATTTTTTAAACCAATTTTAGTAGAAACAACATCTGTCTTTTTATTCGGAATTGAATTGATTACATGTAAATGGAGCAAGCCATTTTCGACCGTAATAACAATTCTTACAAAACATTTTTCGATGGCGCAGGTTCCGTGTTTAAAAGCATTTTCGATAAATGCAATCAACAGCATGGGTGAAACTTTATAGGCATTTTCGTTATCGATTTTACAATCATACGTTATTTCGCAACGATAGCCAACCCGCTCTTTTTCGAGCTGTACATAACTGTTTATAAATTCCAGCTCATCTTCAAGAGACACACATTGTTTATTGTTACTCTCTAACTGATAGCGCATTAACTGCGAAACTTTCATGATTAAATCAGGCGTTCTGTCCGGAAATTCTAAACTGATTCCGTAAAGCGTATTGAAAGTATTGAATAAAAAATGAGGGTTCAGCTGTCCTTTTAAAGAATTCAACTGCATTTGATTGAACAACAAGGTTTCATCAGTTTGTTTTCTGTGAATCCGATAAAATTTAAAAACAATTATCGGGCTTAAAATACAGACCAATGTTCCCAAAACACTTGCCAATTGATAGGTATAACTCCTTTGATGTGAATTTTGGTACAAATGACATTTGCTGAACATATCGAGCTTTGTTATTTCGTATAAAACAATCGAAAAAACGAATACTCCAAACAACGTCAGAAATACATATGTCAAAGGTTTTTGCGCCTTAAATAATATTGGAAGCAGAAAAAAACGATTGAATTGGGCATGCATGTACAAAATGCAGTAGAAAAAAACGCCCATTAAAATAGAGCTGAATGAACTAAATAACATCCAGTCATTCTTTAATGTATAAATCGTAAGTGAAAAGAGAACAACGGCAACCTCCTGCCACCATTTGTTATCTAATATGTTATCAAATTTTTTATTCATTTTTAATACTAAAACAGTTTACAAATTAACCACAAATTTTTAATTATTATTCTCAATAAATGACAAATTCAATTGGTCATTTATTAGTGTATTACATCATTTAAGACGGCTTATATCGACATAAGACAAATAATTTTGTTACATAATTTCACACTTCGAGTTTTATGTATTTCAAAAAAATTACTTTATTATTTTTCTTGATTTTTGCCACAATCGGTTACTCACAAAGCCTGTCATTAAAAGAAGCTATAAAAACAGGTCTTGAAAACTACGGTTCAATCAAAGCAAAAAACAATTACACCAGCGCTTCGCGAGAGACGCTCAAACAATCCCGCAGAGATTATTTGCCCAACTTTAACTTATCTGCTCAACAGGATTACGGAACCATCAATGGGCAAAATGGTGCTTTATATGGTTTTAACGGTTTAGGGACAGCTTCTTCCGGACCGGCTTTACCGGATCAAAACTGGAATTCTGCTTTTGGTGCTTTGTATTTGGTCAATATGAACTGGGATTTTTTCACTTTCGGAAAAACGCAGGAAAAAATCAATTTGGCAAAAATAGATGTTCAGGCTAAAGAAAAAGACCTGGATCAGGAAAAATTCCAACAGCAAATCAAAATTGCTGCGGCTTATTTGAATTTACTGGCAAGCCAGAGATTACTGATTTCCCAGCAAAAGAATTTAAGCCGTGCCGAAGTTTTTAAAAGAACCGCTGCAGCAAGGGTAAAAAACGGATTGCTGGCCGGAGTGGATTCTACCCTGGCAACTGCCGAAGTTTCGAAAGCTAAAATAGCCCTGAATCTTGCTAAAAATTTTGTCAAGGAACAAAATAACAAACTGGTCGATTTGATGGGCGTAGCGCCACAGGATTTTGTAACCGATACACTGTTTGTAAATCAAATTCCGAAAGCAATAATAACAGCAGATAAAGCTTCTGACAGTTTGCATCCCCTTCTTCAATTTTATAAAACAAAGATTGATTACAGCAATCAGCAGGCAAAATTATACAAACGGTTTTATTATCCGACAATGAGTGCCTTTGGCGTTTTACAAACCAGGGCATCCGGATTTAATACCGATTACGGAACTGATCAGACCTCTTTTAATCGAAATTATTGGGATGGTGTAAATCCGGATCGCAGCAATTATTTAGTCGGTATTGGAATTAGCTGGAATTTGACGACTCCATTCCGAATGAGTAAACAAGTCAGCGCTCAAAAGTATGTTTCGCAAGGCTTGCAGGAAGAATACAATCAGGTCGAAAGAGAGTTGAAATCACAATTGAATTTTGCCGATGATAAAATAAAAATCACACTTGAAAATTATGCCGAAGCACCAATTCAGGTAAAAGCAGCCCAGCAGGCGTATTTGCAAAAATCGACTTTATACAAAAACGGATTAACCGATCTGACCGATTTAACGCAAACCATATTCACTTTAAACCGTGCCGAAATTGACCGTGATATCGTCAACAATAATGTATGGCAGTCGTATTTGCTAAAAGTAGCCGCCACAGGCAATTTTGATTTATTTATAAACCAATTTTAATTAAAACCATATGAATTTAATACGTTTTGCACTCCGCAAACCCATCTCCATATTGGTATTGGTGGCTGGCTTATTTTTCTTCGGAATTGGCGCTATCAAAGACATTAAAGTAGATATCCTGCCAAAAATGAATTTGCCGGTAATTTACATCGCGCATCCTTTTGGAGGGTATACGCCAGATCAGATGGAGGCTTATTTTGCTAAAAACTACGTGAATATCCTGCCTTTTGCCAATGGTATAAAATCGGTGGAAACTAAGAATATTCAAGGGTTGATGATTATGAAATTAACCTATTATGAAAATACGAATATGGCTCAGGCTGCCGCCGAATTGGGTGCGTTATCCAATAGAATTCAGGCAGCATTTCCTCCGGGAACACAGCCTCCGTTTATTATTCGTTTTGATGCTTCTTCATTGCCGATTGGGCAATTGGTTTTGAGCAGTAAAATACGTTCCAATAATGAATTACAGGATTTAGCGAATGTATATGTACGTGCTTCGTTTACTTCGATTCCTGGTTTATTATCGCCTGCTCCTTTTGGCGGAAGCCCAAGAACAGTAGAGGTTAACGTAGATCCGGATTTACTGCGTTCGCACAATATGACACCCGATCAGGTTGTGGAAGCGATTCGTATCAACAACCAAACAGCTCCTTCTGGAAATGTTAGGATCGGAAATAACAACTACCTTACACCTACTAACAATACGATTAAAGATATTAGTGATTTTGAGCAGATTCCGTTGTTTAAAGGCGGTGTTCAGAACTTAAAATTAGGTGATGTTGCCACTGTAAAAGATGGTGCCGATGTTACCAACGGATATGCTTTGGTAAACGGAAAACGTTCGGTTTATATCAGTATTGCCAAAGCGGGAGATGCTTCGACCTGGGATGTGGTTCAGAAATTAAAAGCCGAACTGCCTAAAATTCAGAGTACACTTCCCGAAGATGTAAAATTATCATACGAATTTGACCAATCGGTGTATGTAATCAATTCGGTTAAAAGTTTGATTACCGAGGGAATTATCGGAGCGGTTTTGACTGGTTTGATGGTTTTATTATTCCTGGGCGACCGTCGTGCGGCTTTGATTGTAATTTTGACAATTCCAATTTCGATTATTTCGGGGGTTTTGTTTTTGAAATTATTCGGGCAGACCATCAACTTAATGTCATTGAGCGGATTGGCTTTGGCAATTGGAATCTTGGTGGATGAAAGTACGGTAACGATCGAAAATATTCACCAGCATCTCGATATGGGAAAACCGAAGGCACTCGCCATTTGGGATGCCTGTCAGGAAATTGCGTTGCCAAAATTATTGATTCTGCTTTGTATCCTTGCGGTTTTTGCACCGGCATTTACGATGGTTGGTATTCCGGGAGCCTTGTTTTTGCCATTGGCATTAGCGATTGGATTCTCCATGGTAATTTCCTTTTTGTTATCGCAGACTTTTGTTCCTGTAATGGCCAACTGGCTGATGAAAGATCATCCAAAACACGAACATGCACCAAATATTACGGATGATGAAGCCGAATTTAACGCCTGTGGATTAACGCCTGAATCTGAGAAAGATCTGATTTCTCAGAAGAAAATAATTGCTGAAAGAGAAGATTTAAATAAAGATAGAAAAATAAGTGCTTTCGAGCGATTCCGAATCCGATTTATGAAAACCCTGGATCGTTTGCTTCCATACAAAAAAACAGCAGGTTTAGTTTATCTTATCGGAATTACACTTTTGGCTTTTATATTCCTTACTTCTATTGGAAAAGATGTTTTTCCTAAAGTAAATTCAAGTCAGTTTCAATTGAGAATGCGCGCTCCCGATGGAACCCGTATCGAACGTACCGAAGAAAAAGCACTGTTGATTCTGAAAGAACTGAATAAGATGGTCGGCAAAGAACATATTGGAATATCTTCGATATATGTGGGTCAGCATCCGTCATTATTCTCTATCAACCCGATTTATCTGTTTATGGCGGGTTCTCACGAAGCCGTTTTTCAGGTGAGCCTGAAAGATTACGAAGCGGATATGGATGATTTTAAAGATGATCTCAGAGCGAGAATTAAAAAGATTCTGCCAGATGTGAAAATTTCGTTTGAACCTATTGAGTTGACCGATAAAGTTTTGAGCCAGGGCTCTCCTACTCCAATTGAAATTCGAATTGCAGGAAAAGATAAAAAACGAAATGAAACATACGCCAATCAGATTGTAGCCAAACTGAACAAATTCCCTTATTTCAGAGATGTACAAATCGGACAGCCTATTCATTATCCTGCGATGAATATTGACATTGACCGAACCCGTGCCGCCGAATTAGGCGTAGATATGAATGATATTTCCCGGTCACTGATTGCTTCAACTTCATCATCGAGATATACGGAGAAAAATACCTGGATTGATGAAAAATCAGGTCTATCCGTGAATGTCCAGGTTCAGGTGCCACTGAATCAAATGAAAAGTAAAACAGATATAGGAGAAATTCCGGTATTGAAAAATTCGCTGCGTCCTGTTTTGAGTGATGTGGCTAAAATTACACCCGGATTTGTAAGCGGTGAAAACGACAATTTAGGGGCTATGCCATACATTACTGTTACAGCCAACATTCACGAGACCGATTTGGGGACGGCAGTGAAAGATGTTGATGCAACAATAAACGCATTGGGCGAATTGCCCCGCGGTTTATTCATCACTCCAATTGGTATGAGTAAAGTATTGAGCGAAACATTAAGCAGTTTACAAGTTGGATTACTGGTCGCCATTTTTGTAATCTTCTTAATGTTGGCCGCTAATTTTCAGTCGTTCAAGGTTTCCTTGGTTATTTTAACTACGGTTCCGGCAGTAGTTTTAGGATCATTGTTAATGCTGACGATTACAGGTTCAACCTTAAATTTACAATCGTATATGGGAATCATTATGTCGGTTGGGGTTTCGATTGCCAATGCTGTTTTATTGGTTACCAATGCCGAACAATTACGAAAACGAAATGGCAATGCCTTAGAATCGGCACGAGAGGCTGCAGCGTTGCGTCTTCGTCCTATTATTATGACCTCTGTAGCGATGATTGCAGGAATGTTACCAATGGCAATTGGTCACGGCGAAGGAGGCGATCAGGTTTCACCATTAGGAAGAGCCGTTATTGGCGGGTTATTATTTTCGACCTTTGCCGTATTGCTGATCCTGCCATTGATTTTTGCCTGGGCACAGGAACATACCACAACACAATCCGTTTCTTTAGATCCTGAAGACGAAGAAAGCATCCATTATATCTCATCATTAAATCCGAAAAATGCAAAATAAAATCATACAACCGACCGCGCTGTTTTTTGCAGCCCTATTTTTCCTGAACAGTTGTAATTCTAAAAAAGAAGAAACTGTTACAACCGAAATCGAGCCTAAAACAGAAACCTTTCTTTTGCAAAAAGAAAAACTAACAACTGAATTGCGTTTGCCTGCCGAATTAACCGGTTTTCAGCAAGTGGATTTGTATGCCAAAGTAAGCAGTTTCGTAAAAATATTAAAAGTAGATATTGGTTCGAAAGTAACCAAAGGACAGCTTTTGATTGTTTTAGAAGCACCGGAAATCAGTTCACAGCTGGCTGCAGCCGAATCAAGGCTTAAATCGATGGAAGCTATTTACGCCACCAGCAAAAGCACGTACAATCGTTTATACGAAACGAGCAAAGTGGAAGGAACGATTTCTAAAAACGATCTGGAAATGGCAAGCGGAAAGAAAAACTCGGATTATGCACAATATCAGGCTGCTGTAGCGGCTCATAAAGAAGTAAAAATCATGAGAGGTTATCTTGAAATCCGCGCTCCTTTTGATGGTGTTGTTGCGGCAAGAAATGTGAATTTAGGAACATTTGTCGGTCCCGCCGGAAAAGGTTCTGATTTGCCGTTATTGACCATTCAACAGCAAAATAAATTGCGTTTGGCCGTTTCTATTCCGGAATTGTATACAGGATATTTACACAACGGTGATGAAATGAGTTTTAATGTAAAATCATTGCCGGATACTTTTAAAGCTACGATTCAGAGAATGTCCGGAGCTTTAGATTTGAAACTACGTTCGGAACGTGTAGAAATGGACGTACACAACACAAAAGGAAATTTATTGCCCGGAATGGTGGCTGAAGTGGTTTTACCGCTTAACGCAAAAGACAGCACATTCGTAATTCCGAAAACCGCATTGGTAAATTCTGCTGAAGGTACTTTTATTATCAAAGTGGTAAACCATAAAGCCACCAGAGTTGATGTTAAAAAAGGAAGAGAAATCGATGATAAAATGGAGATTTTTGGTGAGTTGAATCCAAACGATAAACTGGTAAAAATTGCCAGCGAAGAAATTAAAGAAGGTGATGATATAAAAGAATAGGTTTAATTATTGGTTTTTTAATTTAGGGTGAAAGTGCTGTAAGACTAATGTTTTATGGCACTTTTTTATGTTTTATTTTTCAGTTTAATTCTGCTTCGCTATTTTATTACAAATAAAAAGCCTGCTGATGAATTTGTAATTAAATTTGTATATTCTTGAAAAAGAATAATACGAAACAAACATTCGTATATACACCCAAATTTGGATAGATAGTCGCTACTTTGTAGCGGGTATATAGGAGTTGTGTGTAATGTTAAAAATAATGCGTTTTTAAATCGTCTAAATCCATTACAACATAATTATTAGGAACTCTAGGATACATTCGATAAAGTCTACTCTCAGCTTGTGCTTTTAATGTTTTTTGAAATATAAAAATACTATCTTCATTTATAGTTATAGAATCTCCCAAAATTTCACGAGAACATTCAACTTTATCAACCAACTTATTTCTATTTAAATTCTTTAGATTTTCGTAATTAAATCTAAACTCCACTAATAACATTTCAGTTTTAGAATCATCAATAATAGCAAAAGTACAATCCATAGTACTTTTTCGATTTCTTTTTTCACTCTGAGCTCTTAAAATCTCAACACCATCCAAATCAATAACGTTAGAATTATCAAACTCATTTCCAATTTCAAGAAGAGAATCGTCATCTTTAAATATTAATTGATCTATGTCTACTAAACAAGATGGATATGTACGAGCAACAATATGGCTTGCTGTTTTTGGTTTGCTGTACTTCATTATTTAAATACCATATTTATTAATACGATCTAAAGCAATATTAAAAGATTCAAAAATTGGGTCAATTTCTTTGTCTAAAAACTTGTAATCATAACTGAATTCATTTTGTTTTCTTTCTGCTAAATAAAAATTAACATTTTCTAATATTCCTTCTTTCTCTGAAATATATCTTATAGCGCTAACCATATCAGGATTATGACTTGCTAGAAAAAACTTTACTCCCAATTCTTTATTCAATATAACAATTATTCTTGCATATTCAATTATCCATTGTGGATGTAAATTAGACTCAGGTTCATCAATTATTAATAATGTTTTATCATTTAATATTCCTTTTTTAAGTAATAACTGTAAAATAGAAAATGATTTTATTCCTGTAGCAACGTCCAATAGATTAAAAACCGAGCCGTCATTTCTCTTAAATTTAAAATCATCTGCTGAATATATTCCTTCTTCTACAACAACATCACCTTGAATAATTTCTTTACTAATAATATTACTATACTTATTACTTTTATTCCCTTTTTCTAACAGCAACTCATTTAAATCATTCCAATGTTCGTTGTGGCTATCTTCAACAGAAATCATCATCGGAGTATCAATATATATAGCATTTTGAATACTATATGGGATTGATAAATTATTTTTATCTAAAGCAACAATTAAATCCTCAAACTCTAATACTTCAAATTTTTTAGGTAAATCTCCATCAGAAAAAACAGATTTCAATTCTTCAACAAATAATGATGTAGGTCTAGACTTAATTTTATTTATAGCATCTTTGAATCTTCTTTCAATTAAAGTTTTAATTTTTGGAAATGATTCTGAAAATTCTTCATCAGAATTTTCAATTTTTAAAATATCTTTAATGATATATTTTAATCGCATTGACTTCCCTGAGAGTGAAGGTCTAATTGTTTTTACATCAGACGTTGTATAAATTTGTTCAATCTTATCAACAACTCTAATCCAATTTATTAATTCATCTTCTAGAAACTCAGCACCGTACAATCCTCGCTTCAGCTCTGAAATTTCTTTTCTATATTCATCTCTTAAACTTCTATCTTTTAAATTTATTGTTATCTCTTGTTGTACAATATCTAAAAAACGAAGAATGTCTTGTAAACTTGAAAATAGTCTTTTCTTTACTAGAATATCATAATTAGAAACTGTTTTATATAGAAAATATAATAATTTTGAGATTGAACTTTTACCACAGCCATTTTCACCAGCAACTAAAGTTATACCGTCTATAATTAAATCTGCCTTATTTACAGCTCGGAATCCTTCGGTCTTGATACGTATGTTAGATGTTTTCATTTAAAATTTTAAATCAGATATATTAGAAAAATATAGAATACAAAAGTAAGTAAAAAAAATTATGTAACATTGTATAATCAATAAAAACACTACACACAACAGCTAGAGTTTCGTTGCGTGCGCAGCACGAACAATGAAACTCGTGTTGAACGGAACCGCTGAGATTCCGCAACTATGGGTTTTTCGATAAATGGGTAGTAAGATTTTCAAGAGGCTATTGTGCCTCTTTTTTTTGAAGAAGCTTTAAGTCTTATTTATAGTGTTTTGTTTCACTTTTGGGCATAGAAACCCGATCGCGCAGATCTGCAAAACGTTAGCGCAGAATTGCATTCTGTGCCCGCAAAGTAAAACAAACAAAGCATATAAAATTGTTCAATACCAATGTTGTACTTGTTATATTTATAAGAATAAAGAACAACATGTCAACAAAATACAAAGCAACCACTACAGAAGAAGCTTATTTTATTACCAAAACAACAGTCGGCTGGATTGATGTTTTTACAAGACTCAGTCAAAAAAACATTCTAATTAATGCATTGCAATACTGTCAGAAAAACAAAAGTCTGGAAATTTATGGCTATTGTATAATGAGTAGTCATATACATTTATTGTGCAAAGGAACAGAAGGTTTTATATTGTCTGATATTATTAGGGATTTCAAAAAATTCACGTCAAAGAAAATAGTTCAGACAATAATTGATGAGCCTGAGAGCAGAAGAGAATGGATGTTGGATTATTTTCAAAAAGCCTGTGAGCCCGTGCTGGCGCGAGCGTCCCGCTATAAGTGTTCGAAATGTCTCGTCCTGAAATAAGTTTACATATTTATACTTAATCCTGAAATAGATTTAC
>JBDTRA010000027.1:0-56223 GCA_039931915.1 Flavobacterium sp. | reverse complement strand
TTACGTCAGTATTGTATAATCCGACAGCAATGGTCTTTTTAGTTTGGGGATTGTCTTTGTTAGTTATTTTTGGCAACAATAGAAGAGAGATGATAACGGTTACCAATACTTTTTACATAAAGAGCATAAACACTGGTTTTATAATTATGTCTTTCTTAATCACAGTAGTTTTTTATTTAAAAACTCAAACATTAATTGATTTTAAAACTATAACAGAAGGCGAAAACCAAAGGTTCTATTATAAAATAAGTGATACTAAAATGTTACTTATTGAAGATGATTCCTTTGTTGAGTTTAAATTTGGATTTGAAAAATTTCATGAAGGTGAAGTTAAAAATGGCATTTCCATGATGGAAAATTCAATTAAAAAATCACCTATACCTGATGCAAATATAGTTTTGGCTAATTTATATTCAGAACAGAAAAATTTCGTAAAAACGGAACAATTGCTATTATTGAACATAGGTATCGAACCTTTTAGATTTGAGCCAAAAGAAAATTTGTTCCGATTTTATATTCAGACTAATCAAAAGGAAAAAAGTATAAAAACGGCACAGGAAATAATTAATTTACCTGTAAAAATTAGATCAAATAAAGTCGACGTTTACAAATCAGAGGCTGAAAAATATTTGAAAAATAATCATTAAAGCTCAAATAAGGAGATTTTAGAAACGGTATTTTTATTATTTCAAACTCGTATTTGTCAATTTTATCTTGTATGGAAAATTCTCGTCGTTATCACTTTTATCATCCCAGACATGATTTGTATGCTGAGTTGGTGCACCCGTCACAACCAGCCATAATTCTTTACAATTTTCTGGTATCACAATAGATGCAACACCCTTTGAATCACGTTGAATAGTGCCGTAAACTGGTTTGTTTTGAGTATTTATTGCTACAAAGCCCCAACGCCAGCCTGCTATAGTTTTCCAATTGCCCTCAAGCCCTTCAAATGATACCGAAACATTTGTCCCGGTTGCAGGAACCTCCAATTTTATGGCATTATAACCATAACTTTGAGGAATTTGATTAGAAGAAATTTGAAAATAACCATCGCCAACTGCTGTCAAACTAGTTTTATGTTTATATTCTTCCTGCTCCGTTTTGGATAAGGCATTTATAAAAATGTTATTATATTCACCTAATGGATAATCCCAGGTAATATTTTTACAGGCATATTCAAAAACCTCATCATTAAACTGTTCCTGATTGATTTTTGTAATTCGCTTATAGGTTTCTATTGGATGTTCTGCATCGACTGCCTCATTCCAGACTCTTCCCAGAAATTCTTTTCCGTGTTTTTGCTTCCAATATTCCATAAGATAGATTGACTCATATCTGATGTCTTCATGTGAAAAATTTTTATGGATATTTTTTAATAAGAAAGGAAGATCTCTGGTAAATTCGGTTGGATATTGCTGCCATGCCATGTATTGTGCACATTGTTCCCAAAAACTTCCTACATAATTCTGATCTCTAAAGCCATAATGACCATCACATTTTGCCTGATATTGAAATGAATGACCAAATTCATGAGCAATTACGTGTCCTACGGGCTGAGTAGTCGCCGGATTTACCCATAAAGCGCCAATAACATCATCATAACCGGATCCTGTTGCAAGCCATTCTTCCTGATAAACTAACATGACAATCATTCTGTATGTATCAGATTTTGATTTCCCTTTCTCTACAAACTTCATCTCATCACGATAATAGGCATAAAACTTTTCTGCTTTATCCATAAAATTCCTGAGATTCACTTGCATGCTTACTTTTGGAGTAACAGTAGGATCAGCGCCAAAACCGGCTTCCCAAAAAACAATAATATTATCCGAAGAAGCGCTTCGCTGATAACACCATTTACTACTTTTTGACGTAAAATCATTTTGCTTCAGCTCTATCGGAATGTAAATTTCCTTACCGTCAGCAGGTTTTTTTCCAAAAGTATAAGGAAAATTAACCGGAGTTTTAATTGTTTCTTCGTTATTGCTGTTTTTCTGAGAGGAATCTTCTGAACATGCAATCGAAAGGAATGCTGTTAAAAGTAATAGATAGTATTTTTTCATTTTTAATTATTTTTTAGACAACACAACCATCAAAACCCCATGTGCCGGAATGCTTTTTGCAAGATTCGTTTCAGTAGTTCCAATATTTTTATGTTCCCAAAGATCTCTGACAATATAGGTTTCTTTTTTGATTTTTACATCTTCTACAAAATACATTGTATTTTTTTTCCAGTCGTAATCTAATTTCCATTCTGTTGCTGTTCTGTTTAAAAAACAAATTGCCACTTTACCATCGGCTAATGGTTTCGCCCAAATTTCATGTTCGCCCATATCCATAAATCTGCGGGCTTGTTGTCCTTTAGCATCCTGATTAACAGCTATTACTTCTTTATTGGTTAAAATTTGTGCTGTTGTTGGATCTAAATTCCGAAGATCATTTCCGGCCATTAATGGAGAAGCCAGCATGGACCACATCGAGAAATGGGTTTTATTTTCGTCGAAAGTCATTCCGCCGTTTCCCACTTCAAGCATATCCGGATCGTTCCAATGTCCCGGTCCTGCATATTTCCATAACTCGGCCTGTTTATCAATAATATCCAAAATCCCTAAGCCTCCCCAGTCAAAAGTACATTGGTAACAATCCCTGATATCAAAAGTGGTACGCCATAAGTGGCCAATTCCTTCTGCCCATTCCCAAGGCTTGCTTCCACCCCATTCACAAATAGAAAAAACAATTGGCCTTTTGGTTTCTTTTAGAGCATCACTCATGGTTTTATAGGCGGCTTTTGCATTTTGACCTTCATCAAAACACCAGTCATATTTTAAATAATCGACACCCCATTCTGCATATTTTTTCGCATCCTGAAACTGATATCCACGGCTTCCCGGTCTGGATTGACAAGTCATAGAACCTGCACAGGAATATATTCCGAATTTCAACCCTTTACTGTGTATATAATCTCCCAAAGCTTTCATTCCTGACGGAAAACGTTCCGGATCTGCAATTATATTACCCGCTTCATCACGACCAGTCTGCCAGCAGTCATCAATAACCAAATAATTATATCCGGCGTCACGCATGCCGCTTTTTACCATTGCATCAGCCATTTCTTTTATTAATTTTTCGCTTACATCACAGCCAAATTTATTCCAGCTGTTCCAACCCATTGGCGGTGTTTTGGCTAAGTCGGAAAGCTCTTGGGAATAGCTAAAAAAAGAAGTGATAACAAGTGTCAAAATTAAAAATATATTTTTCATTTTAATAAATTTATATGAATTAATGTTAAGCCAGAGAGCTGTTCCTAACCACAGAACAGCTCTCAGACACTTATAAACAACTAAAAAAACACTTATTGATTGGTATAAAATATATTTTAATTATATCCTGGATTTTGCTTTAAATTACTGTTTCTCTCCAATTGAACCTTGGGTATTGGAAGAATAGATCTAAAAGCGCCATTAGGATTAGCTACCTTTGAAAACCATGATTTTGTTGCATATACTCCAAATCGTATTAAATCTTGTTTTCTATGAGCCTCTCCAACAAATTCCCATGCCAATTCATCCAGAAAACCTCCATATTGAATATCTGCACCTCCTTCATAATTCGTGATCACACCTGCCTCATAAGTTCCATATTTATAAACACTGCCTCCCAAAAGTTTCGCTCCTGTAACAGTTGCTTTAGCTGGATTGGTATTTTTAAAATCCCTTTGTCTAATTTCAGAAACTATGACTGCAGCTCCATTAGCATCTCCATTTCTTAATAAACATTCTGCTTTAATCATTAATGCATCAGTTAATCTATAAAATGGAACGTCATTACTTGTTTGTCCTATTTCACCAGTACCAATTTCATATTTAACCATTCTAAAACCTTCATTTGGTTCGCAGCCATTGACATTTGTCAAATAGTTAATATATTCAAATTGTTTACCGTCTACCATTATTGGTTCACCTTTACTTGTAAACTGTTTTCCTCCTAACCAGCAATCTTTTAATCGTTGATCATCCGTATCATAAGTATCTATAAATTGAGGTATTCCACCAGTTCCATTCCAAGGTCCACCAGCCAATTCATAAGTTGCCTGACTTGGACCAGCCAATGTTTTGAATGGCCAATAATTACCGCCTGCTTTAATTTGATCAAAAGGAATAGAGAAAATTTCTTCTGGAGAACTCTCATTTTTTATTTTGAAATTATCCAAATAATTACTTGTCAAACTAAATTTCCCACTGTTAATTACATCATTAGCCTCAGCCAAAGCCTCATTCCATTTAGGTGTTCCTGTATACACACCTGCATTCAGATACAGTTTTGCCAAAGTCATCTTAACCGCCCACTTTGTAATTTTTCCATAAGTAGCAGTGTTATTCTCTTCACTTAAATAAGGTAAAGCTCCTTTTAATTCACTTTCTACAAAATCATATACTTCTTTTCCTGTATTCTGTACTGGTAAATATCCTTTTGGAAAATCGTATTTGGTTACAATAGGAACATTTCTAAAATTATCAAGCAATAAATAATAATAAATAGCCCTTAGCGCTCTCAATTCTTGAAAAATAGCTTCTTTATTTTCAATATCAGGTATTTGTTCTATTTGAAAAATAGCTTTATTGACATTATTTACACCATTAAACAAATAATACCAGTTCCCTTCCGCATGAGGAAGCGCAGCCTCATAAGTATGCAGATGCATTGTAATGTAGTAATCCCCCCAACCAATACCATTTCGTTGTGGTGTTACCATTAAATCTGATGATTCTTCATACAAACAAAATGCTGCATCCCAACCCCAGTAAACCTCTCTAAATGAAGTATAAGCCGGTGCCATAAGGCTAGTCAAATCTTCTGCAGTAAATTTAGTCTCCTCTGCAAGCACTTTATCATAAACAGTCTCGTCTAAATTGGTACATCCTGTTCCTAAAAGCAGTAAGCCGGAAACAAGGATTTTATATATTATATTTTTATTTTTCATTTTGATTTAATTTAAAAAGTTAGATTTAATCCCAGAGTTATACCTCTAGTACTCGGATATTTATCTCTATTGTCCATTCCTTGCGACAAAGGATCCTCTCTTTTTATCTCCGGATCTAAACCTTTGTATTTTGTAAATGTGGCTAAATTATTTCCGGACACATACAATCGCATTGCATTTATTACCTTAAACGGCTTAACATCAAAATCATAGGATAAGGTTATGTTATCAACCTTTACATAATCTCCTTGTTCAATGTAATAACTTACATAGGTTTGATTATAGGTTAATACCGACTTATCATATACTTTATCATGTGCAGTGTCTAACATGTTATAAGCAATCGTTGGGTTTTCATAAAACATACGTTGTGTATTTAGTATTTGAAAATCGAAAGCTCCTGTTAATACAACACTTAAATCAAATTTCTTGTAGGTAAAAGTATTAGTCCATCCGGCATAATATTTTGGGATTCCATTTCCTAAATATTGCATACTGGCATTATTATACATGCTAGTAGTAAGCGTTTGCCTTGTACCATCGGGCAATTCAACAATCCATTTCCCGTCATCAGTAATATCTACGGATTTTAATCCCCAAAAATTCCCTATTGATTGCCCAACTTCTAATCTGTGAGTTGTAAAAGAAATAGGATCTCCTGTGTTTCCGGTATTTAAATAATCTCCTTCAATTTTATATAAATCATTAGAAAGACTTGTTAACTTATTTTTATTGTGAGAAAAAGTCATTGAAGAGTTCCAAACAAAATTCTTCGTTTTGAAAGGAATTGTATTAAGAAGAATCTCAAATCCTTTGTTTTCCATTTTCCCGACATTGGCAGTAATTATATCCGTTAAATAAGGAGGAGTTGGTACACTGTAATCCCATAACATATCACTTGTTTTTTTGCTGTACAAATCAAAACTTCCACTGATTCTATTATCTAAAAATCCAAAATCAAGACCAATGTTTACCTCAGCCGTTTTCTCCCAACGCAAATCAGGATTTGGATTACTATCCGGCTGTAATCCCTTTACCCATTTTCCATCATTAAAAAAATATCCCTCATAATTATACAACGTTTTAGACATATAAGAGTCTGTAGGAATTACTCCTGTTTCTCCATAACCTCCTCTTAATTTTAAAATATTTACCGAAGAAAAATCTTTTAAGAAAGACTCTTTATTTATACTCCATCCAGCAGAAACTGCAGGAAAACTACCCCATTGGTGATTTGCCCCAAACTTAGAAGAACCTTCTCTTCTAATACTAAATAATAAATCGTATTTACTATTAAAATTATAATTAACCCTGCCAAAGAATCCAATTAATTTATTATCATTTTTATAACTTGCCATCCCTGCTTTTCCATCTGACAAAGCATTCCCTGCTCCTAAATTATTATAAGAAAAAGCATCCGTTGGAAAATCATAATTATTAGCTGAAAATCCTTCATTAACTGTGTACTGATAACTATAACCTCCTAATACCGTAAACTCATGCTTATCAAAATTTTTATGGTATTTGGATGTTATTTCTACATAATCATTATCTGTAACTCCTGTATTTCTTGAGGCAACTCCATTTCGTTTATTTATGGTATTTGAATAATGCTTTTTGGTTTCAGCATAGCCATTTAAACCTGTATTCTTATTTTTTGAAAGCTGTGTACCTACATCCCATCCCGGTAATAAATCAAGTGTTATGTTAGCCGAAAATCTTTGCCATGTACTATTTCTATCTTGTATTGTTTCATTCATAATAGCAACCGGGTTGTAATACTGAAGTTTATTCTGATCTTCATTATAAGTGCCATTTGGGTTATATACGGGAGCTGTAGGATTTCTTATCATTGCCTGTCTGTAAGCATAGGCAGCTATACCTTCGTCAAGACCCATGTTTTGCGTACCATTTAACAGGGTTAAGTTAATTTTTAATTTATCATTAAACATGGTATGATTAACATCAAATGAAAATCGATACTCTTTATTAAATGTGTTAACAAAAACACCTGTTTGATCAACATAATTAAGGTTTACCACATAATTTGTTTTAACATTTCCACCTTTTAAAGCCAAATTATGATTTTGAGAAAATCCTGATCCTGAGATTTCATCTAACCAGTCAGTACTAGCACCACCATCGGTAAATGGCAAAGTAATTCCTTGAGAGCGCAAATTTCGTTGTTGACCGGCATCTAAAAATTTAGCTTTATTAGCAAAATTAGATATCGACGTAAATGCAGAATATGTAATAGTTGGCGCCGTTTCTTTATTAACTGTCTTTGTTGTTATAAGAATTACTCCATTAGCACCTCTGGTTCCATAAATTGCTGCTGCCGAAGCATCTTTTAAAACATCTATTGATGCAATTTCATTTGGAGCTACCGTATCAATACTTCCTGGCACACCATTAATTAAGACCAAAGGACCGGTGCCTCCTTTTAAGGTTGAGAAGCCACGCAATGTAATATTTGATGTTGCACCTGGATCTCCGGAACCATTGCTAATTGTCAGACCTGCGACTTTACCTTTGATAAGATCGGAAGCGTCATTAATAGCTCCTCTGGTAAAATCTTTTTCTTTTATACTGGCAATAGCACTGGTAACTCTTGATTTTTTCTGAGTTCCGTATCCTACGACCACTACTTCATTCAATTCCTCTTTACTTTCCTTAAGAATTATATTTATTTCATTCTTATTCGAAACAGAAACTTCCTGAGTAAAGAAACCTAAATAGCTAAAAACCAATTTTGAATCTTGATTTTTAAGGGTAATCTGAAAATTCCCGTCGAAATCACTTACAACTCCATTAGTCGTGTTTTTTTCTAAAACGGTTACCCCGGGAAGTGGAACATTATTTATATCTGTAATTTTACCACTAATTTTCTGTTGAGAAAAAGAGCAAAAAACAACAAACAAAAATAAAATCGTAAAGAACATCTTATCTCTGTAACATAAGGCTTCTGTACTTTTAAAAGCTTGTGTGATTGGTTTCATAATTTAACAAGTTGGTTAGTGTACTTTTGACACTTGTAAAATTATGTTAAATTGAAGTTAACAAAAATGCTAATATTACCACATGCTAATACTATATTATCCTGTTTTTGAGCATTTAAAATAAATTTCAAACTTATACACTAGTATCGCTTAACAAAAATTGATATTTAATGAATTGAGTAAATTTGTATATTCAAAAAACAAAAAAAAAGCATAACTCTTCATAAAGAATTATGCTTTTTTCTAAAAATGTAGGACGGAGTATTGTGGATTTTTATTTTTTAATAGCGGGAGCAGTTAAATAATAGTCGTGCAGAATATACCATGCCTTCTTTTTGTCTCCCCTGTCAGAGAGCAGACCTTTGCGATTCCAGCCTTTTTGGTATACTGGATGCATCCTGCCCAACGAACGATAATCTACTAATATCCAAGGGCAGACACCAGCCAAATTAGGCATGGATTTAAACATCGCAATCTGGTCTTTGTATATTTGTTCCTGATATTCTTCTGTCCAATAAGCAGCTTCATCTGTAGGGCCATAATTGCTGCCATACAACGCTTCACCACCAAATTCAGATATAATAACAGGCTTGTTGGCAAGAAGTTTCCACTTAGTATCTTCGGGTTTTCCTTGCCATGGCAAGTACCAGCCAATATATTCGTTTATTGAAATTACATCAAAATAATTGTATAGCGGATCATGCACATCTACAATATTGTTATTATACCTCTGGTTGTTTATTACAGATGTTATCAATCGGGTATTATCAAGCTCCCTGCACTTTTTAGATAATTCAATCAATGCGGTATCACGGTTAGCGGTAGTAGAATAGGTTTCGTTTGATATACTCCAAATAAAAACAGCGCAGCGATTACGATCCCGTTTTATCATTTCCTTCAGCATTAATTCCATCTTATTGGTAACACCGGGAGTGGCAAATTCAATATGCTGGTAAACCGGAAGTTCGTCCCATACCATCAGCCCCATTTTCTCAGCCAGTTTTAGCATATATTCGTTATGGGGATAATGTGCCAATCGTACAAAATTACAACCCAGGTCTTTCGCCCATGTTAGTACTATCAACGCATCGGATTCTGAAAAAGCTTTAGCTTTTGTAAACGGATTTTCTTCATGAATATTCACCCCTTTTAAAAACAGAGGCTTGCCATTCAGCAAAATTTCTTTTCCGCTGACTTCAATATTCCTGAAACCTATTGCATCTTTAACCGTGTCGGTTTCACATTGAACGCTGATGTTATATAACTTAGGGTTTTCCGGTGCCCAAAGCTTAAATTTAGATGCAAACTGAATTTTAGCCCTGCCGTTAGTATCTGTCTGAGCGGTATATTTAATCCCAAGTTCAGGAATTGTAATGATTATTTTTTGTAAAAGTGATACACCATTAAGCTGAACCCATCCTTCGACCTCTTTGGCTGATCCTCTCTTTAACTGAATACAATAATCATCTATATAAGTGGTGGCTGTTTCTACAAGATTAACATCGCGGGTTATACCTCCATAGTTAAACCAGTCGTAACCCAATCCTGGTAATCCGTCTTTTAAACGTTTGTTGTTTACTTTTACAATCAGACTGTTTTCTCCATCAATTGCCAACTTTGTAATTTCAAACTGAAAAGGGGTAAAACCACCTTCATGGCTGCCTAACAATTTTCCGTTTAGATATACTGAACAGGTATAATTTACGGCGCCAAAATGGATGAAATATCTTTTCTCAGCTCTTTTTGTATGCTTAAATGTTTTTTTATACCATACTACACCTTCCATATAGGTGAGTTCCGGTAATTGGGAATTAAAATCACCGGGTACATTAAGTTCCGGGCTGCCATCAAAAGCATATTCTACAAAATCAGTTTTCTTTTCCGGTTTCTTTTCCAGCCAGATTTGTCTCCAATCGCCAATGTCAGTCGGATCTGAAATGGTTTGCCACCTTCCATTCAAAGAAATAAGGTTACGGGAATCAATATTTATCATTGCTGTTTGCGATTGTGTCTTTTGGGAGATAAAAAGGTATAAAAAGCTTAAAATCAAATACGATTGGTGTCTCATTTTTTTGTGGCGTATTTTTTAGGAAATATTAAAAAATTAAATATATTAAAAAATATTGAACCTACTCGTCCGGTTTATTATATGGTATTTGACTATATATTAAGCTGCTGATTTAGTGCATATAAATTAGTTTTCAGGTATGATATAATTGATCAGGCAAGCTACAAACCCTATTTTAGCACTTTTGCCATTATTATACAAAACGCTGAACAGCTATTATTCGATTTTGAACACAACAGAAGTTCCGAAAGGCATTTTTGCCGGACAAGTAATTTTAAGTCCATCAGCTTCCTGTATCCATCGCAATTTCTTATCGTATCCAAGCAATTTTACTGTTTTTACCGGCTTGTTCAAATATTTTGCGTCAGAACCAACTGATTTTATTTTCAACTGTGCTCCTGGTGCCGGCACCGTCATGCAAAAAGCATAAAGCGCTCCATTTTTACCAACTGTGAAGCGAAAGTCCTGAGGATCGAATTTGAATTCTGCATGTGTACGGTTCAGTTTGCCTCCGGGAAGCATTTTCAACTTGCCGTTAACCTGTTCTCCTTCTCCGGGAATTGTCCATGCATGACTTCCATAGACTGCTTCTTCATTCCTGCGCATCCATACACCAACTTCTTTCAACATTTTAATACTTCCTTCATCGAGCGAACCATCAGGCAAAATAGAAATGCACAATGCTGCATTGCCATCGCGTGCAATAGCTTCGACGATATATCGGATCATCATTCCTGAATCGTATGTAAAACCCGGTTCATAAAACCAGTCTCCAACCGGTGCTTCGGCAATCCATGGCTGATCGGTTTTGATGTTGGCCGGAACACCAAATTCCTCGGTATTCACAGTACCATTGGTTTTATCACGGAATTTCACAATGCTGAAGGTGTTGACTTTACCACGACGTTGGAGCGTACGATTGTAAAAATCAGCCATAACAAGTGGCATAGCATTGGTTTTGATGCCCGTTCCTGTACCATTTCCGGTAAAAGGTCCCTGATCCGTGCCATCAGTATAAATGAAATCAGGGTCGTAGTTCTTGACTACATCCATCATCCGTAATGCCCATTGTGTGGTATACCATTTTGCATATTCAACGTGATTGATAAAAATACCTGCAGGTGCAGGCGTCCAATCTTCGTGAGCATTTTTCTCAACGCCTTTATATTCGCGAAGATCAATTCCGTAGAGTAAGCGGGGATCGTATCCTTCCCACCATTTGCCTTTGCCATCAGCAAGAGTAAGTTTACCATCATAAGGAATCCCTTTCTTATCCCCATCCTTGTCGCTGCCAAAGGCTGTTTGCCACCACCACCAAGTGTATTCATGATGGAAAGTAACACCAAAATGCATCCCTTCAGCACGACATGCCTTGGCCCATTCGCCAATTAAATCACGCTTTGGTCCAATATTGACTGAATTCCAGGGATGATAATGTGAATTCCATAAATCGTAATTGTCATGATGCACACCCTGTATCATCAGAAAACGTGCTCCTGCATCTTTATATATCTTTGTAAGTGCAGCAGGATTAAGCTTGGTTGGATTCCAATCGCGGAGAACTTCTTTGTAGCCAACCTCCGAAGGATGACCGTATCGTTTGAGATGATTTTTGTAAGCTACTTTGTCAGACTTATAGAGATTACGTGCATACCAATCACCACTTTCACCAGCCGATTGCGGACCAAAGTGTACCCATATACCGAATTTTGCCTCGCGAAGCCATGCCGGTTCGCCGGGATAATTTTTCTCTATGGACTCCCATGTCGGCTCAAATTGCCCGGAAGCAATTGGAATATCCAGTTTTATTTCCGGAAAGGTTTTCCAATCCCCCATTTCTACACTGTTTAGTGGTTGCTTTGCAGGTACGTCCGGAAACGGTGGAAGCAAAGATTGTGTTTTGTCCGATCCGGTTAGCTGACCGAAGGTAATTGTTTGGATTGCAACAAATAATACGATTAATATTTTTCTCATCTTATCATTAGTTTTATTTCCATTATATTCATAATTCTGTTTTTTATTATTTTTAAGTTCTGTCATATCTGCCAAATAAAAGGCAACTGAAAATCAAATATTTTAAAAATACTGAACCTATTTGTCTGAATGTATCACATGACTCCCTTATAAGTTGTTAATCAAAAATTACTTGTCAAAAATGCTCATATCCCATTTTTCCTGCCATAAAACTGTTGCTCCATTTTTGTCAATACGAAGAGGAAGCCAAACATAACGGGAACTTTCAAGATCCCTTTTATTCCACTTGTCAAACATTGCTATAAAAGCTCCTTCTTTTCCCTGCACAGGGATTACGTAAGTGCTTTGGGCATAAAATGTTTTATCAGCATCCGGGCCTTCACACAATTCCTTCTTTTGTACAGTCCAAAGTCCCATAATAGTATCTGCCGTTGCTACTGTAGCCACATTAGGATCCCATCCTGAGCAACCGGAAGAAATAATATAATACTTTTTATTGTACTTGAATACGGCAGGGGCCTCACGGGAAAGATTTTCGAAATTCCTGGTAAACTTTCCTGAAGGTTTGAGATAATCATCAGTAAGCTCACTAATATACATTGTCTTGTTATCCTCTGAAGAATAAAATTGATATGCTTTAGCGTCATCGTCAACAAAAATGGTCTGATCCCTGCTCATAGCATTGTTAGGGCGAAAACTTTCAATATATTTAAATTTACCGACAGGACTGTCACTTACCGCCACTCCGGCAGCTGCTTTACTATAATCAGCACTGTCAACATGAACCCACATTACGAATTTCCCTGTCTTTTTATTAAAGATTACCTTAGGTCTTTCTAAAACTTTAGATATGTGTAAATCATGAGCTGCATCCTCTTTAACTGCAGGAAGTACAAGACCTTCATATTTCCAGTTTAGTAAATCTTTTGAAGAATAACAGCTTATTCCCGCCACATCTGTACGATATGCTTCCCAGGTAGCTTCCGGAGGGAGAGTTGTTTTACCTTTTTTATATTCACCATACCAATAATAAGTACCTTCATGAAACAGAATTCCTCCGCCATGAGCGTTGATCGGATTTCCTTCGGTATCGTTCCAAACATTACCCGGACTGAAAGAATCAGCAGCATCTTTTTGAGCAATCACCTTCGAAGTAAAGCAAGACAGCAACAATAGTATTAGCAATAATTGTAGTTTTAATCGCAAAAAAGATTTCATACTTTAATGTTTTCATATAATTAAGAAAATAATGTCAGCCTGCAAAACCACAAGGCTTAAATATTTAAATTCCTTCATTGTTATGTTATTTAGTTTTAACCCTGATAATAGTAAACGAATAAGGCGGAATCTGTTTTGTAAAGGCTTCCTGTACTGTAACGCTGCTAATAACCGGACGTGCTAAATTACTTTCCGGTTTACCGGTCAGGATCGTATATATAGCATTGTTTTTAGTAATAATCCCAGGAAATTCTATAGAAGGTGTTACTGCAACTGGCAGCATGTTTACTAATTTTATAATTATATCACCCGTGGCATTGTCAGTAACAGCCGAAATACCAATGCGTTTTTCAGCCTCGTTATTCTTTTCAGAAAGTTTTACCTGACTATACAGGTAATTATCACCCGGATTTTCGCCATACATTTTTTGGACGTAGTAATTCACCGTAGGTTTTACTTCAGTTCCGTTAAAGTAAATCAGGTCAGGATTCCATTGTGTATGTTTTTCACGCGCCAATAAAGGGGCATAACTGGCCATACTAACCACATCACCATTACGTTCAACAGCTGTGAGGTACAAACTCTCGGCCAGCGCATTGTAAAAAGTATTTCCCCAGGAGGCGTACTCCCCCAAATATACTTTTGACTTACTTCGGTCGTAGCTGTCATAAAAATCCTGATTATTTATAAACCAACCCGGACTGTTGTAATAATGCTCATCAACCATAGGAAGGTTTAGTTTATCCGCCAATGCCCAACCTTCAACATAGTCGGTACCCTGATAAAAAGGCCCAACGGTACCAATAATCTTGATATCAGGATATTTTTGCTGTACCGCTTTTACTATCATGGTGTAACGTTCCTCAAATACATCAGTAATAAGATCTTCATTACCAATTCCTATATATTTCAGGTTAAATGGTTTTACATGACCTGCCTGAGCGCGTATTTTACCCCATTTTGTATCCGTACTTCCATTTGCATATTCAATAAGATCCAGCACATCCTGTACATACGCATCCATATCCTTCATAGGAATTCCACATTGCTGACCCGCACCCCCAACTTTGGAGTTTTGACAGGGAACACCTGCCGCAAGTACCGGAACAGGCTCTGCACCAATGTCTTCACAAAACTGGAAATATTCAAAAAATCCTAATCCCATGGTTTGATGGTAATCCCAAATATTACGCATAGGTTTACGGCTTTCCAGTGCCCCAAGAGTATTCTTCCAACGGTAAATATTATCAAGGCCATCACCATGTGCGAGACATCCGCCGGGGAACCTAACAAATTTAGGGCGCATATCAGCAATAGCTCCGGCAAGATCCGGACGTAGTCCATTTTTACGGTCTTTAAATGTTTTTTGAGGAAACAATGATACCATATCTAAAGCGGTTTCTCCCTGAGTACTTATTTCAAGTCGGGCATTTGCCGTTGTAGCAGAAGACTTTAATACAGCCGTATATTTTTTCCAGGATGCCCCCGGTATTATAATTGCAACTGCCAGTACTATGCCTGTAGGTCCAATCAGTTTTACAGTACATTTGTTGCCTTTGGCGAAAATACTGAGATCATATCGCTCTCCGGTAATAACCGAAATACCATCAAAACCTTCATTACTTATGGCGCTATTTTTTATTATGGCATAATGGGCATTGTTAGGATGGATTGCATTAAGGCTGTCAATACTAAATGTACCGCTCCATGCCATTTGGTGTGTCCAGTTTTTGTCATTTCCTGACTTATCATTTAAATTATATTCGAAATCACGGTTTTGAATCAGTTCTGCATATAAACCTCCATCTGCTGCATAATTGATGTCTTCAAAAAACACTCCGGTCAGCATATTACTGATCTTTTTACTTTTAGAGGCGTCAATACTCATCTTAATCGAAAAAGGTTGTAGTCCTGCAAATAGTATACTGTCTTTCTTTGGTGTAGCCGTATTTTTTTCTGCTCGGAACTTCTCAGCTTCCATGTTTTTAATTAACTTATCTACCAGCGCCCATTCCACTTGGATAATGCTTCCCTCCTGCGTTTCACCAAAAAGGTCAATAGTAACCCGCATGCTTTTTCTGTCGGTTTTTAGAGCAGTTGTTTTGGTATAATTTTTAAAATCCTTCGTAAAAGTCTCATACACTGAGCCATTTTTACCCGATGAATCTCCACTAAACCAGCTCACAGTATAATTACCATCCGGATTTGCAGTTCCTTCAACAAATAATACATTTCCTGAAGAATCGTCTGCTTTCTTTACAGGTATATAACCTTGGCGTTGCCAGTTGATGAGATCAGTTGTTGCCGTATGAGCAAAAACCTCATCCTTCTCGTTTACACTCCATAAACAGTGAAATAACCCATTGTTATCTTTAAACAAAAATGGGGCTATCATTCTTTTTTGAGATCCCCAATCTCCGTAGTCACATTTTAAAAATCCATATTCCGGTCCGACAGCATGCCAGTTTAACTTATCGGAACTCCATGCAAAATGTAGCCCGTCTTTGCTGTTATTTTTATTTGTTGCATAGGCAAATAAATAAACTTTCCTGCCATCATTTTTAGCTGAGACAGTAAAGGGAAAAATAAAAGCCAGCATTATAAAAAGTAGAAATGACCTGAATACGCTTTTTAAAAAGTGATTGAATTTTAAAGATAGTATCATGATTTTTTATCTTAATTTTTAACAAATTTTGAGTTCAACAAAGTAAATTTATTCACTTTGTATATTGTAATTTAACAACAACGCAAGTTCTGTATTTGTTTTTACTTATTTATACCAAAATAATATTTTTATGTGAAAATAAAAAAGCAGCTGCGATAAACTGCAACTGCCTTTCAAACTTAAACCAGATTTAATTTATCATTTTTAGGATTTTTATAACCAATTAGGATTTTGCGTAAGCACACCATTTGAATTGGTAACAAAAGTCGATGGTATAGGAAACTTACTGTTTTTAGTATAGTTAAAATTAGTCCTTCCAAGATTATTCATAATATTGGTTGTATATCCGGGCACCACTTTTTCATAACGAACAAGATCAAACCATCGATTTCCTTCGATAGCCGTTTCTACACGACGTTCTTTCCAGATTAGCTGACGCAGTTGTGCTTTATCCGTAACTGTAATTTGCGGCAATACACCTGCCTGAGCGAAAGACTTGTTGCCACGCGCTCTGAAACGCAATTGTTCTAAAGCATCTAATGCCACCGGACTTTGTCCTAATTCATTTGCAGATTCTGCATAAATCAACAGGATATCTGCATAACGAAGGAAAGGAAGATTTAATTGCTGCTTGAAGAAATCTGCATCCGGCCATTGCGTTGCCGGCCAGATCACTTTCTTGTTGGCATATTGGAATCCGGCTGTCCATTTGATAACATTGGTATAACCGTCTATAGTTTCTCCCTGATTAAAAATCGAAGCCGCTTTACGTGGATCACCTATTTCAAAAGAATTAACAAGATCATCAGAAGGTGTAAAAATAGCACTTCCTAATCCTGAACCAGGGATTCCCTGAAATTCAACATACGGATTACGAAGACGTCCGGTAATATTTTGATATATGTAATGCCCCGGCATCATGCTTTCTACAGAATATTTACCTTCTATAGCAAACAAGTTACGGAAATTAGGATCAAGGCTGTATTCACCACTTTCAACTACCTGTTTCGCATAAGCATACGCTTTTGCATAGTCTTGTCTGTATAAGTATACTTTTGCTAGCATTCCAAGTGCAGTACCTTTAGTTACGCGCCCAAGATTTGCAGTACCCCAAGTTTGTCTTGTCGGAAGATGTTCAGCAGCATATTCCAAATCACTAATTATAAGGTTATATACTTCTTCCTGGCTGCTTTTTGGGATGTTATACTCAGACGGTGCAGGTACATGGTCACGCAATACTACGTCTCCAAATACATTTACAAGGTCAAAATGCCAGTATGCCCTGAAAAAACGTGCCTGGGAATTATAAAGTACTGCTTGTTCATTATCATAACCGCTGGTAAGTTTAAGAACCTCATTACAGTCATTAAGATACTGATACCATCTTTCCCAAAGACGCTCCACATATATATTGCCAGGATTATTAGTAAAGTTATATGCCGAAGTAAAATTAACATCGCCTGTATTCATCCTTACATCATCTGAACAAAATTCATGTGTTGTAAAGTACATAGTTCCAAGTCTGAAGAAGCGCCAGTTTACCGAAGAATATACTCTGTTTAATGCAGCGTTTATGCTTTCTTCATTAGAAAAATAAACATCAGTTGTAAGCTGACCCTGCGGAGTTACATCAAGAAAATCATCACAGGAAGCCAAAAGGCTTAACCCTCCCATTATTATTATATATTTTAGCTTTTTCATGCTGAATAATTTTTATTGATTAAAAAGTTAAGTTAATACCAATTTGAGCACTACCGGAAATCGGAAATGTGTTATAATCCAGTCCATCAGGTAATTCTGGTGTAAACCCTTTATATTTGGTGAAGTACAACAAGTTAGCTCCTGTTAGGTAAATACGTAATTTACTGATACTGGTATTTGCAAAAATATTCTCAGGAAGCGTAAAGCCCACTGTTGCATTTCTTAATTTTACATAGTCACCATTAAACACCATAAGATCTATGGTACGGTTCATATTTACTGAGCCTGCTGCAAGTCGTGGCATACTGGCATCTGTATTAGTTGATGTCCATGAATCAAGCCAGTCACTATGCATATTGTTTGTAGGCGAAGTAAAATCATTATATGAATTGTTCATCGCTTTTGCTCCATAACTTCCGGAAAAATCAAAACTTATATCAAATCCTTTATACTCGGCATTAAAAGCAATCGCGCCTGTAAATTTTGGAAAAGGACTGCCAATATTTCCCTGGTCAGCTGTTGTTATGCGGCCGTCACCGTCCTTGTCTACATAAATTAAATCTCCCAGCTGTATATTGGTATGGTAAGCTGTCTGACCATGACTCTGTGCATATTGGTTCCATGAATCTATATCAGCCTGAGTACGGTAAATCCCCTGGGTTTTATAACCGTAAAAATAATTAAAAGGCTGTCCTTCCTCAATACGTGTCTGCAGATTGGTAGAGAATGCTGTTGAAGTTGTTGTCAAACCTTTCCAGTCAAGCACTTCGTTTTTAAAAGAGCTTCCCGTCAGGCTGACACCATATTTAAAATTATGATTATTGTCCTGCCATCCCAGTGTAAAATCGAATCCTTTGTTTTGTACGGAACCCGCATTACTGTATGTTGGCTGTATCCCTACCGAACCTCCCTGAACAGGCAAGATCATTAACAGATCTTCTGTTTTTCTATTAAAAAGATCAAATTCAAATGTAAGTTTGTTATCAAGCACAGCCATTTCAATCCCAAAGTCGGTTTGTATATTGTTTTCCCACTTCACATTAGGATTAGAAGCATTGGTTATACCTACTCCAGGACTTACCTGACCATTAAAAATAGCATGAAACTCATCACTTTGGGTAGCAAGTGCATAGGCCACATTATCCATTATCTTGTCATTACCGGTTACACCCCAGCTTCCTCTTAACTTCAGGTTATTTAACCAGGTAGCATTTTTAAGGAAATTTTCTTTATTAATTCTCCAGCCAACTGCTGCTGATGGGAAATAACCCCAACGGTTATTAGGTCCAAACTTAGAAGAACCGTCTGCACGGATTGTAGCTGTAAACAAGTAACGATCCATCAAGGTATAATTGGTTCTGAACCAAAAAGAAGCCCTTGAAGATTTTGAAGGTAAAAATGCATTTACTGTCCTGTTATTGATACTTGCTGCATAAATAGAAATATAATCCAGGTTATCAACAGCATAATTTTTTCCTGTCGCACCTAAAGCATGAAAATCAGTCTGCTCTGAACTTTGTCCTGCAAGCAGGTTTAAACGATGCTTATCACCAAATAATTTATCGTATGTAAGTGTATTGGTCCATAACCAGGTACTGCCATTACTATAATTTTCAGTATAGCTGTTTGGGTTATTAAACTGGAATGACGGATTAATATTGTATTTTGGTAAAAATTGATCAAAACGGGTAAAATTCCAGTCTTCACCAAAAGAAGTCTTAAATTGAAGACCGTCCAAAATATCGTAAGTTCCCCATATATCCCCTACAAAACGTTTTGTATTTGTATTAGCATCTTTATTCAGTTCTAATTCTGCCACCGGGTTAATTAAATCATTATTCTGCATTGGATTCCAGTCGCCATTTTGATTTTTAGGCGTAATAAGAGGCGATCCTGAAAGTACAGAACGAACTGTTCTGTAAGTAAGCGACTGCCCGGAATTTGAACCTGAAATATTGAAATTATGACCTACTTTTATTTTATCACTGATTTTATACTCGTTATTGATACGTAAGGTCACGCGATTGTAATCCGTATAATTCCATATGCCTTCCTGTTCAAAATATCCTAAACTTAAATTATAGTTTATTTTTTCAGATCCACCGGAAACTGAGATTTGATGATCCTTTGTCAAACCCGTCCTGCTTATTTCATCCATCCAATTTGTCCCTTTTCCATATTGTGACGGATTAGGGTATGGCTGTGCTGCGCCTGAATTGGACGCTATCGTATTCATAAGAGTTGCATACTCAGAACCATTTGCAGTTTTATAATTATTTATTGCATATTGAACGCCCTGGTTTCCTGAATAAGATATGATGGCTTTACCGGCTTTACCCTTTTTTGTCGTAATCAGGATTACCCCGTTTGCTCCTCTCGAACCATATATGGCAGTTGCTGATGCATCTTTAAGCACACTCATCGTTTCAATGTCCTTAGGATTAAGGAATGTGATGTCGTTTAACATCATTCCATCTACCACATATAATGGAGAAGAATCTCCATTAGTACCTATACCACGTATACGTACTGTTGGACTTGCTCCCGGCTGTCCTGCCGAAGTAACGGTAAGACCACTTTTACCCTGTAGTGCTTCTGCAGCATTACCGCCTCTAATACCATTTATATCTTTTGACTTAAGTGTTGTTATGGAGCCGGTTAAATCACTTTTTTTCTGTTTTCCATAACCTACCACCGTAATCTCATCAAGCACATTACTGCTTAACACCATCGTTACATTAATTTCAGACAACTGTTTAATTTGTATTTCCTGATCCGTGAAACCAATAAAGGAAAACACAAGTACATCCTGATCAGAAGAAACTTCAATTGAATAATTCCCATCGTAATCTGTAACAACACTTTTTGATGTACCTTTTATGACAACGTTAACCCCCGGCATACCAAAATTGTTGTCCGAAGAAATAACTTTTCCTTTTATTGTTTTTTGCTGCTGCTGATTTATATATTCAGCTATCTTTCCGTCAACAGATATGCTTTTTGCTGTGACAGCATTAGTGGATAATCCTATAATGAGCGCGATTGTCAGGCTACATCCTCTGGAAAGAAAATTATGAAGAAAGGGTTCCTTTTTCATATGGTTAATTTTTATTGGTTAATATTTAGTTAGTGTAAGTTTTTTTAATTTTTATAACATTCTTCTTTTTTGGGTTATTTTCGTATACATTAATTTTTAAAGTTAAATTTTTTTAATTCATCTAAACCACACTACAAGTTTACTTCTATTGACAAAATCAAAGTATAAATTATGATACAATCGCTATAAATTATAGTGCAAATAATGGTGCATCTAAAAATCAGTTTGATAGTAAAAACTTTTTCTTAATAAATTATATATTTCAATAAGACATTTCCTTAGTATTTAGAATAAAAAACATCTAATGGAAAAACTATTTAAATCAATCTTTTATTAAAATCAGAATGCTAGTATTGATTTACAGGAAAAACTGATTAAACGATCCTTTTTTATTCATTTGCCGGTTTCCCGATAGTCGCAAGAATACCTCCATCAATATAGATTCCCTCAGTTTTTCCTTCCAGATTAAATAAATCCATTGTCATTATATAAATTGTTTTATTTTCTGTTTAATTTATTTTGTTGAAAGGTCTTCTGATAATTCCTCCAAAGTCCTCCCTTTCGTTTCAGGCATTTTAAAAAACACCCAGAGCAATTGAAACACCATCATCAGACAGAAAATAGCAAATACTGTTGTCGCTCCAATTTCTTTGAATAAAAACGGAATAAAAGAAGGAATTAATGCCGCCAAAATCCAGTGAACTGATGTTCCGAAAGAAGTTCCCGAAGCTCTTAGTTTATTCGGAAATAATTCGGAAATAAATACCCAGATAACAGAACCTTGTCCAATGGCATGAGAAGCTATAAATAAGAAGAAGAATATTGGTACTGCCATACCTTTCCATTCATTATAAAAAGCCAGTGTCACTAAACCTAAAGAGATGATATATCCAAATGAACCTATATACATTAATGTTTTTCTTCCGTATTTGTCAATCAGTGAAATACCAATCAAAGTAAAAATCAGGTTTACTATACCAATTCCGATACTACTGAAAAACGAAGCCGATTTTTCAAGCCCTGCCAATTCAAAAATACGTGGTGCATAATATAAAAAAGCGTTAATCCCTGAAAACTGATTGAATAAGGCTATAAAAAATGCAAGCATCAACGGCTTTCTGTATTTTTTCATAAAAATAGATTCATCAAGCACTTCATGCTGCTTTTCATTATCCATTGCTGCAATTTCTAATGCAGCCCCTTCGTCTGTATTGACTTGTTTTAAGATTGCAATAGCTTTTTCACGATCTTTCTTATATTCGTAAATCCAACGCGGACTTTCCGGAATTCCAAAAACTAATAAAGCATACAGTAAAGCCGGAGCTGATTGAACCCCTAACATCCAACGCCAGGAATTCTCGCCTATATCCTGCAATAAATAATTAGAAAGAAAAGCGATCAGAATACCAAATACAATATTAAATTGGTAAAGTGCAACCAATTTCCCTCTGTCTTTTGCCGGAGCAATCTCAGAAACATAAGTTGGCGCCGCTATTGTTGAAGCACCAATTCCTAATCCTCCTAAAAATCGAAAAATCGAAAAAACAAAAGAATCATTTGCAAAAGCGGTTCCTACTGCCGATAGAAAGAATAAGATTCCAATCAAGATTAAGGTTTTCTTTCTTCCTAAAATATTAGTGGGAAGAGCTCCAAAAACTGCTCCTATAACTGTACCCCAAAGTGCAGATGACATGACCACTAAACCATGATACAAATCAGATGAACCCCATAATTGCTGCAATTGTTTGTCTGCTCCCGAAATGACTACAGTATCAAAACCGAATAAAAATCCGGCTAATGCAACTACAATTGACCAGTAAAGTATTTTTTTATTATTCATTATAATTTTATTTTTTAGTTGGTTAATTAGATTTATAGGTTAATAATGACTGTTCATCTTCTTTCAGTTTTTTATACCTTAATAAAGCTTCCACATAATAATAATCTGCATAAATAATTGAATAATCGATCTCAGATCCGGCAGGTTTATGTCCTGTTGAATGTAATAGACAAGCAGTATTTCTATCTCCGCTTTGATAATTCTTCGAAAGTTCTTTTAGCATTCCTTCCGCTTTATTAAAATATTCTTTGGCTAAAACGGCATCTTGTACATATGTTGCTAATTCTAAAAGAGCTGAAGCTGTAACTGCGGCGGCCGAAGCATCTCTTGGTGCATTTGGAATCGATGGGTCATCAAAATCCCAATAAGGAATTAAGTCTTTTGGCAGTCGGTCTAAATAAACGCGGGTCACTCTTTCAGCAAAATCTAAAAACTTAGGGTCTTTTGTTTCCCGGTAAACCATAGCATAACCATATATTGCCCATGCCTGTCCACGAGACCACATACTGCTGTCACTATATCCCTGATGCGTTATCCCTTTTATTTTTTTGCCTGTTTCTTTGTCATATACCACTACATGATAGGAAGTATAATCAGGCCTGAAATGATTTTTCATAGTAACTGTCGCATGACTGACAGCCATATCGTATAATGATTTATCCCCGCCATTTTTTGATGCCCAAAACAACAATTCTAGATTAATCATATTGTCCATGATGGTATTATGCTGAGGCCATTCCATATTAGGGACTTCTCTTGGCCATGAAAGAATGGTACCTACTTTTGGATTAAAAAGTGTTGCCAAAGTATCAGCTGCTTTAAGGATTACATCTTTGTATGCCGGATTTTTTGTCAATCGGTACCCATTGCCAAAACTATTGAAAACCTGAAACCCTAAATCATGGTCTAAAGCAGGCGTAACTGCAAGTGGTGCCAGATAGTTGGTATATTTATCAGCAGTTGTTTTCCATTTATTATCTCCTGTGAATTCATATAAATACCAAAGTTCCCCAGGCCAGAAACCACTGGTCCAGTCTTTATAATCTACATAATTCCATTTCTGATTATTGGTCGCTATGCTTCTGGGAATATTACCTTCATCAGGTATCAATTTTAAAGCATTTGAAGACTGCTTTACACAATAAGCCAATTGTTCATCTACATCAAAACCGTCATTTTGTTTGCCGTTATTAATTTTATTGGCACAGCTTATCATAACCATTGTTATAAAAAGCGAACCTAAAATTTGTAGTTTAATATTCATAATATAGTTAATAAAAATCATTATTTATCTAAATAACAGAAGATTATAAATTACCCTCTGTTCATTTCGACAGCCAAAATTGATCAGGCTTTTATTAATTTTCAGCCAGGAAGTATTTTTCTAAAATCATTTTGGTGGTACGATTACCCTCTTCATTGCAATAAAAAATTACCTCTTTTAAGGATCTTCAATGTTACTGAGAATAATACAGTCCGATGATAAATTATGATGCAATCACTATAAATTATAGTTATTCTGAAGGAAAAATTATGGAGAAATGCGGATTGAGAGCTATCAGACACTCTTAATCAAAAATAAAAGAGATCAGATTGAGGATGTAATCTGATTACATGTATTTAAACAAATTTTTAAAGTTTGCTGATATTGATTGACTGGAGAAAAAAACATGTTTAATTGGAGTAATGGCAAACTAAATTGATCAAATCCGGGACTAATTTAACTTCAATAAAAAAGAGGCTGTCTCACAACTTGTGAAACAGCCTCCTATTCATTTCTGTATGGATTACTCAGACCATATAAAACAGGTTTTTTTGCAGATTTTATTTATTGTCCTAATGACAAAAATGATGCTCTGTTAGAAGTCAAAATTTGTATGTCTTTCTAATTAGGTCATTATGATTCTGAACTCGAATGAATTTATTAACTAAGTTTACAAATTTCTACAAACTCTAAAACCCTGGTCAGGGCCTTTTCCATTGGCTTGAAAATTGGCTCGAAAATTAGTTTCGCAACAAAATAAAGCTCCAATCCAACCGCCTCCCTTCCAAGCTCGACCAAAAGGTTCTCCGGTTTTGCTGTTTATATTTGAATCGTAACACCATTCTCTCACATTGCCTGACATATCATTTAGCCCAAGTTCATTTTTCAATTTGCTTCCTACAGTTTTTGTTTGGCAATGATTAGCCTCTATATTTTTCCAGTTCCAATCACCGTTTAATAATTTATCTCCGGTATTTCTCCAAGACCAAGTAGTCGCGTCCGGGTCATCGCTACCACTATATTTATAGCTTTTACTAAGTTGGCCGCCGCTGGCTGCATATTCCCATTCTGCTTCTGTAGGTAAGCGGTATCCATTTGATTCAGATTGGATGCTGATAAACCATTTTACATCATCATATTCATTATTGTTATTTGGGTCTTTCGTTGTTTTATCAATAATATAATACTTTTCTAAACCTTCTTTTTCACTTCGGGCATTACAATATTCTATGCAATCATACCAACTTATTGTTTCTACAGGCAAAGAATCACACAAAAAATAAGAGGGATTATTGCCCATCGTTGCTTTCCATTCTTTTTGGGTGATTTCATTTATTCCAATATAAAAATCGTTGATTTTTTCATTTTTAGCATAAAATTTAGAATAAATATTTTTGAATACACCCCCTTTTACCAAAACAAAATGTTCAGGTGTTTTTTTTGAACAGGAAAAAAAGAGAATAATTATCGATAAGTTAATAAAATAAAATACTGTTTTTTTCATTTGGTTGTTTTTTAGGCTTGCAATTTAGGTATATATTTAAAAATGCCGGACAAATTATCACCCAGCATTTTTTAAAAAGTAAAGTGTTATTTGACTACCAAACGGTTGCATTAATAGAACCTGTTTTTCCACCAAAAGCTTCAATAGCAAGTACCTGGTAATTGAATGAACCAAAACCTTTTCCACCTTTGCTTTTCCAGTTATTAATATGGTTGGCCATTGTAATTGTTTTATTAGAACCTGTAGAAGAACCTCCCCAACGATCTATATATTGCCAAAAAGTAGCAGTGCCAATAATAGAAGGTGCATTTACTCTTTGGTTTCTAACAAAATTGTAAGTATGTCCATCACTACTTACAGTATTTACAGCAGAACCATTTATGTTACTACCTTTTTCACAAATATAATATTCAATTAATGGGCTAGTGGTCCATCCATACACTCCAACAAAGTCATAACTACCAGACAATGATCCGATGTTATAACCAATGTTTTTTGCAGAACCAGGATTCCATCCTTTTCCACCTACCACATCATTACAACCGCTGTAAGTAATTGCAAAGTTACCATTGGCTCCTTGTGTTATATCAGCCTTACCTCCTTCTTGATACAATGTCCAAAAAAAGCTTCCGCTTGTTCCTTGTTTTGAACTTACATTTCCATTTTCAGCTGTAACATAGCCTTCTGTTCGTACAGCCGAAACATTTGTAACCTCTTTGGTATTTGTTTCTTCTGTTGTGCAGCCAGCAAATACAAGTAATACCCCGGCCATTAGGCTCATTACATTTTTAAAAAATTGTTTTTCTTTCATTTTTGTTGGTTTATTAGGTTAGTTTACAATTAGTTACTTGTTACGCAACCGATTGTTCTTACAAATATAGATTTTTTTTTTATTATACAACAGCTATCCGAAAGTTTAAATAAATGAGTTACCTGAGAAATCTTTAAATTTGGAAATACTTTCAAAATTTTTAAATATGCCAAAATTTCACAGGCGAACCAGAAATAACAATAAACCCGTTATTCTCCAAATATTAGACCTGATTTCGTCACATTTGCTATGTGAGTAAATCAATAATCACAAATCAGACAAAAAATGCCATAAATACAAGACTTAGGACCAAATTAGTTACTTTAATTTTCGGACAGCTGGAAAATGCTACACCTTATCGGGCATTACTCAGGGTTGTCAATGAGTGGCACCTATTGAGTCATTTAAGATTGAACCAAATCCTGCCAAATCAACCACGAGCGATGGCATACTGAGTATAGAGAGATTACTCTTCCCCCCTTCTCACACGACCGTGCATGCTCTCGCACCGTGGTCTCTTTAGACTTTTAAACCTCTCGTAATGTCATTACTAACACTTCCTACCAACTCGGCGTGTACAGAGACTTCCACTCTGCTAGAAAAAGACCATGCCCGACATACCGAAAAGGCTGTTTCACAATTTGCGAAACAGCCTCTTATTCATTTTTGTATGGATTACTCAGACCATATAAAACTAAAACATTGAATTCTCACGGACTTGCTTTAGTTATGAAAATTCCTCAATAAAATCCCAATCAAGAATACAATCGGGATTTATATAAATTTATTTATCATTATTTTCATTAATACTCTTTCTTATAATGCAACACCCTAAAATTGAACCTAAAACAATAACAGGAATTATCCAGGCATCCACAGGAACTGTTGGAGGAACATCTACCACATCTCCGGGAAAAGGAGGCTGGGCATGTGCATCGATAACTGCTAATAATAATAATAATAATAACAACTTGATATTTTTCAAGTTATTGACAGTTCTATTTTTCACGGCCTTAATTATTTAATGATTAATTTTTTTATTACCGATTTCCCTCCCTGTTCGATCTTAACCAAATAAACTCCCGGAGTAAAAGATTGGTTTAGATTTATCGTTTGGCCTATTCCTACTGTTTTACTGTAAACTATTTGTCCCATTATGTTTACAATACTAACTTTTGATTCCTGTGTATTATCTGCGAAAGTTAAGTTAATTATACCTCCGGCTGACGGATTTGGGTACAAAAAGACTTCATTGTTTAATGCTGGTTTATTCACAAAAACAATTTTAAATCGGTCAGCTGCTATACTTGCGGTATTGGCCGGATTAACTGAGAAATTATAATTTATTGGAGTTGATTCCGGTATTTCTGTATAGGTCTGATTTAACTGATCAAACAACTTAGCCGTAACTCCTTCAATATTCTTCCCTTCAATTACTAATGCATAATTTGTCGAACGATAGGTATTAATATCCAATTGTATTTCATCTGTTAAAATAGGCAATGCCCTGCTTTCGATACTAAATAATTTGCCTTCTGTTTTTGTTGCCAGATTTTCGTCTAAATTAATCAATTTACCGGCATCATTGGCATCAATTGCATTCGTTTTATCACTTCCAAATAACACAACCAGACCATCTTGTGTTGTTAAAGCGGTTTTATCGTATAAAGCAACACGAAGACTGGATACTTCTTCATCCGTTTTTGCAAAACGAAACACATTTTGGTTTGTTGCTGCTGTATATTTATTGGCCTCAGTAAAGTTTAATACTGTAGCGGCAGTAGCATTTGCCTGAACTAAACACGCCTGACCGGGCTGCAGATAATCATCAACAGCTGAGGTGATGCTATTAATTCCAGTAGTTAAATCCCTGGCTACATACGCACCGCGGGTACTTAAAGTTGGATCCCAAACATAATAAAATTGTTTTAGGTTTGTAGCACTGCTTACCGTAGTTTTCATATTTACGGGTGACTGATATGGATTTCCGATAAAAAGATAATTGTCTGCAATGGCACTTTGTGAAATTGCTTTTGTACCTGTAAATAAAGTTCCTGTAGCTCTCAATGTTGTGTTTGTAGGCGTTGGTGTATTGGTGGCCAAACTAATAGTTCTGTCTCCACGTACTATCAATCGGGTTGGGGTTCCTGGCTCCAGTATGGTATTATTGGTATTGGTTACTGCTGTCCACGTTTGTGTTGCATAATCAAAAGTATACATAGAGGGATTATTGGTCCCTGTAGGGTCAAAACCATTAGCAGCCCCTCCCGTTCCGGTTATATGTGTACCTAAACCGGCAGTATTGCTCCCTCCTTCCTGCAGGTTCGCATAAATGGACGTACTTGTGGTTACGGGCGAAGAGTAAAATCGATAAACACGTCGTGCCGGAATATAACGCTCTACGGTCACATTAGTGGCATTCCACAAAATACCCGTAAATGTTCCAAAGCGCGCTGTTGCTGTAGCATCCGATTTAAAAGTGACATTTCTCTCTCCAAAATCAGCAATTCCGGATATCGTTAATGTATTAGCCGAATTTACGGTTAAAGTCCCCGTTCCTGAAACAATAAGATCGCCGGTAACTGTAAAATCCTGATTAAGAACAGGGGTTCCCGAGTTGATAGAAATTGTATTAGATGATACAGGTACTACTCCGGTTGACCAGTTAGAACCTACATTCCATAAATTATTAGTGGTACCCAGCCAATAAATATTTGTAGGAGTCCCTTCAAATGCCCCCATAGTAGGAACAGTACGGGTTTTGGATAAATAATCAGTAGTAATTCCGCTTACTGCTGTCCCTGTCAATGAAGCGGCTACTTTATAATCAAGCACACTGGTGCCACCTGCATGAGTAAATTGCGGGTCGATATTTAAACTGTTCGCATCTTTGGCCGTTGCAGTTTTCCAGGCTGCTAAAGTTGTTTGATCAACGCCATTAAACCGGCCGAGTACAGTTCCTGTCCCTGATACGTAATAATTATTATAATCCATTGAAGTAGGTGCTGTTGCTCCTGCTAAGTTAATAGCATAATGCGAACCCGATGCAGTACCACTATTGCTCCTTGTATTTACAAAAATATTACTCTTTATACTTCCGGTAGCTACTGAACTAAAAGAGAAAAGGGCATATGAAGGATTAGTCCCTGCTGAAGCACCTCCGGTAATATTTACTGTATTGAAATATAAATCAAGATAACCGGTTGTTGTTGTAAAACCTGCATCCGCCACAGTAATTCCATATATAGTAGAGCTGGTAGTCCCTTTAATGCTCACAACATTATTATATAATTTCGTGTGTTTAGCCGTACCTGTTATCAGACGAACTTTAATCCCTAATATAATAGCCCCGGTAGAGCTGGCATCTGCTACTGATAAATCACTTACAAAATTACCTGATATCTCATTACTAGCGGCAGTTGAAGTATCACAAAAAATCCCAATTACCTGTACAGCATTACTCCCTAAAGTCGGACTATTATTTTTTATATTCGAAATCTTATTCCCTTTTATTATGAAATCCTGATTAGATCTTGCAAAAATTCCAAGTACACTTGAATCCACAATATCGGTATTTACACTATAAGTCGTTAAGTTCGATATCGAATTATTTGTAATATTTGCTTTTACTTGCGTAAGAATTCCGGTTACCCCGGAAACACCTCCCCCGGAAATAGAATTATTTGTTATCCCCGAAATGGTATTGCCAACAATTCCATATCCAGCACCATTCATTGAGCCAGATCCAGATTCAAGTTTAATTCCTGAAATCCTGACTGCGGTAACTCCTGTAGAATTGATTGTTCTAATCGTATTATTTTGTATGAGTACAGTTGTACTACTCCCTGTTTTGTATATCCCCGAAAATGCAGAGTAGTCAATCAGCTTTATGTTAGCCACAAGATTACCTTGTACCGTTATAATTCCGGCACCCGAAGCAGCATTAATCTGGATACCATTAACCATACCGTCTACACCTGTATATTTAATTGATTCAGCAGTTGTCGGAGATCCTATGGTATTTCCCAAAATTGTGCCTACATTAAGAGCACCTCCGGATAACAGTAAACCATTAAACGATCCGGTTGTATAATTCCCTGAATTTATCCAGTTAAACCCCTTAACTGTATTCCCTTGTATACTGCTTACTGTACTTGTACCAACATTAATGGCAATTCCTGAAAACTGATTATTACTCCCAACTGCATTACCAGCAGTACCGGTATATGATTTTTCCCAGGTTCCTGTAGCCAGTGCACTATTTCCTCCTATATAGTTGTTTGATACTGTAAAATTTACGCCTGCATTATTAACCGTAATTGCTGTAAATGCATAAGCACTACCTATACTTCCGTCAGTATTAAATTGTGTTGTCTCATAAAAACTGTTCCCCGAAATAGTCCAGGCAGTTGAATTTGTAGAAAGATTTACCCCATTAGAAGCAGCTGTTTTATTCAGGAAATCATAAATATTATTATTACTGATTGTATTGCTACTGTTTTCCTTTGCACTGGTGCCTAAAGAATATATGGAATTTAAAGGTCTGTTCGCATTGGCAGCGTTAGTAATATCATTATTATCAATGGTATTGCTGTCATTACCGGTAGTAACTGTAGTGGTGCTAAAATTAATGATTCCGCCGGTAGCATCTAAAGTAGAACCTTTTATGTAGGCGTACTTAATCGTGTTTGAACTCGCATCATTAATAAACCGAATGGTTGAGGTTCCTGCTGTTGAAGAAACACTGGCATTTGAAATCGTAAGATTCGCAGTTCCGGACTGATTAAGCCTGCCGTCAATCACTACATTATCTGCACCATTAAGGTCAATAAGCACTCCATTTAAAGAACCTGATATCGTTTTACCTGTCACAGTAGGATAAATTATAACAGTAGTATAACTGGCACTTCCCGTACCACTGGCATTTAGTACCGCAGACACCGTTTCTGTGGTGTTATCTATTACCTGTAAAGTAATTGATCCTGTTAAAGTACCTGAGTTGACAGCATCAAATGCCAATTTTAATGTAGTATAATCAGCCCCGGTAGCACCTACTGTTTTTGTAATCTGTGAATACCCCGCTGACGATAGCATCAAAAGCAATCCAAAAACAACTGCTTTAGAGTTGTCCCGGAAAAAATAGATATAATTTTTCATCATGCAAAAGAGATTAGTGAATTAATAATTTATAGTATGGCATGTTGAAATAAAAAAGTCTCAAAAAAAGCCAATATAACTTATAAGCAAAAATTATTTTCTTAGAATTAAAAAAACCACACAAATAATAACTTATTATTCTTGTTAAAACTAAGAATAAACATCATAATAGTATGATATTAACTCTATTATATATCAAATGTAGGATATTATTTTCAAAGTAATACTACGTTTTTCAATATTAACGCTCTTCATTTTTCATTCCTCACACAATGATTGCGAACTACCACAAATACTGAAATTAATAACTTAAATCAATCATAATATTTAATTCAAAAGTATTAAATAGTTGGTTTATAATGACTTCCAAAATCATTAAATGAACGATAAATTATAGTGTTTGGTTTTTAGGTTATAGACTTACAATTTTTTTATTTTTAATTTTGTGTAGGTATTTTTTTATAATTTAGTACAGAATATATAAATAATTACTTATACTTAAATTATTTCCTTAAAAACAATTAAATATGAAATTAGAATTATCGTGATTTATATTATTTAACACAAGTATAAATTCATAATAAAATACCGGTTAGATTCCTTTAAAAAATTAAGACCAATATTTTAAACCATTAAAAATTAACCAATTATGAAAAAACTTACTTTACTACATTTTCCTCAACCAACAGCAGCGGGCTATAAAAGGCTGGCTAAACCAATTTATCGGGGGTTATTTTGCCTGATGATGTTACTTATCCCTTTTATTAAGACACAGGCACAAACAGGTTTAATCAATGATGATTTTTCTACCGGCTCTACATTCAATTGGATTGCAGCCACATCAGGTTCAACAGGTCAGATTCAAAACGGAAAATTTTTTGTTACTTTTCCTCCACCATCGGCAGGAAAATATCGTGCTGATATTAAAAAGAATGGAGGGATAACCTTCCATGCAGGCAATTATCCTATTATTGCCATAAAGATAAATAAACCGCCTCGCTGTAATTATTTCTTTGATACCAACTTAGGATCTTATAACGGCACTAATAATAACGGTACCAAAATTGTGACTGAAACCGGCAACGTATATTATTGGGATCTTTCTACCGGCAAACTGGGTTCTACTACACTTTCTACTACTCAGGCGACTACATTGTCATTATTCCAGATTAAAATTGCTGAAATCGTATTGACCGATGTAGAGATTGCTGCCAATAAAACCAATTATTCAGTAGATTGGGTAAAAAGTTTTGCTTCTGTAGATGCATTGCGTACCTATTTAAATCCTTCAGGAAATACGAATCCCCAATTTGAATTTAGCGGAACATTTGTCCATCCGGGACTGCTTCATGGTACAGATGACCTTAACAGGATAAAAGACCTTGTTGACAGGCAAGTTTCCCGTCCGTATCAAAGTTACCAACAGTTATTGGTTTCCGGAAAATCAACTGCTGCTTATACGATGAGAGGGCCTTATAGCTCCCTTACAAGAGATGCCTCTCTTACTATTGATGGTACAGCCGGAGGAACAGTAAAAAACAATGTTGAAAGTGATTTCCTTGCGGCTTATCAAAATGCATTAATGTATAAAATTACCGGCGATGAGGCACATGCTTTAAAAGCAATTGAAATATTAGATGCTTATTCAGCCACAACTCAATCCATTGTAGGAGCAGATGCCGAATTAAATGGCTTATATGGATTCATGCTGGTTAATGCAGCTGAAATCATGCGTTCAATCTATCCCGCATGGCCAGCGGCTAAAATTTTGCAATGTCAGAACATGCTGAAATCTGTCTTTTATCCTGTAATAGGCAATTTTAGGCCATGTGCCCATGGGAATTGGGATATCATTTGTATGAAAGCATTAATGGGAATTGCCATATTTACCGAAGATACAGCCATGTTTAACAAAACTGTAAACTACTATTATTATGGCGAGGGCAACGGAAGCATCAAAAACTATGTAATTACAGATGCCGGGCAATTACAGGAAAGCAACCGCGATCAGCCTCATACGATGCTGGCAATTGGTTCACTGGCAGAATTGGCAGAGATGGCTTTAAAGCAAGGTGTTGATCTGTATGCTGCGAATAATAATGCCATAATGAGAGGTTATGAATACACCTCACAATATAACCTGGGTTTAGATGTTCCTTACCAGACAAGTTATGATTACTGCGAAAAGAATTATACCGATTATACCCCTACAGCTATTTCTGCTACCGGAAGAGGTGCGTTTAGGGCAGTATTCGAAATTGCTTATAACCATTATGTTTACCGTAAAGGCATCGCAATGCCACAGACAAAAGCAGTATTAGGACAAATGGGACCTGAAGGAGCGCCTTTTGGAGCCGATAATCCCGGCTATGGTTCCCTGTTTTTTTATTTGAATACGGCCAGCGATTATACTTTTTCAAATTTGGGGTTAATTGACAATAACTTTACCAATACAACAGATGTCTGGAATGCTGTTACAGCAGGATCAGTGGCTACTAGCGAAAACGGACAACTAAAAGTTACCACGATACTTTCAAATGGAAAAGGCAGGGGAGACATAAAGAAAGGAACTGCTGTAAGTGTTCATGCGGGAAATTTTCCAATCCTTGCCATTAAAATAAAAAAGCCTGTGGCCTGTAATTTTATTTTTGATACTAACTTAGGTTCCTATGGTAATGGGGCAAATAAATGGACAGGAAAAGTAGGTGATGATATTTATTATTATGATCTGGCTCAAACAGGTTTTGGAGCAACACCTACTATGTTATCAACTACTGATGCTACGGGGCTTTCCACCTTTCAGTTTAAGGTTGCAGATATTACATCGGGCGAAACTAATTACCAGGTAGATTGGGTTAAAACCGTTCAGACTGTTGACGAGCTGCAAGCCTTTGTTAATCCTGCCTACCAGACTATATCCTTCCCGGAAATAGCTACTCAGAAGGTGGGAGACGCAGATTTTGGCGAAGCTGTATCCAGTTCAGGATTAACAGTAGCATATTCAAGCTCTGATCAAAATGTCGCAACTATTGTAAACGGAAAAATTCATATCGTTGGTGCCGGAACCTCAGAGATTACAGCAACACAGGCTGGTGATGCAAATTATTATCCTGCCGATGCGGTTAAACGCAGCCTGACCGTCGTTAAGAATGACCAGACCATTTCGTTCAATGCCTTGTCTTCAAAAATAACAGGAGATTCAGATTTTGATGCGGGTGCTACTGCTTCTTCAGGTCTTTCTGTAACGTATACCAGTTCGGACACATCAGTTGCAAGTATTGTAAATGGCAAAATCCATATTCTTGCAGCCGGAACTTCAACAATTACTGCTACACAGGAAGGAAATAATATGTACGCACCGGCAACATCACAAACACAGGTTTTAACAGTATATGTTATTGTAAATAATGTGAAAGTTGCAGCAGGGGATGCTAAAAATAGTATTGAATGGGATCCTATTCAAAATTACAGTTACAACATCAAACGTTCAGCCACTTCGGGTGGTACTTATACAATTGTTGGGACTGTTACCGGATCAAAATTTACTGATACTACTGTTACTAATGGAAATACGTATTATTATGTAGTTTCAGTTGTAAATAGTCTTGGAGAAAATCCTAATAGTGCCGAAGTGACAGCAAAACCAAATACAGGTCAAATTAGTTACTTTAAATTTGATGAACAAACCGGAAACCAGGCAATAGACAGTTGGGGAGCTACTCATGGTACTTTGCAGACAACAGCAACACATGCTGCCGGTCATTCAGGGCTTGCACTTAAGTTAGACGGAACAGCCACCTCTTATGCCACTTTACCTGCCGGAATTGTCAGCACTTTATCTGATTTTACTATTTCAGCCTGGGTAAAAATGGATGCTTTGGGTAACTGGATGCGTGTTTTTGACTTTGGTACAGGCACTAACAAGTATATGTTTTTAACTGTTCAGGCAGGAAGTGCCAATGTTATGCGTTATGCTGTTAAAAATGGAGGTACAGAAAAGCAGGTCAGCTATACTTATACTTTACCACTTGCTACCTGGACACATTTTGCTGTTACACAATCCGGAAATACCTGTACTTTGTACATCAATGGTACTGCTGTTGCATCTAACACTGCTTTCTCTATTAAACCGTCAAATATTGGCAGTACCAATCAGAATTATTTGGGTAAATCGCAATTTAACGACCCTATGTTTAAAGGTGCCATTGATGAGTTTAAGATTTATAACCGGGCATTGAGTGCTCAGGAAATAAATACTCAGTCCACTCTAAAAATAACTAAACCTGATGCATTAACTGAAAAGGATATGACACTAAAAAATACTGTTATTTATCCTAATCCAATTGTAAATAATAGATTTACTGTTTCTACCAATACAGAGTTAATTGGAAAAGAAGTGCAGGTGAAGTTAATTAATTTCGCAGGACAGACTATTTATTTAAAATCAGTTAAAAATGATACAGGCAATATAGATGTAGTATTAAATCAAATTTTGCCTGGCAGTACTTATATTTTATTTCTTAATAATCAATATTCAGGTAAGGTCATTGTGAAACAATAATCTACGATCTGTAATAAAAAAATAGCCTCAGGGACATAATTCCTGAGGCTGTTTTTTTATTTCTTTTATACCAAACGGATTTTGGTTTTGCTAAATATTTAGAAAGATTGAACCATTAAATAGGTTAAGAAATATAAATTTGAGTAAATTCCTTTTGTACTTCTGAAAATGATTGTCATCCTGAGCGGAGTCGAAGGCTTTATACTTCGAAAGGGCTTCGACTAAGTTTATCCTGAGCGAAGGCGAACGGACTCAGCCTGACACTTATTTTGAAATATGCCCAAACGACAATTTATATTATTTCTGTATATAAAAACTTTGTTCAACAGGCTCGGCCGATTGCAGTTCACCCGCAATTCCGTATTGCCAGGCCACAACAGTAACTTTTACCGGAAATTTTGACCTTGGCGGAATTTTAGTAAAATGCAGCACATTATCTTCTAAATGAGCGGGGCCTTCTTTTACATAATAAGACACTTCTGCTCCTGCACTCGATTTAGCATTCAATACAATTATTTTGACACCTTTTTTCACCTCATTTATTGGAGCAAAATCAATCGTTTGTGGTTGACCTTCTTTATTCATTACAGGAAAATGCAAATGAAACTGCTGAACAGCACTTTTATAAATATCATCTCCATTATTGTGGGCCAAAAGCCAAATATCATTACTCCGTTTTGTATTATTAAAACCCAATTTATCAAATCTAATTTGAAAAACAGTATCGTTGATCTTTTTTACCGGGCCACAAATCCGGTCAATCAGAAGTGGTGTTTTGGCAAAATCACGAACCTCTTTTACTCGCAAGCTATCCGCAAAAAAAGGGGCAACCGCAAAGCTAATTCCGTCATTTAAAGGCTTGAAATTCAACTGAAAAACAGCATGTGATTTTTCGGTCTGTACTATTTTACCATTTTGTTTTAAACCGATATACTGATTTTTCTTTCCACGCGCCTGAGCATAAAAAGCTTCCGTGGCATTTGCCATTTTTTTATCAAAAACCCAGGAAGCAGTATATCGCTCTCCCTTAAATGTATCGTAAGCAGCCGGGGACGATTTTGGAATTGTATCATGTCTCCATTTATCCATTAACCAGCCTGAACCGGGCTGTACTTTTTTTAGCTTTGCAAAATCATTCACAGGCATTTTAGAAGGAAGTCTGTTTTTAGCCGCTTCCCGAATATAATCGGCTACGTATTTTACCATCGCATCCGAATAATCAAAATGACCATGACCAGCATCTGCAAATAACGTAATGACACTTTGAGGATGTTTCGAAATAAATTTATACGCCGGTGCAATACGTGCCTCCATCCATTCGTATTCTCCCATAATGAATAATGACGGAATTCCATCAATATTTCGATCTCCCCAATCAGGATTTGGACGGCCGCTACCGGTAAGATTGGTTTGTGGTGCATCGCCATGAACAGAGACTAATGCTAATATTCTTTCAGGGTTAAAAGCAGCAAAATTCCATGGAAAACTTGCCATCGCTGAATGCCCCATTGGAATAAGAGACGCATAAACCAATTCCTGATAACCCGAAACTTCGGCCAGTAATTTCATAGCTTCATCAATAAGCTTATCTTCATTTTTAGCAATATCATACGTTTGACTAATTCCCGGAGTTACCCAAACCTCAGCAAAGCCAAGATCACTCATCGTTTTTCTAAAATAAGGATTTTCAAGCATTCCTTCTTCTATCATGTTGTGCTGTGTGAATATAACCCCTCTGACTTGTCTGCAATTTTCAGGTATCCATAAAAAAGCTTGCGGATGATCCTTTGTTTCCTGAGAAATACTGCTGTTTATCTTTACGCTCCATTGCCATACCTGACTGTATCCGTTAAAATTCAAAAGGATTAAAAAGAAGAATATGTAATTTATTTTTTTCATTTAAAATGGATTAGTTTTTCTTTACTTCAGAAAAAATTAAAGCCACTCCTCCACTGGCTTTCAGGTCAAACGTCAATACATCGCCACCCTTTACTTTTTGCTCTTTAACAGCAACTTTGGTGCGGGTTTGAATGGTATCGTCATCCTGAAATGATTTCATGATATATTTCTTCCCTTTTTCAAGGAATACTGTTGGAATGGTAACTTTGCGAGCCTGATTGTTTGTAATTCCACCAACAAACCAATCAGTACCTGTTTTACGAGCTACCGTAATGTATTCACCCACTTGCCCATCAAGCACTTTCGTTTCATTCCAAACTGTTTTTACTTTATCAAAAAACTCAATTTCGGGTTCACCCTGATAAGCCGAAGGTTGGTCGTACCAATACAAAAACTGGATTGGACTATAATAAACCACTGATAAAGCCAATTGGTGAGCATGGGTATTTTTGATGTCTTTTCTATAATAACAAATGGTATAATCGGCAGGGCCAGCCAAAAATCGGGTAAATGGCAGAATGGTATTATGATTCGCATCTGGCATTTCTTCGTTGCCACGAATGCCTTCCTGTGTCATTAAATTGGGATAGGTACGACTGAAACCTGTTGGGCGATACTCGTCATGAATGTCAACCATCAAACCATGTTCGGCACATTTTTTAACCGCTTCGTGCATCCAGGTTGTCCAACGTTGATTACCCACTTGCACAAAACCAAATTTTATCCCTTTGATTCTCCATTTTTTATATAACGGCAAAATAGAATCCAGTTGCTGAATCAATGCACGTTGGTTGACATATACCCAAAGTCCTATTCCCTTCGAAGCAGCATAAGCAGTTAGTTCGGGTATATTGAAATCTTTCGTCTTCGAAACTGTGGTGGCACTGGAACTCATTTTCATCTCAGGTCCGTACCAGCCGGCATCCAGGTGAACATATTGTAAATTGCGTTCTGCTGCAAAATCAATACATTTTTCAGCATCCGCCTGAGTCATTTTTGCCACACGAATTACTTTTCCGGGTTTAATCCAGGACACGTCCTTCAATTGATTTTCAGGATTTAAATTCAGGATAATATCTTTATTTGCAATTAAATCTGTCGATTTCTCCCCAGCCATAATTACGCGCCATGGCGTGGAATAAGCAGGAATTACATCCACACTGCTGTAAATGGTTGCCTGAAGTATATTTGGTTTGGTTGCATTGAGGGTGAATTTCATGCGGGCATAATCCGTCATTTGTGCTTCGGCCAGTGCTACAGTCAGACCATTTGTTAGTTTCATTGTAAGAGGACGTTCGCTCTGTCCTTTCCAGTCTTTTAGCGGAAGCAAAGAGAATGGCCCCTGTGCCCAGGGTTCGTAGTATGCCAGAGTTCCTTCGGGCATTGTGAACTGAGTTTGTTCTCCTGTAATATGAAGAAATAAACCATTGCTTGGTTCCGGGAAATGGTAGCGAACCGCAACACCTTCATCATAAGCACGTACAATAACATTCATAAAATAGCTTTTATTCTTATCGTAACCGTCACCAGACTTTTCTTTGGGTACTTCTCCTTTACGAAAAGACACTGTCATCTCATTATAGTTATTGCGGATAGTAGCATTTTCACCATAAACGGGCTTCCAGGTTTCATCTGCAACATTGCGTTGAATTCCTGTGAAATTCAGATTCTCTCCCCATACTTTACAGGTATCATTAGGCACAGCAAGCGCCGATTCGAAAGTCTGATTTTCAATCAAAACACCTAATTCCGATTCCAATACAACCTGTTTTCCCTTAAAGGAAAGCGTGTAATACATTTGGTTGTCTTTTGAATTATCCTTTTTTTGATAAAAAGTAAATTCATAAGCACCATTGGGCGATTTGAGTTTTTGAACCGTTTCCTGCAAGATGGACTGAGCCTGAATTGTTGCAACAGAATAAAGTAACAAGAACAAAAGGTAAATTTTATTTTTTTTCATTTCTTGTTTGAATTATTATATATGCGAATCAAGGGTTGATTGTAAAACTTGGCACTCAAAAAGATACCTAACAGGTTTTGAAAACCTGTTAGGATTTAACATTAAAAATCAATTAATTATAATTTCAACTCTTGATTTGCATTCTATACTGATTAGTAAATATCATTAAGTTCTCCTTAATTATTGAGTAGCATTTACTAAACAGATCATATTATTTTAATCGTATTATTAATTATTTGCCCCCCATCAAACTCAAAGTATAGCTATAGCTGTATTTTGAAGCTGTAAGCAAATAAGGTGCATGTGGCAATGCTCCCCAACTTGTATCTCCTCCTACACCACGTTGCGCTAAATCTACATGTACAAAAACTTTATCCTGAGGAATAACATCATTGGTATGACTTTGATTTTTAGTTTTTCCAGCATCTAAAGATTCTGTTGGAACGTTTAATGTACTAAAACCTAAGGCTTGTTCTCCACTAATTTTTAATCCTAATCCATTGTTATTCTGCAAAGAAAACCAACGGGCATCAGTCTTGTATCCACATTCTTGTGGGCGAATGTATTCCCAAATAAACTGATTAGCTACTTTATCCTGGTAAGTCCCAACAAATGAAGCTGTTTTTCTATCTGAATAGTTTTCTAATGGACCACGACCATAATAACTTAAATTTTTATAAGCACCTGGAAGTTGCAAACGCATTCCAAAACGAGGAATTTCAGGTAATTTTGCATCAGTGACATCAATACTTGCTGTAACTTTTATTTCTCCATTATTTTGGATTAGATAATTTACAGTATAAGGCACTTTGACTCCAGCCAAAACATATTGAACATCTATTGGCAATCCTAAATCAGTTTGTTTTCTAACCGTAACCGATTTTACTTCTGGATTTGCACTTGCTTCTTTCCAAACAGCTAATTTCGCTGGCATTTTGTTTCCAAAATCATTGTCTGTTGGTGCTCTCCAAAAATAAGGTGTTGGAAAATTTGTGATGATTTCGGCACTTTCATTATTAAGGTTATAAGTCTTTATTTCTCCTTTTACCAAATCAAATGAACCTGTAACAGTTTTTGTTTCGAAAGTCAAAACAGCACCTTTTTTATTAATTTTTAAGTCTTTCTTCTTTGAGATATTTGTTACTTTTTCAACGAAGAAACTTCCTTTTCCAATAGCAAATTGTTCTCTTGCCACTTCATGATTTACAGGAACCAAATCAGTAGCTATTTTTGTATATGCATATACATTCAGGAAATATTCTCCTTCTGAATTCAATGTATCAATTGGCAAATCAATTGTTGTACTTTCTTCAGGATTGCAATTTGCATTGAATGTTTTTTCCTGAACTACTTTACCATTCTTAACTAATTCAAATTTGAATTGATATTGATTTAAATTCGTATAATGAAATAGATTTTTTATTGTCAACTCATTCGAACCTTTCAAACCAAATAAAATATCCTGGTATACTTTCTTGACCTCGGCCAATGCTGGATGTGGTATCCGGTTGGCACTAATCAAACCATTGGCACAAAAATTCTCATCATTATGAAGGTCTTTAGCTCCCAAATCTCCACCATAGGCATAGAAAGCAATTCCGTTTTGATCTTTGGTTTTAATACCTTGATCTACCCAATCCCAAATAAAACCGCCTTGCATTTTAGGGCTACTATTGATGATGTCAAAATATTCTTGAAAATTTCCACTGCTGTTTCCCATTGCATGTGAGTATTCACACATAATATAAGGTCTGTCTTTATTGGATTTTGCATACTTCTTCATATTTTCAATACTCGGATACATTGGGGCTACAATATCGGTATTCGAATTTTCTCCCGCTTGTTCAAATTGTACCGGACGAGTTCTGTCTCTATTTTTTAACCATTTATAGGCATCATAAAAAACTGGTCCATTGCCGCATTCATTCCCCATGGACCATATTATTATGCAGGGATGATTTTTATCGGATTCCAACATGCGTTGAATACGATCCAAGTGCGCAGGTGCCCATTCCGGCAAATAGGCCACGTGCTTCGATTTATCAAAAGGGCCTTGTAATTCGGCTCCCATCCCATGGCTTTCAATATTTGCTTCATCAACAAGATACATACCATACTCATCACATAATTCATATAAATAAGGATCGTGCGGATAGTGACTCATTCTAATGGCATTGATGTTATTTTGTTTCATCAATTCCAAATCTTTTCGCATTGTTGCTCTATCCGGTGCGTGTCCTTTAGTCTCGTGATGATCGTGAATATTTACACCTCTTACCAGCATTACTTTTCCGTTTACCAAGAGTTGGGCATTCTTGATTTCGACTTTTCTAAAACCTGTTCTTCCATTAATTACAGTGGCTTCAGAAGGATTATTCCCTTCTAACTTTATAACATAATGATACAAATATGGGGTTTCAGAACTCCATTTGTTTACCGTGTTGATGGTCGAATTAAAAACAACTTCCTTGGTTGCATTCGTTACTTTTTTGGTTTCGGCATACACTTGTTTTCCTTGTGCATCCACTAATGTCAAAGTTAAATTGGCATTTTTAATTTTATTTTGTTGAAATGCCCTTAATTGAACAGTGGTTTTAAAAACACCATTGGCATAATTTTCATCCAGGTCACTATTGACAAAATAATCCCAAACGGTCAATTTTGGTGTTGCCTGCAAATAAACATCACGTTCGATACCGCTTAATCTCCAGAAATCCTGGTCTTCAAGATAGCTTCCGTCATGCCAACGAAATACTTGCACTGCCAACACATTTTCTCCTTTTTGCAAAAACGAAGTCACGTCAAATTCGGCCGTCGTTTTTGCAGCCTTGGTCATTCCCACTTCTTTTCCGTTAAGAAAAACACGAGCGTAGCCAGTTATTGAATTAAAATGAAGAATTACTTCTTTGTCATTCCAGTTTTCCGGCACTGTAAAAGACTTTCTATAACTTCCCACAGGATTATAATTGTTGTCTACAAATGGAGGATTTTTAGGAAAAGGATATACGATATTAGTATAAATTGGAATGTCAAAACCTTGCATTTCCCAGTTTGAAGGTACGGGAATGTCACTCCAGTTTTTATCATTTAAATCTGCTTTATAAAAATCTTGTGGACGATCGGAAGGCTTTTTAACGATATTGAATTTCCAAGTTCCGTTTAAACTTTGAAAATAAGCAGAAGTTTCCGGTTTATTGGCTGCAGCCAAAGTTTCGTTTTGATACAAAACAAACAAAGTTCTTCCTGCTTCTTTGTTTCTATCTAAAATCGTTGGGTTCTCCCATTCATTTTGTTGTTGCTGTGCTGTAATAACCTGAGCTGCCAACAAAAGTGACAACATTATTTTTTTTCTCATTTGTTTGTATGTCTGTTTGGTATTGTATTTTATCGTTTAAATCTTTTATTTTGTAATCCTAAACCAATCAAAATCAGCGTAACCTCCCATTCTAACCTTAGGCTGACTGAGGGCAAAAACTCCTATTTTGGCTGATATCCATAAATCTTTTTCAGCTTTGGCCACTTCTCCAATTTTGGTAAAATCAATTCCATTTTCACTGTAACTGAATTGACAGGCAGCATTTGGAGCTGTGATTTTCATTCGTAATTGTACTTCATTCGAAGACAACACCTTCTCTTCGATTACTTTCTCTGCCGTTCCCTCATTTGCATTGATACAACTTATCTGCTGTACCCAATATTTCTCATCATGAAATGCAATCGCTACATACGCATAGGATTTTCCCATTAATAACAATCCTGCTTTTTTTCCCGGTGTTTGCCATTCGGTAGTCAATTTAACTTTGGCTGTAGCCGTAAAATTAGGTGCCGGTAATTTTTGTAATAAAAGGTTCGGTACATTCCAAAGATTTGGCTCTTCTTTTTGACTTATTGTAAAAAGTCTCAAATATCCTGTTCCCGGAATTTGGGCACTCCATTTTACAGAGGAGTTGGCATACCATTGCCACTGCAATCCCGGTTTTCCATTATCAAATTCATCACTTTCAACCGGATGGGTAATGTGTAAATGATTCCCCATTATAGGTTTTGAACCCGAAAGCACTGGTTCTCCCACGCCATTCCCATCGTAATCTTTTCCAATCATTGGCCAGCCGTCTTTCCATTCCATTGGCTGTAAATGCAGTACACGCCCGTAAACACCCTGATCCTGAAAATGCAGGAACCACGATTTTTCATCAGGAGTCATTACCCAGGCCCCTTGGTGTGGCCCGTTGATGGTGGTGCTTCCTTGTTCTAAAACAACTTTATCTTCATAAGGGCCATAAATAGTTTTAGAACGCATGGCCACCTGCCAGCCAGTTTCAACACCTCCTGCCGGAGCAAAAATGTAATAATAGCCGTCTTTTTTATATAATTTTGGCCCTTCCATAGTATGATGTTTGTCATGGCCATCAAAAACATTTTGTCCTTCATCCAGAACCGTTGTTCCTTCTGCATTCATTTTATTGATAGTCAATATGCTATTGATTCCGGCACGACTTCCTGCCCAGCCATGAACCAAATAGGTGTTTTCTCCATCCCAAAGCGGACAAGGATCAATGATTCCTTTTCCGGCCATAACCAATATTGGTTTTTCCCATTTGCCATAAATGTCTTTGGTTTTTACCAAATAAACGCCAAAATCAGGATCGCCCCAGTAGATATAAAATTCCCCTTTGTGAAATCGTATTGATGGCGCCCAAACTCCTTTGCTGTGTTGCGGAATATCAAAAACAGCTTCGGGAATTTGTTTTTCTAAAGCATAATTGATAATCTGCCAATTCACTAAATCTTTGGAATGTAAAATGGGTAAACCGGGCACACAATTAAAACTGCTGGCTGTCATGTAATAATCATCTTTTACACGAATCACATCCGGATCAGAATAATCGGCATATAAAATAGGATTTGTATACGTCCCATCAGCACGGTCTGATTGCCAGACTTCTGAAATGTAGTTTTTTAGCTGCTTGTTCCCAGACTGCTTTTCGCTTCCTGATTTACAAGAATATAAAGCATAAAAAGCCATTGCAATATAAATTACATGTTGAGTTCTACAGATCATTAGATTATTGTCTTAAATTTATTTTTGTCTTATTTGATGATCACTTGTAAAGGGTTAGCGATAATTTTTGCCTGTTTACCAAGCATTTCGTCCCATTCTGTAACATCCGAAACCTGTTTGCTTCCTGTCCAGGCAAAACCTGCATAATAGGTAAATTTCGTTTCCGGATTTAAAACGATTAACAAATTACTCTGGTCAGGCGTTTTAGAATCATTTGCGAAAGCAGTATTGATAATTGCAGGATTTAAAACGATGCCTTCCCCCACAAAAGAACTGTCTATTGCCTCCCAATGACGAAACCAGCCTTTTACTTTATTGATGTTTACTTCACCTTTTTTTTCATGCAATGTAATCCCCACGGTATAGTTTGGTATTTGTTTATCTGACTGAAGGTTTATTTCAAATTTTGAAAAATTAGAATCCAAATCCAATGAAATCCTTTTGGTTTCATGCACTCCATAACTGCTCCAGGGCGCGTAAGTCAGTTCAAAAACAGTACGCAAAGGTCCCGTTGCAATTGTTTTATAACTGATATAATTTTTAGCTACCTGCAAACTGTCATTTTCCCAGATTCCTGCTCCTCCAGTTCCCCTGCTTGCCCCCACATGATACGGATCATAGCCTTCTCCATGTTCGATGTGGTAATAACCCGGGTTTTCTACATTTTTTTTATACCAACTGTCAATTATAGAATAATCTACCTTTTTAAACCAAAGATCAATACCGCTCGAAAGTGTTCCGCCTTCTTTATGCTGCTCTACGAGTTGCTGGGCGACAGGCCCGTAAGCCCTGAAAGCTACTTTATTATTTTCCCAGGCATAATCATCAATACGTTCCGGAACAAAACGTGAATAAGTCGTTACTTTACTTTCTGGTACTTTTACTGTATCGGTAACAATTGAATAATTTACTGTACTGTTTGCTTTAATATCCACTTCAAAAAGAAGCTCATCTCCTTTGCCATCGTGATCATAATCAATCCATTGTGTTCTTAGGTATTCATTGACACCCAGAATTTTAACCCGAATGTCTTTTTCAGAATATTTTTTTAATAATCCTGATAATTGATCACGATAAATACTGACTAATTCCTTGCGTTGGAAATCCAGATTGTTTTTTACTTCAACATTTATTTCCTTTGGTTTACTTTTCATTGAACAACCAGAAGTAGATCCAATAACAAAAAAGGCACCTACTATAACGTATAATTTAAGACGTACTTTCATTTTTATATTTTTTAAAATCCGTAATTCTTCTTTTAAATCCTTCAGACAACTTCCGGGCTGTATTTTATTTTTATAATTCTCTTTTATTTAATTTTAAAAGAAACCTCCTCCACATGTTCCCCTACAAAGAATCGGGCCATGTCAGCGGTTTTATACCATTTTGGTTTTCCTTTCATTTCATCATGTATCAAAACCCCGTTTATCTTAAGGTTTTCAAATATTATATTCTTAATTTTTCTTTGCTCATTATAACCGGCTATGATAGAAAGATTTGCGTTATTACCATTGTATTGAATGTTGCGAAAAACTACATCTTCAATACCTAAACCTGGTGCTGTACAATATTTTGTGTTATAGTAGACTCTCAAATTAAGTAACTGTCCTTCCCTGAAATCTTCTACTCTTATGTTTTCAAAAAGCACATTTTTCGCCAGATTGTTATCTCCTACATTTATGGCCAAACAGCCCTGATAATCGACCTGCATTTCTTTTTGATCCAGGATATCAATGTTGATATAATTCAGGTTTTCAAGCACATCCGGTTTGTCACTGTTTCCATGTGTCCCTATCAGAATTGGGTGACCGACATCTGCCCAAAGTGTAGAATTTTGCATCCTTACATTCCTGCATCCTCCTTTAAATCCTTTTCGGGTACCGTACACGGTGGTACAATCATCAGAAGAACGAACAAAAACCCGGTCATAAAACACATTATTACTTGCCATAACGTTCATACCGTCTCCCCAGCCATAAAAACTGATTGTTTTTACATTACTGATTTTTACACCATCAGATCCTCCTGCTAAACACTGGGATGCAAAAACACCTTCTACATTTACATTTTTAGAATTGGCGATATGAATTCCAAGTCTGATTTCCTGGTCAACCATTCCTCTGCCTGTTATATTTACATTTGAAACGCTGTCTAATACAATCTGTCCCTTTAACACAGCCCCACCAGCCAAATAGACCGTTTTATTTGAAGGCACTATTAACTTTTGATTGGGTACTTCATGAATTCCGGGTCCAAAATAGATAACGTTAGGATCCTTCGAATCCGGAATGTTTTTTTCAATTGGATTAGCAAATAAATGCAGGTTGTGAAAAATATCATCATTTATTTCCACTGATAAATTTGCGGGATTTGACAGAGAGAAACTTAAAGTATTTCCTTTTATTTTTGATTTTATACCATAAGACAAAGGTCTTATCCTTGCTTTATTTATAGCTCCTTTATTCGAAGTTACAGCAACCTCAACTGTTCCTGAGAAATCAAAATAGCTCATCGAAGCTTTTTCTACTGAATGCCCCGAACCTACAACTTTATCGACTTTTACTCCATATTCAAACAGCTCTTTCCATTCTCCGCCTGGTTTCCTGACTTTTACCGAAAAGTCATTATTGTGCATGGTGCTTAAAATATCCTTTGTTGCATTATAAACTACTAAATCCTGAGCTGACATATTAAAACTCATGCCTAATACAAATGCTATTGCTATTATTCTTTTCACGTTCTTTATTTTAATCTTTTATTACTTTATATCCAAAGTTTATTAAACTTTACAATTCTATTCCAATCAGACTCAGTATTATCTTTTTAAGGGTTTCAAAAGCACATACGTTGGCTCATTTCTGTTGGCTGTAATCAAACCTTGTGCATTCAATTTTAACTCCACAACCTGTATTGAAGATCGACGCTGTTCAAAGGTATCCTTATTTTTATCCTCACCGATTCTTCCCGGGTGGGTAAAATAATACAGATACAGTCGGTCATTACTGATTACTATCTCACCATGCAACCCATTTGGAATATCATCCTTACCAGTTCCCTGTCCATCGGGCAACAAGCTCTCTCCTGGCTGCTTCTCCCAACTAATTCCGTCTTTGGAGTGAAGTACGGACAATCCCTTCCAGTCATCTATAATCAGCCAGTTTTTTCCTTTCCATTTAAAGGCAATAGGTCCTTCTCCACGTATTTTCAATACTTCGACAGCTGCAGACCAGTTGAATAAGTCTTTGGATTCGGTCATTTTGATGCTTCCGGTTTTAGGGTCTCTAAAATACAAACGCCAGGTCCCGTCTTCTCTTTTTATTACATCTGCATCATAGCTGCTTACAGGCAAATCAAGACGACGATCATATTTCCAATCTCTTAAATCCTTACTGGTAAGATGAGCAATAAACCCCTGAATTACGCCCCACTTTTCGGCGACACCAGGCTGAATACTAAGAAACATGTGCCAAAGTCCATCATTTCCCTTTATCACATCAGGAGCCCACAAGGTTGCATTTTCACCACCGCATTCCTGTGGAAGATCCGGAAAATTTGCCATTCCAACATAATTCCAGTTTGCGCCGTCAGCTGACTCCGCAATTCCAATAGGCGTTTTAAATACCCAGCTTACACCCGGAAGCTGGGTTTGTGTAGCACGGCGATTGGTATAAAACATCCACCATTTTTTAACCATTGGATTCCAAATAACGACCGGATCGGCAGCACCGTCATATACAGGGTCACGAAACACTGGTTTTGGAGCCAGTACTCCATACTTTGTAATCTTCTTATTTGTAATTGTATTTGAATCAGCTTGATCTCCACTTAAAATTACTTTAGGATGTTCCTGTGAAAAAAGCGGCAATGCAAGACTAAAGAAAAGAAACAGCGTAAATGTGTATTTATTCATTGTTGTTCAAATTAAAAAAGTTGTTTGATTGAAAATTCGTAGCTTTCATTAGTTAATCTCAATTTTTACTGTTTGATACCCAAGTGCAGGCAGTTTAAAGCTTACCATTTTTTCTTTTCTATTGTAAATTCCTTTATATACAACACCCCCTGCATCTGTCAAAGCTGCGTTCTTTGTTTTTCTGTCTACCAAAACTTTTAGAATTGAACCAGTGTCTGCGCTAAAACTCATTACTCCATTTTCCTTTTTCAAAACTGCAGAAGAAACTTCATTTCCTAAATCAATGGTATAATTTCCATTTGAAATGGTTTTTCCATTGCCCAGAAAAAGTGTAAAATCGTTCGCTTTCTTGCTGATTATCCCATAAGTTCCCGTAACGGTATGTTGATTGAAATTCAATTTTTCATCGGCAGCGGTATTCGAAAATATAAAATCTTCTTTACCCGATTTGTTGGTAACATGAATCCCCACAAAGGCATTTTTTCCAAAATAATCCACCGATTGAATTTTCGTTGCATTATTCAAAGCAGGTTCATAAATAGCTGTAAAAGGTTTGTTCCAAGCCTCTCCATTTTGCCTCACAACCAATGTTGGTATTGGGCTATTATTGATGTCATCAGGCAACAAACCATGACTTAAAGCGGTTGATTTTGGCGAAAGAACCGAGAAAACTTCCCTGTCAGCTTGTCCCTGCATCCACAGGTTCATGTTTACCGTTTTATCTTTTAAAACCAAGTTAAATTTGCCTTTAAAATCCTGACTGGTTTCAATTGATTTTTTGTCCCACATATAATCATAAGCCATCAAATCGCCATCACCAAAAGCTAATTTGGTGGTAGGATTCAAATTTAATGGAGTTCCATCTGTTGTTGTCAATTCAAGATTTTGACCTAGATTATGAAAAAAATATTCATTTTTTACATTATCTCCTTTATTTTGAGTAGAACGGAAAATATCGATATAATAACCTTCATTATCATTATTCTTTACGATTCCCATCAGTCTGCGTTGGTTGCTATCGGTTTCAGGTTCTAAAAAAGAAACATCCGAAAAAGTAATTCCGGAAACAATTCCTTCAGTAACACCACTTTTAGGATAAGCCGCATTCAAATTGAACGCATGATTGCTTTTCATCTCCGGGTATTTCGACTTCCCGTTTACAATCACGGTGTTATGAGCAGGAAATTGGGTGTAATATTCGGCATATTCTATTGAAAAATAACTGGAACCATGTCCCATTTCAGGTGACAATGGCAATCCCTGACCATATAATTCCATCGCAATTCCGTTAGAATGCATGTGATTTCCCAATGAACCTATCTGGCTAATCATTAAAGCAGAATCTCCTTCGCCCTGACGTTGCACCAGCCAACTGTTATGGGGTACATAAAACAACGGATCCGTAAAATCAGTTAGTTTTCCGGCAGCAGTGTTTTTATCAAATGTCAATGCTTTCTCTGCAAAAAGATCCTGAATGTTTTTTCCGGTAAATTTACCTTCGCTTGCGCTATCGACATAAATGGTTTTGTACATTTTGGTAAAGTATTCCTCATCCTCTTTCTTGCCATATTTCTGGGCATTTTCAATTATGTACAGAATGGGTTCAGAACGCAGTTTGTTATAATGACCATCTCCAAAAGAAACCATGTATTTATTGGGATAAAGGTATTGTGCGCTTGACTTCACCGCCTGTTTCAGCACAGGCATTTCTTTCAACAAATCAATATCGAAATTGCGGTCATAAAACTCGGCAAACGAAATAAAATCACTCAAAACATTCATGGAATATCCTGGACTTTCATTCCAAACAGCCGTTTTTTTATCATAGCCATAATCAATCAGTTTATTCATCGACCATTGTCTGGTGGAGGTTTGATTCATGATTTGATCCAAGTAATATTGCGCTCCCTTTCCGTTTTTGTAAGCGGAATTATTTTCCAACACCAAAGCTATATGTGAAATGTGAGCCGCCTGAAGTAAATTCCAATTGTTGAAACTCACCCCGTTCTTTATGATTAGATCTGCCCATTTTTGCAAAGTTTGCGCATACAAATCCATTCTTTCGGGATGCTGTTTTTCGATATAAGGATACAGAAAATCATACCCTTGGCTTATTTCGTTTAAAATGTGTTCTTGAATTACTTCAAAAGAAGTGTAGCCCACCAAGGTTTGATGGTGTCCATGGCTCAAATCAATTGGTTCTTTACGATAATAAATCCCTTCCAGATAAGTATCCAATACCGAATAAGCCAAATCACCATATACTTGTTCGCCAGTGTACCAATACATAAATGCTGCATCCCGAGCAATTCCTATTATTTGGCGATTGATATTCTCGACAATTTTTCCTGATTTTGAAATTCCTGTCCATTCCCATTGTGTCGGTCGATCTCTATGTTGCAGGTATAATCCTCGTGGATCATCCATATACGGCAAAATAGTTTCAATTTTTGGGGTCAAATAATCCGTTACATGATTACGGGTTCCTGAATATTTCACTGTTGGAACCGGTGCTTCTCCATCGGCATGATCGTAAGTGCCTCCATTGATATACACTTGCGTAGATTTGGTTTTCCAATACATCTGAAGTCGAGAAACCAACCAAGTTTTATCAGTTTTGTAATGGTCAATATATGGTGCTAAATTATTTTTGTTTTTTGTGATAATAGCCGCTGCCCATTCTTCTTTTTGCACCAATTCTTTTACCTGACCCAAAGACATGTTTTTCCCAAAAACACGTGGATGGACTGCCCCAATATCCTGAGGAACAGGCAGGTTTTGAGATTCTGCATTGCTTACAGAAAACAATAAAAAAAGAAGTGCCAGAATTTTATTTTGCATGTTACTCATTTTTACTTTAGTAAGTTACAAAGAATTTGAATACTGGCTGCTGAGATCACATCAGCAGCCAGTATTCAGTAATCAAACTAACTACAAACTAACCAAGATTTGTGTTTTTTAATCCCATGACATACTTCCAATTCAGGAATAACGTAACGCATGAAATTATTATTTTTTATATTTTATATGGGTTCTGATATTCGCTGTTGCATCATCAGAATAATTCTGTGTGCTGTATTATTAATTTTAAATGTTTTTCAATATTACTAAGAATCCCTCTTTTTAAAGATGAATTATGATTCATTTGCTATAAATCATAAACCAAAAGCTTGTAAATCCCCATTTTATAAGGAACTCACAAGCTTTCAGTCTACAATTATTATTTTAAGTAAAATTTAAAAGTAATTTTTCGTGCCATTATTTCCATGGTCCATGAATGTTTTTGGAACATTCCATCATAATCACGCGTCCTTCCGGTTATCATACCACAATTTAATATTTTTTTGTGCCTGAGCGGTTAATCCGGTAATTACAACAATGGTAAATAATATTAATTTTTTCATTTTATTTTTTTAACTATTCTATAACTTTTCCCGTTACCTCTATTTCTGCCAGCTTAACATTTTCAGCTTTTTCAAAACTAACACGTATAATGCCGCCTGTTATTCCTTGCAGGACAATCTCTTTTGAACTTATTTTCTCCTGATTATTCACAAAATCGCCAACCAGTTTCCAGTCTTTACTGTTTTCTGAAACCTCAACTCTAAAGCGGTAAACATTTTCTCCTGGAAAAGTAAGATTGATTTTCAATAATGATAATCGTTTTTCGGTATCCAGTATCCAGTAAGAATTATCATCATTAGGAAGGGGCTGCCACCAGCTTTTTTTATTACCATCTGCAGCAAAGCCTGTTGGATGATTACTATTGAACGAACTGGCAAAAGTGGGATTGTTTTGACCAAATTGTTGTGGTGTTTTTGATTTAGCCTGCCTGGTAAAACGCAAATAAGGATGTTCTGCAACTTTTGGAGTCATTCCTTCAACATAAGGTATTTCTCCTTTAAAATCTATTGTTATCTCAGCAGGCAAAAGTCCCGGAGAGGTAGCACGTATAACTGCTTTATTGGCATACCATGAACGACATTCGATTGCTGCCTGACCATCTAAAATTCGGATATCACTTTTTTCTTCAAATTTGATAGTGCTTCCGGTAGGAAATTCGGCTGAACCTGAAATTACCTGCAGTTCTACCGGTGGGTTATTACTAATTGTGTTCCCGGCTGCATCTAAAACTGTTACCAATAATTTCACATCTTCTGTTCCATCCGTTTTTGAGGTCAGGCTGTCAGCTTCAAGACGCAACCGGAGTGGCACACCTTGTTTTGGCCACTCAGGAGGGGCAATATGGGCATATTCGTTGCGATACCAATACCACGCTCTTTTGGGGATACGGAAATAATCGACAAGTCCCATTTTTCCCAAACGGGAACCGGCAATCGAACCGTGATCAAAACCGCACCAAATCGCCTGCCCGCTTCTCCATTCGTGTATTGCTTCTCCATTTTCCCTGGACAAGTCTCCCCATCCGGGTTCATAGTTACCCGGTCGGTCAGCAGTTGTACTTCCATACTCCGAAACTAATGAAGGGAAGCCCGGATTTTGAAATGCAGGAATCGTTCCTCCATCTCCATTATAACCTGCGACATCTCCAATATTATCAATGCGTGTTTCATCTAAGGGTCGTTGAGATCCTCCTACTGCCGCCGCTCTTGTAGGGTCTGCTTCGTGAGAAACAGCAACTAGTTCTTTCAACAAATTGCGCATAGCAGGAACCGTTTTTGTTGCCGTAAAAAAAGGCTCATTAGACATACTCCACGCAATAACAGAAGGATTATTTCTATTTATTCTGATCATTTCACGCAACTCATTTTTAATACTTGATTCAAAAGAATCAATATCGGTTTCTTTAGTCGGATACGCACTGGAATTCCAATACCCTTCTGGTGTACTGGCACTGCCGCCAATTCCCCAAAAAGCCTTCTCTGACCAAAATAACATTCCTAAACGATCACAAGCTTCAACAAAAGCAGGATCGTGTGGATAATGTGACCCTCTTATAAAATTGAAACCGCCATCTTTCATCATTTTCACATCTCTGTAAAATCCGGAATTTGTAACCGCATCTCCCCATCCTGCATGATCCTGATGAACATTGGCCCCCAATAGATAAACATGCTTTCCATTGAGAAAAAAACCTTTGTCTGCGGTCCATTTAACGGAACGAATACCAAAATCTGTATGAAATTCATCCTGTTTCTTCCCATTAATATAAACCATTGAAACGGCTGTATATAAATCAGAATGTTCTGTGTCCCAAAGCATTGGATTTAATAATAAAGGAGAGGTTTGATTGAAAACTGCCAAAGTTCCTGCATCTAAATTCTTGGAAGACATAAATGAAGCTACTTTTTTACCTTTGGGGGAGAGGATAATTGTTTTTAACGTTACAGAAGCAGTTAAATTACTGTTATTTTCGATTTCCGTTTTAACATTCACTTTTGCCTTTTCATGAGTTACTTCGGGAGTGCTTACGAAGGTTCCATTCCAGGAAACATGAACAGCCGAAGTCGACACTAAATATACATCACGGTACAAACCTCCCGAAAAAACATGCTCACCTGCACGGGGTGCCAAACCGGCATTCCAGATATTGTTTAAACGAACAGCTACTGTATTTTTACCAAAATTTATTGTCTTTGTTATATCGATAGAAAAACCGGTATATCCGCCTTTGTGCCTGCCAACTTTCTTTCCATTTACAAAAATCTCAGCATCCTGAAAAGCTCCTTCAAATTCAAGAAAAATATTTTTCCCCTGATAAGAAACCGGAACATCAAATTGCTTTCTGTACCAGCCATACCCTGTATAAAAGTCCGGCGACATAAAATAAGGGGTACTGAAAGAATGTGGCAAGCCAATATTTTGCCATTGCGTATCGTTGAATTTTGGTTCCTCAGCTTCTTTGTAATCTCCCAATTGAAATTTCCAGTTACGGTTAAAATTCAATTTTTCTCGTTGAAAACCGTTCTTTTGAGCCAAGAGCAATATTGGAGCAAGTAACAATAAAATCCATTTTTTCATTTTTAATTTTCTAATTTAAATTTCTGTCTAAAATTTGTTTTAAATCTTACCAATATTATCAATAATTAATTTTATTTAAGATAAACCATAACCTATTTACTATAAATTATAGCTCAAAAATGCTCGTAACTATTTCAAAATAAATATTTAATCATTTTACATCTTCAAACTATTAACATAATTAATTATCTGTTTTTTATTGGAAAAGATAATAGCCTTCCCTATTCATAAATAAAAAAAACCGGCTCAAGTATTCACAAGAGCCGGCTTTTTCATCAATTAACTTTTTTTTATTGTTTAATAACCTTCTTCATAATAACATTATCTCCGTTTATAATGTGTAATATATAAATACCCGATGGCAATCCTTCAAAAGACATACCTTCTAAAGTACTTGTCAATGGTTGGGATTTTATTTTCATGCCTAAGGGATTGTATAATTCGAGTTTTGCACCATTATATACTTCTCTTACCTTGATATTTAATGTGCTTACAACCGGAATAGGATAAAGAGAGACACTATCAATATTCTCGTCAGTAAATAAATCTTTATCTGCTGATGCTTTTACTTCTTCTGTCGAAAATTTACCGTTAGCAATTACCAATGGTTCTGTTCCATAAATCAATTGACCTTGATAATATACTGTCACTTTATCATTTAATGACATTGTTGTATTCGTATTATACGAATAATCATCTGCCTGATTGAAGTTCGACCAATCTGTCTTAGCTATTCTGTATTGAATGTTACCCGTGCTGCATGAAGGATAAAAAGTACCCAAACTGGCTTTTAATCCTAACTCCAGGTAAGTATTGGCACCATTGTGAACAGAATTCAGGGCTACAAATCCGGATTCAATATTCGAATTACCTAATGCCGAATAGTCTAAGTAATAGTTTAGGTTCGGCGTACCTTCTTTGGTAAACCAATATCTCACTTTTACATCTCCGTAAGCTACCGGAACATTCCCTTCATTACTGATTTTCAAGTATGTACTAATGGTATTAGCAGTAGCACCAGACTTTGTTTCAGTATATACCTTCAGGTTTACTATTGCTGGTGTAACATCAGGCTCAACGCCCCAAACCAATTGCCCGTTACGGTACATCGTGATATGCTCGTTATAGGCAAAAGCACTTGCATTAGTATATGAATAATCATCACTTTCGCTCAGATTAGACCAGTTACTATTAGCAAACCTTGATTGTATTTGTCCGGAATTAGCTCCTGCCAATAAATTTCCAGCGGTTGGTTCAAAGCCATATTCTACATATCCATAAGCGCCGCTTCTTGGGTTTGGCAAAGCTACATATTTCATTTTTACGTTGCTTTTACCTGGTTGGGCATAGTCAACCCAAGTACTGATACCAGCATAGTTTTCAGGAGTTACCCAGTAACGCAGAGTCAATTCATTATAAGGAATAGCAACTGTACCTTCATTATAAACAATTAAATTAGGTTTAATTTGGTTATTGGTCAGATTATTATCCCCATCCTGATATTTTACTTTCAGAGTAGCAATAACTGTTAAAGTCTGACTGACATCTGCTGCCGGGTCATAAGTCT
>JBDTRA010000026.1:0-56737 GCA_039931915.1 Flavobacterium sp. | reverse complement strand
ATTTATTAATTAATCTCAAAAAAAAGACTGCAAAAGTGCAGCCTTATCTTTTTTTAATCAAAATCATTATACTAAAATGGATTTTAGGGCATCATTCATACTTCTAACTGCATCTGCACTTTTAGCAAATAAAGCCTTTTCCTGATCATTTAACTGAATATCTAAAATTTCTTCAATTCCATTTTTACCAATTATACAAGGTACTCCAATACATATATCATTTTGACCATATTCTCCTTCTACAAAAACGGAACAGGCAATCATTTTCTTTTGATCATTTAAAATACTATCCACTAAATAAGCAACAGAAGCTCCCGGTGCATACCATGCAGAAGTCCCTAAAAGTCCAGTAAGAGTTGCTCCGCCAACCATTGTGTCTGCAGCTACTTTTTGCAAAACTTCTTCTGAAAGAAATTCTGTTACCGGAATACCGTTATAAGATGCTAAACGAGTTAAAGGAATCATGGTTGTATCTCCATGACCTCCAATCACCATTGCAGAAATATCATTTGCAGGTTTATCCAAAGCAAGGGATAAATAGGTTCTGAATCGTGAACTATCTAATGCTCCTCCCATACCAATAATTCTGTTTTTTGGCAATCCTGTAGATTTCAATGCCAAATATGTCATCGTATCCATAGGGTTAGAAACAACAACTATTATAGTATTTGGAGAATGTTTCAATACATTTTCAGCAACTGTTTTTACAATTCCTGCGTTTATACCTATAAGTTCTTCACGAGTCATTCCCGGTTTTCTGGGAATTCCTGATGTAATAACAACTACATCGCTTCCGGCAGTTTTTGAATAATCATTGGTTACACCTGATACTTTGGTATTAAAACCTGTATTTGTTGCACATTGCATAATATCCAACGCTTTCCCTTCGGCAAAACCCTCTTTAATATCCAACAATACAACTTCGCTTGCAATTCCTCTATAAGAAATAACATCTGCACAAGTGGCTCCAACATTTCCTGCTCCTACAATGGTAACTTTCATATTTTATACTTTATTGGTTATTAGTTAATTTATTTGATAAATCATCAATTCGTTTGATCGTTTAAGTAAATTTAACAATTAAATGAATTAACGGTTAAACTTTTTAAGCATCAATATTGGCATAAACTGCATTTTTCTCAATGAATTCTCTACGTGGCGGAACTTCATCCCCCATTAACATTGAAAAGACCCTATCAGCTTCAGCAAGACTATCTATATTTACCTGACGTAAAGTCCTGAAATTCGGATCCATTGTAGTTTCCCATAATTGTTCCGCATTCATCTCCCCAAGACCTTTATAACGTTGAATGGCAGCACTTCCTCCCATTCTTTCGTTAGCCTGATCACGTTGAACATCATTCCATGCATATTCTTTTTTATTTCCTTTCTTAACTAAATATAAAGGTGGTGCAGCAATATAAACGTGGCCTTCTTCGATTAATTCTTTCATAAAACGGAAGAAGAAAGTTAATATTAAGGTAGAAATGTGACTACCATCGACATCGGCATCACACATGATAATCACTTTATGGTAACGCAGTTTAGAAAGATTTAAAGCTTTACTATCTTCTTCTGTTCCAATAGTAACTCCTAAAGCCGTAAAAATATTACGAATCTCTTCGTTTTCAAATACTTTATGATGCATTGCTTTTTCGACATTCAAAATTTTACCACGTAATGGCAAAATAGCCTGAAACGCACGATCACGTCCTTGCTTCGCAGTTCCACCAGCCGAGTCTCCCTCGACAAGATATACTTCGCAACGTGCAGGATCCTGTTCAGAACAGTCTGATAATTTCCCCGGTAATCCACCACCGCCCATTACGGTTTTACGTTGTACCATTTCACGTGCTTTTTTAGCAGCGTGACGGGCCTGAGCAGCCAAAATTACTTTTTGAACAATGATTCTTGCATCATTTGGATTTTCTTCCAGATAATTCTCAATCATTTCACTCACAGCCTGGCTAACAGGTGAAACAACCTCTCTGTTTCCAAGTTTAGTTTTAGTCTGCCCCTCAAACTGTGGTTCGGCTACTTTTACTGAAATAATTGCTGTAAGTCCTTCACGGAAATCATCTCCGGAAATATCAAACTTTAATTTATCCAGCATTCCTGAAGCGTCCGCATATTTCTTTAGCGATCTGGTCAAACCAGTTCTGAATCCTTGTAAATGTGTCCCTCCTTCGTGTGTATTGATGTTGTTTACATAAGAAAAGATATTCTCAGTATAACTTGTATTATAAATTAAGGCAACCTCAACCGGAATTTCTCCTTTCTCATGATCCATAGAAATCACATGTGAAATAATTGGCTCACGATTTCCATCTAAATAACGAATATATTCTTTTAGACCTTCATCTGAATGAAATATGTCCTGAACAAAATTACCATCTTTATCAACTTCTCTTTTATCAGTAAAAGTGATGGTAATTCCTTTATTCAAATAGGAAAGTTCACGCATACGAGCTGACAATGTATCGTATGAAAACTCTGTAGTTTGAGTGAAAATTGTATTATCCGGATAAAAAGTCTGACGCGTTCCTCTTTTATCAGTTTCACCAATTTGCTTAACAGGATATAAAGATTTACCTCTTTCGTATTCCTGTTCGTATATCTTACCGTCTCTAAAGACAGTCGATCTCATGTGTACCGACAGCGCATTTACAACCGAAACCCCAACACCGTGCAAACCTCCGGAAACTTTATAAGAATCTTTATCAAATTTACCTCCGGCACCAATTTTAGTCATTACTACTTCCAATGCCGAAACACCTTCTTTTTTATGTAAATCAACCGGAATACCACGACCGTTATCTTCTACTGTAACTGAACCGTCTTCGTTAATTGCAACACCAATGGTATCACAATGTCCTCCCATCGCCTCATCAATAGAGTTATCAACAACCTCATAAACTAAATGATGCAGTCCTCGAACCCCCACATCTCCAATATACATCGATGGACGCATTCTTACGTGCTCCATTCCTTCTAATGCCTGAATACTATCTGCTGAATAATTGTTCTTCTTGATTTCTTCGCTCATATAATTTATTCTAAAAAATGTAATTATTGTCTAACACGCAAATATATAAAAACGCAATTTATATATCTCTTAAAATGCTATTTAAAGCACCTAAGTTATTAACACAATTATTAAAAAAACCAAAAATAAATTTGAAATTCCAAAAATTATCCTCTTTTCCGGAAAAAACTCAATTTTAAACTCAAAAATAATTTCAATAACAATCATAATTTCAAAATTCCAATTTTTTAAATTACAAATCCTGTCCTAAAATTCAATTTAAATTAAGATGCTCAAAAACTCAATAAAAACCTTGAATTCTATAATTGAAAACAACAAAAAAACATTATATCATTCGGAAGTTGTTTACATTTGTTTAAACTAGTTTTCCATGAAAAATAATTTCTTTTTTTCTGTTTTTTTTTATTTATTCAAATTTCTTCGAGTCAGAATAAAGAAAAACCAAACACTTTTATAGAGGTTGAAATAATCAACAAACATTATGTCGATGCAAATGACAAATCATACACAGGACCTCGTGAAGGCTTAGGTTATATTAACTGTTATTCATCAGGTTACAATAGAGTAGTTTCTAAAAACAAAACAATAATGATATTTGATTTGAATGGAAAAATTCAGCAGCGAAAAGGGTATCAAATTGAAAAAAAATTTAAATCAAAACCCAAAGATTTAATAGAAACATACAATTATGGTAAAAATGGATTTCTTTCCAGCATTTTAGAGCAAGAAAAAGTAAATAAGAATTTGCTTGAAAAAACACTTTTACAGCAATTTTATTATAATGATAAAAAACAATTAACTGAAAAAACCTTTTTGGATTTAAAAAAAGACTCTATTGTAAAAAGAGTAGTATTTGAATACGACATCAATGGCAACAACACAAAAATAATATGCGACTCTTTACATTATATTATAAAAGAATATGACTCAAATAATCAAATTATCAGCTCGACTACTTACAACAACAAAACAATAAGTTATACAACTGATGAAGAGGTAAAAATAGGTTATAGTTACTATGATAATAATAGCAAAATGAAAGTACTTAATTTTGAATACACTAAACAACATTATCCTGATGGATTATTAAAAGAAATCGAACAATCAAATGATTTTTATAATTTAAAAAGGAACAAAAAATACTCTTATTCAGATAATGGTTTATTAAAAAATCAAGAGATTTCTAATTCACATTATGCAAATAATTATCTATTGCAACAAACATTTACTGTAAAATCAGATTTCAAGGATAATCTAAATCGCAAAGTAAATTCATGATATAAATCGACAAATAGGCAAGAGCGATATTTGGGAATAAATTTATAATTCCAAAAAATGATATAAAGAAAAAAAACCGAAACAAACATTTGAAATGTAGTTTCGGTTTTTTTATTTCTTTCTAAATTTGGAATTTCTTTATTGGAATTTAAACCGTTACTCCTGATTTTGAAATCTCAGTATCTGCTTTTACGTGAGCTGAATTTGCTCTTCCGCTTGGATCAGGATTATCCTGCCATTTCGGTATCCATTTTCTAACGGTTTGCGCAGCACTTGTTTGCGGATAATATTTATGAAAAACAGATCTGTAATAATAAGCTTCCTTCGTTGTTGGCGAGTTATACGGAAATTCTACCGCTGCTCCGGCCAGTTGCTCATCTGAAACCTGGGCCGAACAATATTCTATTAATTCATTAATCCAGCTATACCCAACTCCATCCGAAAATTGTTCTTTTTGCCTCCATAAAACTTCTGTTGGCAGATAAGGATTTTCAGTTGTATCGAATGCTTTTCTTAAAATATATTTTTCGACACCATCATATGTTTTTGGCTGTTTTTCTTCAGTTTTGATTCTGATAGCAACATCAAGAAATTCTTTATCCAAAAACGGAAGCCTTGTTTCTAAACTATTTGCCATTGTCGCTTTATCAGCACGTAATATATCCGCAGTAAATAATTTCTGGACTCTTTCAATTGTCTCCTTTTGAAATTCCTCTGCAGAAGGTGCATTCCTAAAATATAAATGACCTCCAAAAATCTCATCAGCCCCTTCACCGGAAAGAATCACTTTTATTCCTTTTTCACTTATTGCTTTAGACAATAAATACATTGGCACCCCTGATCTTACAGAAATAATATCATAAGTTTCAATATGATAAATAATTTTTTCTAAGATTTCAACCCCTTCTTCAATAGTAAAATGAATTTCATGATGTTCTGTTCCTAAAAATTCAGCAGCTTTCCTTGCCACTATATTATCCGGGGAATCTGCATCTAATCCAATAGAAAACGAATTCAGTTTTTTACCATTTTCAGCCAATAATCTGGAAGTAATTGCTGTTATTAAAGACGAATCCAAGCCACCTGAAAGCAATACTCCGACAGGAACATCACTCATCAAACGTTTACGAATAGCCTCGGTCAGGGTTTCACGAATTAAATCTAAATCAAGACTTTGATTCGCTTTTTCATGATCTTCATATTCCGGATCGTAATATTTCACAAAACCGGTTTTAGCTGTATAATAATGACCCGGAGGAAAAGTGGAAAACGATTTACACTGATCTGCAATTGATTTCATTTCTGAAGAAAAATAAATCCTCCCCCTTTCATCTAATCCATAATATAAAGGTTTCACCCCGATTGGATCCCTGCCCGCTATATAATCATCACCATCAACAACTACAAAAGCAAAAGCACCATCCAGCATATTACAAAAATCATATCCAAATTCTTCATACAAATGCACGATAACTTCTGAATCTGACTTTGTTCGGAATGTATGATTCTTTAAAATTCCTTCTCTTAATTCCTGATGATTATAAATTTCCCCATCATGAATCATCCAGGCATTTTTAGTTCCCTGAATAGGCTGTTTACCTGTCTTCAAATCAATAATCGATAAACTTTCATGACAGATAATGCTGCCATTTTCCATAATATGCAAATCACTTTCGTCAGGACCCCGATGAGACATTCTTTCAGAAAGCTCTTTTACGAGTTGCGGGTCTTTTCCTTTACCAATAACGGCTAATATTCCGGACATACTATTCTTTTTTTTATTACTATTTCATTTCAATTCGTCTTCTTTTTAGAAAAAAAATCTAATTCATTCGGCAAAGCCAAATATAAAAAATTCAAATAAACATTTAAATAACAAATGATTAAACTTACAAAATAAAATCAATTGAGCCACTTTACAAACAAGAAAACGCTCCCGGATAGAGAACGTTTTCTAAATTACAAACTCAAAATATTATTTTTTATACTTTTTGATAAGCATCATCATGCACGCTCGCTACAGCTCTTCCTGAAGGATCATTCATGTTTTTGAAAGCTTCATCCCATTCCAAAGCAATTTTTGTACTACACGCAACGCTTGCTTCCTGAGGTACGCATAAAGCTGCTGCATCACTTGGGAAATGTTCTGTGAAAATCGAACGATAGTAATATTCTTCTTTAGAAGTTGGCGTTTGCAATGGAAATTTATATTTCGCATTTGCCAGTTGTTCATCCGACACCGCTTCTCCAACTACTTCTTTCAAAGTATCAATCCAGCTATATCCTACTCCATCACTAAATTGCTCTTTCTGTCTCCAGGCAACACTCTCCGGCAACATATCTTCAAAAGCTTTACGAACTACCCATTTTTCCATTGGGTGTTCTTTATTGATCATTTTATCCTGTGGATTGATTCTCATCGCAACATCCATAAATTCTTTATCTAAGAACGGTACACGGCCTTCGATTCCCCAGGCTGCTAAACTTTTGTTTGCACGTAAACAGTCATACATGTGTAGTTTACCTAATTTACGAACATTTTCTTCATGAAATTCTCTTGCGTTTGGTGCTTTATGAAAGTATAAATACCCACCAAACAACTCATCTGCACCTTCACCAGACAACACCATTTTTATTCCCATAGATTTAATAACCCTTGCCATTAACCACATTGGTGTTGAAGCCCTAACTGTAGTTACATCATAAGTTTCAAGGTTATAAATTACATCACGAACAGCATCTAAACCTTCCTGAATTGTAAATTTAATTTCATGGTGAATTGTTCCGATATGTTTTGCTACAATTTGTGCTGCAGCTAAATCAGGAGAACCTTCTAATCCTACTGAAAAAGAGTGTAATTGCGGATACCAGGCATCTGTAGTATCATCTGACTCAATACGTTTTTGTGCATATTTTTTGGCTACTGCCGAAGTAATAGAAGAATCTAAACCTCCGGAAAGTAAAACACCATAAGGAACATCACTCATTAATTGTCTGTGAACCGCTGCTTCTAATGCCTCTTTAATTGCAGGAATACTTGTTTCGTTATCTTTTACAGCATCATATTCCGTCCAGTCTCTTTTATACCATTGTACAAATTCTCCGTCTTTACTTGTCATATAATGTCCCGGAGGAAACAATTCAATTTTTGTACAATATCCTTCTAAAGCTTTCAATTCTGAAGCCACATAAAAAGTTCCATCCTGATCCCAACCAATGTACAATGGAATAATTCCCATATGGTCACGAGCGATAAAATACTCATCTTTCTCTACATCATAAATCGCAAATCCGAAGATTCCGTTCATTTCATCAACAAAATGAGGTCCTTTTTCTTTATAAAGTGCTAAGATAACTTCGCAGTCACTTTCAGTTTGAAAGTTATATTTTCCTTCAAATTGTTTACGCAATTCTCTGTGGTTGTAAATTTCACCATTTGCTGCTAAAACTAATTTTTTATCTTCTGTAAACAAAGGTTGTTTTCCTGAAGCCGGATCAACAATTGCCAAACGCTCGTGAGACAGGATTGCTTTATCATTGCTGTAAATTCCGCTCCAGTCCGGTCCGCGGTGGCGAATGATTTTAGACATTTCTAATACTTGAGGTCTTAAGGTTTCGGCTTTTTGTTTTAGATCAAAGGCACATACAATTCCACACATAATTCTTATATTTTTATTTTTAAATTTTATTTCGATAGGGCAAAGATGCAGTAATGATTACAATTGAAAAACACAAATATTCATTTCAGTTACAATTTCAAACCATAAAATCGCTTTTACATATAAAATTTAAAATTTTAACATTAAAAAAAGGAGTAAACTTGAAGATTTTAATTTATACCCAGAAAACAAGGCAAAACACAAACGTTTTTTTTAGTTTTTGCTTCTTACTTCTATTTGATTATTCAACTCATCAGAATTACCAATCAACTCTTGAACCAATAAATGTATCCTAGTACAAGGATTATGAATTGCATAATTATTGCAATTGTGAGTTAAAAGCAATCGCTCAGCATTTTTTATTGCTAAATCCTGACTACCATATTTTTCTAAAACAGCAAACATTTCCTTACTGTTTTTTTCATAGACAAACTTTTTAGGTTTTTTACTTTTTGACAGGGCAACAATTTTAGAGTTCACTTCTTTTTCAAGAGCAGATTTATAATCTTCTCTTGACATAGCAGTATTCCTGTATTGAAAATGTAATAAATACCACAACTCAAAAGCCTCATTTGTCCAGCCTACTTTTATACCATTATTCTCCGCTAAACTAACAGCACTATTGAAATTATTTGGACTAAAACTATCTTTATCAAAAACTGCCCAAACACTATCGTACTTCTGACTAGATTTATCTCTTGCTACAATTGTTCTCCTTACTAAATCTTTGGTATTTGTACCTTCACCTAAAGTATCAATGGTATAAACAAACGATTTTACATTTGTTTTGAAAGATTTAAAATAATTAGGTTCCGTTTTTTCACCTTCACAAACTATCAAAAAGTAAACCCGAACTTCTCTCGTTTTTTCTTTACGTTTCTTTTCTACTCTTGCAGTACGTTTTAAAACAGCATTATCAATTTTAATAATATTTGCCATTTCTAAATTTCTTGTAAATTAGAAATATATGGAATCGCACCATAACGTCCTCTTATATAATCTGCTTCGAAACTTCTGTCTTTACGAATAGTTTTTCCATCTTCATCTTTAAACTCTAATAATGAATACATATCCGTTGCCTCAAAATCATCTTTTTCAGTAAACCAAATTTGATCTCTTCTGAAAAGATTTGCTCCCAATAAATTAGTATCGTGAGTTGTGAAAATCAATTGTGCATTTTTAGGATTTGTTTCAGGATTATTAAAAAGTTTAATAATTTCTTGTGTAAGGATTGGGTGAAGTTTTGAATCTAGTTCGTCTATTATTAAAACTAATCCAAGTTGAAGCGTTAAAAGAACAAAACCAGATAAATCGAAAATTTTATTAGTCCCAGAAGATTCTTGATCGCTTAACTTAAATTCATAATTTGAAACTACATTTCCCTTATTATCATATACATTATGCAATGTTCTTAATCTATTTCCAAAATCTATATTCTTATTTTCTTCGAGAATAAAATTTTCAAAACCTAAATCTAATTTTCTTATAAAAAAATTTAATAATTCCTTATCTCTATCATTATCAAACATCATATTTGTAGCAAACACACTGTTACTATGTTCTATTCCTGACCTAACATATAGTTTCGAAATATTTTTCATTACTGCCTTTGAAGTATCAATGTTAAACTGATCTCCTAAAGACAGAAACAACCCATTATCTCTTGTTTTACTTTCTAAACCTTTTGCGTCATCAAAAATATCTGCGACACCAATACCGTCAACATTTCTAATAAAATATAAAACTTCTTTTTTAGAATTTTCATTCAAAGAATAAAGCCATTCAGAGTGGATTATGTTATTGTCCAACTCAAAACCATATCTGAACCTTGTATTATTTTCCAAAAAAACAATTTCAAAAAAAGAAGGTTGATTTTCAGTTTCGGTACTTAATAAAAACCGCTTAGTGTTTAACTTATCCGTAGAATTAAGCTTTGACGAATTCTTAATGGTTTGTACCATAAAATCCAATGCTTTGATAAAATTACTTTTACCACTAGAGTTTGCACCATAAATAACCGCTGAACGAAGTACTTTATACTTCCCTTCTTTTACAACATTATCTTTATGTTCAGTAATGCTTCCTGCCTCTAAACTAAATGTCTTTTTTTCTTTAAATGATAAAAAATTCCCGACTGTGAATTCTAAAAACATAGCTCTTATTTTTTATTAATTGAGAGAATTCCTCAAATACCAAACAAATATAAACATAAAACGCTTCGATGCATTCTAAATTGAGAAAATTTCACAAAATCATAACTAATAAACTTGTTCAATCAAATACTTCGTTCCATTAATCTCAAAAGTAAATCCAACCTTATTACCCATTAAGTGAGAACCAAGAGGAGATTGGGGAGAAAGTGCAATAACATTTATTCCATCAATTGAAATTTTAGGAAGTGCCACACTTAGGTACAGATAAATTCCGTTGGCTTTAACCAAACTTCCGGAAATAATATTTTCTGTAATTTTTGACGCATCAATCTTATCTAAAATCGCTTTTTGAGCAATGGCTTCTTTTAGTTTGTTAGTCAATTTTTCCTGCTCAATATGCATCATCGACAAAGCAGTTTCATGCTTATCACCGGCTGACCCTTTTGCATCGTTTTTAGAATCTTCGGTCAAAGCCGAAATCATGTCTTTAAAAACATCAATCCGGTCCTGAACCATTTGCAAATAATAGGAATATATTTTTTGTTTGAAAGTCATTTTTTTTAGGGACTGAGGTTCTAAGTTACAAAGATGCAAAGTTTTTCGCAGCAGCAAAACAAGTTATGTTTATATTCTCGGCAAATGATTTGATTTTTCTCTTAGAGTAAAAAAAATTAACACGCTTTTTTATATTTTTTCCACAAACAATCTATAAATTTACTCTTATTAATTTAATAGTTATTATGAAAAAATCTACAATTATTACGACAATTGCTTTTGCTATTACAATGCTTTTATCATCAAACAGCAATGCTCAAAAATTTCCGGACTTAGACAAAAGTCCAATGGATGCGGCTTCATATCCTAATGATTATAAAGATGCTGCAAAAACAGTTAAAGTTATCTATAGCAGACCACAACTTAAAGGACGTGATTTAAACACGCTTGTTCCTGAAGGAAAAATATGGAGACTGGGCGCTAATGAAGCTACTGAAATTACTTTCTACAAGGATATGAAATTAGGTGACAAGAAAATTAAAGCCAGTACTTATACTCTATTTTCTCTTCCGGAAAAAGACTTTTTTACCATCATTATAAGTAAGGATTTAAATGTTTGGGGATCTTACTCTTATAAGGCAGACAATGACGTTGCCAGATTAAAAGTGCCAATAACCCAAGCAAATGAATCATTAGAAGCTTTTTCAATGGTTTTTACAAAAGAGGACAAAGGGATTGTTTTAAATTTAGGCTGGGATAAAGCAAGAGTTGCAATTCCATTTACGGAATAAAGACTTTGGGTTCAAAAAAAATAGCTTCCAATATTTTGGAAGCTATTTTTTTTATAATTTAAACTGAGATTCGTAAATTCAAAAAAATCAATTTTTCTGTCAGGCGGAGTCGAAGCTCTTTTCGGTTACAAGCCTTCGACTCCGCTCAGGATGACATCATTATTTAAAAATCAAATTTATAATTCCCTCCAATTAATACCTGAAATCCTTGTACAGGATAATTCAACCATCTTTCGTATGCCTGATTTCCAATATTATTTAGCTTTAAGAACAATGTTAAGCGTTCATTGTGTTTGTATCCTAAATGCGCATTGGCATCAAAATAACTTTTTAAAGTAACTAATACCGGATCTGTAGCCGAATCAAGATTTGCCTGCATATCCTTACGTTCCCCAACATAAAAAACATTTAAACCGGCATACCATTGTTTGGTTATATTTACATCCAGGTTCGAACTCAATTTCATTGATGGCAAATTCCATGCTTCTACGGGTGCATCAGTTTTGTAGCTATTAAAAGTTCCGTTGATTCCGAAAGAAACATTTTTAGAAAAATCAGCTTTTAATTCTGCATAAAAACGAAGCGTTCTGATGTCTTCATAAACAACTCCAAAAGAATTTCCGTAAGCGTAATTCTGGTTTGAAAAATCTTCTGTATAATCATTACTTTTAAACAAAGCTTTGTCTTTTTCATTCAAATATGAACCTGTCAAATTATAATTTACATTGTTAGCCAGCTTTCCTTTCAAACCCGCAAAAGCATTATATTGAGTACTTGATGGCCTCATATTTATTAATGTTGGCGACAAAAAAGGGTTTTCGGTCACAAAATCAGCATATGAATTCTGATTTAAACTTCCATTTACACCCGTGTAGAAAATCATTAAATCTCCAACCAATTTATATGAAGCATTTACTTTTGGATAAATATAAAACTTGTTTCCGCTATTTTCAGAATCCAATGCATAATATAATCCTGCTCCTAATTCTAAAGTCCAGTCATTTTCATTAACTACAAAACTTGGCTCAATTCCAAAATTTGTCAAACTATATTTTACAGAACCTGTATTTGTTTGAAAATAATTATTCTCAAAACTTCCGCTGACATGATCAATAATCACATTCGTATTTATGGATTGATCCATCACATCAACTTTAAAAGTCGGTTTCAAATAAAAACGATTTTCTGAAGAAGAAAAACTATCCGAAAAGTGTGTAAATTTGGTTGCTACTTTACTAAAAATACTTTCGTTAAACTCGATGTTTCCTCCCAAAGAAATAGTATTGTAAGAATGATTCGGATTAATTTTATTTATTAAATCAAAACGATCTTCCGGAAGCAAAGTCGAACCAAAATCAGCCGGTAAACCGTACCAGTTGTATATTTGATTCTGATATCCCAATTCAATATTCCACGACATGTCACGATTATTCTGACCATAACCCACATTTAATGCCGTATCATAAAACTCATCATTCAATTCTACATCTTTAATTCCGCCTTGTGATGAATGATGACGGAACATTCCCGACACAAAATCATTATTTCCTAAATCCTGTGTTACGAACAATTCGGCATTAAGGGTTCCATAATTTCCAACTCCCAAAGTTGCATAATTACTAAACAAACGTTCTTGTTTTGATTTTTCAACGCCTTCTGCTTTTCCTTTTGATGGTGTAAAAGTAGATGCTACAGGAACTGATAAAATACTATACTTAATAGTTTCTTTAGGCTGATTTCCTGAATCGTCCAGAGAAGGGGTCTCCTTTACTTTAAAGGCATCTGATATCGTTGGCGAATACGGTTTTACCACATTTACAGTTTCGGTATCAATGGTTTCTCCTTTTTTCTGCGCAAACGAAACCTGAAAAACAAACAGCAAAATCAAAATGATAGTTTTATTCTGGAAATTAATTTTCATATTTTATTTTTTTGAGAACAAAGATGAAAGAATATAGAAAATAGACTTTTTACTAAATCTATATTTCCTTCAACACTCTTTGTTTTTTGTTCTATTCTCTATATTCTATTTTCTAAAATCTTAATTCTTTATTCTGTTCTATAATTCCTCTAAACTTCCCATTCGCCTGCGGCAACAAATTGGGCTTTTCCTCCAATTTCGATTTCAAAATTATCCTTTGACATTTTTCCATTGAAATAAATCTGCGAAGGCCTTTGAATATAATCTCCCTGATGATTAACTAATTTAATTTCATCCGAATGGTATTTTAAAAGAAAGGCCTGCAAACAGGTACTTGCGCTTCCTGTAGCAGCATCTTCAACCAGTTGATTATTTTCGATATACAACATTCTGCTTATTATTTTTGATTCTTCCAAATAATAAAAATATAAACCTCTGTGAGCCGTTTTGCAATTTGCTTTTAGCCATTTATCCGTTTTGTCCTTATCTAAAATCAAATTTTCTAATACCCTTTTATTTTTAAGCGGAACGATTACAAAAGCGCTTCCTGTGGTTACTTCCTGAATTGGATATTTATCTTCAAAATCATCTGATTTTAAATTACTGAATAGCTCAAAATCATTTTTTGAAAAAGTATCCCAAAATTCCGGCTGAGCAGCCCTCAACCAAATCAAATTCTCTGATTCATGTATCGGAATTTCTCCAATAGGAACCTGCAAAGCAATATTTTTTGGCTGATTTTCAAATACTTTATTCATCAAAACCCATGAAGTTCCAATAATAGGATGACCCGCAAATTGCATTTCTTTTTCAGGGGTAAATATTCGAATTTCTGCAATATTGTTCTGTGAATCAAGCTTCGTTATAAAAGTACTTTCAGCAAAATTAATTTCGCGGGCAATTTGCTGCATTTCTTTTGCCTCTACAATATTTCCAACAGTTAAAAAAACCGCCAGCTGATTTCCGGCATATTTATTCTCAGCAAAGACATCAATTATATAAAAAGGTAAACTCATTTCTTTCTTTTTTTTAGAGAATAGAAAACAGAACATAGACTTGTAATTAATCTGTATTCTTTTCTCTATATTCTTTATTCTTATTTAGTAATCGATGAATTCGTTTTAGACTCTTCCGATTTAATAGCTGCCAATTCATTTTTAGCTTCTTCAACCACATCCGGATAATCGGTAAAATTATTGATTACGTTATCCAAAATATAAGTCGCCTGATAACTGTCTTTTAATCCGTAGAAATTTTTTGCCATCAGCACCAAACTCTTGGCTCCATAATATTTAAAGGCTGAATAATTTTTAGCCAATTTTTGAACTGCCACATTCGAAGCATCAAATTTACCTTCCTTGGTTTTAAAATAAGCATCATAATACAATGCTTCTGCAGCCAGTTCCCCTTTTGATGTTGCAGATAATTTAGCATAAGCTGCTTTGGCTTTGTTTTCGTCTCCGGTTTGCATCGCCGCACGCGCTACAATAATTTGGGCATCCGATTTTACGTTTGCATCTGCTTTAGGGTTTTGTAATACTTTATCAGCATATACAACCGAATTGTCATAATCCTTTTTGTCATAATAACATTTCATCAAATTAGCCTGAGCAAAAGTTTTGTTTTGAGGATAATCTGCTTCGTTTTCTAAACGTACCAATACCGGAATTGATTTATCACAATCTTTAGCTTTTAGGAAAATCTGAGCTAATCTGTTTAAAGCCTGCTCCGTAAATTCGTTTCTTGGCTGATTAATCACATATTGATAATTCGCAACTGATTTGCTTTCTGAACCTTCTGCATAATACAATTGTCCCAGATAAAAATTAGCTTCCAATGAATGTAATCCTGACGGAAATTTATTCACATAACCTTCAAAGCCTGTAATTGCCACCTTACTGTTATTTTGGCTGTATTGTTTAAAAGCAGCATCATAAGTATCATTGTCCAATTCTGCATCTGTAACCGAAACAAAATCTAAAGTTCTCACCCATGTTGCATATTCATCTACTTTTCCTGAGTCAACGTAAATTAATCTTGCTGTAGAAACTGCTTCTAACGCTTCTGGCGTTTTTGGGAATTCGGCTGCTACTTTTTTGAATTTCACCAAAGCCTGTTCATCACGATCTGTATTGTAATAAATCAAGCCCTGTTTCAAAATAGCTTTTGCAGTAAATGAACCATTTTTAAATTCTGAAATTAACTGATCGTAAGTTTTAAGCGCCTGATCGTTCTTTTTGTCGGCAACATATGTATTTGCCAGTTCATATAAAACATCATCCCTGTAAGATGATTTTTTATACATGAGAAGGAAATTATTCAGCTCATCAATTTTCTTGTCATTTTTGGACATGAATCCATAAGAAATTGCTTTTTGATACTGAGCGTAATCTGCATCTACCCCTTTTGCATTAATAGCTTTCGCATACGCTTCCATCGCAGGACCATATTTTGCGCTTACAAATCGACAATCTCCCAAACGCAAATAGGAATCATTTAAACGGACTTTATCTTCTTTTGAATTATTAATTTGCGCCTCAAATGAATTTGCTGCCTGATCATATTCTTTTAATTTAAAATAGGTATAACCAATATTATAATTGATGTTTTTGTATTCATCAGTCGTTTTTGCTTCAGCCAATCCTGCAAACTGTTTATAGCTTAGTAAAGCAGCCTGAAAATCATCAGTTACGTATTCAGATTCTGCTTTCCAGAAAGTGGCACGGGCTGTAACCTCAGGATTTTTTTGTTCTTTGACGGCACCATTAAACATTTTTAATGATTCTGAATAATTAGATTCAGTATATAATTCCAAACCTCTGTAAAAAAGCACTTTTTGGTAAGCGAGTTTATTTTCAGGAGTTCTGTTTTTCTCTAATAAAGCTAGCGCTTCTTTATAATTCTTGGAAGAAATATAAGAGTCAACCAATAACTTTTCTACTTCTGATTTACTTGAATTGTTCGGATACTTTTTCAAAAAATCAAGCAAAATTCCGGGAACAGTCTGATATTGATTTCCAATTTCATAGCTTAATTTAGCATAATTTAAAGCTGCATCTTCCTGGATTTCAAGATTAAAATCCATTTCTGAAGCATTTTTGAAAGCATTCAAAGCTTCTTGTTTTTTACCCGTATTCAGATAGCTCAATCCTAAATGGTAATAAGCATTTTGTGAAACGAAATCATTTCCTTCGATAATTTTATTGAATTGAGAAATCGCTTTTTCATAATTTTTTTGTTCATAATATGCATAACCTAATTGATAGAAATCGGTATTATTCCACTTTCCTTTTTTACCTGCATATTGCTCTAAATACGGAATTGCTTTACCGTATTGTTTTAAATTGAAATAACTTTCTCCTATAATTTTATTAAGTTCAGACTTTTCAAGTGCATTTGATTTAGTCATTGCTATCTGTCCCAAATCAATTGCTTTTTGAAAATTTCCCAGTTTGAAATTCATATCAGCCTGATAATACGAAAGTTTTTCTTTGTATTTTTCTTCGCCTGAAACTTCATCAAAATATTTTGTGGCCTCTTTGTAATCATCTCCTTCATAGGCCATAAAACCTAAATAATACTTGGCTTGAGAACCAAATTCAGGGGAGTTTACGACTTTATTGAAATAGGACGTAGCCTCTTTTTTCTTTTTGGCATTAAAATAACTGTATCCTTTTTGGAAATTGAATTTATCCAAATCTGATTTGCTCATATAACTTTCATCCACTTTATCAAACCACAGCAAAGCTTTCGGATAATCACCTTGTTCGAAGAAAAAATGTGCCACTTCTATGTACGCCTGATTTTGTTTTGTACTGGTCGGATAATCGTCAACGAACTTCTCCATCAAGTCATCTGCATTTGCCTGATTGGTCCTGATTGCACAGTTTGCGATGTAATATGCACAATCTGACTGAACCTCTTCGGTAGTTGTTTCGTTTTTTACATGCTCAAAAATAAGTTGTGCCGAAGTATATTGTTTGTCGTTATATAAAGCCAGTGCTTTATCAAATTCTTTTAGATCGTAAGTGTAAATAGCCGATTTTTGTGCCAAAACTGTGGTCGAAATAAAGAGAACTTGTAGTAAAAAGAACCAGAAAAGTTTACGCATTGTGATTATATTTAGTATTCAAATGTATCATTTTATACCCTTTATAACGAAACGTTTCCTGTATTTATTATGAACAAATATTTTAACAGTTATTATTTAACAGCTTCCTAAAGCCCAAAATATTGGTTCTCAAACCTTCAAAAACAATTATTTTTTTAAAGGTTTTCTTTAGAAATGATTGAAATTTATTTTGAATCCAACCGTTAAGTTATTACTTTTACATTCAAATCAAATTTATTATGTCAGAAATCGTACTATCTCTTAAAGATGTCACTATATACCAGGAAGGAAGAAAAATTTTATCCCATATTAATTTAGATGTTCAACATGGGGAGTTCATTTATATAATTGGAAAAACAGGTTCGGGAAAAAGTAGTTTCATGAAAACCCTGTACGGTGATTTACCTCTTTCTGAAGGTGAAGGACATATCGTCGAATTTGACTTGGCTACCCTGAAAGAAAATCAAATTCCGTATTTGAGACGTAAAATTGGAATTGTATTCCAGGATTTTAAACTCCTTCCGGACAGAACCGTAAAAGATAATATGCTATTTGTTCTTAGAGCTACCGGCTGGGTAGAGAAAGAATCCATGCAGCATACGATCGATGAAGTTTTAGATAAAGTAGGCATGAAAGATTTCATGAATAAAATGCCACACCAACTTTCCGGAGGCGAACAACAACGTGTTGCTATTGCAAGGGCTTTGTTGAATGATCCCGAATTCATTTTAGCAGATGAGCCAACAGGAAACCTGGACCCGCAAACAAGTTCAGAGGTTTTAGAGGTTTTGAAAAAAATAAATGCAAATGGTAAAACAATCATCATGGCTACCCATGATTATGCTTTATTAATGAAATTCCCGTCAAAAACATTAAAATGTGAGGATGAGAGAATTTTTGAAGTTGTACAGCGATCTGTGTAATGCTTTCTATACTTATCCCTACTTATAATTATAATGTTTACCCACTTGTCTATGAGTTAGCAAAACAATGTAATAATACAGGAATTACTTTTGAAATACTTTGCCAGGATGATTGTTCGAATTCTCCGATAAATATCAAAAACCAAGAGATTAAACATCTTTCAAATTGTTATTTTTTCATTAATAAAATTAATTTAGGAAGAGGAAAAAATCTAAATTCTTTAGTTGAAAAAGCAAAATTTGAATGGGTACTTTTTTTAGATTGTGATACCTTTCCAGCACAAGATAATTTTATAAAAAACTACACTGAGGCTGCTACTAAAAACAACTCAATAGTATTTGGAGGAATTGTTTACGAAATCAACAAACCTAAAAAAGAAGCCTTATTACGTTGGGTTTATGGGAGAAAACGAGAGGCTTTATCTGTAAGAGATAGAAATAAAAACTCAAGCTATACGGCCCTAACTTCTAATTTATTAATCAAAAAAGAGGTTTTACTAAAACATCCTTTTGATGATTCAATTACAAAATATGGTTACGAAGATTTATGTTTTTTTGCTGTTTTAAATACAAATCATTTTAAAATTACCCATATTGAAAACCCAACCTACCATTTGGATTTAGAAACTTCAGGGTTGTTTTTAAAAAAAACCAGAACTGCTTTGGAAAACTTGACTTTTTTGGAAAAAACAAATAAAATAACGCTAAAAGAAAGCAAAATAATTAGTACTTATCAAAAACTGAAAAAACTAAAATTGGCTACCACTATCGCTTTTATTTTTAACAAAATAGAATCAAAAATAGAAGCTAATTTGATTTCTGAAAATCCTTCTTTATTTTTATTTGACCTATATAAATTGGGGTATTATTGTAATTTAAAAAAATAATCTGTCATGGCATTTTTTTCAGTTATCATTCCGCTCTATAATAAAGCAGGTTATATTGAAAACACTTTAAAAAGTGTTCTCAACCAAACCTTTACTGATTATGAAATCATTGTAGTTAACGATGAATCTACAGATAAAAGTGAGGAGATAGTAGTTGAATTTAATGATAAAAGAATTCAATTTCATAGTCAAAAAAATCAAGGTGTTTCTGTGGCCAGAAATCTTGGTATTGAAAAATCTACAGGAAAACTTATTGCTTTCTTAGACGCTGACGATTATTGGTTTCCAAATCATTTAGAAAAATTAGCCAATTTATATTATGATTACCCGGATTGTGGAATATATTGCTCCAGATATAAAATTAAAACCGCTAAAAATCACTTTCAAATTCCCTATTTCAATGGAATTGAAAGTTCTTATCATGGAATTGTAGAAAATTACTTTTTTTCAAACAAACCCTTTCGAATTACATGGACTTCTTGTTTAGCTATACCAAAAGAAATTTTAGAAAAAATTGGAGGTTTTTCTCCTGGGGTAACAAATGGCCAGGATGTAGAATTGTGGACTAAAATTGGTATTTCTTATCAAGTAGCTATTACAAATACAATTACAGCAATTTACAATTATGACATTCCAACCAGTCTCGCTAAAAATTCCATTAATTCAATGAAATTGATGAATTTTAATCAGTTCCAAATTTCAGAGCAACAGAACCCTGATTTAAAAACATTTTTAGATATTCACCGCTTTTTTTATGCCATTTTGTATAAAACTTATGGGGATAAAAATATTGCTAACAAGTTTTACTATGCAATAAATAAAAAAAACATAGGTTTAATCAATCGTTTACTCTTTCATCTGCCCAGAAAAATATTGAAATCATTATATAAAATCAAACACTTACTCAAGAAAATAAGTTTTGAATTTTCAACTTATAACTAGGGACTTCTTTTTTGATAAACTCCAAATACAGCATCATTCTCATTGGATAAATTTAAAAATTCATTTTCCTTTTTTATAAGATCACGAATAAGCTCTTTTGATTCAGCATCTTCAGCCAGAAAATTATGAGCAATTCCTTTCAGTAAAATATGTAAAATGTTTGTGCCTAATTTTTTTTCTTCAAGGACTTCGAGATTATTATTTAATGATTTTACAAGATTTTCAGAATCTGGTGCTTCTGAGGGGTCAACAAGCAACATTCTCAATACTCCCGGTCGATACACTTTAGTTTTAATATTTTTACCATCAATTAATTTCCTGAATCTTAGAGGAATACTCTTTAAAATTTTATTAGCCTCATTTAATTGCGATTTTCTCCATTGTAATCTATTTGGCCCACAATATTCAAATACCACTATATATCCATTTTCATTCAAAATAGGTAAAACATTATTTTTTAAAAAATTTTCAATTCCATTAAAGTGATGTAAACTTGAATCAAATAAAATAACATCAAACTTGTTTTTTAAAAGAGTTGTTTTAGTGAAATCATCACAATAATAATTTATTTTCAAATTATTATCAGCAGCTATTTTTTTAGCATTCTCTATACTATCTTTTGAAATATCAATCCCAACTACATTGTTAAAAGCTCTATATTTTGCAAAATTTCTTTCATGTTTTCCTTCTCCGCAACCTATAGATAACAGACCTAAATTTTCTTTACCTTCAAAATATTTATGAAAAACATAATCCTCATAAGTCAAATCATAATCTCCTGAAATTTTATAATTCCATGTTTTTGTTATTTCTGGTATGATCCAAAAATCAGATTGAGAAACAAATGAATCCCATTTTGAAGAAACACGATTTTTATAGGAGAACTTAGAAAATTTAGAAAATAAAAAATTAATCCCTCTGTTTTTGATTTTATAATATACATCCGCAAAATCACCAATACTGACTAATGTAGTTTCTTTATTAAAAAAAATCATGATTTATATTTTATAAACCCTTCAAAATCCCTGATATAATCATCTTCGATATAAACTTCTGAAGCTACCACCAGACAAACTGAACCTGAAGAAAAATTTTGAAGTTCTCTCCAAATACCGGAATTGATCAACAAACCTTCATATGGCTTGTTTAAAGTAATAATCCGCTCTTCGTTTCCATCATTCAAAACCACATCAAAACTACCGCTTAGAGCTACTAAAAACTGTTGTAAATTTTTATGTGCATGGCCGCCTCGTTCAGCACCACTTGGCACATCGTACAGGTAATAAACCCTTTTAATATCAAAAGGAACGGTATCATTTTCTATTACAGATAGATTTCCTCTTCGCTCTTCTATTTTAGGAATAGCTATAATTTGTACATTCATTTTACGAATATATATTAATTCTCATTAAACCCAACCATTGCTTTCCTATTTTTTCGATTGAAAAACGTTCTATACTTTTTAAAGAATTATTTTTACATTGATTATACAAAACAGTATCTTCAATAAATAAATTCATTGCAGCTGTAAGTTTTTCAAAATTTTGATTTTCAACCAACAGACCATTTTCGTTGTCTGTAATAATCTCTTTGGGGCCTGATACACAATCAAATGAAACAACAGGGGTTTTACAAGCCAGTGATTCTATTAAAGTCATTGGAAACCCCTCATGTTTGCTGCACATGACCAGGAATTTTGCATTTTTAAAATAAGAGTATGGATTATTTTTAAACCCTAAAAAATATACTTTTTCCGATACTTTATTCTGCATAGCAACTTCTAACAGCTGCTCTTTTCGTTCTCCATCACCTAATAAAATTAATAAAATTCCTTTTTGGGGTAAAATTGATTTTGAATAGGCGATGATAAGCTTATCAAATTGTTTTATGTTTTGATAATCAAATCTTCCTGCAGCAATGATGTAGGGAAATTCCAAATCAATTTTTTCAAAAGATTTGATTTTAATATTCTCAGTATCAATCGGATTATTAATAGTAACAACATTTTTAATATTAAACTTTGTCATTACTAAATTTTTTATTTCTTGCGAAACGCAAACTACACTATGTTTTTTATTGCAAATTAGTTTAGTCAATAAACGGGAACCCGGCAAATAGGTTTCTAATTTAGAGCTGTGTACTGTATAAATCGTTTTGGAATTATAAACCAATTTCGACAATATCAATTCCTGAACAGGATTAATTCTATATCTAAAATCAATTATGTAATCAAATTGATTTTGGATAATATAATTTTTAAAAAATAAAAACAATTTTAGTTTACCCAGCATACCTTTATTGTTTACTTTCATTTGTCCAATATTTACCAATGTCCCTGAATAGGGATAAGAAATAGAATCAACAAAAAGGATATTATGAACTTCAATATTCTTTTTACCAAAATAAAGAGACAATGTAGACATAACTTTTTCGAGTCCGCCATTATCCAACGAATAGCCAACTAAAGCAATTTTGTATTTCTTATTTTGATTTATCATTCACGAATGCTATTTTAGTTGTTAAATATAATATTTTATACCTACTCATGCAAAATTCACCATTAGTCAGCGTCATATGTATCTGTTACAATCATGAGCAATTTGTATCAGAGTCTTTAAATTCAGTGTTAAACCAAACTTATAAAAATGTAGAATTAATTATTGCTAATGATTGCAGTAATGATAACTCTAAAGAAACGATTGAAAATTGGCTTAAAGATCATCCAAATATCAAGTTTATTTCAAATGAAACAAATTTAGGAAATACCAAAACTTTCAATAATGCACTACAGTTTGCAAAAGGAGATTATATTATTGATTTGGCTGCCGATGATATTTTATTGTCGTATTGTATTGAGAAACAAATAAATGCTTTTTTTAATTCTGAAGAAAAAAATTTAGGTATAGTTTATGGAAATGCAGAAGTAATTTCAGAAAGCAAAACCCACCTTCACTATTATTACAAAGTTAATATTCAAAAAAAAGTATTAGAAAAACCGGCATCCGGGGATATTTACCTGGCAATACTTAGTCAAAACAGTATGATCTGTTCTGTTTCGTCAATGATAAAACGAGAAGTATTAGAACAATTAAATGGCTATGATGAAAACCTTGCTTACGAAGATTTAGATCTTTGGATCAGAGCATCCAGAAACTACAATTTTGAATTTATTGATTCTGTCTTAATACAAAAAAGAGAAGTTGAAAATTCCATGGGAAACCAGTTTTTTAAAAAGTTTAATACTCAAACAAAAAAAATAAATTATTCCTCTTACCTCGTTATCAAAAAAGCTATTGTATTAAATAAAACCAGAGAAGAAAATAAAGCCCTCTTAAAACGGCTTCATTATGAAATGATAAAAGCTTATAAAACTTTTGACATTTGGTTATTTATGAAATACATTCCTTTAGAGCTGAAATTAAGATTTTTATAAATAATTATTTTTGTATCAACTCTTTTTTTTAAACAACTAATTTATCTTCATCATTACTATTTAAGAACATTTGATAAAAGTCGAGAGACTTTCAGTAGATTTATCATTTACAAAACATAAAAAATTGCACAAAGTCAGAGACGTTTACGCAATTTTTTATAAACAACTCTTCGCAGAGCTAGGTTATAAAGATCATACCCCGGACGGGACAAATTAATATCCCTTTCGTTTTCCATCCATTTACATCCATCAGACGCCACGGTAACTTCATGCCCCAATAATCTAAGCCCGTCGGCTAATGTAGAATGAAGGCTACTATACTCGCCTAATAAAAGAATTTTCATGTTTTTTAGTTCTAAATCTCATTAGTAAAGTACTTCTAAGAAACGAATTTTATACTGATTTTCTTTTAAAAACTAAAAGAAATTCTTGCATTACTATTTGTTATAAAATCAATTAAACTCAAAATAGGTATTTTTAATTAGTTGTCAAATCTGTTTTGCAACACTCCGAAAAAGACAGAGAATGTTTACTTACAACTGTTGACCATTTTATAAAGTCAGCTAAAATAAGTTTGATGTAATAAGAAAGCCACTCCGTTATTGAAGTGGCTTTCTCTATTTTAACCGTGTTGAAAATGCTACATTTTGTCTTTTAATTTAAGTCGGTATTCGTTGCAAACGAGCCAGTAGAGGTATATTCTTAACCAGACAAAGTTAAGTGCCCATTTAGAACGTCTGAGGCTTATAAAACCGCGTTGAAAACGCTGCGATCTGTTTTCATAATTTAAGTAGGTACTCGATGCAATCAAGCACCAGAGAACCTGGACAAACGAGAGCCAGTGGGCAAATCACTAACCCAGTCACAGCCACTGCCAAAAGTTACCTCCTGTTAATCTTCTTCTATCCTATAATCGAAAAAAGTATATTTCGAATTTTTATCACCCATGACTTCAACAGCAGTAAACTTTATACTATTATCTATGACGTCATAGTTATAAATATCTGTGACACCATCATAGTTATGAAGTTCGTAGTATTTTCCGTTTTCGACCCACCATTTTCCATTTTCGGTGGTTTGAATTACTTTTCCTTTCTTGTCTATTGCTACAAATAATAATGTACTTGTTCCATTTTCAAATCTACAGGAAACCCAATACTTGGCTACACCTTTTTGTTGCTGGTCTATTTCCGAACCTTTCCAGCAACCTACTAATTTTGAATCAAATGTTTTGGTTTCTGTTTTTTGGGCTTCTTGACTAAAACTAAAACTTGTGGCAAATACCACCATCAAAATAAATACTCCTTTTTTCATAATTTAATGATTCCTTTTTTATTGTTTTTAGATCTGTTGGAAAGCCGAGCATTGCTCGGCTTTTTCGCCTTTATAATATTCAATTACTCCAATACCAAAGGAACTTTATTAGTATTTATTTGTCCTATAAAAACCGTAGAGTTTTCTTTCCGCATTTTAGCAAGGATCTTCTTTTTCTTGATATTTAAAGAACCTGATTGATAAAAATTTAAACTAATACTTAAATCACTATTTAACATCATTTTCATTCCTAACCCTATTTTTTCTGCTTCTGAAAGATAATCATTTAAACAAAAACTAATAGTTTCACTTGTATTGCTTTTAATAAAAAAAACATCATACTTTTTTATATTCTTGTTTCGTTTTGTTAATGTTTCAAATTTAACTTCCGCTATTCTTATTGCAACGGAGTCATTTTTAAATATATTAACTTTTGTATAAGAACCAGAAGAAAAGTCTGGAGCCTTGTTCTCAAAAGTAAAGTTTTTATTAATCACATAATTTTCATTTGTTTTATTACTCAAAACGATTTCTAAAATTATTTTTTTATTTTCATCCAGCTTTGCATTTAAAATCTTGTATTCAATACTTTGAGCATAACCCATACTAAAAACAAACAGTGCAATTGATAAGAATTTCAGTTTCATATATTATTTTTTAAGTAAGTTTTGATAATAATTTATACCTGCTTGAGCATTTGGATCTCCGTAAACTTGATTGAAATTTGTCCAAACATTTAACTCTTCTTGGTATTTTTGAGGATTGGTCATAGAATTAAAACCAGCGTAGTTCATATTACTCATATTTAAAATATGTGTAAATTCGTGCCCAATAGTATAGACAAAATCTAAATTAGTTACTATTTTAGACATTGACAATGAAACCCTCCAACTATTATCTGGCATCATTTCAGATTCTCCATAAGCTTCCATCCCATTTTCTGTAACTAATGCATCTCTGAATTCATATCCTGATATTTTACTATCGGCCTTACTGGCCAACATTCTCAATTCCTTTACAGCATTTATGTTTTTACCTATTGCCTCCTCTGTAAAACCAAATTTTCCGTTAGGATTTATTCCTTTCGCTTTTAGTTGCTCTTTAAAAGACTGTCTTTCCTGCATTTTATGCATCGCGTGATTAAGTCCACTAACCACCAGTCCTGTTGCAGCACCCTGCCAGAAATTTCCACCAGTTAGAGCTGCTCCTGCACCTCCGGAAACAGTACCAAAAGCAATCATACCTAAATTACCAGTTCCGGCACCAAGACCTTTCATACCTGTACCAGCAATAGCATGTGCATTTTCACCTAAGCCATCCATACTTGAACCTCCACTCCATGCACTTGCAGCAATACTACTCAACGCCCCTGCTGCAAAACCACTCCAAAACTTACCTCCGGAGATAGCCGTCATACCTCCTTGAAAAGTACCATGTGCCGCTGCCTGAAATGCTGCCTGCGAATAGAAATTCGTAAACAAACTTCCTGCTGCACTACCAATCCCAAATATTACAGCAGCACTTGCTGCACCAATAAACATAGATTTTGTTAAACCACCTACGCTAAACGGAACATCTGCCAGCAAAGCTGTTAAAGTATAAGTTGTAGCTGCTATAATAGCACCTATTATAACCGCACCCAGAAAAGTAAATTCAGCATATTCCCCACTGGAATCGGTATACTTAAGCGGGTTATTTAAAACATACCCATACTTATTGTAATTTTGGGTATTATAAGGTTCCTGTACATAATTGTCGGGCTGCAGGAACCGGTGTAATTTTGGGTCATATAAACGCCCGTTCATGTGTATAATCCCCACACTTTGCAAATGCTCATGTCCTGTGTAACCACGATCTAAAACGGTCAATCCTGACAGGATATTGCCTGCCCCATCCTGTACTTTTACAATATTGCCCCAGGCATCAAACAAACGTTTTTCTACAACTGCTCCTGCCTGATCGCTTACAGCTACTATGGTTCCCTGATAATCCCTGTGTAAATATAAATAATTTTGTGCAGTTCCGTCACTTTTTAAAACTACAGGTGCAGTATACCCATCTCCGCCAATATAGGTTACAAACTCAATGGCTCCGGTTACCTGTTTTCCTTTACTTCCATGGTTCCGTCAGCAGAGTAATGCTTGCGATAGGTCCTTAACAGTTTATCTGTTTCTAAACCTCCATAAAACATACTGCTGCGGTCATTGCCGTCATTGTAGGTAAAACTTATTTTGTCTACTCCGGTTTCCTCAATCTGTCAAATCTGTTTTGCAACACTCCGAAAAAGACAGAGAATGTTTACTTACAACTGTTGACCATTTTATAAAGTCAGCTAAAATAAGTTTGATGTAATAAGAAAGCCACTCCGTTATTGAAGTGGCTTTCTCTATTTTAACCGTGTTGAAAATGCTACATTTTGTCTTTTAATTTAAGTCGGTATTCGTTGCAAACGAGCCAGTAGAGGTATATTCTTAACCAGACAAAGTTAGTGCCCATTTAGAACGTCTGAGGCTGATAAAACCGCGTTGAAAACGCTACGATCTGTTTTCATAATTTAAGAGGTACTCGATGCAATCAAGCACCAGAGAACCTGGACAAACGAGCGCCAGTGGGATTAAGTCCACTAACTATCAAATGACCTATCACTCCTTAGAATAAACAAACTTTGAAATAAAACTATAACCTTTATTCCTATTATTACAACTTATTAGTAATCCTTTTTTATTATAAACGTATTCTACTGCATTGTCTTCCGATACTTCTTTTACTACTTTCTTTTGTTTATTATAGGTAAATGTCGTCCCAAAATTCACAATATTACTTAAAAATAATTGGTATTTTTTGTGTTTCAACTTCTCCTTTAAAAATCTCAATATTATTCTCCTTATAATTTAACAAAATATCTTTTGGAATATTTTTTTCTATGTCATCTTTTAGTTTATACTTCAAACGAAATGTATATTTTTTATCAGGATTTAATTTAAAGAAAATCGGTCTTCTTAAATTTTCATCTTTATCTTCAGTCACAAACGGAAGAGCGAAAGATGTTTGAAAAATATAATTTTCATTTGGAGAAAGAACAATGTCTTGATTATAAAAATTTAAAATTTCACTTTTTGTATTATAACCAATTTTTTTTAACGATTGTTCTTTTTCATTTTGAATATAAAAATCCTGCTCAATTAAACTTCCTAATTTACAACTGTATGAAGGATCAATTAGAGGTGCATTTTTTTCAAACAAATTACCTTTTTCATCTTCAATAATTATATCCAAATTATATATATCGGATAAGTTTAAACTTTTAATAAAAAGCACGTATTTTTTATCGGTATGATTGGATAATTTAAATTTTACAATATTAGTAAAAAGATACTTTTCATTTTCGCTATTAAACATAGCATGATTATAAAAAGCATCCATCGTATCTATAGAAAATCCTTTACTTACAATTTCCTTGTTTATTAATTTTAACTCAAGTTTTTTTTCTTGACAAGATGCTAGTAGGGTAAATAATAGAGCTATTAGAATATTATTTTTCATTTATTTATTTTTGAATATTATTAAAAAATATAGGGTAACTTTGTATACTAAAACTAGTAAATCCTGATTTATTTGCGATATTATAATATAAATTATAAAAGTGTGAATGATCACCATTATTGAAAACATTACTATCAAAATAACGCATCATTTCGTATGCTCTTGTTTCAGTTATTGCTCTTGATTTAGAACCCCAAAGGGACGTTAATCCGTGATGAAAATCCCAGGCATGCATACCCTCATGCATGATTGTTAAAAATAAATCTTTGTTTGTGCCAAAAGCTTTGCCGTAAATAGTAACTTCTTTGTTGTCATAGCTCCCATAATCACTAATTGCAGAATCATATTTTATGTTAGGGTTTCCTGCATCATTATATAAAATATCTGCTGGATATACATTTTGACGCATACCTTTCACATATGAATCCCTACCACTTTCGTCCATGCCAGAGATATCTTCATTAGGTTCATAACCTCCACTTTTTAACCATTCATTTGCATTTGAATGAATTCTAATTTTTTGGTTTATTATATGAGCACCATGATTCAAAGCACTAACTAAAAGACCAATAGTAGCACCCTGCCAAAAATTCCCGCCAGTTAAAGCAGCACCTGCTCCTCCGGAAACAGCACCAAAAGCAATCATACCAACAGTCCTATCTCTAACGCTGCTACCCCAACCTAATCCTTTAGCTGCTCCATTACCGTCCCAACTAAAAGCACTGCTTGCTATACTACTAATTGCACCTGCAGCAAAACTGCTCCAGAATTTTCCACCTTCTATAGACATCATACCTTGAAATGCACCATGCACAACAGCCTGAAATGCAGCTTTTGAGATTGATGAGGCAGCTCCGAATAAACTGTTAGCAGCCTCGCCAATACCAAAGGTACAACCTGCAGTTACAGCACCTACAAAAACAGACTTAGCCAATCCTGCTATACTAAAAGGAACATCTGTTAATAAGGCTGTCATAGTATAGCTTATAGCTGCAATCCCTATACCTACTGCAATTCCAATTTCAATTCCATACTCTCCACTAGGATCAGTGTACATGAGCGGATTATTGAGCACATAAGCATACCTGTTGTAATTTTGCGTGTTTTCCGGCTGCTGTATAAAATTATCCGGCATTAAAAAAGAACGTAAAACAGGATCGTACAAACGCCCATTCATGTGTATAAGCCCAACTTCAGCCAAATGCTCGTGTCCCGTGTAACCACGATCCAGTATCATCAGTGCTGCTCCTGTACCATTTGTTGGCAAGGTTACGGCAACACCATTCTTTTGCAGTTTAGCCAGATTTCCCCAGGCATCAAATTGCCTTCTTTCTACCGCTGTTCCCGTGTTATCAGAAATGGCAATAATACTTCCTAAATAATCACGATGAAGATAATATTTTTTATCAACAATAGCACCTGTTGCAAGCGTTTTTGTTTTCTCGGTATATAAGGGCGCTCCATAAGCATCACCTCCTACATAAGTACGGATCGTAATCTCGGTAGGTGTTTTTATAATCTCGACCCTGCCGTCATCTGTATAATTCTTGGTTTTGGTATAAACACCTGCTGCTCCCGGAGTAGGGATCTGGTAACCATATTTCATGGCCTGTCTTGACAAATGTGAGTTGTAGGTAAATGTTGTACTGCCCTTATCGCTTTCGTTTATCGATATAGGGCTTTTAAACATATTGTACGTCACCAGTTGTTTAGGCAACTGATCGTAATACGCAGCTCCCTCTGTGGTAAGGATAATTTCTTTCTTTTGGTATATCCCGGTACTTAAATTAGCATTATAATTTACAGTCCCCAATTTATTGTTATTGGTTATCCTTCCTTTATTGTCATAAGCATTAGCATCCACAATTCCTGTTAAGGGATTTGTCCAGTTAGTCAGTCGGTCTAAAGCATCATAGGTAAAGGTTTCAGATGTTCCTAAAGCCACATTCTGGCGATTGTTCAATAATCCTTTTATGGCATTAAAACTATAGGTGTTGTCTACAATATTGATGCTGTTTTTGGTATGCTTCTGAGAAGTATAATAACCATGAACATCATATGCATTCGTTATGGTCACTCCGTTACCCAATGTTTCAGTAAGCGATTGCATTTTTTCATTGGCTGTATTAAGCTGCCATAAAACTGCATCATTGGCATCGGTCAGTTTATCCATCATACCATTATAGGTATTGTACACGTTTTTTGTCGTGACAGATTCGCTTAACCCGGACGTAAGATCTTGTGTAGCATTTGTTGTAGTAATTTGTCTTCCGTAATTGTCATACGTAATGGTCTTAGTTTGTGTAAAAGCGGCATTGCTTTCGGTATTGGTTATTACTCTGTGCAACACATCATATGTATACCCGAAAGTATCTATTGGTGCTCCCATACTATTTTTGCTTGTTTCACTGGTGACTTGTGCAAAAGAGTTGTAGGTATACGCTGTCTCAATATCGGCTCCGTCTCCTGATACTTTTCTTTTGGTTATTTTACCAACATCGTCATAAGTTGTATCTGTTCTTCCTTTTGGAGTCGTTTCTACAGTTAACTGACCAAAAGCATCATAACTATAGGTATAGGTTCCTGCATTAGGATCGGTCATTGCTGTTTTATTACCCCATCCATCAATCGTAATATTTACTTTATGTCCCTCGTAGTTGGATTCTTTTAATTGTCCATTAGCATAATAGATAAAACTGACTGAACCGCCCGGATCAGTTGTCTGGGTTTTATTGCCTAAAGCATCTACTGTTGCTGTTGTTGTTTTTCCGTCATCTATGCTGGTAATAGTAAGTCCTAAGGGATAGGATAATGTTTGTATCCTTCCAGTTGGTTGTGTAACTGTAGTAGGTCGCATCAAATAATCATACTCATAGGTTACCCATTTTGTCGGGGCAGAAAAATAAGGTTCGCTTACTTTTGTTTTTCTACCAAGACCATCATAAACCACCTGTTTGGAAATGGTCGAATTTACCGCAAGTCCTTTTGTGGTTGTAATAACCGCCCTTCCCAACACATCATATTGGGTGATGCTTTTTACATTATCGCCAACGGTATTCTCGCTTGTAGTCGTGTACCCTCCATTAGATAATTTAGAATAGGTAATAGTCGTTTCTAGTGGTGTGGTAGAAACTCCTGTAGTTTTGTTTTTTGTTAGTTTTCCCCAATTATCAAAGGTAAAATCGCTTACTACTCCCAGGTGATTAGTTGATTGTGTGACCTGCCCAAGTGTGTTATAAACAAAAGTATTTATAAATCCCTGATGATCTGTTTTTTTGACAACAAAACGCTTAGTAGCATCGTATTCATCTGTAATTTTTCGTGCAACCGGCACCGGTGATGCAGTTGGGGCAGAAACTGTTTTAGTTACTAAATTACCTGTTGTATCATAGGTCATTTCTTCTACGATGGCGTAGGTGTTATGTCCTTTTTTCTCTGTTTTGGTTAAATTTGAACCTGTATAAGTATAACTCTCCTCAGAAGTTCGGGTATCACCTGTATAAATATTTGTCGAAGAATTTACTTTTTTAGGCCTTCCAATATAATACGTATTACCTGTACCAGTTGGATTGTTATCATATTCGGAATCTACTGTTGTTGTTCCCTGTACTGTTGATCCGCTGTATTTTTTAGTAACCGTCCTGGTTTCCAAACCATAATAACCCGGGCTGTCAGGTACGCCATCATAAGAAAAAACAGTCTCTGTTTTTATTCCTGACAAGTGATCTACTGTAGTTTGTTTGGTTAACAGGACATTAAAAACACTATTGTTCGAAACCGGTGCATTACTTCCACCCTGAACCGCAGCAGGAGTTGCAGTAAATTTACTGTTATTGGCTGAACTGGCAATAAAACCGGATTTCAAAATTATCTGTGGCGCCTGATAAATTACTGCTACATCATCATTTATTTTTGACGAAGCTGTTATAGAAGTACCCGCTTTATAAGTTTGTCCTGTAGTCACAGGATTTGTAATAGTAATGATATCCTGAATTGCAGATGGAGAAACAGTATCACCTCCGCCTTTTGTATAACTACCAAATACATTGGTTTTAGTGCTTATTAAATTAGATGGTGTTGTATCAAAAACAGTAGAACCGGTTGTACTTGTCCAGGTTATGATATTAGCGCCCCTGAGATTAACATCATTATGCTGGGTCGTCCATATTTTAGCATCTGCTTCAGACAAATACCAACCGCTTTTTGTTGTTCTGGTAAAGCCTGCCGTTCCGTAATTGAAATTTAAAACATAACCTTTATACCTAAAATCCTGGTATTTAGAAACACCATTTATGGTAGCGGTTAATTTCGAGACCAAATAATTTTCTGAATTTCTGATGATTTCTACATTAGGATAATTAACCGCATCGGCAGAAGAATAAAAATCAGTAGTAGCATTTCCAAACATGCCATCAGAAGCTTCCATGCTTGCATAATCTATTGTTTGCTTAATGTTTTCGCTGGCCTCTGTTACTGATTTTAAGCGATTTTCAGTACCAACATCTTTATTGAACTGATAATACTCAATTTCTTTACTCTGTCCTCTTACAATAACCAAATCAGTATTAGATTTATCGTACCTGTAATTAGAAACCAAAGGAATAGGGATTTCTGGAGAACCTGAATCAAATACCGTAGAATCGTAAGCTGGTGTAAAACCTGCAACCCCCACTTTTCCAATATTATTGGCAAAAGCTGTTACCTGCCATGAAGTATTGTGATCGTTAATTGTCCATGAAGGTTTGTAATATTTTCTCCAAACCCTTACTACATCAGACTTACCATCATTATTAATATCTATTGCATAATAACTGCTGAAATGGGTCTGTACATTGAAATATGTTCCTGTATTAGGCCAATATTCTACAATATTATGTGTTTCCTTGACAAAAAAATCTCCTCCCGCAGGTTTTGGATTACTATAATAAATATTCCACTCTGTCTGCCCGGATCCACCTTCACTGGTAGGAAGCATAATATCTGTTTTCCCATCGCCATTATAATCTCCCAAAAGCATTTGTTTTGATAGGGAGTATTTATCAATGCTACCAGAACCTATAACTTCCAGTTCTAACCAAGGCGCTGCCGGAAGCTGTTTGAAACTTACGATTCGATAAGATTTATCATAATTTATAACTAATATATCTGATTTACTGTCTCCATTAAAATCAGCTATAAACCTATTGGTTCCAAACAACAATTCACGATTTTCAAGCTTTAAAAACCCACTCTGTCCCAGAGTTGTTGATGCATTTTGGTCTAGATTTACAATATGAAATTCTTCTCCATCATTTCTATATTCTGTATAGCAATCAGTACTGGGAATACCATCTTGATCATATACTTCCATACCGCTGTTAAAAGCTGTTGCATTTTTATTACTAACAACTAATACTTCACTTATTCCATCACCATTAAAATCACCCTCAAAATATGAATTTGCTATAAGAGGATCAATATAAAAACCTGTACAATTTGGATGATCTAAACTAGTATCGTGATAAAGTAAATTATTGAAATTTATAGTTTTTGTTTGATTTAAGGTAATAGCTCCAGCACTTAAATTGTAAGTTTTAAATTCAATCGTGGTTAAGGTTTCCTTAGCAAAAACAAAAGATTGAAATTGGTTCAATTTATTATTTGACAAAGTAGTCGCTGAAAAAAGGGTTCCTCCTGGATTTGGCAAATTTATTGGTACATTTCCCGTATCTCCTTTAAATAATTTTGTAAAGACCTGCCTATTAGCTACAAAATCCAGTTGACCGTCTCCATCAAAATCTCCAGCCAATTGCGTTTGGTTAAAATTTAAATTATTAGTATATTTTTTTACTATTCTCTGATCCGTAACCGGTGAGGTACCATATTCAAAAACTACAGGATTTGATTCTTCACTTTGAGCGTTAATTTCCTTTATACTTGTTATCCTCTCATAACTTAATTCTGTATCAGTTGTATGAGTAATGGCATATTTACGAAATAAAGCATTATTAGCGTATACTTCTACAAATTTTAAAATTTTAGTAGCATAAACAGGAACTCCCCCTAAATAATCACGTTCCACACGTTTTGCATTGTCATAAAGAAAAACTATTTTATCCTGAGCTGCTATTGCTGCAGTAGTATTTCCACTAAAAACAATAGTATCAATATACAATTGGTTGCTGCTATTGTAGGTTACAGTTTTGTAAATATAATCTATGAAGTTTTCATTTACATCCTCATAATGAACAATATACCATGAATTTACAGAAATTGAATTTTGCAAGCTTCCTGAACCTTTAGAACCATACCAACTTCTGGAGCCATCAGGCGCAGTAACAATAAAATAAGTTACAGTACCCTCAATTTTTAATTCAATTTTGGTATTGCTTTTATATTCGGTTTCATAAGTGGAGCCATTCGCCCAATAGGTACCGGTTTTTATTAATAGTCGTTGACCATCTAAAGACAGCTTGTCATCAGCATCAAAATCGACTCCATCTACAAAGCCATCGATATCACGTCGTGTGGCTATACGAGTAATAGTCGAAATACTGTTGATATTCCAACCCTGACCTGCAATACCACCTCGTACTCCACTACTATATGTAAGATTGATAACTGGGGCTGCATTTTTTATACTTGGCGGTGTTGCGATTGGCAAAGTATAAGTCGCCATACCCGAAGATGAAATTTGCAATTCCCCTTTGGTATCTGTGAAATTTTGAGAAAAAGTAAAATGAGTTACTAAAATAAAAATGAAAAAGTAAAATTGTTTCATATCAGGCTTTATTGCTTAATGATTTTAATTGTTTTTGGATCACCTGATTTATAATGGAGTAAAACCACATAAACCCCTGACGGATAAGACTGAAACAAAATATTTTGGGTGTTATTATTTTTAGTTCCCTGATACGTGCTTAGTATCTGCCCTGTCATTGAAAAAACCTGAATTGAAGTTACATAATTCTCATCGGTCAGTTCCCACTTCAGATACAGTTCTTCCTTTACCGGATTAGGATAATAGGAAATCATATCCTCTCCCTGAATTTTTTCCAAATCCTCATCTACAATAGCTTCTATTTCCTTGATTTGTTTACCTGTTTCCGGCGGACAATTGACACACAATATCCTGCTTACCTGATTGCCGGCAGTATCATAACTAAATTTAATCTTCGTTTGGTTTTGGGCGTTAGACATTATCGAAAAGCCTAATACCAATAGTATACTATAATATTTCATTAAACTGATTGTTTTAAAGTGATAAACTTATTTTTTTTGGGTTGCTAATAATAACTTCATCTGAGATTTTAAATCTTCGATTTCTTTATTCTGCTGAATTAAATACAGTGTAAGTTCTTCAATTTTTTCCTGCTGGATTTTTGACATTTCACCAAGCTCTAAACCTTTCTCGGTAATTTCTTTGGCTGACGGTACATTTGGCAAGTGACCATTTTGAGCGATGAATTCTTCTACTTTTACAAGCGGCTTTAAATCATAGTTCTTTGCAAAAACATAATCTGCCCAGGTATTGTACACTTTTATTTCCTCAGCGCGGATTTTTCCTTTTACTGAAAGTCTGTAGGTATCGGAGCCATCTGTGAAGTTTGAAGTTCCGATGCCAACATTTGCATCTGTGAGAATATTTCCTTCTATTTTGGCACTGCCTCTTACTACAAATTTATGTTCCGGCAAATAGTCACCATAACCCCCAATAACAATTCTGGAATTTGGCTTTGGAAGATGCATATAAAAATTATTGTTACCATCATCATAAACTCTGAAATATTCTCCTTGGCTTTTATCGTGTAATGTAAAAGTACCAGTTCCTGCAGTTTCAGCATATACTCTAAATCTCGAATTATTTGACCTATCGTCAATTGAAAACCAAACCATTGATTTTGTATCTAGATTTGACGCAGGAAAGTCAAAAAAATTTATCATTCTACTGTAGTTATTACCTATTTGGCTTCCCAGTGCTAAAATTATACATTTTTTATTTCGATCTGTATAATCAGCAAATAAACTACCGTTAGGAAGACTATTTGTGAAAATTCCGTTTCCTACAACATCTAACTTAGCCACCGGAGTGTTATTACCAATACCTACATTAGTATTTGAAGTAGAACTATTAGGTAAAATATTTCCTCCAGCACCAGAACTGATTTGTGCATTTGTTATCGTAGTAAAGAAAAGAATGCTTAAAAGAAATATTGTAAAATTGTTTTTCATTTGGAAGTTTTATTAATTTGATAGATGTTTATCAGAACTTAAAACAATTAATGTTAAGATTATTTTTTAGAAGACAACAATAATTTTACCTGAGCTTTTAATTCGTCCATTTCTTTATTTTGCTGAATTAAATATTGACTCTGTTTTTCAATTTCTTTATTCTGCTGAATTAAATACAAAGTTAGTTCTTCAATTTTTTCCTGTTGTATTTTAGCCATTTCTCCAAGTTCCAGACCTTTTTCGGTAATCTCTTTAGCAGACGGTACATTAGGCAAATGACCGTTTGTCGTAATAAAGGCTTCTACTTCTTTAAGTGGTTTTAAATCATAGTTTTTTGCAAAAACATAATCTGCCCAAGTGTTGTAAACTTTTATTTCTTCGGCACGGATTTTTCCTTTTACTGAAAGTCTGTAGGTATCTGCTCCGTCTGTGAAATTTGAGGTACCGATGCATAAATTAGTATCTATAAAGACATCATGATCAAATTTTGATGTTCCCGTTTTTACCCAAAAATTATGTGCAATAGGCCATACCGCAATACCTCCAACAGTTAAATATGATCCTGTTTTTGGCAAATCAAAAAAGGTATTTATACCATCCTCATATACTCTAAAAACAGCAGTTTGCGTTTTATCACTAAGTGTAAAAGTACTTGAGCTATTGGCTATTGCAGTATGTCTTAATCGATTAGCATCATTTCTATCTTCTATTGCCAGCATTGTTTGTGCATTTGGTGAAATATTAGAAGGTGGCACATCACAAAAAGTTAACAGTCTAGCTCCGCCTGTATTAGTTGGGGCGGTTTCTCTTAAAGTTCCAATATTCAGTATAACACTTTTGCTAAAAGATTCAGCATAATTTAAAAAATTATATGTTGTATTAATGGCTGGAAATCTGGTAATCTCTAACTTAGCAGTAGGATTAGTCGTTCCTATACCAACATTTGTATTTGTAGTTGGGCTATTTGGCAATACACTTGCAGCGCCTCCCGTACCTGTACTGATTTGTGCATTTGTTATTGTATTAAAAAAAAGAGCGCCAAAAAGTAGTATTGTAATTTTATTTTTCATTGCAGATGTATATAAATTAATCGGGTGCAATATTAACAAATAAAATCAGAGAAATTCTTAATAAAAATAAGTTAAATAAAAAAAATAAAATTTTGTTAAAAAAATAGCAAATAAATTATTGTAAATAGAATTATTAAGGGAATCTTCTACAAAGTGATTAAAAATGTCGTAGATGGATAAAAACTAAAACGGCAAAGAAGAGGATTCATTTTTTTATATACCTTGAAAACAATTCCTTAATCTCCTTCAACTGATCAGATTTCATTATCCAACAGATAAAAAGATAAGTTGACAGCCCAAATACAATTCCTAAAAATAATTGCAAGACTAAATTATCTGTAAAATAAAGGATAATGATTACCGAAATTGACATTCCTATTGCAGCAGCAAAAACAGGCAACATATCTTTTAATTGATGGATTGGACCATAACCAAAAAATTTCCCCGGAAGATAGGCGTTTATTAGAAAAGATATTGCAGATGTAACTACATGCCCAATTATCATAGCTTTTACCCCTAAAGGAATTGTAATTATCATAGCCACCACTGTTAATGGCAGTTTAGACAAATCTACTTTTAAGAATAAATCAGAACGACCGATTGCATTTAATAAATTCATATTCAGTGCACTCATTGGAAAAAAAATACGAGCAAAGACCATCCACTGTAAAAGCGGAATCAGAGAAACCCATTTCTCGGTAAGCAATAGTATGACAATTGGCTTTGCCAACAAAGAAATAAGAGTCATTATCGGAATAATAAAAAAAGCTGACATACGAATCATTTTACTAAAAATAGAAATTAATCTCTCTTTATCGTGCTGTACTGATGTGAGGACTGGAAATGTAGCCTGCTGAATAACACTAACAATTGTACCTGCTGATGTATCTGCAAAACTCCTGGCTCTTGTATAATACCCCAATGAAGCAGTTGGGTAAAATTTTCCTATACAAATATTATACACATTATTTAATAATTGAGCATAGAGACCTGCCATTAGTAGTTTTGAACCATAACCAAATAATGATTTAAATGATTTTTTTGAAAAAACAATAGAGGGAATCCAATTACTTAAAACCCATAAAGATACAGACGAAGCTAAAGACCCAATGAGTAATTGAATAACTAGCGCCCATACCCCACATCCCTTTGTAGCAGCTATTACTCCACATAATCCCCCTGCAATCATTCCAATTACATTACTTTTTGCAATGGATTTGAAATCAATAGCAATTGTAAATTTGGTTCGTTGGACTATTGCAAAAGCATTTAGGAACAAACTTAAACCCAGGACTCTTGTTAAATCAGTTAATTGAGGTTGCTCAAAAAAAGAAGAAATAAAAGGTGCTGAGAAAAATAACACCAAATAAAAAAAACTGCTTACCCCTAAATTGAACACGAATAGTGTAGAAAAATCAATATCTTCTCGGTTTTGACGTTGAATCAAACCTACGCCTAAACCACTCTCTATAAAAGTCTGTGACAAGGCAATAAAAATAGCTAACATTCCAATTAAACCAAAATCCTCCGGCACCAAAATTCGCGCAATGATTATGCCTACAGCAAATTGACCGAATTGAACAGCAAATTTATCAACTGCTGACCAAATCATTCCTCTTGTTGCAGTTGATTTTAGAGAGGTATTGTGCATTTAAAAAAAATTAAAATTTGTTGTACTCAATAATTATTGCAAATGAATTCTTAATCATTAAATATTTGGTCTTCTAAATAATTCAATATATTTTCAGATGCAGTTAAGTTGTTCTTTGGTAACAGCGTATTTTTCACAAAAGCATCGCGCTCTTCTTTCAACGGATCGTTTTCCTTCAGCACCACATTTTCAATAAAATCGATTACTTGTTTTTGGTTTCGGGATTGATAATGGACTGCTAATGTTTCTTCTCCAAAAACACTCCAATAGCTCATAATCGATTCGTTTCTGATCATAAAAAGCGATGGTTTTCCTGTAATAAGATATTCTGACATAAAGGAAACACTATCATGAATGAGTGCATCTGATGTTAAAAAAAGATCGATATAATAACCATCTCCAAACTGTCCATTCTCAAGGTTTATCCATTTATTGAAGTAACTATCTGTTTTTTCTTTGCCCCAATTCGAATCATTTTCTAATTTAACTCTTAATAAAGGATGCGGGTTAAATGTAATTTGCAATTTATCTTTGTAATTAATTGCCAATTCCAAAAAGAAATCGTGATACTCTAAAAAATTAGACACTTTGCTTAACGTGTTCATTAAATGATGGGGTGTCCATATAATTTTTTTCAAGGCTGGATTTTTATTTTTCCAAACCTCTTTTGGCTTTTTATTAATCAAAATCGGATCGAATCCCGGATAACCTGTTACAATTCTATTTATTCCTTTGTTTATTTGTTTTTCGGATAGCATTTTATGGTGAATCTCGGTTTCTGAAAAAATTTTCCAAACTAAGTTCTCAAAATGTAAATTATAGGCAAACTCATAATTAGTTGTAGTAATACCATAAGGCACATAACATGTTAAGGTTTTTGAAAACTGATTTATATAATACCTGTAATCTTGTAACCCTTTATAAGGATTAGTATAAAATACTATATCCGGCGAAAAACTCTTTTTTATATCCAAGTACTTTCCCGTTTCATTATCATAGGTTTTAATAATATCATACCCCTTGTTTTTAAAAACCTCGAAGGCTTTGTCCATTTCAAACAGCATATTTTCCATACCAAAATTTACGACCGGGCAAACAAATATTTTAGGTTCAAATCGGGGATGCTGCAACATTAAATTATAAAGTACCTCATATTTCCACACCGATTCATGATTCAAAAAGAAAGCTACTTTTATACTATTCTTTTTTCTAACAATTTCGAGTGCTTTTTTATGTTTCCCCGGCGCTTTTTTAATTAAATATAAATTATAAAGGTCCCTAAGCTTAATAGAATTATATATCTTGATAAATGAAATCCAGATTTTTTCTGGCACATATCGCTTAATCCTTAATTTTAACTCGTGTCTTTTTATAAAATCCATTCAATATTTATTTAAAACTTCAATAATAAATCCCACTTCATCATCTGTCATAACCGGACTAATTGGCAAACTCAAAATTTCATTATGAATTTTTTCAGTAATTGGAAAAGATAAATCATTCCAATCTGGAAATGCCTTTTGTTTATGTGGAGGAATTGGATAATGGATCATTGTCTGAATTCCGTTTTCTAATAAATAACTTTGTAATTCGTCTCGATTTTCGGTTCTTATAACAAACAAATGAAATACATGATTATTAGATTGCTTTGTAGCTTCCAATGACACTGTAGGCAATATAATCTTAGCGCTTTTTATTTCAGACAAATAACGTTTAGCAATAGCACGGCGTTTTTCGTTATCCGCATTTAAATTAGCTAATTTTAGATTTAAAAAAGCGGCTTGTAATTCGTCTAATCTTGAATTTACACCAATATATTCGTTATGATATTTAGCTTCGGAACCATAATTTCTAAGAGATTGAATAGTTCTTGCTAATTCACTGTCATTTGTAGTAACCGCTCCCCCATCTCCCAAAGCTCCGAGATTTTTTCCCGGATAAAAACTGTAAGCAACGCTTGATTGTTGATTGTTGATTGTTAATTGTTGATTGTTAACTGCTCCATGTGATTGTGCTGCATCCTCAACAACCAACAGATTATATTGATTTGCAATTGTATTAATTTTATCCATTTCTGCCAACTGTCCGTATAAATGAACAACCAGAATCGTTTTAGTTTTTGAAGTGATCTTACTTTTAACCAAATCCGGATCGATATTGTACGTTTCTAACTTCGGTTCAACCAAAACCGGAACTAAATCTGCTTCTAAAATGGCCAGAATACTGGCAATATAAGTATTCGCAGGAACGATAACTTCATCTCCTTTTTGTAATTTTCCTAACTGAATATAACCTTTAAAAATCAAGACTAAAGCATCAAAACCATTACCGACTCCTATACAATATTTTGAATTGCAATATTCGGCGAAAGCCTTTTCAAACATTTCCACTTCTTTCCCTAAAATATACCAGCCGTTATCCAAAACCGATTTCAGTTTTTCCTGAAAAGCAGCTTCGTAAGGCTCATTTATTTTTTTTAGATCGAGAAATTTAATCATAACAAAACTGTATCTAATACATTATAATTTGAAGTTTCTACTTCATAAAAATCGTGAACAATAATATTTGCACCAAAACTTTCTTTCCAGTACGATAATCCATCGTTCAGGTTCCTGCCTTGGTTTTCATTCGAAATTCCGAAATCAAAGAAACGCTTATTTTTAAAAACTTCCGAAATCAATTTGTAAAATAATAAATCAAGTCCACCTAATTCATTTTTGTTTTCTTTTCCGGAAATATATTGGCTATGAGCTACGGTTGAACTTTCAAAAATAGTGGTTCCGGCAACAATAACTTCATTTTCATAAACATTAAATTGACGGATTTTTTCCGGAAATAAGGCTTTCAGTCTGGTTATTTCTTCCAAGCTATGAACCGGTTTGGCCTGATGCTTTTGAGCTAAATTTGGAATTAATATTTCGTTCCAAAAATCAGTAAAATCATTAACTTCTTTAATAACCAAACGATTATTTATTCCGTTTTTTACACCTCTTTTTCTGAGTTTTGATAGTGAATATGAATTAGACAAATCAATAACAGCTAAAGTATCTCTTCTGATTAACTGCGCCTCCAGCAAAAACAAAGTATAATTTAATTCCTCGGAAGGCTTTTGATGATATATGGAAGGAATTAATTTTAACTGCAATTTCTGAATGTTGTTTTCATTCAAAAAAGATAAAACAACTTTAAAAATCCCAATAATCGATGCTAATTTTATCTTTTCATTATAAACTAATCCACCATAAGTCAAACCCTGATGCGAGAAAACTTCATTACCAACACTATTTGCAGGTAAAACAGCTATCCATTTTTCCCCATCCAAAACAATTAAAGAATAATCTTCAAAACGGTCTTTGTGATACTCCATAAAATCACGATGGAATAAAAACGTAGCATTTTTGGCCTGAGCAATAAAGTCATTCCAAATTGTACTATCGTTTTCAGTATATTTTTTTACTGTATATTTATTCAATTTTCTCTTTATTTATGCTCAAAGGCCGGCAAATACCATTTGAATTTTACAGCCATTAACCGTACTGAAATAATTACAATAGAGGTGGCTAAATATAGAACATCCTTATCTAATTCCAGACTTCGCAAAGCAAAAAATACAATTCCACCAAAAATACAAATCGTCGCATAAATCTCCCTTCTGAAAATAGTTGGAATTTCTGTACACAAAATATCCCTGATTACACCTCCAAAACAAGCTGTCATCGTTCCTAAAGCGATGCAGATTACAGGATGTAAACCTATCGAAATCCCTTTTTCCAAACCTATTAAAGTAAAAACGCCTAAACCAATTGTATCAAATAAAAATAAAGATGTTCGCAGCTTATCAAACTTTTTTCTAAAAAGAATTGCAAGACCAAATCCCAGAATAATTACATACACATATTGCAAATCCAGCATCCAGCCAACCGGAGTCCTTCCAATCAGAACATCGCGAAGTGTTCCGCCACCAACTGCTGTAACAAATGCAATAATAAAAACGCCAAACGGATCCAGTTTTTTATGCATGGCAGTTAAAGCACCCGACATTGCAAAAGCCATTGTACCGATAATATCTAATAAATGGAACATTTTTTATTACTTATTGTTTATAATTATTCCTTATTATTTCTACTTGTGGATTAATTTTTTGAATTGCTTCTATAAATCTGGTCTTATCCTTTGGAGAAACCATTATTGTATCAAATTTATTATAGAAAATTTCAAATCGGTCTAATGAAAGTGCCGGAGAACTCATTACATTATTTGTTTCCGAAATTTTCTTTACAGTTTCAATATTAATCGAAATATTTATAAGAAAACCACAATTAATTATAAGTTTTTCGCCTTCAATAATATAAAAAGTAGTCGAAAACATATGTATAATAAAAGCTGCTATAAAAAGTATAAATATTAAAACTCCCCAGATTTCATCATATATTAATTTTATGACTATTCCTCCAAATATAACACTCAAAAAAAGTATAAGCCAAAGATCAATTTTTGATTTGAATTTTTCCATTGCAATTGTTTATTGAAATTGACTTTGTTATTATAATTCCATCTACATATTCTGTGTATAAAAATTGTAATCTTTTAATACCGTACGGATAAAATCTGCAGGTTTTCCTGTCTCTTGATTCTTGATTCCTGTTACATTTTCAATTTTAGCAACCAATTTATAAATAATTTCGTAGTCATTTTTGGCCTCAGCCCTTTGAAATGTTTCCTTGATAATCCGCATATCATTATCTGATAATTTAATGACCGAAGGATAAGTTGGCACATAAGCTTCTCCAATTTCCTCAAGAATGGTATGGCTTATATTAATTTTATTTTTTAGGGTAATAACAGATGTTCCTGCTACCATATCTCCTAATCGTTGACTTTTTTTACTTGAAATTACGGATATCAAAGCAATAATTCCGCTAAAAATTGAAATATCGACCAATCTAAAAAACCAGCGCATTAAATAATCACCAAATCCGGCCTGATAACCATCAATTTTAACTACTTTGATTTTAGTGAGCTTTTTTCCTATTGTCTGTCCTTCAAAAATGCTTTCTAAGGTAATTGAATAGATGACAACAGGGAAATACAGGAACAAAACAATTGAAACTCTGGACCAGCTATCTAAACTATCCATTAATCTGTCTATATTTAACCAATAAAAAAATATAAACCAAATCACTATAACATAAGCGATTTTGATGACAAAATCCAGAAAATAAGCACCTATTCTTTCACCAACTGAAGCTGCTTTAAAATTTATTTTAACATTTTGTGTCGTATTTATCGATAATTCTGACATATTTTATATTTTAGCCTACAATGAGAGAAGTTGCCTTCATAAAACAAAATAAAGAAAAATGGCTGGAATTTGAGCTAGCTATTTTCGGTAAAGCTAAAAAAAATCCTGATGAGTTAGCTAATTTGTACATTCAAATGATGAATGACTTGTCGTATGCCCAAACGTATTATCCAAAAAGTAAGACTGTAGTTTACTTAAATCATTTGGCATCGCAGATTTATCAGAAAATTTACAAAACAAAACGAGCAGAAAAAAACAGGTTTTTAGAATTCTTCAAAGTCGAAATTCCGCTGCTTGTTTACGAGTACAGAAGGTATCTGATGTATGCTTTTGTATTGTTCTTTGCTACAGTGGCGATGGGTGTAATTTCAGCACGGTATGATCCTAATTTTGTACGGTTGGTTTTAAGTGATGGGTATGTAAACATGACTTTAGAGAACATCAAAAAAGGAGACCCAATGGCTGTTTACGGCACCGGGAGCAATTGGGGAAGCTTTATTGGAATTACAATGAACAACCTTTATGTAGGTGCAAGATGTTACATCTATGGGATTTTTGGCGGAATTGGAACTTTTTATATTTTTCTGCAAAACTCCTTAATGTTAGGGGCTTTTCAATATTTTTTTTACGAACAAGGTGTTTTTTGGAAAAGCGTCCGCGGAATATGGATTCACGGTTCTATGGAAATTTTTGCAATTGTGATTGAAACCACTGCCGGATTTATTTTAGGTGCTTCTATCCTGTTTCCTAAAACTTTTTCGAGAATAAATTCATTTAAAATGGGTTTTAAAAACAGTTTCAAAATATTTTTGAGTACTTTTCCCTTTACAATCAGTGCAGGATTCCTTGAAGGTTTTATAACCCGATATTCTATCGATATGCCTAATTGGCTCAGTAGTTTTATTATTTTATTTACGCTTGGTGTAATTTCTTTTTATTATCTGGTTTATCCTTTTATTGTCCATAAAAAAACAACTTCATTATAATGTTTGAACTTTTAAAAAAACGAGGACTTAGCGAATACATCTCGGATACATTTACTTTTTTCAAAATTTTCGGAAAACACTTTTTCAAAAATTACATTATAATCAATGGAGGTTTTTTATTGATTTTGTGTGTTTTGATGTACTTCCTATTCAAAATTTATTTTGAAGTTTTATTTTCTGTATCCGGAGCTCCTAACGGAAGTTATTTTTTACAATACTTTAACAATAACTTTGGCATTTTTATAGGTTCTATGATACTTTTGGGGGTACTGGTTATTATTTTGTCATTGCTGAATATTGCCTATCCCATTCTTTATTTACAGCTTATTCAGGAAAAAGGAGATAACAATTTTACTGCTTCTGATCTTATTATACGGCTAAAACAAAATACAGGAAGGTTATTAAAATTCTTTATCGGATCTGTTTTTATCCTTTTTCCAATAATGATTATTTCGTTTGTAATTCTGGTCCTTTTATGCTTCATTCTTATCGGTATTCCCTTGATTATGATTGCGATGCCAGCTTTTATAGCCTGGGGACATTTGAGTCTTTATACGTATCTTACAGAAAAAACAGGCTTTTTTGAATCCTTAAAAAAAGGTTTTTCATTGCTAAAACAAGAATTTTGGGCCGTTACAGCAACTACTTTTATTATGCTTATGCTGATACAAATTGTCCAGGCATTTATAACATGGTTACCGTATGGTATCGTAATGGTAATCCTTAAAACGACTACAGGAGTGCAAGAATTATATTCCCCTGACCATGGAGATTTGCCTCTTGTTGGGTTAGTGATGACTGTTTTTTTTCTATTTGCCATTATATTAAGCTATCTTTTTAATAATCTGATTATTGTCAATCAGGGAATCATTTATTATAGTTTAAGAGAAGAAAATGAAAACCTGACTTCTATTAGCCAAATTGATTTAATCGGAACTGATAATGACTAAAATTTTCCTAATTCTTTCTTTTCTTTTCTTAAGTATTTCTAATGCTCAGGATACTACTGCTACCGTCGAACCAAAAGTTGCTTCGGTAAAATATACTGAGAAAGATATTCAAATTGATTCGGATACTATTGAAACCAAAACATTCTCTAAAAATTTCAAAAAGAAATATACCGATTCTGACTTTGTGTATGAATACAAAACACCGGAAAAAAATTGGTGGGATCATTTTAAGGAATGGCTGGCAAGTATTTTTAACGATTTATTCCGATTCAGCAGTAACGAAGCTTCAATGAGTTTTGTTTCTATTCTATTGAAAGTCCTGGCTGTTTTAATTGTTGTTTTTGTGATTTATTTAATTGCAAAAGCTTTGATAAACAAAGAAGGACAATGGATTTTCGGAAAAGATGCAAACAAAAAGGCAATCTATTATTCAGATATTGAAAAAAACATCCATCTTTTGGATTTCGAAAAATTAATTGCAGCAAGTATCCAATCAGGAGAAAAAAGAATCGCTGTGCGTTACTATTATCTTTGGTTATTGAAGGTTTTGGCTCAGAATCATTATATTGAATGGGACATCGAAAAAACCAATTCAGATTATTTGTACGAAATTCAGGGACCGGCTCATAAAGAAGAATTTACCTATTTATCTTATTTATACAATTATATCTGGTATGGCGAATTTGAAATTGATGACACAATGTTCAAAAAAGCAGAAAACCGTTTTAAAAACGCAATAAAAACTTTTAGCAATGAATAAAACCTTAAAAATATACATTGCTATTCTGGTTGTTATTTTCACTTTGATGTTATTAGCCAGCAGTAATCGGCCAAAACCTATTGACTGGAGACCAACCTATTCGGTAAATGATAAAATTCCGTTTGGATTATATGTTTTTGATAAAGAAGTTAAAGGACTCCTTAAAAATCAAAAGATTGAAAGAGTTTCTGCAGTGACCCCTTATGAATTTTTAGATTCTAAATACGACAGCGATTCGTTGATTGAAGATTATAAAATAAAAGGTACCTTTTTTAATATTTCAGAATTTGGTTCAATTGATGACCAATCTATCAAGGAGATTCTCTATTTTGTCTCACACGGAAACAATGCTTTTTTAAGTATGAAAACATTTCCGCAGACATTATTAGATACTTTAAAAATTGATTTCAGAAATGATTTCCAATATTCTGGCAATACTTCAATCTGGCTGGCCAATAAAAATGTAAGCACAAAAAAATATCATTTGGCTGAAGGAATGGGTGACTATTATTTTTCTAAAATTGATACTTTAAATACTACTGTTTTAGGATACCAAGGCAATAAACCAAACCAAAAACGAATTAATTTCATAAAAGTACCTTATCTGAATGGCTATTTTTATTTGCATACCCAACCTGCAGCTTTTACTAACTTCCATTTGTTAAAAAGTGACCATTACCAGTATGCTGAAAAAGTGTTGTCATACATTCCGAAAGGGGATGTTTTTTGGTATACCAAAGGTCAAAACAGCGAGACAATTTCCGATTCGCCATTACGCTATATTTTAAGTCAGCCTGCCCTAAAATGGGCATGGTATTTATTTTTAATCGGAATGTTGATTTTTATTCTTTTTAATGTCAAACGAAAACAACGCATTGTTCCGATATTAAAACCTCTGCCTAATTTAACGGTGGATTTCACCAAAACCATCGGGAATTTATATTATCAGGAAGGAGATCATGACAATATAATCGATAAAAAAATCATTTATTTTCTGGAAAGAGTCAGAAATGAATATTTAATAGACACAACAAAACTTGATGATGTGTTTATCAAAAAATTACACCATAAATCAGGAAAAGACGAAACTGATATTCGGGACCTTGTATTTTTAATCAATGAACACCGAAAAAGTTACCACGGAAGTCTTGAAGAAGATTTACTCCGAATTAATAATGCCATTGAGAAAATTTTAAATTAATATTTTACAGAAATTCATTCAAAAGAAAACATACCAAACCATGGACGATATCAATACTTCAGAAACAGAAATCACTAACGAAAATGTGAATTTTGAAACCAGGCTAAATTTAGCACCACTTTTAGAGCACGTAAATGCCATCAAAAAAGAACTTGAAACAGTAATTGTAGGTCAGCATAAAATGATCGATCAGCTTTTGGTTGCCATTTTATCAAACGGACACGTTTTGCTTGAAGGCGTTCCGGGCGTTGCTAAAACCATTACGGCCAAATTATTATCAAAAACCTTAAATATTGGCTTTAGCCGAATTCAGTTTACACCGGATTTGATGCCTTCTGATATTTTAGGGACATCCATTTTTAATTTAAAAAATTCTGAATTTGAATTTAAAAAAGGACCTATTTTCTCTAATTTGATTTTAATTGATGAGATTAACCGCGCCCCGGCCAAAACTCAGGCTGCTCTTTTTGAAGTTATGGAAGAGCGTCAGATTACAATTGATGGCGCAAGATACCAGCTCGAAACTCCTTTTTTGGTCCTTGCCACTCAAAATCCAATTGAGCAGGAAGGAACATACCGATTACCGGAAGCACAGCTAGACCGTTTTTTATTCAAAATCACTATTGATTATCCTAAATTAGAGGAAGAGATCGTGATCATTCAAAGAGAGCATCTTTTGCAGGATCATGGTAAATTAGAAGCCATTAAAACCATCCTTTCGGGTGCAGAAATAAAAGGCTATCAGGCACTGATCAAACAAATCAGGGTTGAACAAAACTTACTGGAATACATTGCCCGAATTGTGGTAAATACACGTGAAAATGCCTTTTTATATTTAGGAGCCTCACCTCGTGCATCAATAGCAATTTTAAATGCTTCTAAAGGATTTGCCGCCATTAATGGCCGTGATTTTGTAACACCGGAAGATGTTAAAGAAGCTGCAATCCCGGTTTTACAACACCGTGTTATTGTAGCGCCTGAACGTGAAATGGAAGGTATTACAAGCGTAGAAATCATCAGACAAATTATTGAAACCGTAGAGATTCCAAGATAATTATTAGTTATTAATGATGAAATATTAAATTTAAAAATGAGATTATCTAAACTGTTTTTTCTATGTTTTATTGGAATTTCGTTGGTTAGTTTTAAACCAGCGAATATTAATCAATCAGGAAGCAAAAAGTCAATTTATTTGACAAGCGACAAGCAACAAATTGAGACATTAATGAGTAAAGCTTATGAATGGATTGAGAGTAATAGTACAAAAGTGGACTTTGATGTGGTTGAAAATAAAAAAGGCGACAAGTATGTTGGGTTAAATTTAAAAGCACATAACAAAAGATTGGAGGAGCTTAAAAAAAGTAACTTTTTTGCGCAACAATTTCTTGACAATTACAATAAAATTGGATTGAAAATTGGCGATAATCTTAAAACTAATAAGATGGAATGGCTGGTGGGTGATTTGCCTCCATATGGTAATGATAGCAATATGTGGTGTAATTGTCAGGACAGTCCTGAAGAATACTGGAAGACCATGAAGCTAAACAATTTAAAAATCGAAAATAACAAAGCCAGTTTTAATTGGATATGGACCACATGGAAAGATGCTTCTAAGTATAATGTAAGAGCCGTTAAAGAAAACGGAATCTGGAAAATCGCGTATTTAGAAGGATTTGATTATGAATATCTTACCAAAATATATAAATAAAAAACCTTAACTCTAAATCTTTTTAAAATTGAAATTCATAAAAAGTCTATATCTCAATAATTTCTTCTTCTATGTGCTTTTGGGCATTATAGGAATGTTTGTGTGTGCTTTTATTTTTCCGAATTTATACAATGCCGTTTGGTTTATAGTTTTGATTTTAACCACTTTTTTAATACTAGACCTTTTACTCTTATATTTAGCAAAAACAGGTATTGATGCTACAAGAAATACACCAGAAAAACTTTCGAATGGTGATTTGAATCCTATAAACATTTCGATTAAAAATCATTATACTTTTACAATTTCAGTAAAGATTATTGACGAAATTCCGTTTCAGTTTCAGGTACGGGATTTTAAAATTTCAAGAACAATCAAATCATCTGCCCAGGATGTAGTCGAATATGATTTACGTCCAACAGAACGTGGTGAATATCATTTTGGAAACTTAAACATTTACGTTTCTTCTCCATTAAAATTAATTTCAAGAAGGTTCACTTTCGACAAAGATAAAATGGTACCCACATATCCATCTTATATTCAGTTGAGGAAATATGATTTGTTGGCTTTTTCAAATAATTTATTTCAATATGGAATAAAAAAAATCCGCCGAATTGGGCATACCATGGAGTTTGAACAAATTAAAGAATATGTTCAGGGTGATGATCTCAGAACCTTAAACTGGAAAGCCACCGCCAAGAAAAATGCGCTGATGGTCAACCAGTTTCAGGACGAAAAATCACAATCAGTTTATATGGCAATTGATAAAGGCCGCGTCATGCAAATGCCTTTTAACGGACTGAGTTTATTGGATTATGCAATCAATTCGACTTTGGTTCTGGCAAATGTGATTCTGAAAAAACAGGACAAAGCAGGTATTTTTGCTTTTTCAAAAAAGGTAGAAAACAGGGTTTTTGCTGAAAAAAGAGGTTCACAAATGCAAAAAATCCTAGAGACTTTATACAATATCAAAACCGATTTTTTCGAAAGTGATTACAGCCGTTTGTATGTTGATATCAAAAAAAATATCAACCAAAGAAGTTTGATTATCTTATATACCAATTTTGAAACAATGGACGGTCTGAATCGCCAAATGCCCTATTTAAAAGGAATTGCAAAGAGTCATTTATTGGTAGTCGTTTTCTTTAGTAATACAGAATTGAACGAAATCATCAACAAAAAAACAGATACAATTCAGGAAGTATATGACAAAGTAATTGCTGAAAAATTCATGTTCGAAAAACGACTTATTGCCAACGAACTTAAGAAGTATGGAATCCATTCGGTTCTTACGCAACCTGAGAATTTGACATTGGATGCTATTAATAAGTATTTAGAGATTAAGGCGAGGGGGATTTTGTGAAAAATTGTGAAATGAGTTTTGTGAGATGTTAAATGCAAATTGATATGAAAATTTTAGAAAAAGAAATTATTTGGATAATAGTCTTATCAATAATTAGCTATTTAATATGGCATCCTTTTTTACCTTTTTCTTTCTCTGATTTCACTTCTACAATTGATATAAATGTTCATGATACTTATTTTGTAATCGAATCAGCTAATATTTTAATTACAACAACTGGTTTGGTATTTTATTTTTCGTATTTGTTACGAATGATTTTTACAAAATTTAAAATCATACTAATCAATAGCATATTTCTTTTTTCAAACCTTTTTATGATTATAATAATATTATCATGCGTTCAGGTTGTAAAAATGATTATGATAGTACCTGGAACAACAATTTATCCGCCACTTTCTTCAAAACCTCAAGCACATCAAGGTAATGGATTTGAAAATCTATATATATTTTTCTTAAGTGTATTGATCGTCTTTATTATAACCTTTATTTTAGGAATGATAAAAACTTTTATTACGCTTAAAAACAATAAAAAAAATCAAAATACATAAACCTACAACCTTTCAAAAACCTTGCAGGAAGAAAAAATCTCAGTACCTTAGCGCCTCAGAAACTTAGTTGCTCAAAAAAAAATGAAACAAATCACTTCAATACAAAATCCGTTTATAAAATCGCTTGTTTTATTGCAGGAAAAAGCAAAATCACGTAAACAAACCGGAACATTTTTAATTGAAGGCCTGCGTGAAATTTCATTAGCCATAAAAGGTGGTTACGAAATAGAAACCGTTTTATTTTTACCTGAATTAGTTACTGAAAATCAAATCAATAAATTAGTTAATACAGCCGTTCAGTTAATCGAAATCAACAAAGAAGTCTATCAGAAATTAGCTTACCGAGATACAACTGAAGGTATTTTGGCAATAGCCAAAACAAAATCTTTACATTTATCAGATTTAAAATTATCTGAAAATCCATTGATTTTAGTGGCCGAAGCTCCTGAAAAACCCGGAAACATAGGAGCCCTTTTACGTACTGCTGATGCTGCGAATCTGGATGCTGTTCTGATTGCCAATCCAAAAAGCGATTTATACAACCCTAATATTGTACGTTCAAGTGTCGGTTGCTTATTTACAAATCAAATTGCTACAGGAACTACAGCCGAAATTATTGCTTTTTTGAAAGAAAAAAAGATTGATTTTTACTGTGCTACATTGCAAAATTCAACTTCATATCACACACAGAATTTCACCACACCAACCGCTTTAGTAGTCGGGACAGAAGCTACAGGTTTAACACAGGATTGGCGGGATGCCGCAACCCGGAATATTATTATTCCGATGCAGGGGGAAATCGACAGCATGAATGTTTCGGTTGCTGCAGCCATTTTAATTTTTGAAGCCAAGCGTCAAAGAGGGTTTTAGATTTTAGATTTTAGATTGAAAATTAAAAGTCTGTGACTTTACTTCTTCATTTTTTTGCTTTTTTTCTAACTTTTATATTGTCCGACTAAGCGAAATCGAAATCCTTTTGAAACACAAAATAATCCTGACTGTATTTGATTGGAAGGCACAAAAATCAAAAATCAAAGCTCTAAAATCAACACTCCAAAGCCTTGTGTATATTCAAACAAATGCTTATTTTTAGGAATTGAACCATGCCGTTATGATAGAAATAGATATAGAAAAAGAAAACAAAGCAATTGCCCAAGAGTATAAAGAATTACTTCGAATCAGTTATCAAACTTTAACACCTGCAGATAAAAAATTAATTCGTAAAGCTTTTGATGTGGCTGTTGATGCCCATAAAGAGCAAAGACGGAAATCCGGCGAAGCGTATATCTTTCATCCTATTGCAGTTGCAAAAATTGTAGCTTCCGAAATTGGTTTGGGAGCCACTTCTATTGCTGCGGCATTATTGCATGATGTTGTCGAAGATACTCCAATAACGGTTGAAGATATTGAGCGGTTATTTAATCCAAAAGTAGCTCAATTGGTTGAGGGACTAACCAAAATTTCATTAGTTCAAAAAGATTTGAATGCCTCCATGCAGGCAGAGAATTTCCGTAAAATGATCCTGACCCTGAACGATGATGTTCGTGTAATCTTAATCAAATTGGCGGATCGCCTGCATAATATGCAAACCATGGAGTCGATGGTAGAGTACAAACAAACCAAAATCGCATCTGAAACTTTATATATTTATGCTCCTCTCGCCCATCGTTTAGGTCTTTACAACATAAAAACCAAACTTGAAGATCTTGGTTTAAAATATACTGAACCAGCAGTTTACGAAGATATCGTAAGCAAAATTCGAGAAACCAAAGAAGAACAGGACGCTTATATCAAAGATATTTCCGATGTCTTGAAAAAATCCCTCGATGCAGAAAATATTGATTACATCATAAAAGGGCGACCAAAATCAATTTATTCGATTCGTCGAAAAATGCGTTCCCAAAATGTAAGTTTTGATGAAGTGTATGATAAGTTTGCCCTTCGGATAGTTTATAAATGCGACTCACATGAGGAAAAATTTATTGCCTGGAAAATTTATTCGATAGTAACAGATCATTACAGACCAAGTCCAAGCCGTTTACGTGACTGGATTTCGTCTCCTAAATCTACAGGTTACGAAGCTTTGCACATAACCGTTATGGGACCAAAAGGCCGTTGGGTTGAAGTGCAGGTTCGAAGCGAACGTATGGATGAAATTGCCGAAAAAGGATATGCAGCACATTACAAATACAAAAATGGCGCAACCGAAGAAAGTGGTCTGGATGTCTGGCTGAATTTACTTCGTGAAGCTTTGGAAAATCCGGAAACCAATGCGGTTGATTTCGTAGAAGATTTTAAAATGAATTTATATTCACAGGAAATCTTTGTCTTTACACCAAAAGGAGAAATAAAATCGTTGCCAAAAGGAGCCACTTCCTTGGATTTTGCATTTAGTATTCACTCAGAAATCGGAATTAAAACCAGAGGAACTCGTGTAAACGGACGTTTGGTGCCATTAAATCACGAGCTTAAAAGTGGCGATCAGGTTGAAGTAATTACCTCTGCCAATCAAAAACCAACGATAAACTGGTTAGATTATGTAACTACTTCCAGGGCAAAAAATAAAATTAAAAACGTTCTAAACGAGAATACCAAAAAAATTGCAGAAGAAGGAAAAGAGTTACTTACAAGAAAATTAAAGCATTTAAAAATAACCATCAGTGAACAGGTTATCAATGAATTGGTTAACTTCTTCAGACTTAAAACAAGTTTAGATTTATTTTACAGAGTTGGAATCGGTGCAATCGAAAACCAGCAATTAAAAGATTATGCTGCCCAGAAAAGCAATTCTATCATTAATTTCTTTAAAAATAAAATTAAAAGAAGTAAAGATACTGCTGACGAAGACATTCACAAACAAGTTATCAGCAGCAATTATGACATGTTGGTTTTTGGGACTGAGCATGATAAACTGGATTATAAGCTTTCACAATGCTGTAACCCAATTCCGGGAGATGATGTTTTTGGATTCGTTACCATTAATGAAGGGATAAAAGTGCATAAAAAAGATTGTCCGAATGCGATTGGAATGCAGTCGAATTATGCCTATCGTATTATGAGCGCGAAATGGATCGATTCGTCTCAGGAAGAATTTAAAGCAATTATCAACATTACAGGAATGGATGTTTTAGGGCTTACCAATCAGCTGACAAAAGTTATTTCGAACAATATGAGTGTGAATATTCAGAGTATTTCTTTGAGTACCGATGCCGGAATTTTTCATGGTCAGATCGCTGTAATTGTAAAAAATAATACCATTTTGAAGAAAATGATCAACGCTATTAAAAAAATTGACGGGGTCGACAAAGTAACAAGAGAATACAGGACTTAAGTCTTTAAAACGATCAATTGAAAAGAAAACTGCTTTATTATGAAAAATGATAATCTAAAAATACCGGAATTAAATTTTGACGAAAAAGGAGAACTTATCATTACAGCTTCTGATTCTTCTTCAAAAAATGATTTTGATTTCTTTAAAGGCAAGTCCAATATTATAAATAAAAAATTAAAAACAAGACTTTCCAATTGTACGGAATGGATTGAATTTCCATCGACTCAGGAAATGTATACCATTTTGAACGGAATTGGTAATATCGATAATTTCCTCGCCACTTTTGACGGAGAGCCTTTTGAGGGAATGACAGTTCGCTTATTTAATCCGCTAACAAAATTATGGAGTATTTATTGGTCTGACTCAAATACTGGCGTTTTAGACAAACCCGTTGTTGGTTCATTTGAAAATAAAGTAGGACATTTTTTTTCAAGAGACAGGTATGAAAACAAAGATGTGGTTCAGGTGTTTCGATGGGATGCCAGAGATGAAAAAAATCCTGTCTGGAGTCAGGCTATGAGTGATGACAAAGGAAAAACCTGGGAATGGAACTGGTATATGTTTATGACAAAAGTCAAATAACAATTGTTAGTTTTATCATAAATAGAAACAAATATGTTAAGATGTTTACTTTGATCAGGGGGAAATAGCCATCCAAAAGCCTACAACAAACGCATTAAGACTGACTTAATCCAGATTTGAAAGTTAAACTTTAAAGCTTAAACTTTTATTCATTAAAATAAAAAATTATCTTTGCCAGATTATGACACTAATTTCAACTGACAACACTAGGAATCAAGAAATTGTAAAAAATGTTTTTACAATGTATCTTGAGCAAAAAGGGCATCGCAAAACTCCTGAGCGTTATGCTATACTTCAGGAAATTTACGATAGCGAAGAGCATTTTGATATAGAAAACCTTTATATCAAAATGAAAAACAAAAACTACCGTGTGAGTAGAGCAACTCTATACAACACGATAGAATTATTGTTGGACTGCGCTTTGGTTAGAAAACATCAATTTGGGCAAAATCAGGCTTACTACGAGAAATCATATTTTGATAAGCAGCACGATCACATTATCATGACAGATTCTGGTGAAGTAATTGAATTTTGCGATCCAAGAATTCAGACCATCAAAAAAACAATCGAAGAAATATTTG
>JBDTRA010000025.1:0-56984 GCA_039931915.1 Flavobacterium sp. | reverse complement strand
TCATCCAGAAACCAAATGACCAAAGCGGTGGCATTGCAGCTTTTCCAGTCAAATCAGTATATTGGTCTAATATGTCTTTTGGCTCTCCAATGAAGAAAAACAAATCGGCTTCGTCATCTCCAATATACATTTCGTTTGCACTTCCAAAATATTTTCCAAAATCAACTGTAATTGGTGTTGAATGATGCATAAAAACACCATAACCACGGCTGCTCATGTAAAACGGAACTGGCTTATACATGGTTTCATTTTGGATTCCGTTGGCGTCATCTGCCCACAAAACTACTTTTTGTCCGCGTTTGTTGAATTGCGTGAAAGATTCTCCGCAACCAAATATTTTTTCATCCGGCTCTAAGCTGAAAGCGGCACCCATACTTCTTGAATAATCGCTGTTTCTGCGTACATACGAGAACGGAAGTGATGGTGTATATCCGTTTGCGAAATCAGAATTATGAAGTGTGCTTGTTAGCAGCTTTCCTTTTTCATCATAGATTTTTATATGCCATGGTTTTGATAAAATCTCAACAACACCATGTTTGCTCGTATATTTATGGCCTCCTTCCATCTTAGAATATTTCCATAATTCCGGATGATTTGGAGCAACACCCTCAACCAACATTAGAGATTCTTTCTGGGGATGGAATTGAGGCCCTGAAGTTGTTTTGATTCGGATTGTTCTATCTGAAACAAATTGAATTTCAAAAGGCAATACTGGCGAAACGTCATATTCTGTAGTAGGGAATTCATTTGCCGCAACTGTATCCGGCTTCATCATCATATTGTTGAAAGCCTGACGTGTTTTGTAATTGTATCTCAGATATTTTATTGTTCCTTTTCCGGTTTGGGGATCAAAAGATGCTAATTCATCCGCAAAATAGAAAGTGTTCAGATAATTTTGAAAATCTTTGCTGATATCTATTGGAGCATTAAGCACATCTGCATTTTGAATTTGTGCGGACGCTTTTGGCGAAAGCAGCAAACCAAAACCCATGAATAGAGACAAGGAAGCTATCTGTATTTTTTTCATTGTGTGTTTTTTAGTGTTATTTATTTGTTTTTATTCTGCTGTAATTACAATTGTTGATTGTTTTAATCCATTCGCTTTAGCAGTTAATTCCAATCTTCCGGTTTTTTTGCCGGACTGAATAACCACTAAACATTTTCCGTTTAAAGCAGTATGTTTTGATCCTTTATATGATTCGTGACTTACCGGATCTCCACTACAAACACCTACAATTTTTCCGTTTCCTTTTAATGAAAAATTAATTTCATTATTGGCATTTGGAGCCAAAACTCCTTTTGCGTCCAGAATATCTACCGTTACAAAAGACAAATCATTTCCGTCTGCTTTAATTGTATTTCTGTCAGCCGTAAGTTTTAAATCTGAAGGATTCCCCGCTGTTTTGATTTCGGTTTCTAAAACTGTTTTTCCATTTTTACGGGAAACTGCTTTTAGTGTTCCGGGTTCGAAAGGAATTCTCCACATTACGTGTAAATCATCTCCTTTTTTACTTCGAACTCCAACTGATTTTTCATTAAGGAATAATTCCACTTCATCAGCATTGTTGTAGTATGCCCAAACATCAACGTTTTGTCCTGCTTTCCAGTTCCAATGTGGGAAAATATGTAAAACGGTTTTGTCTGTCCATTCACTTTGGTACATATAATAAACATCTTTTGGAAAACCTGCCAAATCTACTATTCCGAAATACGAACTAATAGATGGCCATTCATAAGGTGTTGGTTCTCCGATATAATCAAAACCTGTCCAGATATACATTCCGGAAAGATAATCGTGTTTTTTAATAATTTTCCAGGTTGCTTCATGCGTAGATCCCCAGGGTGCCTGTACCTGATCATAAGCTGAAACTGTATTACCCGGATTTCCTTCGGTAAACCTAAGATCCCATCTTACCGGCCATTTTTTAATGGAGTCTGAAACTGCATCATAATACCCGCGAGTTTCTAATGCCGAAGTCGTTTCGGTAGCAATGAAAGGTATGTTAGGGAAGTTTTTTTGATGATATTCATAGGTCTGATGTGCATAATTGTAACCAATAATATCTAAAGCACCAGAAGCAGCAATTGCATTATATTGAACTTCAGCTTTTTTAAATTGTAAATTTATATTGTCTAAATTCATATTAACCGGCGGATTCATTGCTGCAGTTATAGGGCGCGTTTTATCATATTGACGTGTGATCGCTGCTAATTCTTTTGCAATTATTACACCGCTTTCATCCCATTGCTGCGGAATTTCATTACCAATACTCCACATAAAAATACTTGGGTGATTGCGGTCACGAAGCAATTGATCGATCAAATCTTTCTTGTGCCATTTGTCCCAATCATTACCATAATCATATTTGGTTTTGTTTTGTTTCCACATATCAAAAGCTTCATCCATCACAATGAAACCCATTTTATCACAAAGGTCCAAAAGCTCTGGAGCCGGAGGATTATGAGAAGTTCTAATTCCGTTTACACCCATTCCTTTCAGGATTTCCAACTGACGTTCAATTGCACGTGTATTGATTGCTGAACCTAATGGCCCTAAATCATGGTGCATGCAAACTCCTTTTATTTTAACTTGTTTTCCGTTTAAAATAAACCCTTTGTTCACATCAAATTTAAAATCCCTGATTCCGAAATTAGTTTTGTACTGATCTATGATTTTATCGTCAAGCGAAATTTCTGTAACTGCTGTATACAATTCCGGTTTTTCAACAGACCATAAAACAGGCGTTTCGATTTGTGCCTGTTGTTTAGTTGTTTGATTAGTGTTTGCACCAATCGTTATATTTTGGGTAACCGATGTTACTTTAGTGTCTTCTTTAAAAATAGTAGTGGTTACTGTTGCTTTTTTTGAAGCCGGATTTTGATTCTGGATCGTAGTCTCAACTTCTACCGAAGCTTTTTCGGCAGTAACTTTTGGTGTTGTCACATAAGTTCCCCATTGTGCAACATGCAATTTATCTGTAGTTTCAATCCAGACATTTCTAAAAATTCCTGAGCCTGAATACCAACGGGAATTTGGTTGTTTTGAATTGTCAACCTTTACAATAATTTCATTGTTTTTATCTCCATAATTTAAGTATGGCGACATTTCATACTGAAAACTGATATATCCGTTTGGACGTTTCCCTAAATAATGTCCGTTTACCCAGACTTCGCTGTTTCTGTAAACCCCGTCAAAAACAATTGATGTTACTTTACTGCTGTCAGCTGCAGCTACTTTGAATGTTTTTTTGTACCAGCCTAAACCGCCGGTAAGGGCTCCGCCTCCATATCCTGCAGGGCTTTTTTCGTCAAATTTCCCTTCAACACCCCAATCATGAGGCACATCTAAAGTGCGCCATTTTGTTGAAGATGAAATGGTATCCTTGTCAATAATACTATCATTTAAGCGGAAACTCCAATCTGAATTAAAGGAAACTCTACGGTCACTAAATTTTTGATCATTTGATGTTCCGCATGCTGTCATTATAAGAAAGCATACAAAAAGTAATCCTGTTTTTTTATATGAAGTTATCTGAAACATAATCGTATAAATTTTTAAAAATAACCTGAAAGTAGTTTGACTTCTACTTCCAGGTTATAAGTAAATTAAAAAAATCTGTAAAATTTAAGGAATAATATAATGGAAAGCAAACCACTCATCCTTGGCAGCATCATATGATGTTCCAAACCATATACCCTTTTGAAGATAACTGCTATTAAATGCTTTAACTACCTTAATAACGTTTGTTGTTGAATTCATCCAGCTTGCTGGATTTTGCAAAAGTGTATTAGTTCCTAAATTAATTTCACTGGTTTCTGCATTTATAGTAAATAATCCAGAGGTTACGACCCCATTTTGGCTTCTGGTATAGTTAAGTTTACCGCCCCATTGGTCGAAACGGATCCATGAATTATTTGCAATAGCCGCCCAGTCATCATTCCATCCCCAATTGTAAGAACTGGAAGCACCGGTAGTCCAGCCTTTTCCTTTTCCGATCCAATCTATTGGATTACCACTTCCATCCAGGTTCCAAACTCTCCCTGCACCTACACCACCGGTAAGCATAGTTAGCAATTCTCCCGGAGCAAATTTAGGATTGAAACCTTCATCATAAACAGGGGCAGTAACCGGAGGAACATAGCTGTCCGCATATTCTTTAGAAACATAATTCCAGATATACCACCATGAACCTTCGCTGTTGGTTCTCATCACAGCGATTCTTAACTGATTTTCAGTAAGTTTCAATACTTTAAGATTGTTATTCCAGTTACTTGCATTTGCAATATAGTTATCCGGTCTTAGGATAGTTGCTCCCGTACTGGTTAAAGTATGCGCGTTAATGTCTAAGAAATAGGTTCCGTTTTCAATAGTGGTTCCATTAGCTTCATGAACCGTCATAAATGGTCCGCCATCAAGGCTAAATGTCATGTATCTTCCCCAGTGCATATCAGCATCTGTACTTGAAATAGCATTTCCTTCAGGCTCCCAGTTTGGACTAAAATTGTTCCATTCTACTGGTTTTTCAGGATCATTTGGAGCAGCATAAGACATAGCACCTGGAGCCATACCATATTTGCCGTTGTCAAGTACCCATGATTTTTTCTTGCCTACCCCGCCGGACAAAGCTGTCCATAATGGGTCATTTACATAGCTTAAGTTATCTGTATCAACAGTAATAGTTACCGGATCTAACTCTACAATACCCGCATCTGTAACTGCTGAAATTTTTATGGTGTAGTTCCCTTTAAATGCGTATTGAACCGTTTGAACAGCTTTGTCTGATTTCCCTGTAACATAGTCCCAGTTCAATATAACTCCCGGAGTTTGATTTTTCAATATAACCGTATTTCCACCCGGATCTGTTACGAAATCCTGAGTAATTTCATACTTAATATCTGATTTATCTATTGGACCGTCCAAAGAATAGGTGTCAGGCGAACAAGATGACACCAGCAATAGTGCTGCCAGCATCAAAAATGACGTAATTAATAGTTTAATATTTTTCATTTTGTTTTCATTTTTAGTTAAATTACCAACCGGCATTTTGTTTTAAAACTCCACCAGATAATGTGATTTGAGTATTAGGAATTTGTTGCAATCCTTTTGTTTCCAGTATTTTTGCAGCTGAAATTGTTTTTGTTACAGGAACTCCACCATTTAGTAAGGTTTTAGTTTCTGCAATGGTTGAAGAAGCTTTGCCAATTCCCTGACGCAATAAATCCCAGTATCTAATACCCTCAAGAGCGAATTCTAACTGTCTTTCCTTCAGAATATTATCAGTATTTGCCGGTAAAGAGGTGAAATTCTCTTTATATGCTCTTCTTCTAACATCATCAAAATAAGCCTGGGCATTTCCACTTCCTAATTCAGCAGCCATTAACAAAACATCAGCATATCTCAATACAACATAATCCTGAAACTGACTGATATCCCAAAACTGGCTACCCAAAACAATAGGAAGTTCTTTTCCATCCTTATCAATCATTGGACAATATTTTTTGTTGTAATAGCCTGTATATTCTCTTTGATTATTTATTTTAGTAAACTCTATATTTTCTTCATCAATTCCAATTATGGTAGCTACACGTCTTGTATCGTTAGCGGCATAAGCATCCCATAATTTTGAATTTACAGTAACTCCCCATCCATGTCCATACGGATAAGACGAAAATTCTCTCATTCCGAACATTACCAACCAATGGTTACCATCTGTATTTCCGTTATAATCACTGGTATAAGTGTATTTTATTGAAAACACTGTTTCTTTATTGCTTTCGCCAGCATATTTATCAACCGAAGCTGCTGGCCATAAAGTAGAAAAATCATCTACTAAGCCGTGACCACTACCTGAAATAACATCTTCTAAATGTCCTAAAGCCTGTGCTTTGGTTACTATACCTTCTAGATCAGTTTTCCCATAGTATCCTGTGTAATATAAGTAAACACGGCCTAACAAAGATTTTGCTGCCCATTTTGTAATTCTTCCACTTGGTACAGAATTATATGCTCCTGCAGGTAAATTGTCTGCAGCAAATACTAAATCCTGAGCAATTAATTTATAGATTTCTTCCGGGGTTGCCTGTGGAACATTTTCAGAAGAAGGAGCTGTCAACAAAGGAACACTTCCCCATAAACGGGCCATTTCAAAATAAAGATACGCTCTGATAAATTTAGTTTCAGACTCATAAGTATTTCTCAAAACAGTATCTCCTTCCCACTCAATCTGATCCATCTTTGACAATAAAACATTACAACGATAAATTGCTTTATAATATGCTATCCAGTTTGAGTTAAGTAAATCAACATCTGAAGGGGAGCGTGTAATATCAAACTCGTCTATAGCTGCGTAATTGTAACCATCTGAATTTCCAGTTCCTCCAAAACAATCATCAGACATTACTTCGCTGATTACAGGAACTCCAAGTCCCGCTGCTCCTGTTGCAACTTGCATCCCATCATAACAACCTACTAATGCTACATAAGCATCTTCTTTTGTTTTATAAAAACTTGTATCTATTGGTGTCATCGGCTCGGTCTCTAAACTACAAGAACCCAGAGACAATAAAATCAAACAGAAAATATATAAATATGTATTTTTCATCTTTTTATTATTAAAGTTTAACATTTAATCCCATCATGAATGTTCTTGGCCTTGGATAATATCCAACATCTACACCCGATGAAAATTTCTGGTCATCGTTTGAAGAACCAAATCCAATTTCAGGATCCATACCATTATATTTTGTAAAAGTATAAAGGTTTAATACTGAAAAGTAAAGTCTGAACTGGCTGGCAAAAAATGATTTTGATTGTTTCATTTTTGCTAAATCAAATCCTAATGTAACTGTATTGATTCGTAAGAAATCACCATCGTGAACATACAAATCTGAAAATTGTGTGAAATTTCTATTGTCTTCTGTTACCCTTGGAATTGTATTAGAAGAGCCTTCTCCATGCCAACGATCTAATATTGCCGAAGTATAATTTCCGTAAGCCCCGGATTGGTTCCTGTACGATTGTACAATTTGATTTCCTGCCACACCATTTGCCATTAATGAAAAATCAAAGGCTTTGTAACTAGCAGATAAAGAGAAACCATATGTAAAGTCTGGATTAGGGTTTCCGATACTGGTTTTATCAGCAGCATCTATTTTATTATCTCCATTTGTGTTTACGTAAATAAGATCACCAGGAGCTGCAGTAGGCTGTAACACTACACCACTTGCAGATTTGTAATTGTCAATTTGTGCCTGATTTTGGAAGACACCACCTGTTTTATATCCCCAGAAATACCCCAACGGATATCCATTTTGTGCTCTGTAAAACTCACTTGAATTATCATAAAGTTCATTAGGTAATCCGTGAATAATTCCATCTGCTGAAGGTATCTGACCAACTGTATTTTTATTATAAGCACCATTTGCACTCACACTGTAGTTAAAATCTCCAATTTTGTTTTGGTAGTTTAAACTCAGCTCCACCCCTTTATTCACTACATCACCTCCGTTAATAAATGGTGCATCGGCACCGGAAGTTGCTAATACTGGTGCTAATATCAGCCAATCTTTATTTGTTTTTTTATAAAAATCAACAGTAACATTTAAATTATTGTTTAAAAATCTGGCATCTAAACCAAGGTCAATTTGCTCTGAAGTTTCCCATTTTAAATCTATATTAGATAATCTGTTTGGATACGCTCCAGGAGTGAGAGTACCTTCTTCATCGCCAAAGCTGTAATTGGTATTATTAACTTTAATTGGTGATAAATATTGAAAAGCTCTTGCATTCTGATTTCCAACTTGTCCCCAGCTTGCCCTCAATTTAAGGAAATTAATTACTTTTGAATCTCTTAAAAATTCTTCATTTGATGCAATCCAACCTCCGGAAACCGATGGAAAATATCCCCACTCATTTTGCTTAGCAAATATTGAAGATCCGTCAACTCTAAAAGTTGCATTCAATAAATACGTTTCTTTAAAATTGTAATTTAACCTTCCAAAATAAGACATCCTTTTAGTCTCTTGCTTAATACCTTTTAATGCTATCCTGGCTCCGTCTTTATTGGTGGTATTGTCTAGCCAGGCATGCTCTAAATCACTAAAAAACGAATCTGCATTTGTAGCCTCTATACTAGTTCCGTCAAAATTAATAGATGATGTTCCAACCATAGCTTCAAAACGATGAGTTTCGGCAACATTAAATTTATAAGTCAATAAATTATCCCAGGTAAGTGTTTTACCTTTGTTCATGTTTTGATTTACTTTATCAAAAGCACTGTTTGCATAAATTGACAACTGGTATTTAGGAGAGTAAGAATGTCCTTCGCCAGCATAATAGTCAAGTCCTAAAGTGGTTTTGAATGTTAAGTTTTTTATTGGCTCTATTTGCAAATAAACATTTCCAAGTAATTTTTGGTTGTTACTTTCATTCTGATTATTATAAGCCATTAATGCATAAGGATTTGCCTGACCTGCTAACCAGGGTTCGCTGTTTTTGGTAGTATCATAATAATTGCCATTTGCATCATACATGGGTAATAATGGTGATACCTGATAAGCACTTCTCAATGAGTTGTTGTACTGATTCCCAACTCCGATACCATTTTTATTAATATAAGCAAAACTTAAGTTCTGGCCGAAAGTAACCACATCCTTGTATAATTTATGCTCAGAATTGAATCTAAAATTATAACGCTCATAGTTCGATAAGTCTTTACCTCCTACTACTCCTTCCTGCCCAAGATAAGACAACGATGAAGAGTAAACAGAAGTATCTGAACCTCCTGAAGCGCCAAATGAGAAGTTTTTAGTGGCTGCATTATCAACTAACATTTTATCGATCCAGTTTGTTCCTTTTCCTAACGCAGCAATTTGACTGTTTGTGAAATAAGGATTTTTTCCTGAATTTACTGCTGCCTCATTTAAAATCACAGCGTATTCTGTAGCATCTAACATATCAACTTTTCTGGCTACTGATTGTACACCATAATACTGATCAAAAGTAAATTTACCCGGAGAATTTCGTTTTCCTTTTTTTGTTGTTACCAGGACAACTCCATTTGAAGCCTGTGAACCATAGATTGCTGCAGATGCAGCATCTTTTAAAACAGAAATAGATTCTATATCTGAATTACTTAAGTAAGAAATATCGCCAGTAAGGATTCCGTCTACTACATACAGCGGGTTGCTTCCTGCTGTTGAACCTACACCTCTAATCACCACATTTAAACCTTCTCCCGGCTGCCCGGAAGTAGAAGTAATCTGGATTCCGGCTGCCTGACCCTGAAGTGCCTGTAATGCATTTGTAGTATTGGTTTTAGCAAGGTTTTCACCGCTAACCTGTGTAATAGCACTTGTTACAGTTGTTCTTTTTTGGGTACCATACCCAATCACGACAACTTCCTTAAGTTCAGCTGATTCGGTTTGCAATGTAACATTAATCGTTTTTTGAGCTCCTACAGTTATGCGTTGGGTTTTAAATCCCATAAAACTGATTACAATCACATCACCTGTTTTTGCTGCTAACTTGAAATTTCCATCAAAATCTGTTGATGTTCCTGTTCTGGTTCCTTCGATTGCAACAGTGGCGCCAGGAACTCCCATTCCGTCTTCTGCCGATTTCACATTTCCACTTACAAATTGGGATTGCTCTTGGGCAAATCCCGACTGCATCATAAAAACACTGAACAGCAGCGCCATAAAAAACGGAAGCTTTGTTGTTTTAATACAATATTTGCTTTTCATAATAATTAATAATTTGGTTAAATTTGTTGTTAGTCTTTTAATCTAATTAATACGCATTCGAAATAATTTGTTCAAATAATTCCTGTCTACCGCTAACAGGTTTAGGTTCTCCGTTTGCACGTGCAATATTGCTCAGGTCTTCCAAAGAAAGTTCTCCTTTTTCAAACCTGGCACCATTTCCAGCGTCAAACGATCCATAACGTTCTGAACGTAATTTTTTATAATCTGTATTTTGTAAAATATGATCTGCAACGATTAATCCTCTTGCAAAAACATCCATTCCTGAAACGTGAGCAATAAATTTATCCTCCAGATCAATTGAGTTTCTTCTTACTTTAGCATCAAAATTGATTCCGCCACCCTGAATTCCGCCACCTTCTAAAATTACCAGCATTGCTTGTGTTACTTCCTGAAGATTTATTGGAAATTGATCCGTATCCCATCCATTTTGATAATCACCACGATTTGCATCTATGCTGCCTAACATTCCGGCATCAACTGCAACCTGTAATTCATGTTCGAAAGAATGTCCGGCAAGTGTTGCATGGTTAACTTCAAGATTTAATTTGAAATCATCCTGAAGTCCGTATTTATTAATGAAACCCAGTGAGGTTGCAGCATCAAAATCATATTGATGTTTTGTTGGTTCCATTGGTTTTGGTTCGATTAAAAAGTTTCCTTTAAAACCTTCTTTACGGGCATAATCTTTACAAGTATTCAGGAATCTCCCTAAGTGATCCAATTCTCTTTTCATGTCAGTATTCAAAAGACTCATATATCCTTCGCGACCTCCCCAAAAAACATAATTTTCTCCACCTAAAGCAATAGTTGCATCAATAGCAATTTTTGCCTGGGCACCTGCATAAGCCACAACATCAAAATTTGGATTAGTCGAAGCACCGTTCATATAACGAGGATTGCTAAACAAATTTGAAGTTCCCCACAATAGTTTAATGCCTGATTCCTGTTGCTTTTGTTTAGCGTACTCAACCATAGTCTGCACACGTGTTTCAAACTCAGCCAAAGTTGGCGCATCATCTACCACATCAACATCATGAAAACAATAATATGGCAAACCTAACTTTGTCATAAATTCAAAAGCCGCATCCATTTTATCTTTGGCCCTTAAAATAGCATTCTCATTTTTATTCCATGTAAATGTTTCAGTTGAAGCTCCAAACGGATCCCCTCCCGTATTACATAGCGTGTGCCAGTACGCCATAGAAAAACGCAAATGTTCTTTTAAGGTTTTTCCGGCAACTACACGATTCTCATCATACCATTTAAAAGCAAGCGGATTATCACTTTCTCTGCCCTCAAACCTGATAGTATCAATATTTTTAAAATAAGATTGTTCCGTTGTACTCATTATTTTAGTATAAATTATAGTTCTATTTTAATATGATTTTTCCATTCCTGATAGATATCCTGATACTTCGATGTCAATATTGAATTGGGCTCAATTCGTTCAATACATTTCAATCCATCAAAAGCTTCTTGAAGAGAATTATAGAATCCATATCCATACGCTGCACCTCTTGCTGCACCTTCTGAACCTGAAGTATTATAAAGCTCTAAAGTGGTTTGTGTCGTATTGGTAAAAATTTCCCTAAAAACAGGACTTAAAAACAAATTCGAATTTCCAGCTCTTACTATATTTCCGGATACACCAACTGATTTCATAACATCAAAGCCGTAATTCATGGCAAACACGATACCTTCGCAGGCAGCGCGAACCAAATGTGAAGACTGATGAATATTAAAATTTAAATTCTGAATTCCAGAATTAGCATTTTTATTATTGAAGATACGTTCAACACCATTCCCGAAAGGATAAAAGCGAAGTCCGTTACTTCCTGCTTCTGCTTTTGCAGCTTCGGCATTTAAAGCTTCATAAGATATCAGGCCATTTCTGTCTGTTGACATGATTTTACGCAGCCATTGATATAAAATTCCGGAGCCGTTGATACAAAGCAAAACACCATTGTTTTTTTGCAATTCAGTATTATTTACATGCAAAAAAGTATTGATTCTATTTTGTTTATCGTAAGTATCCTGATTGCTAACCGCATAAACGACCGCAGAAGTTCCTGCAGTAGTCGCAATTTCACCAGGTTTCAAAACATTAAGAGATAATGCATTATTAGGCTGGTCACCAGCTCTATAAGTGATTTTTGTGTTTAAATCTAATCCTAATTCCTGAGCAATTTCAGGATGAATTGTCGCCTGAATTCCAAAATTCGAAACAATTTCCGGAACAATATTTTCTGACAATCCCATTTGAGAAAGAATTTCAGTTGCTAATCTTCCTTCTGAAAAATTCCATAAAGCCGCTTCTGATAATCCTGAGCTACTGATTTGAGCAATTTTTGAAAGTTTTGCTGCAATAAAATCACCCGGAAGCATCATATATTTTGCTTTTTCAAAAATTTCAGGCTCATTTTCCTTAACCCATTTTAATTTTGAAGCTGTAAAATTCCCCGGACTCCCTAAAATTTGTTTCTGACAGTTTTCAGGGCCCATTTTATCATAAATATCATCTCCGATAATAGCCGCACGGCTGTCGCACCAAATAATAGAAGAACGAACCGGATTTAAATTTTCATCGGTTAAAACCAAACCATGCATTTGATACGCAATTCCGATTCCTGCAATTTTTTTTAAGTCAACAGTTTGATCTGCACCTAATTTTTTTATTCCGTCTTTTACATATTGCCACCACGATTCAGGATCTTGCTCAGCCCATCCAAATTGAACAGCTATAATTGGCATTTCAAAATCAGGAACAGTTACACTACCAACACTTATTCCTTTTTCGGGATTAAATATTGATAACTTAATTGAAGAGCTTCCTAAATCAATTCCTAAAAAAAGCATTTTTTGAATTTTTTAATTATACTTAATGATTCATTCAATTAACTTATAGTCAAAATGCATTTATCTTATGGTTAATTTGACTACAAGTGTACCACAATTTTTCTATATTAACAAAAATTTAGGGTTATTATTTTGCAATTATCATAATTCCAAAGAAGTTTTTATAAATATAACAAAATATACATTTTCTTTTAAATAAATATTATTAATAAAACATCATTTTATTTATTTTATTGATAAAGATTTAAATACCTTTTTTATTCACTTTCTTTTTAACAATATATTTTTCTTAATTTTTAACATTTTTTTACATTATTAAAAAATATCTCAGTTTATAGGAGTATACTGTTACTTTTATTTATTTAATTTGTCAAAATTTTATAAACATGAATAATAATTCAGATAATGATACTATTGTAAAAAATGATCATTCAGCAATGAATGCTATTACAATTGACTGTGTCATATTTGGATTTGACAAAGGAAGCCTGGAAGTACTTTTAATACAACACGGAGAAGGAATAAGCAAAGGAAAATGGGGACTTCCCGGGGGATGGATTAATAAAAAAGAAAGTACTGATGATGCCGCACATCGATTATTAAATGAGTTAACAGCATTAGATCATATTTATCTGGAACAATTAAAAGCTTTTGGAGATCCGGACAGGTTCCCGCTTAGACGTGTTATTACTATTGGGTATTATGCCTTAATTAAAAGAGAAGACTATAATATTAAAGCAGGTTTTACAGCATCGGATGCGAAATGGTATAAGATCAATGAAATTCCGGATTTAATATATGACCATAATGAAATCCTGGCGTATAGCCTGAAACATTTGCGTAACAAGGTAAAACAGACCCCAATTGGATTCAATCTTTTGCCTGAAAAATTTACTTTATTGCAATTAATGCATCTATATGAAGAAATATTAGGGCTTGAAATGGATAAATCTAATTTCAGACGAAAAATTCTTCACATGAAATTGCTGGTTGCCCTCGATGAAAAACAACAGGATGTTTCACACAGAGCAGCAAAATTGTATAAATTTGATTCGGAGATTTATAAAAAACTTACTGAAAAAGGATTTAATTTTGAATTTTAAAACTCGTTATAAAATTCAAAAATGACATTTTTACATTCTGAAAAAATAGGAAAATTAATAGCGAAGCAGCTAAAGAAATTATGAAACCAGCTATCGATGGGATTACAATTGACTGTGTCATATTTGGATTCAACAAAGGAAATCTTGAAGTACTTCTGGCGCATCATGCCGAAGGAGAAAGTATTGGAAAATGGGGACTTCTTGGAGGATATCTACAAAAAGAAGAAAGCTCTGATGACGCTGCACAGCGAATTTTGCTTGAACTTACCAGTCTGAAGAATATATACCTGGAGCAACTAAAAGCTTTCACAAATCCAAATCGTGTTCCGGACAGAAGAGTGGTTACCATTGGTTATTACACACTCGTGAACCGCGAAGATTATAATGTAAAAGCCGGTCTTACCTTAATGGAAGCTACGTGGCACAAAATAAACAACATTCCGGATTTGATTTTTGATCATAGCGAAATCCTGCAATTCAGCTTAATGCAACTTCGTAGCAGAGTACGTCAGGCTCCAATTGGATTTAATCTTTTGCCTGAAAAATTCACTTTATTACAATTAATGCATCTTTATGAAGAAATATTAGGGATTGAATTGGACAAATCTAATTTTCGCAGAAAAATTTTACATATGAAATTGCTGGTTGCATTAGATGAAAAACAACAGGATGTTTCGCACAGGGCAGCAAAATTGTACAAATTTGACTCTGCTATTTACAAAAAACTGACCCAAAAAGGATTCAATTTTGAGTTTTAAGACCCGTTTTAAATCCAGGAATTTAACTATCGGACAACTACATTCAGGAATCCAAAACTTTGCCCTATCTTTGCGCCTTAATTACAGGCTCTAAAGCAATTGCTAGAGCGCAATTTATACCCGAAAAAATACCTAAAACTCGTATAGAGAATTGAATAGAAAATGAAGAAGATACGTAACTTTTGCATTATTGCACACATTGACCACGGTAAAAGTACATTAGCAGACCGTTTACTTGGCGCTACACAAACCGTTACTGCTCGTGAAGAAAAAGCACAATTGCTTGATAACATGGATCTGGAACGCGAGCGTGGAATTACCATAAAAAGTCACGCCATTCAGATGGAATATACTTATAAGGGAGAAGAATATATTTTAAATTTAATTGACACTCCGGGTCACGTTGACTTTTCATACGAAGTTTCCCGATCAATTGCCGCCTGCGAAGGGGCACTTTTAATCGTTGATGCTGCACAAAGCATTCAGGCACAAACCATTTCGAATTTATATTTGGCTTTAGAAAATGATCTGGAAATTATTCCGGTTTTAAACAAAGTAGATTTACCAAGTGCCAATCCTGAAGAAGTAAGCGATGATATTATTGATTTATTAGGATGTAAATTAGAAGATATTATTCATGCTTCCGGAAAAACAGGTTTTGGTGTTGAAAATATTTTGGCTGCTATTATCGAAAAAATCCCTCCCCCATCAGGAAATGTTGATGAGCCATTACAAGCTTTGATTTTCGATTCACATTACAATCCATTTCGTGGAATTGAGGTTATTTTCCGTGTAAAAAACGGACAGATTAAAAAAGGGCAAAAGATTAAATTCATGGCCACCGGAAATGAATATTTTGCTGATGAAATTGGTACATTAAAATTAAACCAGGTTCCTAAAAGTGTTATTTCGGCAGGTGATGTTGGGTATTTGATTTCCGGGATTAAAGAAGCAAAAGAAGTAAAAGTTGGTGATACTTTGACTGATGCCAAAACGCCGACTACCAATATGATTACAGGTTTTGAGGACGTAAAACCAATGGTTTTTGCCGGAATTTATCCTGTAGATACTGAAGATTATGAAGAGTTGCGCAACTCAATGGAAAAATTACAATTGAACGATGCTTCATTGGTTTTTTTACCTGAAAGTTCAGCAGCTTTAGGATTTGGTTTCCGTTGCGGATTCTTAGGAATGTTACATATGGAAATCATCCAAGAGCGTTTAGAACGTGAGTTCAACATGACGGTAATTACTACTGTACCTAACGTTTCGTACCATGCATTTACCAAAAAAGATCCGGATACTATTTTGATTGTTAACAATCCGTCTGATTTGCCGGAGCCTTCTCGTCTGGACCATGTCGAAGAGCCTTTTATTAAAGCAACAATTATTACCAAGTCGGATTACGTAGGAAACGTAATGAGTTTATGTATCGAAAAACGTGGACAAATAACCAATCAGACGTATTTGACTACAGAACGTGTGGAGTTGAATTTTGATATGCCACTGGCCGAGATTGTATTTGATTTTTATGACAGATTAAAAACGGTTTCTAAAGGATATGCTTCGTTTGACTACATGCCTATCGGAATGCGAACTTCCAACCTGGTAAAAGTAGATATTTTACTGAATGCTACTATTGTGGATGCCTTGTCGTCATTGATGCACGTAGATAATGCGTATTCTATCGGTAAAAAAATGTGTGAAAAGTTGAAAGAATTAATTCCGCGTCAGCAATTTGATATTCCTGTTCAGGCCGCTATTGGTGTCAAAGTAATTTCGCGTGAAACCATTAAAGCTTTACGTAAAGACGTTACTGCCAAATGTTATGGTGGAGATATTTCCCGTAAACGTAAACTTTTGGAAAAACAGAAAAAAGGTAAAAAACGTATGAGACTGGTTGGAAACGTTGAGATTCCACAAGAAGCTTTTATGGCTGTTTTGAAACTTAACGATTAAGAACTTTTTAGAAGAAAGAATATAGAGAATAGAATATAGATGGACCCAATGGCGAAAGTTGTTGGGTTTTTTGTTTTATTTATTTTGATCAATTCAATATGGATATGAATTATGTAGACGCACTGCTGTGCGCCTCTACGCATATATGGCAGAAATACAGATTGTGGAAAATGAAATTTTTTCTGCAACAATTCCCGACACAGACTGTAGAGGCGCACAACAGTGCGTGTTCACGCAAAGAATTTCAAAAAGAGAAATTTTGTTTTTAATAATCAAAAGCAGAATCCCAAACCTTTGTATCTTTGAATCCTTTGCTTATAAAAAACTCAGTAACTCAGAACCTTCAAAAAATGGACGAAACCCCAAAACGATTTGACAGAATTGTTGCCATCCTGATTCAATTGCAATCTAAAAAAATTGTAAAAGCACAGGAATTAGCGGATCGTTTTGAAGTTAGTTTAAGAACTATTTATAGGGATATTAGAACTTTGGAAGCATCCGGAGTTCCAATTTACAGCGAAGCCGGAGTCGGTTATGCTTTGATGGATGGCTATAGACTTCCTCCCGTTATGTTTACGCGCGAAGAAGTAAGCAGTTTTATTGCTGCAGAAAAATTGATGCAGAAATTTACAGATCCGTCTTTGGGAAGTCACTATGCTTCGGCGATGTATAAATTAAAATCGGTTTTGAGAAGTACCGACAAAGACTGGCTTTCAACTATAGAATCAAAAATCCTGATGCAGGCAACAGAGCCTATGTTTAATGATAGTTCTCCTAATACTTTAGCTGTTTTGTTTGAAAGTATTGCTGAGAAAAAACAAATTCAGCTTGCATATAAAACCTTAGACGCAGAAGAAGTAAGCCATAGAAATATTGAACCTGTTGGTGTCTTTCATGAAAATAACAACTGGTACTTTTTAGGATATTGTCATTTAAGGAATGATTACCGTCAATTTAGAACGGACAGAATTCAGGGAATTAAAAAAACAGATCTAAAATTCACTATCGAACATGATGCACTGGAAACTTATCTGAACAAAAAAGACCAGCCAGCCCCGACCATAAAAGTCCAAATCTTAGTTGAGAAAAAAATTGTAAAATATCTGATGACCGAAAGAAAATATCATGGCTTTATTTCGGAAAAAGAAATAGACGGACAAATAGAAATGACCTTTATGTCATGTGATATCGAAAGTAACTTTCCACGTTGGTTTTTAATGTTTGGGGATTATGCCAAAATCCTGGAACCGGAAAGACTTAAAATTCGAGTCTTAGAATTACTCGAAATCAATAAAAAAAGACTTCTGTAAAAAAACTCCTAAAATGAAATTCATCTTAGGAGTTTTATACTTTTTGAAAAATAATTATTGTTGCTCTTTTACAACATTATAAAAATTATAATCTGTATTTGATGCATCGGTAATACCAATATTTCGACCAATCGTAACAATTTGTCCTCTGTGATATGTTCCGTGATTTATAACCTGAAGTAAATATTCGCTAAGAGGAAGTTCACACTGAAACCAGGGATTATTGATTTTAATTTCTTTAGCTAATTGTTCGTCAGACAATGAATTTATATACTCTGCTAATTTTGCAGAGCTTTGCAACAATCCTTCAAATATTTCATTTTTAAAATCAACATTTTCTTTCTTTTCAAATGGTTCTGTTTCCGAAATTACAGAATACCAATATTCTTCTGTTTCCCAAATATGATTCAGCGTTTTGGCAATACTGGAATAACTAGACGGAACTTCCTTATGGAGTAAATCGTCTGATTTTTCAGAAAGCCAATTTACAAATTGCCGGTTAACCCATAAATTATAATTGGTATAATTAGTCATTATTTTTTTTAAGCTCATATTATTTAATTTTTGAATTATTTAAAAAAGATTGCTGCGGTTTTTTGCTATTGTCTTTCCCAGAAAAATGGCGGCTCAATATTTAAAGCTCTTAAATAAACATAACCTTGTCCACGATGATGTACTTCATTATCGATAAAATACAGGATATTTTGAACAATCGGAAATTCATATTGACCAAAAAGATTAAATGTTTCATTAAAATCTTCAACCGACAATTGCTGCCAATACTCATTAATTTCTGCAGTTGCTTCATCCCATTTTTCAAGATATTGAGCTTTAAAAATTAATTTTTCTGATGCTTCAGTATAAGGCTGGCTATCTCTGTTTACAATTCCTTTTAGAGCTGGAACAGCTATTGCTAAAAGCTCATCAACTAATTTAGCAAAGGGTCTCATTCCTCCTATTGAAAATTCAAAAAAATCTTTTTCAGGAAAAAGCTCAATTACACGTCGTGTCAGAGCACGATGTCCTTGCCAGTGTTTCAATAAATCTTCCGGTGTAATTACTTGGGCTGCTAATGTTTTCATAATTTTAAAGTTTTAATTTTTTTAATACTTCAAAATTAGAGAGGGCTGGTGACAACAGTTTGTCAGTAGGAAAAAATATTTTTTATTAATCTTTTTATTATTTATTCTTTAACCATTCGAACAGCCTGTTAGCATCTTCAATTTTAAATAATTGTGTGCCTTCATTCATTGTTGCAGCAGATCCGCAGGCGACTCCCCAACGGATAACTTCTTTTAGGCTTTTGTCTTGTGACAATGCCCAAACCATTCCGCCAACCATACTATCACCAGCCCCAACTGTACTTTTTTTGGTAACATTTGGTGCGGGAACATATTCATAATTATCTTTAGTTACTAAAACCGCGCCTTGTGGCCCAAGTGAAACCACTACAATTTCAGCTCCTCCTTTTGCAATAATTTTTTTGGCGGCCTCGTCAACTTCTTCCATTTCCAAACGTTCTACACCAACTAATTTTGCCAATTCACCAACATTTGGTTTTATAAGATAAGCCCCGGTTTCTAAAACCTTCTTTAAGCCATCTCCGGAAGTATCAACAATTAATTTTGAATTTGATGCTTTCGCAATTTCAGCCACTTTTTGATAAAAATCAGAAGATAAACCTTCGTTTAAGCTTCCGCTTGCCACTAAAAATTTTGGTTTTAAATTCGATAATTTTTCCAACACTTTCTGACTTTCTAAATCAGATAAAGCCCCTCCGGAAAAACCAAAGCGATATTGCGAATTTGTATTATCATCTACTGCAATAAAATTTTCTCTTGTTGGAGTATCGGTTTCAATTACTTCGGAATCTATCTTTTCTTTTTTCACTAAGTCTTTCAACATTTCGCCAATTGGTCCGCCCGAAGCAAAAACGGCTAATGAACTTCCGCGCAAGCGTGAAATAGCTTTCGAAACATTTATTCCGCCACCGCCGGCATCAAACAAAGGTTCTTTGCATCTTATTTTCTGCTCGGCAATTAAACCTGAAAAATGGGTGCTTTTGTCTACCGAAGGATTCACCGTTAAGGTAACTATATCAAATGATTTCATTTTTGTAATGTAAGAATAAATGGTTTGAATTAAGACGTAATAAAACTGTTTATGCAATTTAATAAAATTAAAACTGCCAATTACTTTTCTCTAAATAATAATTTTAAATCATAAAATACTGACAAACATACTTTTAAGAATAAAATCATTCGTACCTTTAAGTACCCAAACTAATAAAATCCGAATTATGAGATCAACTCTGTTTCTACTTTTATTATTTTATTCGACTACATCTTCATCACAGGGAATTATAGTTGACACTACAACCTTGGGCATACCTGAACTGATTCGTGAAGAGTTAATGCAAAATGCCTGTGCTAACGAAAGCAACTTCAAATTTTCGTCACACCAGGGTATCGGTAAGTTCACAAGCACTAATCCTAATTTCCCTATTTCCAGCGGCATCATTATTCGAAATGGTATCGCCAAATATACTGAAGGTGCCTATACCGGTCTCAATGAAAGTAGTCAGTTGAATACTGCTACTGACAGCGATCTGCAAATTATCAGTGATAATAATGGACAGATTGTCCCCATCACGGATGTAAGCTTTATTCAGTTTGATTTCACTCCCTTGTCGAGTAATTTTAGTTTTGATTTTCTTTTTGCTTCCAATGAATATGGTGAGTTCCAATGTGGTTTCAGTGATGTTTTTGCTTTTATATTAACTGATTTAACTACCGGAATCTCCACAAATCTAGCTGTGGTTCCCGGAACAAATACACCAGTTTCGGTCAAGAATATTAGGGATCAACAGTACAATTCTTCTTGTTTATCTGCCAATGCCAATTTATTTGGCCATTATAACGTAATCAATTCAGGATCGTCGGCCATCAATATGAGAGGTGAGACCAAAGTTTTAACGGCTTCATCAACCGTAATTCCAAACAGGGCTTACAGTATAAAACTGGCAATTGGAGATTACAACGACAGTAATTATGATTCGGCAGTTTTCATAAAAGGAGGCAGTTTTATGACCACCATGAATTTGGGTCCGGACCGAATTATTTACGAAGGTGAAAAAATCACACTGCAATCTGATCTTGTGGGTAATTACACCTATGAGTGGACGCTGAACGGAGCAGTAATCGCAGGAGAAACAAGTAATTCTTTGACACTAGATAAAACCGGAATTTATGGTGTTACGGCTACCCTTTCCGGCTGTGTTATAAAAGACGAAGTCGTTATTAAAAGTTTGGTCATTACAGCTCCTAAAAACCTAACCGCCTGTTATAGTCCAAACGGTATTCATCAATATGACTTAACACAGAATAATCTAGCCGCCCTGAAACTCAATCCGGCTGAATATTCTCTTTTTTATTATAATTCTTTATCAGCTGCCAATTCAAACGGACCAGCCATACCTGTTAATGAATTGACTTCATATACCAGCACAGGCAATCAGACAATATACATAAAAGCGGTACATGTTTCCAATAACAATACCTATTGCAATAATTTACTCTCATTTGAATTATTGGTAACAGCTCCTATCAGCATAGTAAAACCTCCGGACCTGAACGTTTGTGATAACATTTCTAAAAAAGCAGCAGTTGATTTAACTGTTCAGGAAACTACTATTCTAAATGGATTAAATCCTGCCGAATACAAAATAAGATATTACACCAGCCAAGCAGACGCAGATAATGCACTGAATAATGTTCCAAGTCCTAAAGCATTCATTACTTCTTTGTCCCAATCACCGCAGACAATCTGGGCAAGGGTCGAAAATATTTCCAGCGCGGCTTGTTATGCTACAGTTAATTTCAATATAATTATTTATTCACTCCCGGCAGTAGATGATATTCCGGATGTAGTTGCCTGCAACAGCTATACATTACCTTCTATAACATCCGGAAATTATTACACGGGCCCAAATGGAACAGGAACTAAACTGAATTCAGGTGATGTTATTACCAAATCGGGAGTTTACTATATTTTCAGCGGTCCAACTGCAAACAATTGTACCAACGAAACTTCTTTTAATGTAGTCCTGATTTACGAAATTAGTTTTAAAAAAGAAGCTTGCGGTCAATATATAGTTCCGCGTGTAGCTGCAGGTGGTTTTTTTACCGAAGCAGGAGGACAAGGAAATGCTATCCCGGCAGGAACATCATTTACAACCAGCCAGACTATTTACTATTATGCCATAATCAATGGACTAGTTTGTCGTAATGAACCCTTATCTTTTATCGTTTACCCCTTGCCATTAATAGATAAACCCGATAATGTGGTGACTTGCGATTCCTATACGCTGCCTGCTTTGGTAAATGGAAATTATTATACCTCATCCGGAGGTTTGGGAGTTCGTTTAAATGCCGGAGCCAATATAACCTCGAGCCAGACGGTATTTGTTTTTGCAAATGATGGAAGATGTACCAATGAATATTCCTTTAAAATCGATATTGTTAAATCTTCGATTTTTATTCCGATTTCGAAATGCGGAAACTATATTTTACCTCCGGTTGCTATAGGAAGTTATTATGATAGTCCGGGTGGGCAGGGCAAAAACATTCCTGCCGGAACCAGCATTACCACTTCGCAAACCGTGTATTATTATGCCTCTACTACGACTTCTCCTAATTGCACCGATAACCTAAAATACGAAATTACAATAAAACCATTACCATTGGTCGATACTCCGGGCAATAGATTAGAATGTAAGAGCTATGTATTACCATCTTTGGTGAATGGTAACTATTTTACCAAAACCAACGGTGGAGGATCACAATTAAAAGCCGGCGACATCATTACTTCAACACAGACCATTTATATTTATTCCGTTGGTCCGGAATGCACCAATGAGCATAGTTTTATTGTCGAAATCAGACCACTTCCGCAGGTGGATAGTTTTACGGATGTCGTAACCTGTACCGATTTTAAACTCCCAAAACTAAAAAATGGAAAGTATTATACCGCAACAGGAGGTCCCCATGGTTCGGGAACCCAACTTGCCGAAGGAACCGCCATCAACACAACCCAGACTATTTATATTTATAACGAATGGGCCGATTTTACATCTTGCAGCAATGAAACCTTTTTCAAAGTTAATTACAACGGAACAGATGTTGGCAGCTTTAACAACATAAATGCCTGTGACAGTTATACCTTGCCACCGCTAACAGTAGGTAATTATTATGCACAGCCAGGTGGGAAAGGCCCCGTTATTCCAGCCGGAACCATCTTAAAAACCTCGCAGACCATTTATGTTTATAATGTTGTAGGAACCCGGCTGATCTGCACAAGCGAAAAGAATTTTTTGGTTACTATTTCTTCAACACCTGTATTGGTCAGTGCATCGGATATTGCTATTTGCGGAAGCTACACTCTGCCTCCTTTATCTATTGGGAATTATTATAGCGGACCAGATGCAACCGGAACACGTTATTCGGCCGGAGAACAAATAAAAACCAGCCAAAAAATGTATATCTATGCATTTGCACCAACAAATTCAAGTTGCTTTTCACAAGATGATTTTAACATTACCATTTATCCGCTGAAAAATTTTTCAGTACAAAACGAAATAATCTGTGTTGATTACGAGACGGGAACTGCACTCAATTCAGTATTATTGAATTCAGGGATTAATTCACCCGATTATAGTGTTGACTGGTATTTAAACAGCAGCAAAGTAGGCACAGGACCAACTTACACAGCTGTTAAGGAAGGAACTTATATCGTTGTCCCAGTCAAAAACATACCTGATATTGGGAACGACTGCGGTTACAATCCAGCCACCGTTACCGTCGAAAAATCCAGTCCTGCTATTGCAACCGTAACCGTGTCGGATGCTTTTACAGATACTATCGACATTATTGTAAACCTGATCAATGGCTTTGGAATTTATGAATATCAACTGGATGATGGCAATTTTCAAACCGGCAATGTTTTTCAGGATGTTGATTCAGGGGAACATGTTATTACGATAAGAGACACGAAAGCAAATTGCGACCATCTGATTTTATTTGCCAAAGTGCTCAAATACCCAAAATTTTTCACCCCAAACAACGATGGCTATAATGACACCTGGAACATCCCCGATCTCGCTTTTCAGCCTGATGCGGTCATCAATATTTTTGACCGCTATGGCAAATTCCTAAAAAAGATCTATCCTTCCGGTGCCGGTTGGGACGGCAATTATGATGGTAATCCACTTCCTTCTTCAGATTATTGGTTTCAGGCTTTTTATATTCAAGATGGCATAACCCAAGTATTCAAATCCCATTTTAGCATGAAGCGATAATCATTTGGGAGTGCCACCATCCCGATAAGCGGGCAAACTTACATGACGGTTATTCGCCCTCTTATCGGGATGCTGTCAGGCTGTCCGCGTTACTTCGGTAACCTGCTCCCATCCTTCACGCGCTCGCAAGAACTTCAGAATAAAAAGACCAATTTTCGTTTTGTAAGTTTGTGACTATTATTATTTACATTTGTTTAAATAACCGCCACTCAATAGCGACAATCTACCCGTTTTTGGATGTATAGTCGCTATTGAGTAGGGAGTATATACAAATTAGCCGTCAGTTTACATCGCAACGCATAAAAAAAATGGAAATAAAATACATACCAAATTTTGGAATTGAAATTAACTCTGAAAAAATTCTTTGGAATGAAAGTCGACAAAACATCAGAATCAAGCTTAATTTATTACATAAAGAAGATGACAAAGAATTTGACAACTCTGAATTTTTTGATGGCGATAACTCTTTCGATATAATTCAAAAAAGAGATATTTATCAGGACTTTAAAAATGATGGAAATCTATTTTTCTTTAATTATAATAATGAAAACAAACTTTCTGAAATAGAATTTCATATGGGAATCCAATTAGTTATTGAAAATGAAAGGATTGAAATTGGAGAAGAAATCAATCTCGCAATTGAAAAATTAAATTATCCATACACCGAAAATGAAAATGGAAATTATTTTTTTGATGAATTAAAACTAAATATAGCAAACGATGAGTTTATGGGCGGTGATGGAAACGGTCTTTCCTATATTTATATAACAAAAAATGAACTTGAAATAGATTAAAAAACCGACAAAGAAAAACCGAACGGCTAACCGTCGTTTGGTAATATGGTGGGATTTGGCTTAATTGGAAGATGGTTTTGTACTTGAAAATTAGTCATTAACCGAAAGATTAGGCTTCCTTAATCCGCCACATCACCAAACGTTAGCAGAAATATTAGTATGATAGTAGAAAAAATGGGTATTGCAGTAATTCAATCTTTAAATGCAGAGGAAAAGCAAACTGGAAAAGAATTATTTGACACAACTTTAAAATATATAACTTTCTCAAAATCATATCTTGAAAACGATTTCTTTGACATCAATAATCGTGAAGATTTTTTTAAAGCACTTAGCGAAATAATACTTAGAGCAAAAAATGAAAATAAGTTCTATTTCTTACATTTTGAAATTCATGGTAATGAAAACGGATTTGAACTTAAAAATGGTGACTTTATAACTTGGAAGCTTTTGATGGAACCACTCCGAAACTTAAATATATTATACAAAAACCAATTAAGTATTTATCTAGCAGTTTGTCATGGAAACGCTCTCATAAGATCCATTGACGTTCTTGATAGATCACCTTTTGCCTTTATTCTTGGTAGTTTTTTTGAAATCTATAACTCGGACATTATTAATAGCTTCGAAAAATTTTACGTGAAATTTTTTGAGAATTTCAAAGTCTTAGAAGCATTTGAAGAAATGAAAAAAGTTTCTGAAAAAAGCGACTTCACATTAATAACGAGTGACTATGTTATAGATACCATAATTGAAATGGTTGAAAAAAGCAACGAAAGAGAAAAAATAAAAAAGATACTCGATGATACTATGGATTCAGGAGATTCCAAAATTGACGAGAATTTAGCAAATAGAATTAAGGAACAAATCATGAATGCTTTTGACAATCATAAAGTAGATAAAAAGTATTATTTAATGGGTGATTTATAAATACTTCTGCTAATCGAGTAGACGGCCCCGCCCCAAACGGAACGGAGTGCGCCTCTCAAATATTTATATTCACGAAAACCGATAAAAAACAATAAAAACTTGAGTACACCACCGAGCGTACAGGTCACGTACTCGGCGATTCGCAAAGAGATGGGTTAAGTTCGATATAGACATATCAGTTAAAGATTGATAGCCCCGTTATTTTAAGCGTTTCAAAGTAATGGTGGTACTCAAAATCGGACTCTACTCAAATTTTTATTTAAATTTTGGTCTTCGTGATGTGCTTCGCAGTTGCGCAATTGCCCAACCGCCTTTGATCACGGCTAAAAGCATAGGCGTGGTCTTGGTCAACCCCAAGCCGAATGAGAAGAAAATGTATCGTCATTATTTTTCATAAACTTACTAATCCTATTCACAAGTTATAAAGGATAAGAAAAATAAATTTAATGGAAAATTGAAAAGTGTAATAGATCTTAAGAACAAAAAATGGGCTGGAGCGCAAAAGTATAAATAAGAAAAAATAAAAAATGCATTTTAATTTGAAAAGTAACTTTGTTGAAGTTTTGAAGAACTATGCTACATTTAGCGGGCGGGCCAGAAGAAGAGAGTATTGGTGTTATTGTTTGGTTATTGTGGCTGTCTCAATTTTTTTGAATATTATCGAGGGATTAACCGGAATATCAATTTTGTGTTCTAGTTTTTTATTTGCAACTATAATTCCCTCAATAGCAGTTTTAGCCAGAAGAATGCATGATGTTGAAAAAGAATGGTTTTTTATGCTTATACCTTTTTATAATTTATATTTAGCATGTAGGGAAGGTACAAAAGGTTCTAATGAATTTGGTACCGATCCAAAGGTATATTTATTTGAAAATCATAATGCAGTTTGTGGAAAACCTTTAATAACCAAGTGGTCAAGAAGAAAGAAGTATGGTATCTTTATAATTATTGCTATTTCTATTATTATTATTGTTTTTGTGTGCCTTGCATTAGTCGCTTTATATTTTATACTTTATGCGGCAGGTTGTGGAAGTTCAGGTTAACGTTAGAAAATCTCATGATAGGATTATATAAGAAAAGATGCTGAGAGGTGACAGACAACTATACTTACAAAAATCTTCCACATTTCAGAATTATGAAACGTTGGGAAATTGAAAATTATCTTTTCGAAAAAGAAGTACTGTGAACCTATTGTACTAAGAACGGGTTAACATTCAATGAAACTGAATATGATAAAATTTGTTATCGATGTAAACCTATCACTTCGGTTTTGCAAGATTGCGAAATATGGGCAAATTTCACTTTTATCTTTCGCAAGAAATTCTATTTTAGTGGAGAATTCTCGGTTATAAACTTTGCAACCTCCCAAAGCCGCGACGTTAACGACATTTAATAAATAAAACTATATCTATGAAATTTATAAAAATATTATTCATTTTATTTTTCTTAACAAGCTGTAATTTTCAAAAAAAATCTGAAGAGAAAGCAAACCTGGAAATTAAATCCTTAAATAAGAAAGAACTCGAGTCAAGCAATAATATTCCAAACAATCAAGGTGAATTAATCGCAACTATTGAGTTTGGAATTAAAGCCAATGCAGAAGAATTAAAAGACTTTGAAGATGGCATTATTCCTTGGATTAGTATTGAGAATCCGGAAAATGAAATAAGTCGGCTAATAGAAGCAAACAAAATAGTCATTCCATATTCTGAAATCACATTGATAATTGATTATCCGTTAAATAAGCCTGCAGGATTCTTGCTTAAAAGCTCAGAAAAAGGTTTTACAAAAAAGCAACTTACAATTGAAATCAGTAAAAAATATCACGAAATATATGAAGTTGAAGAAGGTTCTGCAAAAACCAAAACAATTCCGGTTGAAAAAAGAGAAGGCTTAATAAACAGAAATGAAACTGATGGGAAGTATGGAATTTGGGGTCATGATATTGGTGATTTGGACTTAAGCTCAGTCCAGGTTTATAAAACTAAAAACGGTAAGGTTACCATTTTGCTTGGAATAGAATCTTAATATTAACTATCTTGAAAATATGGCGACGACAAAATAGCAGGCTACTTACTATGATTTTATTTTTATTAATCTTTCTTAATTCTTGCGAAAAAGAAAATCCTCGAGAATTATGTGGAGTTTGGGCAATTGATAAAATGACAGTAAACGCTATGCCGTTTGAAAAATTTTTACAAGTAAATACGATTTCTTTTAAATGTAAAGATAATTCAGCTTTCCTTTCTGGTTCAATTTATTATTAACCAGACTCTAAAGCCAAATGGAAAATAAATAAAACAGATGGTCAAAATAATTTAAAAATTGAATCGTCAATAAAAATATTTAATGATAATTTTAAAATCAGTATTGATAAAAAACAAAGTGGACAATTACATTTGTCCCTGAAGTCCAAAAAAGTGGAAATTTCAGCACTGAAAATTATTGAAGACAGATAAAATACGGTTGCTACAGATACTACAGCGGATTTAGACAATTTCTTAACGGAAAGTTCAGAGCGTAAAGATTTTCTTAAGAGCTAATTTCAAGCCTATATCCTTTACCGCGTATAACAACAATTTTGATATTCGGATCAAATTCCAGTTTTTTTCTGAGTTTTGATATGAACATATCCAGACTGCGCCCTACAATAACACCTTCATCTTCCCAGATCTCTTTTTGCAGTCGGCTTCTCTCTATGGTCAAATTGGGAGACAATGCTAAAATGAGCAATACACGGGTTTCCGTTCCCGTAAGTTCTATTGTTTTTCCATTTGTGATAAGCTTCCTGTTTTTCGCATCGAACAACACCGACCCCAAAGTAAACATTTTAGTATGCTGACTGTCAGGTAAAACTCTTTGCCGTTTAACATATCTCAAAAAAATAAAACCGACAAATGCTAAAAATGACAGGCTCCCCAGAAGATATCCATTCTTTGCTGTAATTATAACCGTTGGTTTGAATTTAATGTTGATCATATAACATGCTCTGGGTTGCTTTCTTCCTATACATGCTACAATATCATCTTTTTTATTTTTGGATATAGCGTATCCATAGGCTACACTAGAGCTGCCACAGTTCAGGACGTTAACGATATAATCATGTCCGAGGGGGTCATTGGCCAACAAACGCCGGGTTGTATTCACCAGAGAGGCCGGTTGAAAAGTAAGCTCATTCTCAAACCTGATCTGGTATTCATTTTCCGCGATCTTTTTTACCGGGAGTACCCGTGATGTACTGTCGCCCGACTGTAGGAGTATTTCATGTCCGATCCTGCGGAGCAAAACTTCCCTTCTTGCGATAACAAAGTCGTCACTATCAGTCATACTGAAAGCTGCGCAGATTACAGAAATAAACAAAAGCAGCATGAAACCAAAGAGGTACTTGCCTTTCCCGGACAGAAGATTTTGGCTATTACGCATAGTGTCAAGTTTTTATTTACAAAGTTTACATTTTTATTTACAATCCAAACATCTCAAGCCGAAAAATATCAAAGTAGATTCGCTGAACTAATTAGATATGATATGAAAAATAAAAGTATGTCTTATCCGATCTGAATTATCAAGAGAACATATATGTAATTCAATAAACCCACAAAAATTATGAAAAAAGTAATTTATGCACTGATGTTACCACTGATTGTGGTGTGCGGACTAGTATTTACTAATCGTGAAATCAAGAATGAAACTACTAAGAAGGAGTCCCCAAAGCCGATTTCTGCTACTGAAAGGACAGCCGGAATGAAAAAATGGGAGGCTACCCCTAATGGTATAAAGTACAAAAAATGGGAAGCGTCTCCCCGAGGTAAAAAAGTGCTTACCAGTGCTGCTAAAATAAGGAAGCATATAAGTTCTTTTACCAATATGGAGGTTGTTGTAACCTCTCTTTCTCTTCCGCCTGGATCAAGATTAGGTTTTGGTGTTATGGCCAGGATTAATGGTGACAATTATATTGTAAAATTTGAGCCGGAAAAGTCTCAACTTGAGCAATTGCATAGCCTGAAAGTTAACGACAAAATAATTATAAGAAGCCATGCCGTATCGCACGCGCCCAAGTATTCATATCCAATAGTATCGGGCGACTATGTAGAACGAGATAGTAAAGTAATTTTTAAACGTATCCCCCGCAAAGGCGGTTGCTGAGTAAATAAATTTTACATATATGAAAAACAAAAGAAATGTTTTGTGCAGCCTGATTATCATGCTGGCAGGAGAAGTCAATTTACCGTACAGGCCCAACAAAAAAATACTGCTCAGAATGCCGTGGAAAGACCATCACGGACTTTAAAAGTGCAGCCGGCCAAAAATAATGGGTATAGCTAATTTAAAAATCATTTAATCAATTATTTATTAATCAATATAATTTCTGTAGTATGAACAACAAGACATCAATCACTTACTTAATTTTAATTACTATTCCTTTGTTTTTCGGTTGCCGCGGACCTGTAAAAGAGGAAAATAAAAATAATGCATCGGCAAGTTCCTTATCCTTACATGTTGGGAATGAAAAATATTTTATAATAGACACTAAGGAAAGTGTTGTAACATGGAAAGGTTCTAATCTAATTGGTTCAAACAGTCACACAGGTTACGTCTATATATCAGAAGGGGAATTGATGATTGAAAACGGCCAGATTATGGGTGGTACAGCTGAAGTTGACATGAATACCATGGAAGATAAAAACCATGGAAGAAATAATGGACTTGTTAATCACTTAAAAGATCCTGATTTTTTTGATGTTAAAAAATTTCCCTTTTCTACAATAGTACTTAGCAAGGCTACATCAATAAATGGTGAGAATAAGGAAGTTGCAGGGAACCTAACGATTAAAGGGATCACCCATCCAGTTACTTTTCCAGCCAAAATGGAAGTTAAGGACGGAGTTGTCAAAATGAATGGCAAGCTGGTCATTGATCGAACAAAATGGGATGTCCGATATAAATCAGGAAAGTTCTATGAAAATTTAGCTGATCAAACTATTTCGGATTCCATTGAATTCAATATAAAAATCGTAGCAAAAAAATAAATATCTGAATCTGCATTTAGGATAATTGAAATTATTAAGTAATTAAACAGAACATGATCAAATATATAGACTTACTTTTTTTTTAGATGATAGTAAAAATACAAATTGTTAGCCCCGATTGAAGTGAAAATCCTTTTGTGCCGGGGTTCGGCACAAAAGATTATAATGCAAAGCGGGACGAATATCACCAAAAAAGCTAAATGTTTCTGCTGCAAATTAATAATCATACTCTGTTTATAGTTATTAAATCATCAACTTCGTACCTTTGCAGCCTTGGTAAAACCAAAAAAAGCAATAAACAGAAAAAATGATCGAAGATAAAAATCCGCAACGTACCAGTATAGCGCAATTAGGCGAATTTGGCCTGATTGAACATTTAACCAAAAATTTTGATGTTAAGCAAGAGTCGACTTTAAAAAGTATCGGTGATGATGCTGCTGTTCTTGATTTTAAGGATAAAAAAGTAGTCGTTTCAACCGATTTATTGATTGAAGGCGTGCATTTTGATTTGGCTTACATGCCATTAAAACACTTAGGATACAAAGCTGTTGTCGTAAATGTATCTGATATTTGCGCTATGAATGCCAGACCGACTCAAATAACGGTTTCTGTGGCAGTTTCTAATCGTTTTCCACTGGAAGCCTTAGAAGAATTGTTTGAAGGGATTACGCACGCTGCAAAAGAATATAAAGTCGATGTTATTGGCGGTGACACCACCTCATCTCAAAAAGGATTAATTATTAGCATTACTGCAATTGGCGAAGCAGATGCAGATGAGATTGTTTACAGAAACGGAGCCAAACAAACCGACCTGCTTGTCGTAACCGGAGATATTGGTGCGGCTTATATGGGATTACAGGTTTTAGAAAGAGAAAAACAGGTTTTTCAGGTTAACCCAAACAGTCAGCCAGATCTGGATCTGTATACATATTTGGTGGAGCGTCAATTAAAACCTGAGGCACGAAAAGATGTCCGTACCTTATTGCATGCTCTTGAGATCAAACCAACTTCGATGATTGATATTTCTGACGGATTATCATCAGAAATTATTCATTTATGCAAACAATCAAAAGTGGGCTGTAATTTATACGAAGATAAATTGCCGCTGGACCCGCAGTTTATTTCGACTTGCGAAGAGTTTAATATTGACAGCACGACTGTTGCTATTAATGGCGGAGAAGATTACGAATTGTTGTTTACGATTGATATTAATGATTTTGACAAAATAAAAGGAAATCCAAATTTTACTATTATTGGTCATATGGCTGACGAGAGTGAAGGAATTCATCTGGTTACGCGTGCCAATACCAAAATTGCCCTAAAAGCCAGAGGTTGGGATGCTTTAAGCGAGTAAAATAATCCTATTTTAATAGTAAAAGCGGCATCTGACAGGTGTCGCTTTTTGTTTGATTTATTTTTAAAAAAGTGATTTGCTTTTGGCTTCCTTAACTAATTCTTCATCAGAGCCGGATTTTATTTTGAGCAGCTCTTTCATGTTTGTCTTTCTTCGTTCAATAGCAACCAAAGAAATAGGGATATAATGTGGAATGTCTTCTGTAAGGGTCCCTTTTGATAAATGGAAAAGAATCTGTTTATCAAATTCGTCTATTTCTATTGAATTTGCAGGAGACTGATGAAGCATTTTAACTACCGATTGACTGTAATATTTTTCGTTTTTTATCACTTTGTCAAAAGCAAAAAGCAATTCATCAAAAGTCAAATCGTTTTTTATAATTAATCCACTTGGATTTATAGTACGAATAATAGTTTTTATTTTCAATAATTCAGTATACATGGTCAGCAAAATAATTTTGCAATTTGGCATGTGTTCTAAAAGTAATTTTGCCAAATCTTCTCCTGAAAAAATTTCTTTTTCATCATAGGCAGGCATACTAATATCCAGAAAGGCAATATCAAAAACCGGTGATTGAGGATCTGTAATAATTTCATATGCCGATTTACAGTCTTTGGCCTGCGAAATAAAAAATTCATATTTAGCAGGGTCGTATCGTGTAATTGCATTTTTATAACCTTCAATAATAAACGGATGATCATCTACTATTAGAATATTGCTTTTGTTTTTAATCGACGTGGTTAAATCAGCTTTCATTATGAATTGTATTTATTTTTTGATCAATTGGTATTTTTACAATTATTGAAGTTCCTTCACCCTTGGCCGAGTGTATTTCAACATTTCCATTACATTCTGCTGTCCTGTATATAATATTTTGCAGACCTATTCCTTTTTTTGTTTTATGGATATTAAAACCTAATCCATCATCTGATATTAATAAAACTAAAGAATTAATTTCATTTTTAAACTCAACTGTAATGGTTTGTGCCTGGGCATATTTATTTCCATTCTGAAGTGCTTCCTGAACTATTCTGTACAAATTAATTTTTACAACATTCCCCACTAAATCCCATTTAATACTTGAATCAATATTATAAACCAGTTTAGTACTAAAGGTATTTATCTGATTTTGGAATAACTTATCCAAAATCGCAACAAAATTATTAATTAATCCGGATTTTTCTTTATTTAAATCATGTGAAATTTCCCGAATATCCTGTTCAATCTCTTTTAACTCAAGCAGATACTTTTTTCTCTTCTCTGCAGCGGTATCTTCATCTAATTTATCCAGACTGTCTAAACTGATCCTGACACCAAACATTCTGCCTAAAACACCATCATGTAAATCCTGGGCTACTTTTTTCTTTTCATTAATTCGCATGGTTTCTATTGCATTTTGCTGCGAAATCATCAAATTATAAATATCCTCATTTGCAATTTGCTGCTGCTGTTTAAAAAGCAGTTCCCTGTTTTTTGCTTTTTGGATTTTGTAAATATAAAAAAACAAACCTATAAGTGAAAATATACCAAAAACATAAACCAAAGTCCTGTTTTGTATTTCCAAACTCGAATTCTCATTCTTTATTTCATTTGTTTCATATTCTATTCGGGTAAATTTATCACCCATTTTGCGTTCTGCTTTCTGCAGACTGTCATTAATACGGATATAATCTTCCGAAAATTTTGAAGCTTTCTCCGGCTGAATCAGAGATAATTGCTTCAAAGCTACCAATACGTTTCTGAAATTTTTGGTTCTTTTTGAAATTGTAAGTGCCTGATTTGAATAATGTAAAGCTTTTACAGTATCTTTTATCGAAGCAAAATATTCTGATAAATGCATTTTACTGGCTGTTATACCTGCTGTTAACTGTAAACTATCCCTGATCCTGAGTGCCTGGTAAAATAAGTTTGGAAGCTCATGATTCTGATTTAGTTTAAACTGGGAATAGGCTAAATTATCCAGTAAAATAGCATATAATTCAGGCTTATCAGTAAAAAGATTTTTTTCTTTTAAACCCTCTTTAAAATAAAAATTAGCTTTTTTGTAATCATTCAGGTTTTGATAAACAAATCCTAAATTGTTTAGCGAAGTTGCTTTTGATTGAAATTCGACAGGAATAATCTTATCATCAATGCTGGCAATCGCTTTGTTATGAAACTCAATTGCTTTATCATATTCCCCTAACTCATTATAAATAACTCCTAATAAATTATAAGCTTCATATAAAACATCATTATTATTTTTCCCTTTAATAACACGAAGCGCATTAAAAACAGCCTTTTCGCTACCGTAAAAATCCCCTTCATTAAACTGCAATAAGGCCTTGCTTAGTCTTGCTTTTGCTAAATTATAAAAATCATCAGTTGCTAAATATAGCTTCTCCGCTTTATAGTAATAAGCAAATGCGCTGTCTGAAGAGATTTGAGAAGTATAATAATCGCCTAAATAAATATAGGCTTTAGACATTGAAACGGAATCATTTGCCTTTTGTGCTTTTTCTAAAATAATTTTAACTGTTTTATTGTATTCATTCCAGTCACGCATATTAAAATAACGGTTGGCCACCTTAAAAAGATATACTCTTTTTAACGAATCATCGGGTTGATGCATAATAACTTCAAAAGCCTTACGATTGTACTTTTGTTTTATCTGTACCGGCAATTTGTATTCGTTGGCAAGTGACAAATACAAATCAAGACTATCTTTAGATTGACTGGATATGGGAGTACCATCCTTTTGCTTGGTACAACCAGCAAAAAAAATAAGTAATATAAGATAGTATTTTTTCAACTTCACCTTTAAGATTTAATCAAAAATACAAAACTATCTATTAGGCATAAAAAAAAGACTCTCTAATTTAGACAGTCTTTATATATTGGTATGAATTAGAAGCAATTAATCCACTTTTTTACTTTGTCCAACCGATTGATTTCCATCAATACTTAATTGTGTATTTTGATTTAATAAATCAGTTCTCATCATATCTACTTTTTTACTTTGTCCCACTGATTGATTTCCATCAATACTAACTGTTGCATTATTATTTACTAAAGTATCATTTGAAGTTTCAGAAGTATTAAAAGAAGTTAATACCATTACTAAAGAAAATAATCCGGTTGTTAAAGCTAATTTTTTCATGATTGCTGAGTTTTATATTGTTATACTTTTTTACACTTTTTGACTCCATTTGTATTGGAATTCTTTTGTAAAACTAAACAGTAAATCTCTATAATCATTTAAAAAAAAGGCGTTTATGGTCAATGCTATTCGTTCATGAGTGAATGGATAGCAAATCAGGGCAGATGGTTTTATTTTAAGTTTCTATGTAATTTTCATTTGCAAATTCGTTAATAATAAAGTCAACATTCGCTTTGTAAGACTTGGAAAACGGCAGTTTTATAGTCGTCTTTTTAATATAACATAATGAGTTGCCCGTGTGTATTCTCGAAATATAATTACGATTTACAATATAACTATTATGTATCCTGATAAAAGGGTTGGACAAAACGGTCTCGAAATGTTTTAAGGTTTTAAAAGCTGTAATCATTTCTCCATTTTTTAGATGGATATCCGTAGAATTATTGTCTGCCTGAAAATAACAAATTTCATTTGAATCAATATAACGATGATCGCCATACGATTTTACACATAAAATAAAAGATTTCTTATTTCTATTTATTTGGATATCCTCCCGATTTTCTTTTTCCTTATGTTTTAAATTTTGGACCAACAGTATTTCATCTTCACTATTTGATTTGTTTAACTTATGAATTAATTTCACAAAATCAATTGCAGATAATGGTTTTAGCAAATAATCATTTACTTCGTACTGAATGCAGTCAAATGCCAAATCTTTTCTTTTTGTTGTAATAACTATTTTTGGTATTTCTTTTAAATACATCAACAACCCATTAATTAAATTCAATGAAAGTCCGCTGGCTTTGTCTTGTGGATCTATTTCTAAAAAAATAAAATCCGGGATGTGCTTTAATATCAGATTCAATCCATCGGTATAATTATTAGCGGAAGCTATAAAATTTAATTCCGTGAATTCGCCTGCAAGTGTCCTTATCTTTTCAACACAATCAGGATCGTCGTCTAAAATAATGTAGGTATAATTCATTTAAAGCACTTAATTTGGGGTTATTCAGTAATTTGTTTTGGTATTTCGTTAAAATAAAACATATAAAGTTATAAAAATATTTCGAACCCTTAACAGACTGACATTAAAAATACATGTGTAAATTATAAAACAAAAAAAATCCCAAACTCCTAAAGAGGAATTTGGGATTCATATTTTGAAATTTAAAAGCTTACATTTTCATTAACCAGTTTTTCATCGAAACTTCATTTTCGATAATAGCCCTTAGTTCAGAAATTTTTACACGATCTTGTTTCATTGTATCTCTATGACGAATTGTTACCGTCTCATCTTCCAGAGTTTGATGATCAACCGTAATACAAAATGGAGTTCCTAATGCATCCTGTCTTCTGTAACGACGACCTACAGCATCTTTTTCATCATAAGCAACATTGAAATCCCATTTTAAATCTTCGATGATTTTTTTAGAAATTTCAGGCAAACCGTCTCTCTTAATTAATGGCAAAACAGCTGCTTTTGTTGGTGCTAAAACTGATGGCAGTTTTAAAACGGTTCTTGTTGAGCCGTCTTCTAATGTTTCTTCTTTTAATGAAGTGGCGAAAACAGCCAGGAACATACGATCTAAACCAACAGAAGTTTCTACTACATAAGGCACATAGTTTTCATTCAGTTCAGGATCAAAATATTGTAATTTTCTTCCTGAGAACTTTTCGTGTGCTTTTAAATCGAAATCTGTACGAGAGTGTATTCCTTCTAATTCTTTGAATCCAAAAGGGAAATTAAACTCAATATCGGCTGCAGCATTTGCATAATGCGCTAATTTTTCGTGATTATGAAAACGGTAATTCTCTTTTCCCAATCCTAAAGACAAATGCCAGTTTAGACGAGTTGTTTTCCAGTGCTCGTACCATTGCATTTCTTCACCCGGACGAACGAAAAACTGCATTTCCATTTGTTCAAATTCACGCATACGGAAGATAAATTGCCTTGCCACAATTTCATTTCTAAATGCTTTACCCGTTTGAGCAATTCCAAAAGGAACTTTCATACGGCCTGATTTTTGTACGTTCAGGAAATTCACAAAAATACCCTGAGCCGTTTCCGGTCGCAAATACAAATCCATTGCCGAATCTGCAGAAGCTCCCAATTTAGTTCCGAACATTAAGTTGAACTGACGAACTTCTGTCCAGTTTTTAGACCCTGTATCAGGATCAGCAATTTCTAATTCTTCGATTAAAGCTTTTACATCTGCTAAGTCTTCATTTCCTAATGAACGAGCCAATCTTTCCAGAATTTCTCTTTCTTTAGCAAGATATTCAACCACACGTGTATTAGTAGTAATAAATTCCTGCTCATTAAAAGCATCCCCAAAACGTTCTTTTGCTTTTTCGATTTCCTTTTTTGCTTTCACATTAAGCTTTTCAGCATAATCTTCAACCAAAACGTCTGCTCTATATCTTTTTTTCGAATCTTTATTATCAATTAACGGATCATTGAATGCATCAACGTGGCCTGAAGCTTTCCAGGTTGTTGGATGCATTAATATTGCAGCATCAAGGCCGACAATATTTTCATTCATCTGAACCATTGATTTCCACCAATATTCACGGATATTCTTTTTTAATTCGACACCATTTTGTGCATAATCATACACTGCACTCAATCCATCGTATACTTCGCTTGACGGAAAAATAAATCCGTACTCTTTTGCGTGCGAAACCACATTCTTAAATAAATCTTCTTGTTTTGCCATAGTGATGCAAAAATATAAAAAGTAGGTTTAAAAAAAAGAAAAATAGTTGAAGATTGAGTCCTTCATTTTCATATTTTTATAAATAAACTCTGCCAAATATGTTTGAATCTTTAAAAAATCTCTTTTTTCCTAAACTTTGCGCAGGCTGCCATGCACTTTTAATGACCAATGAAACTGCTATTTGCACCAATTGCCGACATGAAATGCCTTTAACGCAACATCATTTAGATCCTAAAAATGACGCTTTCAATAAATTTTATGGCAAAATTGATATCGAATATGCATCGGCTTTTTTATATTTTAATAAAAAGGGAATTGTGCAGGAGCTCATTCACAATTTGAAATATAAAGGATACGAAGAAACAGGGACTGTCCTGGGATATTGGTATGTAGAAGATTTAAAAGAATTAAATCTCAAAATTCCTTTTGACATTGTAATCCCTGTGCCATTACATCAAAAAAAATTTAAAGAACGCGGCTACAATCAGGTAACTACTTTTGGAAAGGCTTTGGCTGAAGGGTTGAATATCGTTTATGATGATTCCATTTTACTTCGAAAAAAATACGCCAAAACACAATCCAAAAAGAATCTTTCAGACCGATCAGAAGGAATAAGGAATTCATTTGATGTTTGTTATTCAGAAGAAAATCACAACAAACATTTTTTAATCGTTGATGATGTAATTACAACCGGGTCGACTCTTGAAGCCTGTGCCCGAACTTTACAGAAAATTCCGGGGGCAAAAATCAGTATTGTCTGTATGGCAATGGCAAACTCCTAAAATTAGTTTACCATTATTTTTTTGACAATTCTCCTGTCTCCATTTATTATCGTTACAAAATACAATCCGTGAGACGTTTTTGACAATTGAATATTTTGATTAAAATAAGGTGATTTGTCAAATGTTTTATCATAGATTTTTTGACCTATAATATCATGAACAAACACTTTAACGGTTTTAGTCGAATCGCATTCAAATTGAACATTAAAATTACCTCTGTTAGGATTTGGATATAGTCCAAAATCGACACTTTCGAATTCAGAATCATCCAATGTGAAATTTTGACTACAAATATTTACTGATGCAGAATTTATAGTTCCAAAATTCCCTGAAACAGCATCCCGCACCTGGAATTTCCAGGCACCTTGCGGATTTTGACCATTAAAGACACTTAAAGATTCAATTGGCAAAACAATCTGATTCGTTGTTTTGGAACAATCCAGATCAACTCCGGAATCATCATATCCAAGCGATAAGGTTGAACTTACTATATCGCAATTTTGATCATATAATTTCACAACCGTCCCCTGAGGACTTACTATTTGAATTTCTAAATCTGAAAATTTATCATGTGTTACATTTACAGAAACATTTACATCAGAAATTATTGCTGTTGAAGCAGGAACGGTTACTGTTTTTGAAACAAATGTCGATTGAAACGGAATAGCATAAGCACTGCCAAAGCTATATGTATCACAACTGCTTTGAACTGTATATCCTACAGCAAAAGGATTGCTGTTTAAGGCATAATAAATATTAGCCGTTGGCTCAATTAGAATTCTGCAATTTGTGGCAACAATATCCAGCGGAACGGTAATAGTTTCTGAACCATCATTTGGTGTAGCAGAAGCTAAAATTGTTGGGAAGGTCAAACCCCCATCCGTAGATAATTTAATATTTACAGTACCGGACCCTGATAATGTATTTGTATTATTTACAGCCCAGGTTACCGTTTGAAAAGAACCTTTTTGCCAGCCAATATCATTTGTATTTTGTGAAGTGACTGCAAATGGCCCAATTGTAGCGCTCACGTTAGCTATCATATTGTCTGTATTTGTCTGGGCAGTTCCCAAAGCTGCATTATCTCTTCCTGTCAAGGAAAAATGCAAAGTTCTTGCTACTGAAGAGACAGATTCCCAAGTTGTAGTTAGCCTATTTTGAAGTACTGTACTCAAACTTGGCATATATCGAACGGGAGAACTGATTGGAAGAAGAGAACGAAATAATGGCCCGTCAGGTTTTGCAGGATATGCTATACTGTTACTTCCTGATGTTTCATTTGTCGCACTATCATTCTGCTCCCAACAATAAGTAACAGAATCTCCTTCGGGATCTGACCCTGTTCCTTTTAAAACAAAAGGTGTATTAAACGGAATCGTATAATCTGAACCTGCGTTTATAGTTGGAGGATTATTTATTATAGCGGTACTGACCGGACATGTTTTGGTGGCAAGATTATTCTGGATTTGCAAAATGCTGGCATACGCAAAGTAATCATCAGAGTTACTTTGCATATCATAAGTGTCTGTCACTCCAGCATATGCCATAATAGTCGAACCACTGCCCGGCTCTACATTTACTCCGGTCCCTTCGACAGCATAAGAAAAAGTATGGGTTCCTCCTAACTGGTGTCCCATTTCATGCGCTACAAAATCAATATCAAAAGTATCTCCTTGTGGTTTTTTGTCTGACGGCGAAGTATACCCACTTCCCTTACCTATAACATTTGATGGTGTTGGACTTACACAAACACAACCTATACAAGCAGCATTTCCCCCACCTCCGGAAGCACCAAACAAATGCCCAATATCATAATTTCCTTCTCCAATTACACTTGTTAATGTATTTTGAACTTGCTTACTCCAAAAAGAAATACCATCAGTGTCTTCAGATATTCCCTTATTCGCATCAAAATAAGGATCTGTTGCTGCATCTGTATAAATAACAGCATCATTATTAGCAATTATAATTAATTTTACGGCCAAATCTTTATTAAAAACCCCATTAACTCTCGTCATTGTAGCATTCATTCCAGCAAGTGCTCCTGCTTTTGTCCCTCCAAAAAAAGTTGTATACTCAGCTGTACAGGATAATGCTAATCGTAATGTTTTGAAAGATTGTGTGTTGGATGTTGTTTTAGCCGTTTTTATGGAAGATTTTTTATTTGCTTCTTCTTTGGTCATACAAGCTAAAGAAGGTTTTGATGTATCCCTGTATTTTGACGTAAACAATACGTATTCTGATTTATTATCCGGATTTTGTTCGATAAATTCAGATGGCTTATCAGAACGAACAACCATTGTTTGTACTCCTATTGGAGCTACACTAAAATGAATTTTTGCTGTTTTATCATCCAGACCGGTTCCTTCATAAGCTCTGATTTCAGGGTATTTGGCTTGTAATTCCGGATCAAAATTTGAAGATTCCCAAATCATGAATCTTTCTAAAACACCATCAGTATTTGGAATCGTGATTTCAGAAGTTGCAGCTTGTGAAGATTTACTTGTTGAAGATGCAATTGTTTGTGTCAAAAGACTCTCGTTCAGTTTAAAATATAACTTATCCTGATTAGAAAGACTTTCGGTTTTTTTTGCCGAGACCGAATTAATTTTCTCCCAAAGAACATTATTTTGAGCATGAATATTAATACAACAAAAAATAAATATCAAAAAAAGTAATTGTTTTTTCATAATCAAAAAGTTATCAGGGAATAAAATTAAATTAATTAAGTTAAATTCAGATATATTATCGACACATATTTATTTTATATCGACGAATGAGTCCATTTTTCACAAAATCTAACCTTTTCAATTTAAAAATCAATTCGGGTTAGTGCCAGATTTGAAATAGATAGTATAAATTTGCACCATCCTAAATTATTTGCTTTGAAGCTTTTTGAATCTATTAATGAATTTCAGTCAACCAAGAAAACAATTTTAACTCTTGGTACCTTTGATGGCGTTCATATTGGTCATAAAAAAATTCTGGAAAGACTCACTCAAAATACAGAAAACGGAAAATATGAAAGTTTAGTACTTACTTTCTTTCCGCACCCAAGAATGGTTTTACAAGAAAAGTCAGAAATAAAGCTTTTGAGTACCATTGCTGAAAAGTCTAAACTTCTTGAAAAATCGGGTATTGAGAACCTGGTAATTCATCCTTTTAATGAAACTTTTTCAAGATTAACAGCTGAAGAATTTGTGCATTCTATTTTAGTAAATCAGTTTCATATCCAAAAAATAATTATTGGCCATGATCATCGTTTTGGAAGAAACAGAACTGCAAATATTGATAATTTAATTGCTTTTGGAGCCGAATACGGTTTTGAAGTAGAACAAATTTCGGCTCAGGAAATTCAGGATGTATCCGTAAGTTCTACCAAAATCAGAAAAGCATTGCAGGACGGAAATATGAATTTAGCCAATGAATATCTTGGATACGCTTATTTTTTGACTGGTGAAGTCGTAAAAGGAAAACAATTAGGAAGAACAATTGGTTTTCCAACTGCCAATATCCAAATAGAAGAAGATTACAAGTTAATACCAAAAAATGGCGTTTATGTTGTTAAAACCACCATCAATCAAAAAGAAATTTTCGGTATGATGAATATTGGTTTTAATCCAACTGTAAACGGACAGAAACAAACAATCGAGGTACATCTGTTAGACTTTGATGAAGATATTTATGGTCAAAGGCTCGAAATTTCACTTTTGCAATATCTTCGCGAAGAGCAAAAATTTGACTCAGTAGAGTTGCTGAAAGAACAATTAAATCAGGATAAAAAAACTACTTTAAATTTTGTGGGGCAGCTCTAAAACCCAAAATACTTTTTGTTTTTTTTAAATCATCGTACTTATTTTTTTAGTAAATTTGATAGGACACTGTTTTTCAAATAATTACTATTAACTTTCTTTAAAAAATAACTATTATGAAATTACCTAAAGAAATAATAAACGGTTTTTTTATATTCCTGGGCATTAGCATTTTTTTCTTATTAATGGAAGTTCTAAACCTTTCCCATTTATTTTACCTGCGTTTATTAAATGTACTTTTCATTTTTTATGGCGTAAACCGAACGTTGAAAATGAATCTCGCAGAGGGTAAAACGGGTTTTCTTCCCAATGCAAGATCCGCAATGGTAACCTCCTTTACCGGTGTTGTATTAAGTATTGGAGCATTGCTAATTTATAGTTATGCTAAAGGCGGAGATGCGTATGTTAAATCATTATCTCAGGCTTTTATGTTTGGAGGAGAGCCTTCTGTACCAACATATGTTCTCTGTTTGCTTTTTGAGGGAACAGCTTCCTGTATAATTGTAACTTTAATGATGATGTTATTATGGAATAATAAATATGCCGCCGATTAATTTATCAGAATAAAAAACATTCATTTAAGCACTTTAAAATCATAAAAAGGTAAATTCTATGGTTTTAAAGTGTTTATTTTTTTGAAAACACACAACAAATATTCATTTATGGCAATCAGCATTGTTGATTAGAACAATTTAATTACTTTTGAAACTTCAAAAACAATGTATCAATGAACGTTACAAAACACAACTGGACAAAAGACGAAATAATCGCAATATATAATAAACCTATGATGGATTTGCTTTATGAAGCTGCTACCATCCATAGAGAAAAGCATGACCCAAACGTAGTTCAGGTATCTACTTTATTATCAATAAAAACTGGCGGATGTCCTGAAGATTGTGGGTATTGCCCACAAGCGGCACGTTATAATACGGGAGTTGAAGGAAATGACTTAATGAGTGTTAGTCAGGTAAAAGCACAGGCATTGCGTGCAAAATCCAGCGGTTCATCCCGTGTATGTATGGGAGCTGCCTGGAGAAATGTAAAGGACGGTGAAGAATTTGATCAGGTCCTGGAAATGGTTCGTACCATTAACAAACTCGATATGGAAGTTTGCTGTACGCTCGGCATGATTACCGAAAACCAGGCACAACGTTTGGCAGAAGCCGGATTATATGCTTACAATCACAATTTAGATACCTCAGAAGAATATTATAAAGACGTGATTTCGACCCGTGGTTTTGAAGACCGTTTACAAACAATTGAGAATGTTCGTAAAACGAATGTTACTGTTTGTAGTGGCGGAATTATAGGAATGGGAGAAAGCATCGAAGACAGGGCTGGAATGCTTGTTGCCCTTTCGACCTTAAATCCTCAACCGGAATCAGTACCTATTAATGCTTTGGTAGCTGTTGAAGGTACCCCGATGGAAGAAGAAAAACCTGTTGAAATCTGGGAAATGATCCGTATGGTAGCTACTACCAGAATTGTAATGCCGGATACACAGGTGCGTTTATCTGCAGGAAGAACCAATATGAGCCGCGAAGGACAGGCCATGTGCTTTTTTGCCGGTGCAAATTCTATTTTTGCCGGAGATAAATTACTTACTACACCAAATCCGGATGTTCACGAAGACATGAAAATGTTTGAAATGTTAGGATTGATTCCGCAAAAACCTTTTGTTAAGGTTTCACAACCACAAACTATAGAAGCTGCTGATTCTCAGTTCGCACCATTAGGAGAAAAACCTAAATGGTCAAGACCGGGACATTCGATTGAAAGAAATCTTGAAGCTTCGATTAAGTCAAAAATTTAAGTTATTGAGTTAATAAATTTCTGCACATATTTTTAAATTGCTTATAACACAGAGTTATAAGCAATTTTTTTATTTATAGAAATGAAATTAAAACAAATAGAAAGGGTAAAAAAAATCTCAAAATCTGATTTTATTTCCCAATATGTAGAAAATCAAATTCCGGTTGTTATTGAAGAGCTAACTGAAGATTGGCCAGCTTATCATAAATGGAAATTATCATATATCAATAAAACTGCAGGTGATATTGTCGTTCCTTTGTACGACGACAGGCACGTAAATCATAAAGATGGCTTTAATGAAGCGCATACTACAATGAAGATGAGTGATTATATTGATCTTTTAGAACAAAAACCTACCAATTACCGCATTTTTCTTTATAATTTAATGAAAGAAGTGCCATCTCTAAAGAATGACTTTTTGTGGCCTGAAATTGGCTTAAAATTAATCAAACAATTACCAATGTTATTTTTTGGCGGAGAGAACTCAAGGGTCTTTATGCATTATGATATTGATTACTCGAATATTCTTCATTTTCATTTTCATGGTGAAAAACAATGCATGATTTTTCCACCCAACCAGTCAAAATATATGTACAAAGTACCGCATGCCTTAATCTCAAGGGAAGATATTGATTTTGATAACCCTGATTATGAAAAATTTCCTGCCCTTAAAAATGCAGAAGGTTATATCACAAATTTGAAACATGGCGAAATGCTCTATATGCCCGAAGGATATTGGCATTATATGAAATATTTGACACCTGGTTTTTCAATGAGTCTCCGTGCTTTTCCAAAAAACATCACTAATTTATCCAAAGCAGTCTATAACATTTTTATCATGCGTCATTTTGATGTTTTCATGCGAAAATGGAAGGGGCAAAAATGGATTGATTATAAAAATGAAAAAGCAATTCTAAACACCAATCAAAATTTGCTAAACGAAATTTAATAAATTACTTTTTTAGTTTCCGAACCATTATCAGTTTTAATTTTGAAAATCAGAACTTGATTTTTAGGTTTTAAATTGGAGATTGTTATTGTGTTTAGATTGGTTTGCTGATCCATAATTAATTTACCGGACAAATCAAACACCTGAACTTCCTGTAAAGCTGAACCAATTGATTCAACAACTAATTGATTTTGATATTGGTAAACCGTAATAGTCTTTTCCTTTTGGGAAACTTCTTTTGTTTCTAATGTTTCATCGGTATACTTTAAAATAAAACGATTATTAAAAGTTCCTTTTTCTGTCGGAAACACATAGGATCCTTTTTTTAAGTCATGCTGGATGTTTTTTTCCTTATCCACAAGATAAACCGACTGGTTTGTAAAAGTTCCGTCTAAATGATCAATGCTTATCGTAAAATTGCCATTGATTTCAGTTTTATATCCCAAAATTACTTCGTCTGATTCCTGAAAAGAGAGACTTCTTCCCTGGATCACCCAATTTTTACTTTCATTACAGGAATAAAAACCCACATATTGATTTCCACCAAAAAATTCACCATCAAAAGTCCTGTCATAGCCGTTCGTAGCTCCTTCGGGATAACCAATTAAAAGTTGCTTAAAAGCATTTTCTTCATTGACGAAATTCAACCAGATCCTGTTTTTTTCCGGCTTATTAATTTTTTCCGTTCCTTTAGTTTTACCAGGCTTAAAAAAGCTGGTATTACTTTCCAAAATCCTCATACTGTCTTCGAATTTTACTTCACCAGGTTTTGCGCTCTGAACAAAAAAAGATTGACAAGAAGTAATTATCCCATTTGGTAAAGTTTCATTCTCTCCCGAAGCTAAAGCTTTTCTGGTGCCCACGCCTCCAAGTAAATTATAAACAGCATAATCATCTGTATTATATTTCAGATTTGTAACAGGAGTATTATGGGTCCAGAAGTAAAGAGTTCCATTAATAATATCTGAATTCGTTTTTAAAAAAGCATCAGCATCGACAGCTGAAGGATATGGATTTCCAATTAAATTGTAGCTATCACTATTCCCAACATTGGTTTTGATTATCCCGTTGACTGGAATTCCCTTAAAAACAGCTTCGTATTTTTCAGGAACTGTTGTTGAAAAACCTTGTGGTCCACGAATAACATATCCTTTTCCTATAGACATTACAGTTGATGGAACTTCATTTATCCAATGGTTTGCATCTGCAGCAAAAGAGAAAAACTTATCCGACAAAGTAGTGGGCGAAACATCAATCAGTTTCTGGTTTTCTACCGGAGAAGACCAATAAGTATAATCAAATTTTAAAACAGGTTTTGTTTTTCGTTTGAAATGAATAATGCCTGTATTGACCATTTCATCATCTGATTGATATAAGGATGCCGTATCTTCTAAAACCAAAATTCCTGTTCCTGAATAATTAAAACTCAATCCTAAAGCACTTCCACTGGAAACCGTTACCGTTTTTCCTGAAGCTATCGTACAGCAACATGCATTTGCTGAAGCTGAAAACTGATAATCTTCTTCGAAAGCCAATTCTTTTCCTCCTGAAGGATTTCCATTAGACCATCCGGAACCATCCCATTTTGAACTATTGTTACATAATTTTAATCGGGCAATCCTGTGTTTTGCTATTCCTGAAACCGAATTAAAATTACCGCCAATCAGCAGTTTGAAATCGGCAGTAAATCCCATTGAGTACAAAGTACTGTTGAGACTTACGTCGAATGAGCTCTCAATAGTCCCTTTTGCTGTCAAGCGTATTAAGCGTAAAGAATGTGTTCCGTTGTAATTTCCTGAAAAAGCCCCTCCAATTAAAATTCGATCATCTGGTTGTACCAAAATACTTCTAACATCTCCATTACTAAAACCTGTACCTGATTCAAAAGTTGTGTCTAAAGTTCCATTAGGATATAACCTTAAAACCCGTTTTTTCGATACGCCATTATAATTTAAGAAAGAACCGCCAACAATAATTTTACCATCAGACTGCAGGTCTAAGGCATACACATTTTTATCAAATCCAGTTCCCACAGAAAAACTATTGTCTATGCTCCCATCTGTATTTAGTCGTATTAACCTGGAATATCCATTTCCGTTAAACGTATCAAATCTTCCGCCTAATACAATTTTACCATCTGGTTGGATTAACATTGCATCTATAGCAGCATCTGCACCTAAAACAGTATTAAAACCAACATCAATACTTCCATCCTGCATTAATCTTACAATGTGACCAAGTGTTGTCCCGTTATATTTTGTAAAACTTCCTGCCAGTAAGATCTTTTGATCTGATTGAATAATTACTGCAGCGACCTGACTATTAAAACCGCTTCCGGAAATAAAACTGGCGTCTAAACTACCATCAGGAAAAATTCGTGCGATACGATTACAAACTGTATTATTATAACTGGTAAAACTTCCTGCCATAATTATTTTGTTATCCAATTGTTGTGCAGCCGTTTTTATAGCATTATTTGCTCCTGTCCCGGCAGCATTAAAAGTTATATCCAGTTCTCCATCTTGTAAAATCCTTGCCACTTTTGAAGAAGGAAAACCATTGAATTTCGAAAAATTGCCAAAAACCATTGTTTTATTATCTGATAATGGCAATACTTTAAAAACCGAATTATCAAAACCAACTCCGGCAGAAAGATATCCGGTATCATGTATCCCATTGCCATCAATTTTAGCTAATCTCCCTTGATTTTGAGAATCAAAAACAGAGAAAGAGCCTCCAACAAGCCAAGAACCGTCTGAAGCATTATTTAAAACTAAAACAGAGGCAGATGCAGGGCCGGAACCTATATCGAAATTAGTTTTGATATTTCCGCTTCCATCCAAAAAAAGCAATCGGTTAACTTCTGATCCATTGTACAAATCAGTAAACGAACCTCCTAACATAATATTCCCCAAGGCATCCGTTTTTATAACGTAAACCGATCCATTACTTAAACCTGTTCCTGACAAAAAACCAGGATCAATTGTCCCATCCGGGTTCAAACGGATAATTCTATTTGCAGCAATACCATTATAATATGTAAATTCTCCACCTATTATGATTCTGCCATCTGATTGTAAAACCATTGTATTTATGTCCTGATTAAAACCTGTTCCGATATTAAAAGTGGCATCTATACTCCCATCCTGATTTAAACGTATAATTTTGTTTACATCAATACCATTAAATTTGATGAAATTACCTGCCAGAATAATTTTACCGTCGGTTTGAATTTGTATACTGTTTATATTAGCAGGAGCACCTAATCCTGTTAAAAAACCGGGATCTAAATTTCCGTTGGCTAAGATTCTTGCAACCCTGTTAACGGTCACACCGTCATATTTTGTAAAACTTCCGACAATTATAATTTTACCATCAGATTGTTCTACAATCTGGTTTATGATACCAGAGCTTGCTGCTTGTGCAGTATTAAAAGTAGTATCATTTGAACCATCACTATTTAAACGAATCAATCTTCCGATGGAAACACCATTATAGCTGGTAAAATTACCTCCGATAATAATTTTACCGTCAGATTGAATAAAAGATGAATATACTTTTCCATTAAAACCTGTGCCTGTATTAAAATCTATATCTACAGTTCCGTCAGGTTTCAATCGTGTCAGATACTGAAGTGGCTTTCCGTTAAAATTCAAAAAATCACCCCCAACAATTAAGCCGCCATCTGTTTGTTTTGCCAAGGATCTGACGTTATTATCAAAACCATCTCCGTTAATCCCATCATCATAGGTATTAAAACTATTATCCAATTTCCCTTGTTGAGCGTTATTGGTTATACTAAAAAAGAAAAAAAGAAAAGCAATTGAGTAATGTAATTTTGGCATCGAAATATGAAGTTTGTTTTGTAGATTCGAACACTTATAATTAATAAGAATTTACGTGCAATCTAAAATTAAACAAGCGACATTACAATACCCACATTTAGTGATTTTTTGAATTTTAGTAACTCAACAAAAACTTTGATTGTCCTTTGAAAATATTGATAATTATTTTGGATTATTAAAACAAAAAAACCGATAACGTTCATTATCGGTTTTTTGTTTTATAAAGATATTGATACTATTTGAAGATCAATTTTTTGGTAGTCGTGTAACCATTTTCCAGAACTATTTTTACCAACAGAACCTGTTGTGCAAATGGCAGGTGCTGAATCGATAATTCTGCATTGCCCACGCTTTGTTTTTTATACAATTGTTTGCCCGAAATATCATAAATAAAAACTTTATCTATGTTTTCCGTTGGTGAGCTTATCACAATGGTTTTATCCTGGCTTGTAACCGTAACCGAATTTTCAACGTTTTCAAAATCACCTGTACCTAATGTCTTGTTGGTGTATCGCAGCACGAACCGATTATTGAATGTTCCTACTGTGGTGCTGAAAGTATAGTTTTGAGCCGTTAAATCGTTGATGGTATTGGTTTGTTTGTCTTCCAGGTAAATCCTTTGATTGGCCAACGCCCCGTCTGCCTGATTTATGGCAATGGTAAAACTGCCTGCAACTGTTGAACGGTATCCCAACGGAACAAGATCCGTATCGGTAAATGGCAAGGCACGTCCCTGTATGGTCAGGTTGTCTGTTCCATTGATACTGTATAAGTCCAAATAGCTGTTCCCGTCAAAAGTCAGTCCGTCAAAATCATTATCAAAATTGTTGGTTGCCCCTTCAGCATAGCCAATCAGGGTTTGCTTAAAAGCACCTGTGGTATTGGTCATGTTCAGCCACAGACGATGTTTTTCTAATTTTGCTGTTTTCGATGTTTTACCAGGTTTGAAAAACTGGGTATTGTTTCCTGTTGGACGCATAGAATTATCAAACGCTGCATTTCCATTGGCTTTTGCACTTGCAAAAAAGGATTGTCCTGCGGCTATATAACCCGAAGGTACTGCTCCGCCGGATGTTGCTACACCCCCCAATCCATTATAGGAAGCATAATCGTCAGAGGTATATTTTAAACTGGTAACAGCCGTATTATGTGTCCATAAATAGATCGTTCCGTTTAAAACATTATGGTTATTAGTATTATTAAAGAGGAAGTCATCTGCATTAAGTGCCGATGGATAAGGGTTTCCTACCAGATAAAACTTGCCGTTTAACAGGGATTGACCGCTTGTAATATTTCCATTATTCGGTACTCCTATAAATTGAACAGGTTGTGAATAGGGAAAAGAAACCACTTCAGGATGTGGAGCAGGCCAGGTTCCTCCTTTTGGAGTCCTGATAATATATCCGATTCCAGGCTGCATAACTGCTGTTCCTCCAATAAGTACCTGCCAACCAGTACCGGAATAAGACATATATTTATCTGCCAGTGTATTAGGCGACAAATCAAATAAGGTTTGTCCTGCCACAGGTGATGCCCAATACGTATAATCGAAATTTTTCATCGGTGCAGAATTTCGATTATAAATAATACTTCCCGTATTTATTACATTATTAGTTTGTACCAAACTCGCATTGTTCTCAAATATTAATTGACCGTTGGTGGCAACCGTTACAGAATTCGTAACCGAAAGGATATTAGTTGATTGAACAGTTACTATTGCATTGCCGTCAACTTGCAAAGTATTCGCATAAAAACTGGCATTTGTTCCTGAAAGTATTGGTTTATTAGTCATATTTGGAATTACCACACAATCCGATACAATTGGAACACCATTAGGATTCCAGTTAGTTGGATCATTCCAATTCGTTCCTGAAGCGCCAGTCCAGTTTTTTGTGACTGCACCATTTACATCTATTGGAGTAGCAGCGGAAATACAACCAGAACTATTTTTAGCTGTAACATTATAAGTTCCAATAGGTACTGTTGTAAATTCTCCGGTTGTATTAGTATAAGTAGTACCATCAATACTGTACGTAAATCCAGCACCTAAAGGAGCCGAAATTGTAATGGTTCCCGCATTAGTCACACAAGAAGGAACTGTTGTTACCGATGCAGAAGGAGCAGCGGGTAATGGAGTAACCGTGATTCCTCCAGAAACAGAACTAGTCGCTGCAGGAGTACAGGTACCACTAACTACACAATAATAGTAGTTGGTTCCTACTGATGTTGTAAGGGGAGTATAATTTGCACTAGTTGCTCCACTGAGTAAAGTACCTCCTGTATTGCTTGCTATTGTATTTATATACCATTGATATGTCACATTTGTTCCTGTAGTTGCCACAGTCAAAGCTAATGCCGGAGAATTTAAGCAATATGGTTGTGAACTTGCAGACGGTTGAGTGGTGATGGTTGGATTAACATTTATTGAGCTAATTATTACAGGCAGATTTGTAGAACAAGTATTTGCATCTGCATAATTCAATGTATAAGTACCTGAATCTAAATTTGTTCTATTTAAAGTAGTTGCGCTATCTGACCATGAAACGTCCAAAACATTCACATTTACAGGTACATTAGCTCCAGATTGATATAAATCGATTGTTTTTGAATATAAAACATTACTAGAGTCGTCTAAAAGCTCCAGAAGCATGTTCTGTCCTCTGTCAGAGCAACAATCTATACGATTATATATTTTTAAAAAATCAATATTCTTATTTGCAGGTAAAGTTATCATGATCCATTCATTAACATGGGTAGTTAAACTATGCCAATAATTATTACTAATTCCTGTGATATCACCATCAATTGCTTTACCAGGTATTAAAGTAGAGTTATAATTTGAAGACGAGGTAGCAATAGCCCCATTTGTAGATCGGGCAACGTTAGTTCCTGTAAAAATTTCAAAAGCTTCAATTTCAGCTACTTGTTGGTAATTAGCATATTTTTGTGTGATTTTAATATACTTTACATTGGATATACCGCCAGAAAGTATAGGCGAAATACTCCCATTATTAGATACGGGACAAGTTTCATCAACTTTGTTTGAAATGATTGAAGGTACTTTTATCGTTTTAGAAATACAAGTTGTACTACCACAAGCATTTTTGTATCTAACAAAATAAGTTGTCGTAGTAGTTGGTGAAACCACTATACTACTTCCTGTACCTATAATAGTGGCACCACATGAACCTGTTGACCATTCGGCATATCCTCCCGGACCACCAAGCGAACCACCACTAACGGTCAATGTAGTTGAGGAACCTGAACAAATAGTAGCCGGAGCTGTAATATTTGTAGGTACAGTAGGTGATACTGCCACCACTTGTATAATTACAATTGTAGCATCTGAGTAAATACCTGATGTAACCGTTCTTCTATACCATGTAGTTTGTGAAGTACCTGCCGGAACCGTATAGTCTTTAGCGTCATTTATTCCTGACGCCGGAGCATAACCTGTACTATGTCCTGTGGTACTTATTTCCCACAAGTAGGTATAAGTGCCATTTCCGCCTGTTGGTGTTGATCCGTTTATAACAATCGCAGGAACTCCGCTGGTAGTACAAAAAGGTTCTGCGTAAGTAGCCACTACATTATATGATTTTACTGTACCATAACACGGATCCCCAAAAGTATTATTGAAAGATCCGGATGCAGGAATAGTTGCTATATTATTACCTAATAAACCTGTAGTTACAGTTCTACTGTTAAACGCATGACAACTTCCTATTGTAAAATTTGGAGAGGTTCCTCCCGGGAGGCCGTAACTCGCAAACTTAACATTGATAAAAGCAGAGCCTGCCGGAGCAGAAAGAGTTAATGACCCCGGTAGGGTATTTGTAGGCGGATTTGCATATTCACCTTGAGTACCCGCTACCTGACCAGTAACACCACTGGTATAGGAAGCATAATTATTATCAATAGCAGGATATGGTGCCGAAGAAACATTGATTCTTCCAGTGCCTGTAAAATAATCATTTGTTGTGTTAGTTGCACCCGATGCTGTAGATCCCCAAGAACTTAAAAGTGGTCCGGCTCCGCCCAACACAAGCGTTCCTGCAGTGTGAGTAAACCCGCCCAAATTAGCCAAAGTGCCTGATATCATAGACCAATTACCACTTACTGTGGTAATCGCCCCAAAAGTTTTGGTGCCTGAACCTGAAAGAATTAAATTGTTGTAAGTATAAGCTCCTACAGTTTGAGCACCAGAATTGTTATAATTAACAGTCCCGGTTGATGGTGTTAACCCACCTCCAGTCATAGTCCCACCAATCTTTAATGTTCCAGCTCCTGAGAAGGTCACCTGATTTCTGGCTGTACTGCCACTCATTGTTATATTACCACTAATATTTACAACTCCGGTAGACAGAGATAATATGCAATCTAAATTATCATTACCGGAATCATTCATAGTTACAGAAGCAGCTGTTAAACTACCCGTTCCCACAGCTATCGTTGTATTTATTGTTCCGGCTGTTGGTGCTATCATTGTTATTGCACCAGTTACAACCAGAGTTCCTGGAGAAGTAATTGTCAAAGCATTTGTATTTCCTCCTAAAATATTATTTATGCTAAGAGTGTTACAAACTGCTCCGGCTACCGAAATAGTTGGTTTATTGGTAACATTGGGTATTACAACATCATGTGCAGTTGTTGGCACAAGATTCAAAGACCAGTTTGTTGCTGTATCCCAGGCAGTGCTGGTAGTACCAGTCCATGTATTTGTTTGGCCATACCCACTCCCAAGTCCAAGTGCAGTAAATAAAAATGTATAAAATAATAGTTTTTTCTTATTGGAAAAAAAATTAAAAAGCAAAGAAAGGACAAGCAAAAATAATTTTTGAATCATGTAGGTTATTGTGGTATTTGTATTTTTAATTTGTTTTTGGGGTATTTTTGGTATTTTGATTTAAGCTTAATGATTGCAAACATCTATAACATTAGAAATTAAAACATTAGACTCAAAAGTCATATATTATAAGCAAAAGTAACAGTTCTGCAAGTAATTTTTATACAAATTCGACTAAAAGCATATTTATTCGATGTACTTCCTGTTTTTTATAATTTAAAATTTTTATGAAATTAAATTCTTATTTAAATATCATTTTTTTAGTGATTGTGTAACCATTTTCCAGAACTATTTTTACCAACAAAACCTGTTGTACAAATGGCAGGTGCTGAATCGATAATTCTACATTGCCCACGCTTTGTTTTTTATACAATTGTTTGCCCGAAATATCATAAATAAAAACTTTATCTATGTTTTCCGTTGGTGAGCTTATCACAATGGTTTTATCCTGGCTTGTAACCGTAACCGAATTTTCAACGTTTTCAAAATCACCTGTACCTAATGTCTTGTTGGTGTATCGCAGCACGAACCGATTATTGAATGTTCCTACTGTGGTGCTGAAAGTATAGTTTTGAGCCGTTAAATCGTTGATGGTATTGGTTTGTTTGTCTTCCAGGTAAATCCTTTGATTGGCCAACGCCCCGTCTGCCTGATTTATGGCAATGGTAAAACTGCCTGCAACTGTTGAACGGTATCCCAACGGAACAAGATCCGTATCGGTAAATGGCAAGGCACGTCCCTGTATGGTCAGGTTGTCTGTTCCATTGATACTGTATAAGTCCAAATAGCTGTTCCCGTCAAAAGTCAGTCCGTCAAAATCATTATCAAAATTGTTGGTTGCCCCTTCAGCATAGCCAATCAGGGTTTGCTTAAAAGCACCTGTGGTATTGGTCATGTTCAGCCACAGACGATGTTTCTCCAATTTTCCTGTTTTAGCCGTTTTGCCGGGCTTAAAAAATTGGGCATTGTTGCCATTGCTTCCATTTGCACGCATCGAATTGTTAAATTCAACAGTACCATTGGTTTTTGCACTGGCGAAAAAGGATTGTCCTGCGGCTATATAACCTGACGGTTCTGCATTGTTTGTCCCGGTTGTTGCTGTTCCGCCAGTTAAATTATACGAAGCATAATCATCAGAGCTATATTTAAGGTTGGTAACAGCCGTGTTATGCGTCCACAAATAAATCGTTCCGTTTAAAACATTGTGATTATTAGTATTGTTAAATAGAAAATCGTCTGCATTAAGTGCTGAAGGATATGGATTTCCTATCAGGTAAAACTTGTCGCTTAACATGGATTGGCTGCTTGTAATATTTCCATTATTAGGAACTCCTTTAAATTGAACTGGCTGTGAGTAAGGAAACACGACCACTTCAGGATACGGGGCAGGCCACGTTCCTCCTTTTGGGGTTCTTATGATATACCCGATGCCAGGCTGCATAACAGCTGTTCCCCCCATAAGTACCTGCCAGCCAGTACCGGAATAAGACATATACTTGTCTGCTAAGGTATTGGGCGATAAATTAAATAACGTTTGTCCTGCTACAGGTGAGGACCAATACGTATAATCGAAATTTTTCATCGGGGCAGAATTTCGCTTGTAGATGATTTTTCCTATGTTCGTTGCATTATTTATCTGTACCAAACTCGCATTGTTCTCAAAAATCAAATTATAATCTGTAGAAACAGTAATTCCGTTTATTATTGTCAGGGTAATCCCTGAAGGTATAGTAACCACACCACTACTATTGTTGATAGTCAAGGCACAGGCGCTCAAATCTGCCGTAAAAGGAGAATTTGGGGTTACCGATGTTATTATGGCATTTTTTGTTGCATCGGGTGTACCATTGCTCCACGCGATTCCGTTCCAGGTCGTACTCGAAGCATCCGTTATAGATACAGGTCCCGTTGCTGAAGATGGGCATCCGCTGGCATTGGTAACTGTAAAAGTATAGCTCCCAACAGCTAACCCAAGAACTGTATAACTGCTGGTATTGCTACTGTAACTTGTTATTGCAGTACCCGACTGATTAATGGTCCAGCTGCCGCTTGGTAAACCATTCAAAACTACGCTCCCTCCCGCAGAACAACTAACATTTGTTATAGTACCCACCGTAGGAATCGACGGATTTGGATTGACAATCATTACTAAACTATTCGATGTAGTTGGACTTCCTGTTAAACAAGGTGTTGCATTCGAAGTCATACTTACTGTAATAACATCAGAATTTGTCAACGTAGTAGTAGTGTAAGTCGAAGCTGTTTCACTTGGAATTAATACACCTCCTTTATACCATTGGTATGTTGGTCCTGTGCCTCCGTTTATTGGCGAAGCTGTAAAAGTTACTGAAGTTCCGGAGCATATAGTTACTGATGGCGAAGCTATAATACTCACTGAAGCAGTTAAATTTGGGTTAACTGACAATATTACATTTTGGGTAAAAGCAGCAGGACAATTTGGTGTAGCACTAGTAGTTGTAACTCCTGTAATTTGTAATGTCTGATTATTATTGGCCGCAGTTAAGGCAGCTGAAGTAAAACTTCCTGCTCCCGAAGCATTGGCAACAACTCCGGTTATTGCGGTTTGGGCAACTCCATTGATACTATAGTTAATCGTTGAAGTACTGCTTGCCAACAATCCTGTTAAACTTATTAAAGCGCCTGAACCCGGGCAAACGGCAGCAGATTGTGATGCTCCTGTCAAGGTTGGTGTCGGACGAACTGACAACGTCACGTTTTGGGTAAAAGCAGCCGAACAATTTGGCGTAGTGCTTGTAGTTGTAACTCCTGTAATTTGCAATGTCTGACCATTATTCGCCGCAGTTAAGGCAGCTGAAGTAAAACTTCCTGCTCCCGAAGCATTGGCAACAA